>JBBQJT010000113.1:0-1514 GCA_038326165.1 Chitinophagales bacterium | reverse complement strand
TGTCGTCAAACAATTGAAAAACATTGGATGCAGTCCTTTTCTCAGCGTCATTTAGAGTGTAAGTCTCAACAAATTCCCCTCTGTCCATTACTTTATTGTAGTACCCAGGAATGATTACATAAGCATGATTACTGTCTTCTTTAAAGTAAGGGAGTAGAGTACCAAAAGGAATTTTAAACTTATTTCTTTCTTGTCTACTTGCCAATTTCAATTTGGAATTATTGATAAGACTAATTAACAATTGAAATATTAACGATAATAAATCAATGCCCGTAAATTGGTGAGGAAATGAAATGCTAAATTTTCCGGGTGTATCGTCAAGTATTAATTTAAAATCTGTTGAAAAATCAAAAATACTTATGCCATTTCTTACAGCCAGTTCATCGTAATCTATCTTGTTTTGTTCTAAATATCTTTGATTAATTAAAGAAGTATCTTTAAAGTCAGGTAAAAAATCAGGAAGAATTGTTCTATCATTTCCAGTGAACAATAATTCGGGATAGCCTTTGCAACCTGCTATATTAAATATTCCACACAATTTTTGACCACCATCAGCAACTTCTTTATTATTTTCTTCTTTTAAAATACAAATAACCTCGCTTATCGGGAAGTTTTTAATTTTTGGCAATGAAAAATACCTTAAATAATAAATGTCTCTTCTAAAATCAACTTCATTAGTAGAATATCCAGATGGTGTAAATATTGCATCTTTGGATACTCTTTTGGGCTGCCATTTTTTATTGGTGTATTCACTAATTGCCAATTGGATTTTTAATCGTTTCTTAGGTTTATCATTGGGAACTTTGCTGCCGGCAGTTGCTGCTGGAATGGTTGATTCTTGATATGGATCTGCTTCTTCGCTAAACATTGGCCAGGCAAGGTATAATCGATCATTCCGTTTGAATGCCAATAAATGATCACCAGTAATATCCAACTCAACTTTTTCCCATGGACTCCAGTAGCTTTCATTTTCGAATCTTCTGTAGTAATAAATAGAAGGGTCGCCTCCTTTGGTGCGTGCAAAGACATGCATATCCCTTGTTGGCACATCATAACAGGTTGCCATTACTTCTAAGAAGGCAATATTGTCTAGTTTTTCCAGATATTTTTTTAGTGCTTCTTCTGCGGTGTCGTTGGTTAATTCATTTTGTTGAATTTCATTGATAAATTCTGTTAACAAATAGGTTTTATCATCCGTCAATGTTACATCGTACCAGTTTTCAGGATACAGGAATACTTTGCGATTGGCTTCCCAAACCCTGTAGTTTTTCATCCATTTCCATTGATTCCAGTTAGGATCTTTATCTACATCTGCAATGGCATCTGGTTCCAGACCCATTAAACACCGTTGTACAAAAAGTTGAATGCTGTTTTGTGCCAGAACAATTCTGGATGAAGGCATACAAGCCTCCATCTCCACATCCACAAGGAAATATTCATACAAGTCATTTTCATCCTTCATTCCTGGATTGGTAGCCAATATATAAGCGACCAATGCATTCCGTTTTTGCGGA
>JBBQJT010000112.1:0-2677 GCA_038326165.1 Chitinophagales bacterium | reverse complement strand
GAAAAATCACCGCTAAATTATTTTTAGACGAAGGTGCAAAAGTAATGTTGGTTGACCTTTCTGAAAAAGACCTAAAGGAAGCTGTAATGGAACTGGAAAGTGCAAATGTGAAATTTTGTGTTGCTGATGTCTCAAAAGCAGTAGAAGTTGAGCATTATGTCAGTGAAACAGTAAAGGTGCTTGGAAAGGTTGATGTCTTTTTTAACAATGCTGGAATTGAAGGTGTGGTAAAACCAATCATTGATTACCCGGAAGAAATGTTTGACAAGGTGATTGCGGTTAATGTAAGAGGCGTTTGGTTGGGTAATAAATATGTGTTGCCACAGATGAATGACGGAGGGAGTATTATCATCACATCCTCCGTAGCAGGATTACTAGGAAGTCCCAATGTAAGTGCCTATATCACCAGCAAACATGCCAGTGTGGGTATTATGCGAGCAACAGCAGTTGAAGCTGCGCCAAGAAAAATTCGAGTAAATAGTGTTCACCCTTCTCCTGTAGATAATAGGATGATGCGTTCGCTGGAAGAAGGATTTTCGCCAGGACATGGAGCGGAGGTAAAAGAACAACTGGAGTTGACCATACCTCTCGGACGATATGCTGAGCCTATTGATATTGCAAAACTAGTTCTATTTCTAGCCAGCGATGACAGCGAGTTTATTACAGGTACCACTCAGGTAGTTGATGGCGGGATAAATGTTCAATAAGAATTGAATCATTAAAATATTCGTAAGTTAGATTGATGAAATATAAATTGTTTTTGCAAGAAAACGCCAACTAATTTGTCATCTTCATCTCTCATAGCGGTCATTTACCATAATAAACTCCCACTTTTCGAGTTTTCAACTTCCTTGTCCTTGTCGTGTTCTCATCAAACACAGCGTTTTTTTGTAGGCACTAAATACAACAATTATAAAACCATGACACATATTTCAATAGTATCTTCAAGCGTGCGAAATGGCCGCAATAGCCATCGGGTGGCACTCTATCTTCAGCATTATATAAAAGAAAATAAACTAGCTGAATCTGAAATCATTGATTTGAGAGATTACAAATTTCCTGTCTTTGACGAGCGATTGAAGTTACAGAAAGACCCAACGAAAATGATGATTCAGTTTGCCGAGAAGATCAAATCATCAGATGGCGTAATCATAGTTACGCCTGAATATAATGGCAGTATTCCGGCAAGCTTAAAAAATGTGATTGACTTGTTGTATGATGAGTGGCACCATAAACCAATTGCTATATCCACCGTTTCATCTGGCCTATTCGGTGGCTCACAGGCATTGATCACTTTACAATTTGTTCTTTGGAAAATGCATGCATGGACTGTGCCGGCTACGTTGCCAATAGCAAACGTTGCGGAATCATTTGATAAGGAAGGTGTTGCAGCAGACCAGGATGTAATGAATAAGCTTACAAGCATCTTCATGCACGAATTACTGTGGTGCATAGAAGCTAATAAACGAATGACAGAATCACCCATTTTAACAAATACATCACAAAAATAAATACCAATTGATATGACAACAAAATTTATTACCCAAGAATTAATTCAAGAATTATTATCAGTGACGGAAGCGCCCTGTATCTCTCTCTATATGTCCACGCATCGCAGTCATCCTGAAAATGCACAGGATATAATTCGATACAAAAATCTCGTCAAACAAGTGAAGGAATCTTTAATAGAAAAATATCCAACAGCCGAAATTCATAAATTATTGGAGCCTTTCGAAAAGCTAACTAGTAATAATGAATTCTGGAAATATACGAGTGATGGCTTAGGTGTTCTAGGTTCTCTAGGACGATTCGAAGTGATTCATTTGCAAATGCCCGTTGAAGAACTAGTGATTGTTTCGGATAGCTTCCACACAAAACCGCTTCGGCATTTTTTGCAATCGGCAGATCGCTATCAGGTATTGGCCTTATCCATGGATGCTTTTCAACTTTTTGAAGGCAATAGACATTCCCTAGTTGAAATCAAACTGCCTGATGATTTTCCAAAAACAATTGAAGAAACATTGGGTGAAGAATTGACCGACAAACATTCTACTGTAGCTTCCTACGGCGGAGTGGGTGGCCATAGCAATACCATGCATCATGGGCATGGTGGCAAAATGGATGAAGTGGATAGCGATACTGAGCGATTTTTTCGAGTGGTAGCCGCTTCGGTGAACGATCAATATTCTAAACAAGGTGCCTTGCCGATACTATTGGCAGCATTGCCTGAGCACCGTAGTCTTTTTTATCAGGTAAATAAAAATCCATTTGTATTACCCAAAGGAATTGAAATCAATCCTCAATCTGTTTCAATAGAAAAACTAGCTCACTTATCTTGGGAAGCAATGCAACCCGTTTATGCTGAAAAGCTAGAGACGCTAGTAGGGAAGTTTAATCAGGCAAAGTCTAATGGTTTGGGCAGTGATAATATGGATGTGGTGATCGAAGCAGCAGAAGCTGGTAAAGTGGATATAATCCTTATTGAGGCACATCGTGTTATTGCCAGCAGGCTAAGAGATAAAATGACAGGTAGATTTGAAATGACCGATTTGACACTTCCTGTTTTAGACGATCAACTGGATATTGTAGGTGAATTAGTAACTAAAATGGGTGGCTCTGTTGTAATTGTACCCAAAGAGCAAATGCCTACGCAGACAGGTCTTGCAGCCATTTTTCG
>JBBQJT010000111.1:0-2895 GCA_038326165.1 Chitinophagales bacterium | reverse complement strand
TTGCAGCAGTACCATTGCCTGAAGCTAATCCAACAATTAAAATAGCTGTCCCTTTTGCTTGTTTCAACGAACGAATTAACTCATAGGAAATGTTTTGCTTTTCCAGATTCTTGGTCAATTTATTCATACCATGTTGAACCGAACTTCCAATTGATTGATCAGTTATGATGGAAACATACGGATTCTGTTTGCCTGCAATCGCCGTCGAATAAATGGCAAATAATAAGCAAATAGATGATAATGCTTTATGAAAAATATATTGATGCATTTAGATAAGTTTATGGTAGTTGGTTGCCTTTCAATCACACACTATAGGCTTAGTAAATATTTTGCACTTGGTTCAAAAGTTACAGGAGCCATTTCGACATAGAAATTTTTCACTCCACCAATTTTAGTCGCTTCAAAAAAGTCAGGCCAATCAACTATTCCTTGTCCAATGGGAACCTGTGTATCTTTTGCTGTATTCCAATCGGATAAATGTGCTGAAATGAACCGATCAGGATGCTTCCTGAAATAATCAGCAGCTTTGTAGCCAATATTTGCTACTGCTACTTGGAATTGCATTTTCACTAATTCGGGATCAAAGGCATCCAATAAGGTATCATAAATGATTTCATCGCCTCTTTTTTCAAATTCCATGTGGTGATTGTGAAAACCCATTTGCAAGCCTGCTGCTTTCACTTTTTTTGCAATAATGTTCAGTCCCTCAGCCGATTTGCGATAATTTTCAATTGTTTGATTCTCTTTTGTCAGCCAAAAGCTGGAAAGCATCATCTGTTTCATACCCATTTGCTGTGCCCATTCAATTCGGTCTTCAAGGTTGTCTTGCAACTCGTCCAGGTTAAAATGTGAACTTGTACATTTAAGACCGTTATCTTCAATAATCTTGCGCAGTTCGGTACCACTTAGTTTATTCAGGGGTGCAAACCCGGATTTGATATAACCCAAAGGAGAGCACATCTCCATTTCCTTGTACCCAAAGGCAGCCATTTTTTTACATGTACCAGCAAGATCTTTGTTTAGTTCTTCTTTGATGGTCCATGTCTGAAATCCAAATGATTTTACAGTATTTGCTTCATTGCCAAAGGCAAAACTATTTTTGCTTAACAGTGCCATTGCCCCAAGGGCGATGCTACTTGTTTTTAAAAATTTACGTCTAGACGATTCCATGAGTTTAATTTTTAATTTTTAGTTTTTTATTAAATATCTTCAAGCTTCCAACCGTTTCGATAGTCCCGGTTTAAGTAATTATTTGCATTTATATCATTTGTAATCTTCATATTATCCGCATCGTATTTCAACGTTTTGCGGGCACGAAGCGATACTGCATAAAGATTAATGGCTTCGGTAATTGGCCATGCCTGGCGGAAACTGCCAGCAATTTGTTTATTGTTCTTAACACCTTCAATAAAGCGTTCAACCCCACCTTGCTTTCCAGCTCCTGATGCAGCAGAAACAGCTTCTGTTAGTTTAATATCTCCCGAAAGGATAAATGGATCGCTTACCTTAAATCCGGATGTCATAATGATTCCTTTGTCGCCGACAAACATCATCCCTTCATCTGGAAATTCTTTATCGTTCTTGTAGAATTCTTCAGGCACGGGGGGCTTCATACCTCCATCGTACCAAATCAGATCTACCGCATTTCTGTTCCCCTTTGCAGGATATTTAAATCGTACAGAAGAGGCATAAGGAAATGAGAAATCGTTTTCAATAGTATAAGCAGTAACATTATTTTTTATATCGCAAACATGACTCAGATTTGGTTCGATGATAGTTGGTTTTTCAAGCTGTAGCGCCTCAAAAACGGTCCAAAGACTATAATGTCCCATATCTGCCATAGAACCACCACCGAAGTCATACCAACCGCGAAAAACCATGTTGGTATAATGGGGATGGTAATCACGTTCAGCTTCAGGTCCCAGCCATAAGTCCCAATCAAATCCTTCAGGAAGTTTTGGCTGATCGGTAGGAATTTTTGCATAATGCGGCCATACCGGTCTGCGCGACCAATTGTGAACTTCATTCAGTTGACCAATCGCGCCACTGTTGATCCATAGCATAATCTGGTCCATTGATCCATTCGAATCCCAGGGAATCAGATGAGTTACAACATCTGTTCTCAAAGCCATATCAATTACTTTTCGACCCTCAATCAGGCGATTGGAAAGTGGTTTGTGCATGGTAATAGGAATACCTCTTTTCAGTGCCGACATGGTAATTACACCATGGAGATGATCGGGAGTCATGACTTTAATTGCATCAATTCCTTTCTCTTTTTCAAAGAGTACACGAAAATCAGCATAAGCCTTGCATCCTTTGTAATTGTTTATTTGTTTTGAATAGGCATAATAACTATCAACAATTGCTTTTCCATTGTCTCGTCCACCGGGAATGGTACTGTCACCTCCCGTTACCCAATTTGGATTACCACCTGTTTTACGCATCAGATCAAGTAATCCATTTGGACTCCAATCAAAATACCCGATAGCATTTTTTTGGGGATCGCATACGGCAGTTATATGAACATCCGGAAGCTTCAATAAATCGGGGAGCTCACGCAAACCCTGGGTTCCCAGACCAATGTAAGCCACATTGATTTTGTCACTTGGAGCAATGTACTTACTACCACCCAAAACAAAGGAAGGAAGTATTGTTAACCCAATTGCTGTAGTAGTGATTCCGCCGATAAACTTCCGCCGATCCATTGAATTTTCAGCACTTACTGATTTTGATTTTGCAATGGGTTCATTTTCTCGAATTTCAAATTTATCTTCCATAATTTAAATTCGCTTACTTTTTTAGAAATTTCTCCATTGGTACTACCTCATCGAATTCCTTGATTTCAATGTTTCGGTAATAGATCTCTGCGGTTTCAGATTGCAAACCGATAAC
>JBBQJT010000110.1:0-2939 GCA_038326165.1 Chitinophagales bacterium | reverse complement strand
AAACTGTGAGCGGTGGCATTCATCGAAGATGAAAACAATCCGTTCATCTTTGAGTTTTTCCATTTTTGCCACATAATGCTGTTTGCTTATGGCTGTATTGAGTTTTTGAATGGTGGTAACAATCAATTTGGTATCGTCGGTAAATTGTTTCACCAATGCTTTTGTGTTGTCTGTTCCGTCAATACTGCCTTTACTGAAACTATTAAATTCTTTGGTGGTTTGATAATCCAAGTCTTTGCGGTCTACAACGAAAACAACTTTCGTAACTTTTGGTAAAGCTGTAAGTATTTGACTGGCTTTAAAAGATGTCAGCGTTTTGCCTGAACCTGTTGTGTGCCAAACATAGCCATTGCTACGGCTGTGCATTACCTTGTAAACAAGTGCTTCAACGGCAAAAAACTGATAAGGACGAAGTACCATCAATATTTTATTGGTTTCGTTCAGCACAATGTATTTACATATCATTTTCGATATGTGACAAGGTTCTAAAAACTCACTCGTAAAACCGTTAAGAATATTTGTAAGGCGTTTGTTCTCTTTATCTGTCCAGTAAAAAGTTTGTTTGAATGATTGATGCCTGTTGTTTGCGTAATACTTTGTATTTACGCCATTGCTGATTACGAAAATTTGAATGTATTGGTACAAGGCTGAATTTGCACCAAATGAATGGCGTTGATAACGGTTTATTTGGTTGAATGCTTCTTTTAATTCAAGCCCTCTGCGTTTCAATTCTATTTGTACCAAAGGCAAACCGTTTATAAGTAAAGTAACATCGTAGCGGTTTTTATATTTGCCTTCCATTGTAACCTGATGCGTAACCTGAAACTGGTTTTGACACCAATGCTCGGTTTGAATAAACTCGAAATACAGATTATCGCCGTTATCCCTTACAATGTGCTGTTTTTCTCGTAGCGTTTTGGCTTTTTCAAATACCGAACCTTTGCTAAGGATATTCAGTACTTTTTCAAATTCTGCATAGGAAAACTTTATATTGTTGTGCTTTTCTAACTGGCTTTTCAAATTGGCAATCAACTCCTTTTCGTCTTTGATATACACCAAGCTATAATTGAGCTTTTGCAGTTGCTCAACCAGTTGTTCTTCTAGTATTTGTTCGGGTTGCTTACTCATTATTGCTGTTGAATTTATCGGAATTCCAATTAATTGGGTTGTTGGTAATATAATTTTGAATATTTTCAAATGATTGTCCGTCCCGTATAATATGATCGTGAAAACGTGATTGCCAGGCGAAATCGGCATGGATTAATCGTGCATTTTTTGATACCACCGATTTGTATGAACGAATGATTGATGAAATGGTACCCGATTTTGGTGAAATTTTCGCCATTTTTTCGTTTTTGTTGGTGGCGTTGGTGGCGTTGGTGGCGTTGGTGGCGTTGGTGGCGTTGGTGGCGTTGGTGGTAGAGACGTTGCATTGCAACGTCTCTACGTTCGTATCGTCATCAATTTTATCAATGATTAAAATACCATGGGTATGGTTTGGCATTATTACAAAATTACCCAATTCGACAAATGGAAAATGTTCAGGAATTTTCATCCAATATTTTTCGGCCAATTTTCCAATTTCGGATAATTGCATTTCACTGTTTATTATTTCACCAAAATAATGTTCACGGTTTTTGTTACAGATGGTTATAAAATAGGCACCATTCGCCCCATAATCCCAATTTAGCAATCGGGCAGAAGGGATGCGATATTTATTTTTGAATTTATCCATTTCTCACACAAACATTTGTTGCAACAATCCTTTTTTATATTCTTGGGTTTGCTGGATTTGGGTTTCGGTGCGGTTTATTTTTTCGTCAATGGCGGAAAGGAAATTGGCAATGTTAGTTTGTTCCTTTTCTACAGGATATTGAAAGCTTTGCGATGATATTAAACTCCAATCAGCTCTAGGCATTTTAGAACCAGATGATTTGTTGGCTGTCTCAATAAAAGCATCTGTTTGAATAAGCCAATACAAGAAATGATTTGAAACTAATAATCCCTTCAAAACCCAGATTTCTGAGGAGCAAACTCCATCAAAATTTGGATGGAGAAATTTTCTTAGATAAGGTCTTAATTTTCCAAAGAGCACATCTCCCTTTTCAAATTTGTTCTTGATACTATTTAAGGCTGAACCTTCAACATATCCTAACAGCTTACCTGTGCCTGCCGCTAAATGCTCCAATTCAATACATTTTACCGAATAAGATTCTTTTGCGGGATTGTACTTTTCTGATTTGATTCTAAAAATTTTCCCTAACTTTTTCATATCCCATTTCGGAAACTCCTTTCCATTTTCATCTTTAAACCGTAATTCTTGCGAAAAGAGTTTTTGCATAACCCCTTTTTTGTATTGCTCCAAAAGAATTTTCTTTTGCCTCAATTCGGCAATTTTCTTGTCTAAAACCGTGAAGAAAGAAGCAATGCGGGTTTGTTCGGGAATGGTTGGCACAAAAACTCGGTCGTGTAACACATAAGCGTTGTTAATCTTCATATCGTTTTTTGCACCTTTTTTAACTAAAGGTCGTAAATAGCGGTTGGTATTGGCATCTAACGAAAAGTAACAATCAAGAAAAGAACCATAAGCGGTTTTCTGATTTACTTTGTAAACGGCATAAAGTGTTGAAACTATTCCTGCTTTGCCTTTATTGAGTTTAATAATTCCAAAGGGATTTGCTTTGAGTGGGCTTTTGGTGTAAACAATGTCGCCAACTTCTACAACGTGATATTGATGTACAGAAACACCAGCGTAGCTTCTGCCTAAATGCTCAATTTGGTTTACAATGCCCAGTTCGCCCGAAACAGATAAAACTTCGTCTTTATCGTATTTTAAATCTTCATTCCGCTTTTTTGCTTCGCTTAAAAGGGCACTCAACTTTTTATGTTCCCAGTCATCTTTAAACTCTGGAAACCTTACTTGCGGTATTTTGCCTTGT
>JBBQJT010000109.1:0-3020 GCA_038326165.1 Chitinophagales bacterium | reverse complement strand
TAAATGGTAAAGAGTATGTTAAGCGTTATTGTTGTGAATTGCTTTTAAATTGTTATCTTAGTGTGGCTTTCAACAACCCATCGGAGGAACATAATGTTACCGCCGGCGTTGTGAATTGCTTTTAAATTGTTATCTTAGTGTGGCTTTCAACAACTACAAATGGACTTTGAAGGATGCTGTATTTGTTGTGAATTGCTTTTAAATTGTTATCTTAGTGTGGCTTTCAACAACAGAGCCACTCTAAGATGTTTTAAATCAAGCACTTATAAGGCCTATTAAAATCAAAAATCAGAACAATTCCAGTTGCTGTACTGGTGGCGGGACTTGAATTTCTTTTTGCCCGTAAAAAATCTGCATCATTCCGAATTGTTTGTCCGTGATGCTCAAAATACCAACTTTCCCATACTTTGGCAAAGATTTTTTGATCCTTTTTTCATGTACTTCTGCATTCTCTCTGCTTGCACAATGCCTTAAGTAAATTGAAAACTGAAACATCACAAAGCCATCTTTGATCAAATCTTTGCGAAACAAACCTGCGGCCTTTCGTTCTGCTTTTGTTTCGGTAGGTAAATCAAAAAATACAAATAGCCACATAATTTGATATTGATTGAACCGGTAAGCAGGTGATGATTTCATGTCATTATTGGATAGACAATATTTTTCTTTGTTCCTTCAAAGCATTCAAATAAAGAGGAGCTTGTCCTGGACATACCTACCATCAGTGGACTTTTCATCTTGCCGAACATGGCATCTACCGTTGCAATCCCCAATAATTTTATCTTTGATTCTCTATCCAAAAATGTATCAATATTCATACCACAATACAACTCTACCACTATCCTATCCACAAATGGCCGGTAGGGTTCCATGATATCATCTGCTAGGCAATAAGCATTGTATTTGTTCTTATGAAATATCCCCAAGGTTGGCATCAACCCAGAACTCAAAAGCGCTCTTGCAACCATTGCGCGAAGGATTGCATAACCATAATTCAATAATCCATTGGGCGGTTCTCCATATCGTTCGCGGTAAAATCCTTCTATCAGAGTTGGCCAATAATATGCTGCCGCTTGAGCCTCCACATTGCCTGTATCACCACTTGTAACACGATGTTCCAAAACTTCCAATCTTTTATAAGCCTTACCCAATATCTTGAGCACCAGCATTTGATTGTGGATCTTGGCTTTCACGGTTTGCTGCCATAGATTTTTCTTAAGTGGGAGTGATGCATTTATCTGGTGGGTATATTTTTCAGATTGGGTATGATTGCCTTCTAATGGCAGCATCAAACCTGAAGGCATGTGACTTTCATCGCAACTGATCAAAGCAACTTTGTTGTCCAATAAAGATTTCAGTACACCATGAGTTATTGTTATTCTTGCGTGATCCAAAACGACCACAGCAATATCCTCCACTGGAATACTTGATTTGCCTCCTTCATCTGGTTTTTGTACTATCAGTTGATCCAAATTGATACTTAAATAAGCAGGATTGCCAAAATAAAGGGTGCGTTTAATCATTGCTTCAGCTTTGCTATTCTTTGCAACTCTTCAATATCTGCTTGATCTTTGATTCTTCCCGTATTCATTTTTGTCAATATCAAATCCTGATAATTGATTACTGGAACTTCAAAATCTTCCTCAATTTGACAGATTAATCTACGTTTGAATGCCCCATCAAATTCCACCAATGACACTCTGGTCATAAACTCCATTTTATGGGGTTCAATTCCAAGAAAGAACATCACTATTTCGGTAAAATCAAAATGGTTCAGTGCTGTCAAATTCTCTCCCGAAAACCCAATTGCCGCAAATGAATCGATGACTTTTTTCTTATTCACGTTGCTAGGCTTGAGCCAGATATCCATATCACCTGTCGTCCTACCATATCCATGAATAATGACTGCATAACCACCTATTAGTAGATAATCTACGGAATGCTGATTGAATGCTCTCAGTATTTCGTTGTGCTCTGGGAGAAAGATATTCATGTGGGTGAATTTTTGAAATAGATAACTTTTTCATTTAATTGCGTCATTATCTCATCTCCAAAAACCCGCTTGATCAGTTCGATGGCATTCCTCAATCGGGTTACCACATCTGTACGCTCGGCATATTCGACCTTACTATTTTCCATATCATCAAAGTCTTTGTAAAATTCAATTTTGGAATTAATACCATAATTTGAAGTGGGTTTAGATGGTATTGTTGTCCTACCGTTTAATTTATTAACTTCAGGCTTTAAAATACTTGTAATCTCTCCCAAATTACTTATTCTGACTTTAATAGGATTTAAAGCACATAATGCCCCAATACTTCTAATATTATAAAGCCGTTTGCTCTCCTTTACTCCTTCAATTTTCTTTAAATCTGAATTCTTCGTTTCCAAATGGTGTCTAAACCAATAATTATTATCAGATAAACTCCAAACCAAATATAAATGCTTACTTAATAGTGGGCTATTATTAAAAGCAATGGCATTTTCAAATTCTTCCGATGATAAACCTAGTACAAACATTTCGTTTTGTTGCAAACTAAAATGTAGTTCTAAATTATCCGCAGGTAATTTATCCAAAAAAGATTGGGGCAAAGTTGTGTCTGTCAAATTATTCCAAAGTTCATTAGTGTTTTGAATAATAAACGGCACTTCAAACATTTTACGTTCTACTGCATGCCAAAATGAACAACTGTGCTGTATTTGTTTACCTACCGTATCTTTATAAATAGAAATATGATTATTGTTGCCTAAAACAAAAAAACCAATTTCTTTTCCTGTATGGTCTTTTTTTACAACTTTAATAGAATTTGCATCAGGGCGGGCAAACAATCTAACAGTAAGAATCGGGATTTGCTGTTCCTTGTTAAACCACAATGTTGTTTTAAATGCTTCTTTCAAATTGTTACTGTGCTCAGATAATCTTTCCTTGATTATTTTTTTTACCTCTTCATCTACAATATCATCTATTTGATTAATCTTCAACCTTTGAAGGCTATACTTTAATACAGTCACTTCAGTATAAC
>JBBQJT010000108.1:0-3422 GCA_038326165.1 Chitinophagales bacterium | reverse complement strand
CACAAAAGTTCGTTATCATCTTCGTTGTTTGTTACCTTAAAAATTTTGGTACTTGTGTCCGAAAATATGTCTTTTACTTTCATAATTAATTTCATTCAATATTAGGTATGTCGTCTTTTTTTTTGCCTGACCGCTAACGGTGGCGGTATGGCTCGTATCCCGCAGGGTATGAGCTATACCTCATGTTACCTGCATGTGCTGTCAATTTTCTTTTGTCTCATAAGTGTAATATCTTTCTTTGTGTCCACAGTATTTACAATTTTCAGTAACCAAATATTTTGTTTTTGTTGCAGGAATATAAACTTCATTTGTCCTTATAGTTTCTCCTTTTGAATTTTTTTCTCTTGTTGTTTTTTTAATAGAAGCGTTGGTTTTCTCAATTACTTCTTTATCTGTTATTTTCATTGCATACCATTTACCGCAGCTTTTGCATCTTTTCTTGTATCTTTTATATACTATATACAGAATTAAAGCTCCAATGATTAGTAATACCAAAGTGGTTGAAAATCCACCCTTGTCCTCCTTTTTTTCTTTTATATTATTTGTTTGTTTAAAGTCGGTTGTAAGAAATTTCATTGAGGCGAATCCTTTGAGCTCTCCGTCAATAATGACACGTCCCCAATCAAAAATAATAGTATCAATTAGGATTTTGTCATTTTTCGAAATTGAGCCAACAACTTCATAAGCTGTCCCCGCACCACTACGAATGTTGAGTTGTGTAGTCGCCCTATATATTTCTGATGCGTTTGCGAAAAAACTTAGAAATATAATGCTAAAAAAGGAAGTAATAATTTTCATTTTCTGTTTTGTTATTTGCCCAAATTTTCACTGAGTTAATTATGTCATTACAATATTTCTCTTGCGAAACACCTGTTTTCCCTGAACGTTGTGCAGGGTGATATGCTTCAATAAATAACTTATTTTCCTTGATGATGTAGTTAACGCTACCATTATTTTGTAACTGCTCTCTTGAAATACCTAAGTCCTGATAAAAATTATAGAGAGTTGAACCGCCAATAATTATGTCGGGGGCGTAATACTCAATTTGTTTCAATAAAATTTCCT
Organism: Chitinophagales bacterium; assembly: GCA_038326165.1. Lineage (GTDB taxonomy): Bacteria > Bacteroidota > Bacteroidia > Chitinophagales > Saprospiraceae > JAEUUM01. The sequence continues at coordinate 2,357 of JBBQJT010000108.1, read as the reverse complement.
TATATTGTTGATATGCATTTTCAATTACATTTTTTGGAATTGTTGTGTCGCCTGGAAGTTTCTTTACATTTATATAAGCAATACTTTTAAATGCCTCAATCATTATTGGGTTACTGTAAACATTTGGCATATCTTTCCACAAGCAAAAGTCATTTAGAATACCCCATGTTGCATAAAGCATTGGTTCAAATGTTGTTTTGCCAACAGCAAAATCGTGAAAAGTCTTTTTAGTTCTAATAGCCTCTCCTAAATCCCAACCACCACCACATGGTTTTCCATTTTCAAAGTCGTCATAAGGTTCCTTTAGTATCGAAAGTATTTTATACTTAGCACTTAAATATTTTTCAATTTTAATAATACCATCATATATTGGTAAAATATTGAGGTCGACCGAAATGATTGTCTCGCCAATGAGTTTATTTATTTCGTCGATTCTGTCTTGTAATTCTTTTAATTCCATGTGCAACTGTTTTTTATTTTTTTAGTATTGCTTGTAACGGTTTGCTGCTATGAGCAGGTTTGCATACTAGGATTTTTCAAGTTACTACAAAATTTTCTGCAAACTTGCTTGTTAAGCGGCGTTTTCATTTCGTTAAAGTCAATTTTTCTAAAAACCATTCAGTCAGTTTTCAAGTTGAATAATTATTTCAGTCGATTTGCGAAAACTTCTGAAACGTAAATGCTAAGTTAAAAACTTCAACGAAATATTCATTCTGTAAATGAAGATTTCATTCTTGCGAAATTCAACCCGTTGCAATAAAAAAATGGACAGTTTTCAAGCAGTCGAATTATTCTGTGTTCAGTCCAGAAGTCAGTCATTTGCAAGCCGTTCAGCCTAAATAAAACGAAATATTCAAATCTTCTCAGTCTGCAATTTTCATCTAAATTTTAAAAAGTCCCTAAAGTCGGTTGATTTCATTCAAAATCTGCGTTTTGTGAGTAAAAAAATGCCGCATAACGGTAAATTGTATGAGTAGTGGCAGATTGCGTGGTACATTCCTGTCAAGCCGCCAGACAGCTTGAGCGGGCTATTAACCTTGAAATAAAGCACTTTACCTGCCATTACTTATACAAAATGTTATGCAAATGTAGTTTTTTATCTACTTTAAAATCTAATACCAAAAGTGATATTCATAGAACTAACAGAAAGAGCTTTGACAAATTTATCATCACCGCTTTCCGCTTCGCTTTATGTCTAAAATTCTAATAATCTATAATTAATGCAAATTAAGGGTCAATCAATAATCAGCTCAATGGAAGAGTACATCAATTTAGTAACGAAAAATGACATAGCCTCCGTGAAAAATACTCGATCTGATTTCAAATGTATTTAAATTCAACTACTCCGTGGTTGGGCAGCATAGAAAACCCCTGCAAAACAAGATAACTCAGCAAATAAAACCTGAAATCCTGATGGATTTTTTGTAATTTTGAAGAATGAAGAACTCTTTAATTTTAGAACAGGATTTCATAATTGACAGGCTGACTGATTCGATACTGAACACAATTTCGGGCGATAGTTTCATGACTGAAGTTATCCGTTTAAGCAAACCAGACTTGAAATTAGTTACTAAAGCCAAAGGCTGGAATTTTAACTGCAAAGCAGAATTTGATGACATAACTAAAGAAGTTTACAAACTGACCATCACAAATAATACAAACTATAGTATAAGGCCTTTTAAGTATCTCAATTGAGAGCGAACATGTTTACATGAACTTACTGGAAAGCGCACCGTTCAATATTGGAAAACAGAAGATTTACGAAGGGGTTGCAGGAAATTTGGTTGCATACGCTTGTAAGGTTTCCTTTCAAAAAGGATATGACGGTTATGTTGCTTTTATTGCAAAATCCAAACTAATTGAACATTACGAAAAAGCATTAGGTGCGTATCATTTCAAAAATCAAAGAATGATAATTGAAACTGATGCTGCAAGAATATTAGTAGAAAAATACTTTAAAAAATAGAAACAATGGGCTTAATCAAAGAACCAGAAGGTGTAGACTTTGTCATACAGAGCCCACCTCTGACAGACAAAGAAAGAAAGGAAATAAGTGATTTTATCCAAAACAGGAAACTCGAGAGAAAACTATTGGATAAACGTATAATTTCGAAAAAGACAAAAAAAATTAAGGTATAAAAGAATGCCTAATGCCAATAAAAGCTATAAATAATAGCGGGTGAAGTACATAATTGAAATCTCGTAACCCGCACTCGCATTGGCACCGGCATTGGTGTTGGTGTTGGTGTTGGTGTTGGTGTTGGTGTTGGTTGACAGTGGACAACCACGCAACCGCCCCTATTCATAGCCTCTTACATTGGTGGAAATAATTGCCAGTTCCCCCAGTTGAACTGGGG
>JBBQJT010000107.1:0-3605 GCA_038326165.1 Chitinophagales bacterium | reverse complement strand
ATTTTTATTGATGATTATTGGCCTTGGCAAACTTGTTTGGAACGGCTCAAAGAAACTTTTTTGGCTCTTTTTATTATTACTCGTGGCGCCTGCATGTCTCATGCTCTTTCAAAGTGTCATTCCATTCAGTCGCAGTTTTGTTTATTATGGATTTGTGTTCAGCGCCATAGCCATTGTCCCTTGGATGCATTGGATAGAAAAAATATCTCTACCGCTTGTTTTGACCATGTCATTGATTCTTCAAGCGATTTTTATTTACAACTTCGGCATCAATATCGCCGCATTTGAAAGGTACAATACCACATTTCATGAAATCAATAAAGTAATAGTGCAGCCCAATACCAGCTATTACATCAATTCGCGAATTTTTGATACCAACATGAACTTTGAATTAGTGGCACGTGGCATAAAGCGTGGAAAATACCACCATGAATTTGGCGCCGAACCCATGAGCGCGGATACTATTTCAGGATATGATTACCTGATCTTGGATAAAAATCTGGATGCCACACGCGATAAAAAAGCATTTCTGGAAGATCCTTATGTGCGTGTATACAAATGCCAATAAACTATCGGCTCATCAACTCCCTTACATTTTTTGCCACCTCTTCCACTGTTATTGAATTGAGGACATCTATTCTGTAATCATTGGTATAAAATGCATCATTAAGCAACGGCGAAACCACCTTTGCCATGATACCATAGTCATAGATTTCACTTGCACTGGTACAAGTAAAAATTGAAACATTGGGAATGCCGAGTGCAAGAGCAATGTGCATGCCCAGCGAATCGCCAGTTACAATCAAGGAACATTCAGCAATATCTTCCATGTATTCCTTCAATGTGTCTCGATCTTGAAAGTATTTTATAGTGTATCCTTCTCCCTCAAGCAATTTTGCTAATTCGTCAAATCGATGCCAAACCTTGGTAGGCCAACGCGCTCCTGCCCTGTCCTCAAGTCCAATCAACTTGCGCTGTGGTGCTGCTTGGACATCTTCTCTTGTCAGATATCTTTGAGCTTCAAAATCAGTATTGAACATCCCATAAAGTATCTCTTGGTAGGATTTGAGGTTGCGTTTTTTGATTGCATCGGCTTTCTCCTTGCCGTAGATGGAAACCAAGCCCATATCGTACCACTCTCTGCAACTTTCGGTATATTTGACCTGATCACCGTCCAAATAAGTACCTACAAGTTCCTTTTTAGCCATTCTACTGGCCAAGGCTGCACATTTCATGTCATCATCGAGCGATATAACCAGATCCATAACAGGCAATTCCGATTCGTTGAGATCGTCAATATCAAGAATTGACAAAGAATCCAGATTTTGGGGCAAAAGTTGTGCGTTGAGTTTTGTGCTAACCCAATACACTCTATCATTTGGAAAAAGATGCAACAGAACACTGGTACGCATAACATCTCCAGCCGCCCCAGTCTTGATTATGAGTATATTGCGCATAGTTTATTTTTGCAAAATGGTAGTCATGATATCCTCAAGATTGCCATAACCCAATTTTTCGTTCAAATTGGCAATATTGCCATGATAATCCTCCTGATCATTTTCATAAAATTTCACGATGGCTTGAGCAATAGTCTTTGGATCATTATTGGGCATAACGAATCCTGTCTTCCCTTCCACCACCAATTCGGACAATCCGCCTACATTATTCACCATAACGGGTTTGTTGAAACCATAGGCCATCATCAAGATACCACTTTGCGATGCCGAGTTATAGGGCAATATGACAATATCAGCTGACTTGAAATAAGGTTCTATCTCCTCATTCGGGATGAATTGATTCACAAGCCGGACTTTGGCACCCACATCGAATTTTTGAATCAGATCCTCGTAATAGGCAATATCTTCATAGCATTCGCCAGCTGCCAACAAGGAAATATCATCCTCCAGATACTGCATGGCTTCAATCAATTTATCTAATCCTTTATAGCGTCTTATCAATCCAAAAAACAATACAGTCTTGGGTTGTTGGATCTTGAATAGAGCTTTTGCCGTCTCTTTAGTAAATGCGCCCAAATTGTAACAATCATAAACCGACAACGTGGTTTTATAGACTGGTTTCTTGTGAATCTTTTGAATGCTGTTCCGAATAAACTCCGACTGCCCAATATAAGCATCCGCTTGATCTAAAGTCACTTTACTTGAAATTTTATCAAACCATCGGTTTTCATGTGAAATATAATTCTCCACCAGAAAAACAATTTTCGATTTGCTCCATTTTTTCACCAACCAAGCTATGACAGTGTAAGCGGGGCCAAAAAATGGCATCCACCACACAAACAGCGTAATATCAGGGTTCAATGACTTAATGCGACGTGCCGCCTGAATCCAGGTAAATGGATTGATTGAATTGATAATCCTGTAAATCCTTTCCGAATGGGCATAAAATGTCTTGCCCGATTGGTCATATTGAGAAGAACCCGGAAAAAAAACCTTAGGATACAACAGCGTAAAAGTAAGGGTATGACAATCATAGCCCAATTGGGTCAATGCATGAAATAAATGCGCCTCCACCAATGCTTGTCCTCCCCGATAAGGAAAAGCCGGACTTACCAATACAATTTTCTTTTTCATTGAGGTGTCAAAGGTAAGGAAATGTATTATTTATATGGATGTTGGGGGATTGGATTTAGTATTCCATAATTCATTTCTCCGCTAGGCGTAAGCTGCGCCTACGTCTTTCTAATTACAACTTTTTAACTCGATGATGAATTATTAGTATTCAGTATTATTTGAGTGTCGAATTCAAACGAATCAATCAAGTTTGCATGATTTTTATGGCGCAGCCATAGAAACACCGCGACGAAGGCTCAGCCTACGCCGAGCAGCTCGCTGAATTTACCAACAAAAAAAAGGCACCAAACTCATTGTTTGGTACCTTTTTCGAAATAGATCTTTGGGTCTATATTCTATCTTTTACTGCTTGACAAACATGAAATGTTGTACTTCATTCCTTTTGGATAACTGGAGCATGTAGCTACCTTGGGACAATGATTCTGTGTTGATTTCGGATTGTGTATTTCCAGCTATCATGGTCTGTATTGAAATCAATTGACCATTGGCAGTGGAGATGATACTCAATTGTAGGTCATCCTCAGAGATATCGGAAGCACGAACTGTTAAGGTATTGCTGACTAAGGTTGGGAATACTTGATAACTGGTTCCTTGCTCCATACGAATTACTCTAACTGGGCTGTATGCGAATTCAGCATTGAAATCTACTTGACGCAAACGGTAATAATTATCACCTGATGTTGGCGTCTTGTCCATGAAGGAATATCTAGATGTCAAGAGTGTAGTTCCTTTTCCTTCAACTTGTCCTATTTCATGATAATCATTTCCATTATTACTTCTTTCAATTGCGAAGAAATCGTTGTCCTGCTCAGACGCGGTGGACCAATCCAAAGCTACTTCTTTGTTTCTTTTGGCAGCGTTGAAACCGATCAGTTCTACTGGGAGGGCACCTTGCGAAGCTGCAATGAAGGGTGAAAATCCAGTAAAATTAGATACAGACTCAAAAGATGGATCGCCAGCAGAATAAGTGGCAACTGAGATTGGGTTAAAATTTGAACCACTCCATCGTCCAAT
>JBBQJT010000106.1:0-4110 GCA_038326165.1 Chitinophagales bacterium | reverse complement strand
GCAGTTTCGTGCCATTGGAGTCAATTATAATCAGGCTGTAAAGACCTTACATACCACTTTTGGCGAGAGAAAAGCCCTAGTTTTTCTCTCTAAACTGGAAAAAGCAACCCTTGAACTGGTCCTATTGAGCCGCCAGATTATTGACTTGACACAAGAATTTGAAGTGAAAATTTATGGTTCAGAGGAATCGGAATCTACTTTATTGGACGTCAATAATGAGAAAAATAAGAAAGCTGAGAAAGAATATAATCAATGATTGCCAAAATAAGTTCCGGCAGTTCCATTTTTGGAGCACTTGCTTATAACCAAATGAAGGTAGATGAGCATCATGCCAAGGTACTTTTGAGTAATCGAATGATTGAACCCCGGGATGGAAATTATACGATAGGTGTTTGTATGCGTTCGTTTGAATCATATCTGGCAGCCAATCAAAAGACGGAGAAACCGATTCTGCATATATCCTTAAATCCTGATCCAAACGATGTTTTGACCGATAATCAACTTTCTAAAATAGCACAAGAGTATATGGAGAAATTAGGTTATGGGAATCAACCTTTTATTGTGTACAAACACGAGGACATTGACCGTCATCACCTTCATATTGTATCGGTTCGAGTTGACGAGAATGGTAAAAAGCTGGATCACAATTTCGAAAATCGCAAATCAATGGAGATTTGCCGGTTGTTGGAACAAAAATTCAATTTGGTACCGGCTGATAAGAAAAAGCGACAAGTTGACTCTTCCGTAAAAAAGATACAATATGGAGAGGAAAACCTGAAAAGTCAAATTGCCAATGTCATTCGACCTCTCGTAAAAACATATTGTTTTCAGAGCATGGGGGAGTACAAAGCGTTATTGTCACTGTATAATATTACACTCGAAGAAATCAAAGGTGTTTCTGGTGAAAAACTCTTTAACGGCTTGGTCTATTCTGCTACGAATGACAAAGGTGAACGCATCGGCAAACCTTTTAAATCATCACTTTTTGGTAAGTCAGTGGGTTCTGATGCATTGCAGCAACGAATGTTACAATCAGGAGAAATCATTAAAGAGAAACAATTAAAAGAACGGACAAAAAGTATCTTAACAAAAGCAATGAAAACACTTCTTAGCCGTGCTGAGTTTGAAAAACAACTTGACGCAAGCGGTATCAATATTGTATTCCGGCAAAATGATACATGTCGTATCTATGGCGTAACATTTATAGATCATCAAAACCAATGTGTGCTCAATGGTTCCCGATTAGGTAAAGAGTTCTCTGCAAATGTTTTTAACGAACTGTTTCCGGCATCTCCCTTGAATGGTGAGAATGAATCAGAGCAACAGAGTCAACATCATATGAATAGTGAAGGTAATGTTGGAGCTGGAGGTGGTAACGGGCGTTCTTTTGAACCTGATTTATCTCAGAAAGAAACCGGGACTGATAACAATAATAGCGTCGATGCAGCTCTTAATATCTTTAGTGTGGAAAGTAATGGAACCGATTCAGAAGAAGAGGCTTTTATCCGCAGAATGAGAAAAAAGAAAAAACGCAAGAAACGATTATAATGACTATTTGATAAATACAAAACGTGCTATACAGATGCACAAAACAAATCTTTTTAGAAAATTAATTTACACTTAAAAACACAAGAATATGCAACAAGAAGATGATTTAAGAGGCTTAGCAAAAGTGATGGAATTTATGCGAGCCATTAGTATTCTATTCGTATTGATGAACATCTATTGGTACTGTTATGAAGCTTTTCAAGATTGGAGTCTAACCAACAGTACGCTGAATAGAATTCTATTGAATTTTCATCAAACTAGCGGTTTGTTTTCGACTATGCTCTGGACAAAGTTATTTGCACTCATTCTTCTTGCCTTATCTTGTCTAGGCACAAAAGGCGTTAAGGAAGAGAAAATATCCTGGACTAAAATCAATGTTCTGTTGATTATTGGTGCTCAATTATTTTTCCTGAATTGGTGGATACTTTCTTTGCCTTTACCAAAAGCTGCAAATGTAACTCTTTATATTTCCACCTTAACGATGGGTTATATTTGTATGATGATGGGAGGTTTGTATATGAGCAGATTGTTGAAAAACACCTTAATGGATGATGTATTCAATACCGAGAATGAAAGCTTTATGCAAGAAACCCGTTTAATGGAGAATGAGTATTCTGTTAACCTACCGACTAAATTCTGGTATAAAAAGAGACAGTGGGTTGGTTGGATAAACATTGTAAATCCATTTCGGGCTACAATAGTTCTGGGGACGCCAGGTAGCGGAAAATCATACGCTGTAGTGAACAATTTTATCAAGCAACAGATAGAAAAGGGCTTTGCTATGTATATCTATGATTTTAAGTTTGACGATTTATCGACCATTGCCTACAACCATTTGCTTAAACACCGTGACAAATACAAAGTGGCTCCGAAGTTTTATGTCATTAACTTCGACAATCCAAGGAAAAGTCATCGCTGTAATCCCATTAACCCAACTTTCATGACTGATATTAGTGATGCTTACGAAAGTGCTTATACCATCATGCTCAACCTTAATCGAAGCTGGATACAAAAACAAGGTGATTTTTTTGTTGAATCGCCGATTATCTTGTTGGCAGCCATTATCTGGTATTTAAAGATTTACAAAGACGGCAAATACTGTACGTTTCCTCATGCCATCGAGTTTTTGAATAAAAAATATTCAGATACTTTTACTATTCTAACTTCGTATAGCGACCTTGAAAATTACCTGTCACCTTTTATGGATGCATGGCAAGGCGGTGCGCAAGATCAATTACAAGGGCAAATTGCTTCGGCTAAGATTCCATTGTCAAGAATGATTTCACCTCAACTTTATTGGGTAATGACAGGAGATGACTTTACGTTGGATATCAATAACCCTGATGCACCAAAAATCCTTTGTGTAGGGAATAATCCCGATAGACAAAGTATTTACTCAGCAGCACTTGGATTATACAATAGTCGAATTGTAAAGCTTATCAACAAGAAAGGACAACTGAAAAGTTCCGTAATCATTGATGAGTTGCCAACGATTTATTTTCGTGGATTGGATAACTTGATTGCCACTGCCCGAAGCAATAAAGTAGCGGTTTGTCTTGGATCTCAGGACTATAGCCAATTGAACAGGGATTATGGTGACAAAGAAGCAAAGGTGATTCAAAATACAGTCGGAAATATTTTTAGTGGACAAGTAGTGGGGGAGACGGCAAAAAACCTTTCCGACCGATTTGGGAAAGTATTACAGATGCGTCAATCCATGACCATCAATCGTCAAGACAAATCTACTTCCATCAGCACACAAATGGATAGCCTGATTCCGGCTTCAAAAATCAGCAACCTGACGCAAGGAATGTTTGTTGGTGCTGTATCAGATAATTTTGATGAACGCATTGAACAAAAGATTTTTCATGCGGAAATAGTGGTTGATAATGCCAAAGTTGCTGCCGAAACCAAAAACTATAAACAAATTCCCGAAATTGCCTTTTTTCTCGATAAAGATGGCAACGATACTATGAAGCAGGAGATTGATAAAAACTATACTCGCATCAAACAAGAGGTTGCTCAGATTATTATTGACGAGATGGAACGAATTAGAAATAATCCAGAATTAAGCCACTTGGTGAAGAAATGAAGAAAGAATGTTTGGCAATTCAGTGTTATATCAATAATGTATAAAGGTCAAAACATATTTTCAAAACAACATTTTATCCACAAAAACATCTTGAAATTCAGGGTTTGTTTCTAAATTAATATGTATGGTTTTGCTCAAAATATCTTCCACATTTTTCAGGTCTGAAAATAGAAAAATCTTTGCTCCAATAAGAGCTGTATTTCCCATTTTTCGAATCTTATTTTCGGGAAGTTCAATCATGCCAATAGCGGATACATGCTTGAGATTGATATAATTCCCAAAACCACCAGCAATGTAAAGTTCCTGAATGTCTGACAGTTGAATGGAGAGTTCTTGGGTCAGGATTTCTAATCCTGCAGCTATAGCACCTTTGGCAAGCTGAAATTCATTGATATCTTTTCTGGTGATTTTGACCTCCCCAGCAATGGTGATTTCTGAATCTCCTGAATTGATGTCGCCAAAATCACCAA
>JBBQJT010000105.1:0-4143 GCA_038326165.1 Chitinophagales bacterium | reverse complement strand
ATGGATTTTATGGCTTCCTGCTGATAGTTGAGATTGGCTTCAAACGTTAATTTCATTCTTTCACTTTTTTAATTAAGGTTTCTATCCAATTTGTAAACCTCGCACATCTTCCAAGAATAGCTTCTATTGTATTAACCTCAGCGATTATTCCACCATAAAAGGGTTTGTTTTTGTCAAATCCAGGTATTAATTGCTCTAATCTTTTGGAAGGTGCGGTTAATTCTCCATCATTTAATAATTCTGGATTTTCCTTTTCATTTACAGCTACAATTAGCTCTTTTAAGTTGCTTGGTTTTAAATCAGGCAAAAACTCGAATCCATCTTTTGCAGCAAATAACAGACCTTCAAATTCGTGTAATTGAATATAGGGAATAAATCTAGGGCGGTTAATTGCTTCTGCTAAAGCTTGCTCTAGAAAAGCAACTCTTTCAAATTTATTTGGCTTTTGGTGCCCAATTTCAAATTGAGGAAAATCGCTTTTTAGTCTAAAAAAATCTATAAAAGTAGTAACTAATATATCTTGCTCACGTAGCAATAATTTATCTATATTGAATTTCAGTCGGTCATATTTTACATCACCACCTTTGTGTCCTTTACTGGTGGACATTAATATTGGGCGAACATCATAGACTTGATGGCTAGTGAAATAAGGTCTCAATATTACATTTACAAATTCTTCTTCGGTTTGTCCTTCGCAAATTATGTAGATAGCTCTTATCATAATCTACCTCCTATTACATTTTTCTCCCACAATTCAGCTATAGAGTAATCGTCTAACCAAGTTTTAAGAGACTCTTCTGATTGTCTTTTAAACACCGTTTGGTTATCTTCTCTATTTGCAACAATGATATCGTCAGCAGAAAACTCATTTACCAGATTTACCGATTGAGTTGCTATTATAATTTGCGAATGAACAGAAGCCTTTTTAATCATTCCTGCTAGTTTCGAAATAGCAAAAGGATGCAAACCTAATTCTGGTTCATCTAAAATAATGGTGCTAGGCAAAACAGGTTGCAATAAAAGCGTTGTCAAAGCAATAAATCTCAATGTCCCATCAGATAAATGATGTGCATTGAAGTACTCATCCGAACCCTTCTCCAGCCAATTCAAAAAAATAACATCCGGGTTTTTTGAATCAGGTTCTAAATCGAATTTTTCAAAAAAAGGTGCGACTGAACTAATGGTATATTCAATCATTTTAAAATGTTTTGGATGCGTATCTTTAATTTTATAAAGAAATGCAGCCAAATTACTTCCGTCTGACTTTAAGTATTTGTAATCTAAAGTTTTATTTGGCTGCTTTAGTGGTGAACTTGAACTTGTGTCGTGAAAATGAAATACATTAAAGCTGACAAAGAAATCTCTCAAAAAACCAGCTCTATCCAATCCGTTTTCAGAAATACCACTTTCTTCTTTTCCTTTGCCTCCTAAATCTTCAAAACTCCAAGATTCATTATAACCATTTGCAAAAGAATTAAATCCACCTTCATCTCTCTCAAAATAAAAACCTGTGGCTTGTGTTTTGGGTACTAATTTAAAATCATAGCGATTGTTGGTGTTTTTACCTTCTGGTTTAAACACAATACTTCCCTCTATTGACTTTGATTTTTTCCTTCCAAAATATAACAAGCTGTTTTCATAACCATTATCTGCCACATAAAAACTCAAACGATTTTTGGAAATGTTATTTAGCATCTTAAAAAACGAAATAAAATTACTTTTACCTACTCCGTTTGCACCAATTAAAATATTAATTGGTTTTATGTGTATGTCTCCAGAGTCTCTGATAGACTTGAAGTTTTTGATGTGTATTCTATCTATTGGCATAGCTATATTGTTTTAAATTCAATCCCTGCATCTTTCATCTGCAGTACGGTATTGGTTTTCAATTGGTCGTTGCCTTTAAAAAGTTTATCCAATGCAACCACTTTTATAGGTTTTTCAGCAATTACCGAATCAATAATTTCTTGCGTGGCTTTTTCCAAAAGCAAAATCAATTCCTTGTTGTTGATTTGGTAAAAACTCTCTTTCTTTTTAATAGGACTGTTCAGGTCTTTGCCACTTTTTAATAAAAGTTCATACACCATATTTTCAATAGTGGCAAATTCAGAAACAGGGTCAACAAACAATTTCATTTGCTCGGCAAGGGCTTTGGCATCTTTGCCCTCAATTTGTTGCCATTGTTTGAAGTTGCTATCGGCTAATTTTAAAACTTTAAAACCCAAGTCTTGTGTTTTTAATTGCTCTATTTTGGTTTTTAGGTTTTCGATTTCTGTTTTGTTTTCGTCTGTCGGTAGCTCGCCTTGCAGGTTCTTAATTTCAGATGCTATCTGCTTAATTTCGACATTGATTTCTTCCTGTATTTTCTTTCGTGCTCTGCGGATCCTTTCTTTGCTTATTTCCGCTATGGTTTTATAACCTGCTTTGTAGGCTTCGCTTTTCTCGTCAGTTAGTTCTGGTAGTTGTACACAAAGATACTTTCTGTTTCCTCCGTCTTCTTTGTTCAAGTCCATTACTGCGTGGGCGGTTGTGCCAGAGCCTGCGAAGAAGTCGAGTATGATAAAATCGTCTTCTGTATTGGTATTAACAAAGTGTTTGATTAGCCTTGCAGGTTTTGGAAATGAAAAAAGTTTTTGATCAAACAAATCAACAATTTCTTTATTTCCATCTTCACTCATTCCCACTTCTTTTGGTAAAAAAGTAGAAACTGCCTTTTTAGCTTCTTCTGAGCCGTATTTTTTTAAAGCCTTTGCTTTATCTTCACTCTCAAAGACACGATATGCCGGAATTGAAATATTCAAAAAATCGTAATCATCTGGAAACACGATTTTACCTTTTTCGTAATGTGACTGGAAGGTATCTTTAGAAACCCCCCAAACCCTTTTGGGATTATGTGGATACTTCTTATTTGTTTTAATGTCAATCATTTCAAATGCACAATTTGGTCTTTCTTCCTCGCTTCGTTGGGTTGTTATGTCTGAAAGTCTCCAACCATCATTTGGGTAGTCCTCTGAATAGTAATATTTTCTGTCAATATTTATTCCAGCTCCAAATTCACCTTTTGTATAAGAAATAATCCATTCATAATCTTGAGATACACCAAATGGAACATCACTTTTTGCAGTTCTTTTTTTCCAAGGAAAAATTGCCACAAAATTCTCTTCACCAAAGATCTCATTCATCAAAAGCCTCAAATTATGCACTTCGTTATCATCAATAGAAACGAAAATAACGCCATCTGGTCGTAGTAAGTTTTTAGCCAAATACAACCTTGGCATCATCATATTGAGCCAATTGCTGTGGTATTGTCCGTTTTCTTTGCTGTTTTTTTGAACAAACCGTCTTTGGTCATATAACCTTCTTCGTCTTTGTCGCCTACACGCTTTTCATAGTCGGCTTTGCTTTCGCTAAACTTATCGGGGTATATAAAAGAGTCGTTTCCTGTATTGTAGGGCGGGTCTATGTAAATCATTTTCACCTTACCGAAGTAGCTTTTTTGCAGCACTTTCAACACTTCCAAGTTTTCGCCTTCAATAAAAATGTTTTCGGTTTCGTCAAAGTATACACTTTCATCCTTGGCAGGAATCAATGTTTTGGTGGTGGGCATTTGCAATACTTTAAAAGCCTCACTTTTCCCCGCCCAATTCAATACATATCGTTCGTTGGCAAAGTTTATATCTTCTCCTAGTGTTGCTTTTATTTTTTCCCAATCTATTTTTCCTTCGCTAAATGCTTCTGGCAATACCTGTCGTAATGCGTTTAATTTTTCTTGTTCGGGTGTCAGACTTGTTCCGTCCATATTTTATTGTGCTTTTCTTTCAATTAATAGTTCTTTGACTTCTACATTTAAGATTTCAGCAATCTTGTATAAGTCTTCTAAACTTGGTTGTCTTACGTTACGGGCGTATTCGTTAATCGTGTTGTAACTCTTCCCCATTTGTTTGGCGAGCCAAGTCTGTGATATTCCTTTGTCTTTTAGAACTTCTTTAATTCGGTTCATTTGAAACCTAATTTTGTTTATTGGGGTCAAAGATAGTAAAAGTTCACTATTATTCAGTGCAAATATTCATTATATTGTCGTGGGTTGGGAAAGGGCAAGCTCTTTTATTTTTTGTGCGTTGGCTTTGAGCTTTGGCAAAAAAT
>JBBQJT010000104.1:0-4286 GCA_038326165.1 Chitinophagales bacterium | reverse complement strand
AAGGCTGAACATCTTTCACTTTTCCACTTAACAAGTACAATCCACTGGAAATAAAACCGATCTGAGATTTGCTTTATACTTTTAAACTTTTTACTCTGTTGATGTACTGACGATTGAGCTTCAAGGTTTAAAAAAACTAATTTGAGCTCAACGCTCAAGCGGGTTAATGGAAAAAATTACAACAATTTTAGATTCAAAGTAAACAAAAACAGCGTACGCACACAGAAGCCCTCCATTCGTAATAAGCCAAATAAAGCAACTTACGAATTCATATTGCAATAATAATGCATTGTAAGATATTTTGCAAGTATTTGGCAAAATATTTTATAAAATTAACGTTGAACCAATTTATTAATATTCAATGACCTCTAGTTGCCAATCCAATTAGTTAGTCTTGACTCTATTGCTCTAACCATATTTCAATAACGCTACTTAGAATAAGTAAGATAATACTTAGTCAATGATTTGATATTGAAAATAGATTCAATGTGACTATTGATAGATACCGTGGTTCCATCTTTGCGCATTAAATAAATCTCTTCTTTTTCTGAATCGTAAAGATTAACGCGCTCAAGTCCATTAACTACAAGGTACTTGAGCTCCTCGTTATTCACCTCAAACTTGGCCTGAATCTTTGATTGAATTTTGCTGATGTATGCTTCCTCAAATGGCTCATTGGACCATTCCAGCTTGAAAAGTCTCCTATCGATGATTCTTGAAGAAAGGATTTTTAGAACACGATCTTCACTGGTTACACACTTCTTGATGGCATAGGTCACATCATGATCATCCCATGTTGCAAATTTGGCCAAGAAAGCGTCTGGATGATCAGGCAACAAATTGCTCGCTTGTCGCATGGTTTCGAAAATGACATAGGCTTGACTGGGTATCAAATCACCTGAGCCAGTTTCAAGCAAATATTTGGCCCGCTTGATTGCTTGAATCAACATGGTTTCAGCAGACAGTACTGTCTTATGAAGGTAAACTTGCAAGTACATGATGCGACGAGCCATTAAGAATTTTTCTATCGAATGAATTCCTTTTTCCTCGATTACAAGATTGCCATCTGCCACATTCATCATTTTGATCAATCGATCATATCCAATTACGCCTTCCGAAACTCCTGTATAGAAGCTATCTCTGTTCAAATAGTCCATTCGATCTACATCCAATTGACCCGATACCAATTGATGTAAAAATCTCTTTGGGTATTTGTCGTAAAATATCTGCAATGCCAAATCCAATTCTCCGTTGAATTCTTGGTTCAACTGCTCAAGAAATAATCCAGAAATGGTTTCATGATGGAGATTAATCAATTCGAACTCAAGGGCGTGAGAGAAAGGCCCATGGCCAATGTCATGAAGTAAGATAGCAAGTTGCGCTGCCTGATTTTCTTCTTTGGTAATTTCAACACCTTTCATCTTCAACAAAAGCAAAGTTTGTTGCATCAAGTGAAATGCACCCAACGCATGATGAAAACGAGTGTGTAAGGCCCCAGGATAAACCAGATGGGTCATGCCCAATTGTTTGATTCTTCTCAACCTTTGGAAATAAGGATGATCTATCACCCTCATAAGTAAATTATCAGGAACTGTTACAAATCCATAAACTGGATCATTGAATAGCTTTAGCTTGGCCACGTTCAAAGGTAAGCCAATAGTATCATTTCATGAAAAGAAAGCTCAAAGTCTCCCTATTTCATGAATATTATCTCATCACAGTGATATCACCTCGGTATAGCAGAGTCACATTGTCCAAAAACTCTACGCTTACCATATATACAAAAACCCCTGGGTCAACATACCTGCCTCGGAATCTGCCGTCCCAACCGGGCCCAGTAACATCGGATGGCGGAACATTATTAATTTCAAAAACCTTTTCACCCCAACGGTCAAATATCTGAATGAACTTTAAATTTCTGACTCCAATGCCGGTTCCTATGCGGAATAAATCATTGATTCCGTCTGCATTTGGTGAAAAAGTATTTGGGATATAAACATTTCTATTGTTGTCAACATCTACAAAAATTTCATCCTGACCCGAACATCCGCTACCATCAAACACGACCAAAGTATATATAGTAGGTTCATTTGGCTTAACAATCGGCTGAATGGTATTGGTATTGGACAAATAGGTAGTTGGTGTCCAGGTGAAAGAACTGATATCACTAGTGGAAATAAACGGGAGAATCTGAAGACTATCCCCTAATTCCACTTCTAGATCTGGTCCTAAGTTTACTACTACTTCATCAGGTTCACCTACTGAAATACTGTATTCTGTAAAACAACCTTTACCGTCGTACACGGTCACAATATGATTCCCTGCAAAAATTGCTGCTTTAACATCTGAATCCAAAAGAGGACCATTGTCCACAGTATATTTATAGGGTGCTCCTGTACCACCAAACGGATTGATGATCGAAACAAATGTTTGGAAACCAAAACACTCTGGTTCAGTTATCGGTGGAATTGTTGCTCCCACAGGTGGTGGAGTAAACAAGGTATAATTGACAGATGCTGTACATCCTTTTGAATCTGTAATTGTAATAAGATAAGTTCCTGGTCCCAAATCATTGGCTTCTTCGGTTTGCGACACGTTTGGACTCCACAAATAGGTAGCTGGACCAGAATTTCCTCCCTCAAATCGAACTGCTATCACGCCATCGTCAATGCCTGCACATGTGATCGGGCTTGTGATCGCTTGGTCTATGAATGCAACCATGGGATCTGGCTGTTGAACTTGGACAAGGGGAGACTCTGCTGTACAACCCTTGCTGTCAGACACAGTTGCCACGTATGAACTGGCGGGCAAATTGATAATCTTTGCAGTATTTGCTGCGCCAGATGACCACTGGAAAAAGTAATTTGGGGAACCTCCAGAAACACTTAATTCTGCACTTCCATCACTTCCTCCACTGCATGAAACATTCACAACTTC
This sequence comes from Chitinophagales bacterium, assembly GCA_038326165.1. Taxonomy (GTDB): domain Bacteria; phylum Bacteroidota; class Bacteroidia; order Chitinophagales; family Saprospiraceae; genus JAEUUM01. The sequence continues at coordinate 1,349 of JBBQJT010000104.1, read as the reverse complement.
AGCGATCGTAACAATGATTTCTTCAGCTGCTGGAACAAAGACAGAATCAACAATGCCACATTGTGAATCGGTGATTGTAATTGATTGCCATCCTGCACAAAGGCTTGTGGCGCCGCTTATATCGGTATTGTTATCTGTTTCGCCAGACTCCCATTTAAAGTTGAAAGAACCATTGGATCCGTCACTGTAAACTGCATTGGCAATGACAGATCCTGTACAAGGGCCATTGAAACAGAGTGGTGAAATGATATTGCTAAAGGAAACAATAATTTTAGGAACATCCTCCAAAGTAAGGGTCTGAACAGTAGCTGGGCAATTATTTGAATCAGTTATTGATACTTTGTAGACTCCTGCACCCAATCCAGAGATAACTGACAATCCCCCTGGGATATTATTGGATGACCAAGTATAGATATAGGAGGGTGTCCCTCCAGTTACCGTTACTCCAAGAGAACCATTTTTCGATCCTGGGCAAGACGGAGTTATTTTTAGTGAATCTGTGACAACAATGGGAGTAGGTTGACTTATAAAAACGGAATCAGTAGCAGTGCAACCATTTGTATCGGTAATTGTAATAAAATATGTACCTGAAACCAAATTGTTAATAGTAGCCAAATTTGCTGTAGCGCTTGGACCTTTCCAATTATAATTAGAAATACTTACACCTGCTGGTATATTGGTTTTAACGGTTATTAAGCCTGTGGCTTGATTGTTACATAATATCGAAACTGTATCAAAGCCCGTGATCAATACTCCTGAAACAACAACAATTGTTGCTGACAAAGTATCGGTACATCCTTCACTGTCGGAAACAGTAACAGTATAAGTACCGGGATCTAAACCTGTAATAGTGGTAGAGGTTTGGCCTGAAATACCCCAATCATAATCGTAAGTAGGAGTTCCACCGGCAGCGGCCACAGTAATGCTTCCTTTAGCTGCACCACCGCATCCAATATCTTGCTTGCTAACCAGATTTACAATGACTTGAGTGGTATTTAAGACTTGTGTAAAAACAGCAGGACAATTATTCACATCGGTAATAGAAACGGTATAGGAACCATTTGGTAATTGGTCTAATGGCAAGGCAGTGTTCCAGCTTTCAATATAAGGTGGGGTTCCTCCATTCGTTGCGGTAATGGTAATAGAGCCATTATTCGAATCAAAGCAGGAAGGTTGTATTATTAAAAAATCTGGTGTAATTACTCCTGGCTCTTGCACTACTACATTGATTACCTCTGTCTCATTTGGACTAGAAGCATCCGTGATGGTAACTGTATATATTCCCACACACAAGTTATTGACAATTGCAAATTCTCCTGAAGTTGCAAGGGTTCCACTGCCATTGATGG
>JBBQJT010000103.1:0-4314 GCA_038326165.1 Chitinophagales bacterium | reverse complement strand
AGTATCTTATATCAATACCTTGGAAGCTTGGCTAAAGGTTCCATTTAGTATGATCAGCACAGGACCAGAACGTGAATCTTTGATTGTGAGGAGTTAGTATTTGGTTGCTTTCATGAAATTTTGATCAGCAAAGTTATTATCAATCCAAAATAAGCATTTGGTGTATTTTGTCCAGAGAGTCAACGACAAACATATTATTTGTCGAGCTGAAAGCCCTATCATTTATCGTCAGCAGTTAAGCTCCTACAAGTTTTAAGAGACTGTAGGAGGCCTAAGAACCGACAAAAGATTGAAGTTGATCGATATTTTCGTCTATTCCGCCTATTGGTGAATTTGGGTTAATCAAAAATTTATGACCTGATTTTTAGTTTCATCTATAATCAAGTTCAATTTTCTAAAGAGTGATTTTCTGCCTTTTTCTGAACTGTTGGTGAGCTGATTGGACTTTTGTATAACATTTTGAATCCAGTGTAAAGTAAAGTCAACCATTTTAGGATCTGTTATCTTGAAATATTGAGGGTTGTTGAATGTAGAGTATATTACGGATTGGATGGGATTTATAATCAATATGGTGTTGTTGGTATGCAACATTTCATTGAAATACAATTGGAATCGGTCTCCCTCTGATTTGGATTGTTGGTCCAAATCCTTTTCGATATAATTCATCATTTCTACAAATTCGTCCAATAATTCCAAAGCAAAAGTACGGGATTTAATAAATCCGGCTTCAAAATAATACTTGATTTGATTCAATGTGTTGGTAAGAATATTGATATTCCATATTTCAGTTCGCCTGAGACCACAATAGTTTGAATAAATCGTATCAAGCTGATCTTTAAGTTCTTGCTTCGTGTTTAGGATTTCCTTCTCAAAATCGAAGATGCCTTCCTTGAAAGAACCTTTATTGTTGAGAAGCAAGCTATACAATTTGAACAGCCCCAATTTTTCAAACTTTAGATAATAGAAAAAAGGTAATTCTTGACTGGTATAATAAAGCTGTGCATTTGGAATCCTAGACAAAGTTGACAAATCTGAAGAAATGGGAATAATAAAATTTTCAACCGAAAATTCATTACTGATCGTAGTACCAAATTCGATTAATATATGATTTTCGAGGATTCCCATTAACTCGTCTAATGAGAATTTGAATTCTTTCCGCAAACACAATAATTCATCAATATTAATGGGTACTTCCCCTCTTATTTTTTTATAGACACTTGCCTGGGACAAGCACAACAGATCTTGGAGCTTATTGACAAAATCACTTTGGCTAAGATGAGTAGGTTTCATCTTTTTAAATATATCAGATTGTATCTCTTTTCTCACAGCGTGACTATTTAATCTGTTCAATTCTCACCACATGACAAATTTATCTAAAAAAGGGCAATTTATACAAATAATTCTCACGGCGCGAGAAAAAGAAAATTCATTTTCTCGAAATGAGAGAAAATTATAGGAAAAATTGCCTATAACTTTGAAGTATCAACAGGCCAGTTGGTTATTATTTATCAAACTTAAAAAATTCTAACCGTGAAACACAAAACATTAAAATTTCGAAGTTTCAAAAATTAAATTTTTGAAACTTATCTTCTAACCAGAAAGGTCCTTTTTAATTCAATGATTGGCCTTGGGCTTTTTATGACATTTTCTGATTATTTGCATGGGCAAGGGATAACCCATCAATACAAAGCTTCAAAAACAGTATCTTATGCCTTTCCTTCGGTTGTGAACATTGATAGTATAACTTCTTATGATTTGGCTAGTGTTCGACCTTATACTGAGGAATCTAATGTTGTAGAACGAATAAGCCCCAATAATCAACTTTCGATTATGACCTTGTTTTCTACTCCAGCTGGTAACCCCAACAATTGGCCAAATCCAATTTATGGTATTTTAAGCAATATCAATGGGACGACCCTATTAGATCAGAATGGTGGTATCATTAGTACCACTCCATTAGATGCCTCGAGTCTATCTACATACCTAGTTGAATCCAACCAAGTCATGTATTATTTTTCTTCCGCTCACGTTGTTGCACCAACTCTATTGGATATTGCTGAGGCAACCAATGCAGGATATTCCTATATGACGTATTCTTTGTACGACGCAACAGCCTATCAATTCGCTAACGATTCGTTTAAAGTTATATTGATTCCTGCTGAACAAATAGTTAAGACCTATACTTTGAAGTCAGGGACAGTTCAATCTGAATTGATCGAAAAATTTCAACTCTTGTCACTGAATTCCTATGTAAGGCTCTACACTGTTGAATCTAGTTATTTGCCTTTGATAAAAGGAGGAAGACTGAAAGAAACAGTAAGAACAATATTTTCAGAACAATATATTGGCAATAACCCACCTCCTATTTCTTCTAAAATTGACTCAAAGTTATCAAAAACACAAAATGAAATTGGGCTATCGAGTTATGTTGATGAACCTGTACGCGACAAGATTGAGACACCATTGATCTATCCTAATCCTGCCAATGACTTTATCAATGTTAGTTTTGGAGGAATTGAAAATGGAACATTTGACGTTAATATCTATAGCATGCAAGGAATCAAGCTTAAAAGCCATTATAACTTGAGCTTGAACCAAGAAAGTAGTCTTTCTACGGATAATCTTTCTGCAGGTATTTACTTGATTGAGTTTGTTTCATCAACTGGTTCAATCACAAAACAATTTTCTAAAAATTGATAACACTTAAATTTTAAAAAAATGAAAATAGCATATTTAAAAACAATTTTGTTCATTTTTGCTGGATATATGACGTCCATTCTGAATGCGCAAGTAATAGGCAACGGCGGTGGCAATGGCAATGCCAATGATGGTCAAATCAATTTTAACAAAGGATTGTCCATCGAAAGATCACCCATAATAATCCCACTTCCTGAAATCAATGTTACTCCTCCTGTCAATCCACCTCAAGGACCAGAAAGTGATGGTGAAAGAATTGTGTTTTTTGTACATGGACTGAATGGTGGTATTGGCTCTTGGGGAAAGGCAGCCTTTGCTAGTGAAAATAATACGGGAACAATAGGCTTTAAGGCACGACAATTAAAAAGAGTATCTAGTTTTACCTATAGTCAAGATGGACTTGATGATGCATCGGGCGGTTTACAAGAGGTTATTGAAGTTGCCAGAACAGGGCAATTAGGTGCTGGAGAAGATCCTAAACAAAATTTTATGATATGTCATAGCCAAGGTGGAGTAGTTGGCAGAAATCTTATACATCAAGAATTGTGCAAAAATGGGGAATCACTCAATAATCTAGGCTACGGAGGTATTGTAACATTTTGTACCCCCAATCAAGGAGCACAAATTGTGAACAACCAAGGGATGTCAACTTCTTTCGCTGATGATATGTGCAACAGTTTGGCGGCTGGACCAGGTGCGGAAGCATTAACAATAGAAAAATTTGGATTTACCATTAATTTGGCTAGTTTGTTAGGATTCCCATCTCCAATACCATTATTATGTGATCTTTTTTCTGTAGCAATTGTACCTGCAATAGTTACCTCGCTAACGCCAGCTATAACCCAAAGTTATGCGGTAGGTGCAAATCAGATTAATGAGATCAATGCTGGATGTCCTTCAAATCTTGATTTTAAAAATTTGCCAAAAGTAGCTTTTTATGGAGTTGAACCCACTGATAATCTGATGTTGAGAACTTTAGAGTATTTTGCAAAATCATGCAATGAATCGGATTATTTTCAAGCCAATGATGACTATGAATTGATAAATGCATTCGAGAAACAAAGACAGGAGTATCTAGCAAAATACACCCAAACTTTAGCCGATTACAATGCTGCAGTAAAAAACAAAAATAATTGGTGTGATCCAGCGAAAGCATTATCATGGATTCCTATTGTTGGCTCTGTTGGATGTGCAATCGCAAAAGAAAATGCTTATCAAAAGAAAAAAATATCTGATGGATATTATAAAGGATTGAAGTGGTTTGATAGATTTGACGATCAATACAAAGCCATGGTTGGTACACCAGTCAAGACTACAGTCAAAGAATGGTACTGTGAATGTGAGGATATGAAAACGGGTATGGTATCAAGAGTCAAAATCAATAATCCAAGCTCATGTCCAACAAATGGTGCAAATGGATTGATTTGTGAAGTTGTTGAAGACTATAAGATAGTCATCAAGGAAAAGGACTCCGATGGAGTGGTACTTGCTGAATCAGCAATGAATATACCTTATGCAACCTATAATCCTCAGAAACTTTTTAACTCATCCCACATGCAGGCACGCAACAATGAAGCATTGAAAGGTGGACTGAATAAGCTTTATAATGGTGGAACG
>JBBQJT010000102.1:0-4490 GCA_038326165.1 Chitinophagales bacterium | reverse complement strand
TAACTGAACAGCTAAGCAGTCCAAGTCCAGCATAAATAAAAAGTGTTAAAATAGTCCTCGTCATATTTTTATCGTCTTAGGGCATTGGTGCCAACGGTTTGCAGCTACAAGAAGTTGGCGATTTATACCACAAATGTTCATACGAAGAACGAATGTTTGTTGAACCACAAAACTGTCATACGAAGCACTGAACCGCCAATTTCTTGTAGGTGCTGTTATAGGCTGGCGTTCTTGTCTGGCGTGGGTTACAACTATTTTTATGTGGTTAGTTACTGTCATTTGTCGAGTGCTTTTTTGTCTGGCTTGTGTGTCGGGTGCTTTATTTTTTTTGAAGCGTTGGAAATTTTTTAAATACAATTTTTCATTTGGGTCGGCTTTGCAAGCTCTATTAAAAACTTTGGTCGTGTGTTGGCTCGTGCGGTTTTTAATTGTGCTTGCAAAATGCGTGGGCTTATTTTGTTTTCTCTATTATCCAATCCAAATATGTTTTATTGTCCACCAATTTTGTCTGGTCTGCATTATTTTCTTTTTCATCTTCCTTATGCCAGTCGAGGCGAAGAATGTTTTTAGCAATCATATTTTCTTTTTTCCAGTCTGCCTTTGCCAATTTACCGAGTTCTGAACTGTCACGAAGCAAAATGAATGAGTTTAAAACAAAGTCCTTCTTGTGTATTCGTTTCAATTCTTTTTCAATGTTTGGCAAAGTCGTATTAGTGCTTTTGTCGGCAATGGTAACTTTCTCTTTGTATTGCTCGGTGGCAAAGTCCTTTGTTCCCATTTGTCCTTTTGGGTCAATGAAATTGATAAAAACTTTGTCTTTGGTAATTAGCCACATAATAAAGTCAGGATAGAAAACTTCGCTATCATCATTTAGATAGATACCGATTGATTTCAAAGATTCAACATTTCGCATTAAGTAAACATCAAAGTCATTGAATTTGTCTGGCTTGTCTTTGATGTATTTTGCAAAGTCCTTTACAAATTTCTTTTCACCATCATTGAGTTTGTCGGGTGTGAGTTTTACATCATCTTTTAAAACCAGTTTGTTTTCACGAAGTAGTGGCTCATAAATATGATTACCGATTTTGTCAATGATTAATGCGTTCTCAATATCTCTTATGGTTTTGGTGAAGTCGGCAATTTCTTGATTAAGTTCCTTTTCTGTTTTCTGTTTGGTAGTTGCTCCAACTTTCTTTGAGAGTTTGAATGATTTAACCAAAGTGTATTTCGCAATAAAATCGCCTTTGATGTCGCCTTGGCTTTGTTTCAGTTCTTCTTCGTATTCGTAAATGCTACTGTTCAAATGCCAGTTTATTTTATTGCGGACTTTCTTAACAAATTCTTCCCCTATTTTTGTGTTCAGATTTTCGGCAAATTCAAAATCAAGTTCAGGCAATTCTTCTTTGTATTTGATTTCGTCAATGTATGCCACCGCATCATCAATGCTTATTTCTGTGAGGGGCGAACCTGCTTTGTATAAATGGATATTGGCTTCGTCCGCCTGTTCAGTAATGGTTTTTACAAAGGGCAGATAATAGATAAATGCACTATAATTGCTATTTACCTGACTTAATGAATTTCTGATATTTTTCCCTTCTTCGTTTCGGTTTGTTCGGTAGTCAAGGCTGAAACTAAAATTGTTTATGGTTGCCTTCTTATGTTTGCCTTGAATGACAAATTCATACTCTACTTTTTTATCTGCGGGATAGAGCAACACTTTCTTAACATCAATCGAAGTTTTAGAAAGTTTGAAAATTTTCAAATCTTTTTTGTAAGCATCAAATGCTACATCACCGCTATTCAGTTTTATCAAACTCGGATTGACTGAAATTTCAAATGTCTTTGTTATTTCCAGTTCGCTGCTGACTGCTTCGGTAAAGGTTTCCAAATAGCTGCGTTGCAAACTGAATACACAAAGGGTTTCCAATCGTTTTAGCTTGTCAAAGTCCGTGTGTTTAAGTGCAAAATAATCTTCAATATGGTTCAGGTCTTTTCGTTTACCATCATTTTTTAAACCTTTCAAACGAACTCCACGCCCGAAAATCTGAATGATTTTATTGCCTTTAGTTTTACCTAAATTAATCAACCCAATTACCGAAACACGAAAACAGTTCCAGCCTTCGGCAAACTTTCTACTACCAATTAATACATTTATAGGAGATTGGGGTTTGTCTATGTTTTCAAAAAGATATTTGTCAATGTTGGTAATGACAACCGAAGTGCTGGTTATTTTATCTACGTTTTCTCCTTTGTAGTCATTGATAAAATTCAAACCATTACCAACGTTAACAATACCCCAATAATCGCCTGTGCCATATGAAAGCAATATTTCATCGTCTGCCTGTGTATTGCGTGTCAGTTTTAGCTTGCCTTTGTAATAGTTGTTGAATAAGTTTTTGAATTTGGCTCTTTCTGTTTCCGTGAGTTTTGCCAGATAGTCAACAATTTTTGAAATATCCGAAAGTTCATCATCTCCTTTTTTTCCTTCTTCCTTTTTGTCGTTAACCGTATTACCCATAAAGGCAATCAATGGTCGGTCAGGAAAAGTGGTTGCCGAAAAAAGGTCTTTCATATCTGAGTAATCCAGTTTATTGAATACATCCAATTTTTCTTCAATCACTTTTAAGTTCAATGCAAGGTTGTCATCTAAACTGCCATTTTGCAGCACATCTGCATTTATTTTCTCGAAGTAAAAATCCTTTCCATATCCATCACGATAAAACAGGTTGTAGTTGTAATCGTAGATAATGGATTTGCTGTACTCATTTTCCAGTTTGCTGTCAAGATTGTGGAATGTAGCCGAATACTCAAAAAGGAAACTGTGTTTAATATTCATTCGTCTGCGGAGTTTTAAAAATTCACCTTCATCATCCTTCTGATTTGTTCCCAAGCCAATGTGAGCTTCATCAACTAAAATTAAACGTTGATATTTTTTGTTGTCAGGAAAATCAAAAAAATCATCGGCTTTGTTTAGCAAAGCACTTGTTGTGTCGATGGTAAACCTGATTTTATTGCGATGTATCTTGTTAAGATACTCTACCAGTGGCGTTACTTCCCTTTCGTGTTGATGAATCAAGTTTACTCCAGGTGTTGTAATAATGATTTCAAGGTCTTTGAAACCTTTGTTGTGTTCGATAAACTGAAAAACATTGATGTGCATAATTATTGTTTTTCCACTACCTGTAGCCATCCAATAAGCTAATGCACTTTTAGCAAATTCTTCAAGCTCTTTGTTCTCTCTGTTTCTAAAGAATACTTCGGTAAAGTAAACTGCTAAAATTTGGTAATAGCGAAGCGTAACCTTGTTTTGCTTATGTGCTTCCAGATAAGTGTTGTATGCTTTCAAATACTTTTTTACGGCATCCAAAATCTTCTCGTCCAAACCGATTGCAGCATCAAATGCTTCAATTTTTTCCTGTGTTGATTTGTCAAATAAATCAATTGTCTCCTTCAGGAAATGCTTGCGTATATGTTTGTATAGCTTTAATTCCATCGCGTCTATTGATTAAAAATGTCTGAGTGAATAACAGTAAGCCCTAACAATCTTTTACCAACTTGCAGTTGTTTGTCTTTTAGTGTTGCCAAAATATTGAAATCGTGATTGACTTCTATTTGTGTGGCATCGGGATATTTCCCTGCAATTTCAATAAGGGCTTTGCTATCATCTTCACCTAAAGCAATATCACGCCAAACCACCAAGGTATCATTGGTTTCAACTACTTTGTAATACTTCTTGCCAATGGAGTAGGTTTTAATACTTTTTACTTCATACCCTTCCAAGTAATTGTAGGTATCAACCAAATCAACAAAGCCTTCTTTGGTTGGCTGACCGTATTTGATTTTATTCCCAAATGGATTGCTCAAATCTAAAGTGCTGTTGATTTTATTGAGTTCTGGTTTGTAGAGATATTTTAATGGAAGATTCTTTGGAGTTTTACCGTCATACTGTTCAATGGCATCTAAAATATCTTCGTATTGTTCGAGGATAAAGTATTTTATAATTTGATTTTTCGAACCCTTACCAAGTTCTGGTTTTTTAGCTTTCCATTTTGAAGAGAAAATACTTTTTAAAATTCGAGGCTTAGTTATTGAAGAAAAGTAATTGCCCATCTCCATTAATATGAACTTAATATTTCTACTTCCAATTTTATTAATGTTTATTACTGCATGTCCAGAAGTTCCAGAACCTGCAAAAAAATCTAAAACAAGTCCATCAATTTCACCTATCGATGTTCCTATTAGTTTTTCATATAAAGTTGTGGAATGATTGTAAGGGAAAGTCAAACCCATTGCTGCTATTTCAGACTTTCCTTTTTTTGCATCTTGTATTACAGATGGCATTTGCTTTTTAACTTCACTGTTTAGTGTAACTTTCTGTCTAGGTTGGGTTGTGTCATCGGAACCAAATAAGATTTCATCATTGTCCATCATTTTTTTTAGAGTTTCAGGAGTTCGTGAAAACCCATTTGGTGGAACAGAACAAGGTTTTT
>JBBQJT010000101.1:0-4736 GCA_038326165.1 Chitinophagales bacterium | reverse complement strand
TAAAGACAAAATTAATTTTGTGTATGCCGATGAAGCCGACCTGCTAAACATGGCTTTGTTTGGAATAACCGCAAAACAATGGAGAGATGCCAACCCAAAAAAGGAAGGCAATATTAGAGACGAAGCAACCATTGAACAGTTAGTAGTATTAAGCAATATGGAAAGTATCAATGCCGTGTTGATACACCAGGGTTGCCCCAGAATGAATGGAAACAACTAAACAGCATTGCCATTACACAAATGAAATCTTTACTAGGCAATAATAATCTGAAGAAACTAAAATAACGAAAGGCAACTACCTTATAAAGAGGCTTATGGCAATACACTTTTTAAAGCCTAGCAAAAGATTCAAATATGCTTTAAAGAAAGTGTTTCAGCCTAAGCAATATCAAGCGAATCCGCAAGCTTTCTACCCCGTTCCCAAAAAGTGCGGAGCTTCCGCACAAATTGAGTTAGACACATTTAAACCAGGTGATTACAGGCAATGGGTTTTAGACGAGGCTTAGACGAAGGTTAGACGAAAAGGCAGCACATACCGAAGCGGTAGCGGAAGAAATGAAATTGTAACTTTGCAAAAAATAATTGAAATAATGCAAGACGAAAATAATTATATATTAAATGAGCCACAGGTTGAATATGAAGATATGAGCACAGGTGTGCTAATGGAGAAACCATTCAATCCATCAGAAATTGATATATCAACAAAAACACCGACCATTGATTTGCTTATTAAACGGTTAAGTGCAAATCCACCTGAGATAGACTTATACCCTGACTTTCAGCGAAAAGATGATTTGTGGGACGCCGGAAAACAAAGCCGTTTAATAGAGTCATTACTGATAAAATTTCCGTTGCCCGCTTTTTATTTCGATGGCACCGACAATAATAAATGGCTTGTTGTAGATGGTTTGCAACGTTTAAGTGCAATTAGAAATTTTGTAATCAACAAAACATTGAAACTTACCGGGCTTGAGTTCTTAAAACCATTGGAAGGTAAAAAGTTCGAAGAACTACCAAGAAATCTACAAAGGCAAATTGAAGAAGCGCAGGTAACCGCATACATAATTAACCCTGGAACTCCCGAAGAAGTAAAATTTAATATTTTCCGAAGAGTAAATACAGGTGGTTTAACTATGGAGCCACAGGAAATAAGACATGCAATGAATCAAGGCATCCCTGCTTTCTACGTAAAAGAATTAGCCCAATCTAAAGAGTTTATTGAGGCAACACAGGGAGCTATAAAATCAGATAGAATGCTCGACAGGGAATTTGTAACTCGATTCGTTTCATTTTACTTAAAGGACTATAAAAATTATGTTCCTGACCTTGACACCTTCATGAATACCAGTATGAGTGAAATCAAAAAACTTTCTGATGCTGAACGAAAGAAAATGAAAACCGATTTTTTGGAAGCAATGAAACTTTCAAAATTGATTTTCAATGGATGGGCTTTTCGCAAGGCAGATAAATACCCCGAAAAGAAAAAGCCAATTAACAAAGCATTGTTTGAAGTATGGAGTGCGAACCTGGCAAAGTTGTCTGAAGAACAAAGAGCGAAAATAAAAGATGAAAAAGATTTTTTATTTAGCGAATTTGTTCAACTTATTAAATCAAACAAAAAATTTTTCGATAGCATTACAACTTCTACTGGTAACAAGTCGAGTGTTAATTACCGCTTTTCGGAAATAGAAAATATTTTAAATAATACATTAGCAAAATGATAAACAGAATAGAAATAAAAAACTTTAAGTCGCTTAAAAAAGTAGGGGTTAGTGTTAGCAATCTTAATGTGCTGATGGGGTTAAACGGGATGGGTAAAAGTTCGTTCATACAGACTTTGTTGCTATTGATGCAAAGTGATAAGTTGGAAGAAAGAGTTATTGATTTAAACGGATTGCTCACTCAAATAGGGCAAGGAAGGGATGCATTTTATCAGTTTGCTGATGACCATCAAATTATTTTTGAATTAACATTTGAAGGGCAGCCAAAATTTAATTGGAGTTTTGAATATCAAAGCGATAAAGAAAAACTCACTGCTGAATTTGGTTATACTAACGACCAGATGAAATTTTTCAGAGAAAATACAAAACGCTTTCAATACATCAGTGCAGATAGAGTTGGGCCGCTGGATATTTATGAAGCATCAACAGTTGTGGTAGCAGATAAAAAACAACTAGGATTACAGGGAGAGTTTGCAGCATACTTTATAAATGTTTTTGGTAATGATTATGAGGTGAAAGAAAGGCTTAGGCATGGAAAAGCAACTGCTGAAAAGTTGCTTGGCCAAACCAATGCATGGTTAAAAGAAATTTCACCAGGTGTTTCACTCAGCACAAAGTATGTTCCTGAGGTAAACAAAGTAATCTTAGATTACCAATTTGATTACGGCAATCAAAGAACAAATTCTTTTCGTCCGAAAAATGTTGGCTTCGGTATTTCTTACGTTCTACCTGTTGTTGTGGCATTGCTAACGGCAGAGGAAGGAAAAATAATTGTCATAGAAAATCCAGAATCGCATATTCATCCGAGAGGGCAAGCTGAGTTAGGAAAATTAATTTCATTGGCTGCTTCCACTGGAGCACAATTGTTTGTAGAGACACATAGTGACCATATTTTAAATGGAATAAGAGTAGCAGTAAAGGAAAATAGCATTGACAAATCAAAAGTGAATGTGATGTATTTTGACAAGGTAACAACAGATAAAGAACAGTTTACTAAGATAACTCAAATAAAGGTTGATAAGAATGGAACACTAAGTGAATACCCGTCAAATTTTCTGGATGAATGGAGTAATCTTTTATCAAAACTTATTTGAACATGGAATTACTATTTAACGAACTTAGCATAACTCCATTATCACCCGATAAATTTTTAGCAAACGATAAGATGAAATTGTTTGCTGAAACAGTTTCTGTAGCCCGTAAAAAGGGGTTTACCAATATTCGTTCTCATTACGCTACCAATGAAATAACACTATCAGAAAATTATTCTTTGCATGATTGGTTGAACAATAAAGATGTGGCGGATGATTACCGTAGTTTCTTGTACGGAATGATTATACTCCCTTTTATCAAAGATGACGATGAGGAAGTTCAAGCAAAATATGTGGAAGCAAATTATTTTTTTGAACACAATGAAAGCAAGATTGCAAAAACCGAATGTTTAGGATTAGCTTCCGCATTTCTTTATGAAGCACTTTCTATCAGTTTAACTTCTTTGCCTGTTTGGAGAAAGACCAAACTGCCTCTAATAATTGAAACCACAGACCAAACAACAACAGATGATGTTTTCAATGTAGCAACAAAAGAATCTTTCAATGATGCTGCACTCGCTGCCTTTGTTGAAAGTTTAGGTGAAATAAATTTAGTGCAAACAGACATTTCTCCTGATGATAAAAAATTTCACATCAGCCCTCATCATGGAACAAAAGAATTGACATATTTCTGGAACAGGCTTAAAAGAAGTCCTTATGTAGTTGAAATGCGTTCAACAGATTGGGGAGGCAAAAGATTTATAAGAAAAGTTGAAAGAACAGGAGTAGTTGAAATTGTATTAACTGAATCGCAGCGACAGTATGCAATGTGGGTTCAAACAACAGGAAGCAATCTAAGAGTAACAAAAGCAATTGCTGAAATTTTAGAAAATGAATTTTCGTAATTAATGAATACCGATACAACAGAAAAAGGATTAGAAGCACACATCATACAACATTTGAGTTTGGTGAATGCTTTTGAAGAAAGGCACTTCAGCCAATATAATCGTATTGATTGTCTGGATGAAGCATTGCTTTTCAAATTTTTGAACTATACCCAACCAAAGGAAGTAGCTAAACTTAAAGTTAGTCAGGGAGCTAATTATGAACAACGCATCCGGTATTTTGTCCCGGCGGGGTTTTCACCGAATACGCTAAAAACAATCAAAGAATCCACCGTGAAACCCCAACGTAGAAAAGATGCTGAAACAACTTACTACCAAACTTGGTTTTTACCTTCTTCTATCAGGATAAAGCCATACCATATCAAACCATTTTTATTGCACGCATTGAATGATTTTTCTTAGGCAAATGATACGGGTCGGCACTACACACCGATGTATTATCCGGACTTATAATTTTGAAGTGAGGAAGCGTTATCGTTATAATGCATTCAGCGTCGGGGTTTCGCAGCTGCAGATTGATAATTTGAAGATATTTTTGTGCGAAAACCTCGCCGGAACTATAATTATCTAAAAATTTGTCGCTGGTACATGGCAAAAGATTTAGTTTGTGCAATGTTAAACCGATGCGGCAGTTTTATCTTGTTTTCCCAATTGGTGCGACATTGTCGCACCAATTGAACTGGTCCATGATTGTAGAATTATTAAAAATTGATGACCCATTAGAACGTTCTTTTTACGAAAAGCAAAGCATTATAGAAAATTGGAACGTAAGGGAGTTAATACGCCAAAAATCATCCTCGCTGTTTTTGCGTTTGGCAGCATCTAAGGATAAAGAAGGCATTTTGAAATTAGCGCAACATGGGCAAATACTCGAAAAACCAACCGACCTTATTAGAGAACCTTATGTTTTGGATTTTTTAAAAATACCCGAGCCGTACCATTTAAGCGAAACAGATTTAGAAACACGGTTGATAGACCATTTGCAACATTTTCTGCTGGAATTGGGTAAAGGCTTCGCATTTATTGGCAGGCAATACCGCATCACCTTAGGCAATAGAAACCACCATGTAGACCTGGTT
>JBBQJT010000100.1:0-5261 GCA_038326165.1 Chitinophagales bacterium | reverse complement strand
CAGTCCCTCAACAGTTTGTGCAAAAGTCTGTTATTCCTGGATGGCATGCTCGCACAGTTAGGAATTAAGGAGTTACCCGCTAGCAGCACCCTCCCGGATGCGAATGCATTGCGCCCTGGCGATGTGTTTAAGGAGTTGTATAGTTTACTGTTAGCCCATTATCAAAAAGAACTGATTGGCTCATATTTCAATATGGCCATTAACGGAGAAGCACATGGCGAGAAAGTAATGCGGTTTGATTCTACAACTTTTTCTCTGTTTGTAGATGTACTCAAAGGTGCGGGTCGCAACCCCATCAATGGCAAGAAGAAGGGAGGCATAAAAGCTCATTGCTTGCTACCAGTAAATAGCAGATTTCCTACCATGGTACATCTAACAGAAGCAGCCAGGAACGACCGGACTTTTCCCGGACAGCAAAAACGGCATTGAAACTCAAATATGGATAACACTTATCGCTAACCTGTTATTTACCATCATTCATCAAAGGATTAAGGAGGCAGAGCAATTCACAACACTTGTAGCAATAACGAGAACCAGTATGGGCTCGTTTTTGTGTTTGATAACCTTATTGAAAAGGACAAGGCTCAACAAAATAGATCGAAATAACGAAATAGTACAATTGCAAATCTTCGAAACCGTGATGGAGGGTGTTTTTAAAACTGTTGAACCAAACCCTCTCTATTCACCATAATTATAGTTTTTTCGTCAAATTCGAGCAACTACCGGATGACAGTATAAAAAAATCAATCAATGTTAAAAACTACATATTGAATTATGTTTATATTTAAACGCAATTTCAACTAAAATTCTTTGTTTGTTATGAAAAGATATTTTTACACCCTTTGTTTTTTATTTATCTCTCTAACATCAACCTTCGCTCAAAATGCGAGAATTGAATGGCAGAACCCCCGCCCAACAGGGATCATTTATAATGATGTAGCATTTCTCGATTCGTTGCAAGCAGTTGTTGTCGGAAACTATGGTTCTATTGTAAGAACCCAAAATGGAGGCAATACCTGGTCAGTTCAGGAACACGAATCTTATCAACACATCCGTAGTGTTAAATTTTTTTCAAAGAATTATGGTTTTGCTGCTGGTGACTCAGGAATATTATTAAGAACATATGATGGGGGTCAATCATGGGAAAGACGTTCACTTGGAAGGCAAAACAATCTCCGAAGTATTTATTTCTTAGACTCTCTCAATGTTTTTACATGTGGCAATAGAGGGGGGCTGTTTAGGTCTTCAAATGGAGGTCAATCTTGGCAATATATCGTTGTTTCCATCCAATTCAATTTAACAGATATTCACTTTTTAGATCAGAATAATGGCTTGGTTTCAACCTCAAATGGTAGGATATTTAAAACTACCGATGGAGGTGCAAATTGGGAATTCAGAACAACTGGCATTTCTACTGAACTCACAACTTTGCTACATTTAGGCGGCCAAACATTTTTAACTTCATCAATTACCGGCTCTACTTTTCGAAGCACGGATGGAGGCACCAACTGGTCAACGTCGGGTGTTATTTCTTTTAGTAACAAGAAAATGATCAGGGCGTCAAATAATACACTTTGGGCTGTAGGAAGCACATCAAATATTTCTCGCTCAACTAACAACGGAACATCCTGGACCGCAACAAACCTACAATATGCAAACCTGTCAGGTTTGAATTCCATAGGTGCTACACCTACAAATAACCTCATTGTGGTAGGAGAAGCAGGTACTTTGGGCATTGGCACTCAAGCCAGAACAGACTTTGGCAATCTAAGGAAAGGCACCCTTAATAATTTCGTTGATGCAGACTTTAGCAATGAGTATGAAGGTTGGGCTGTAGGAGGACAAGGAACAGTTTATCATACCACAAACAGTGGTCTTTCATGGGATCAAACTCTTATTGGATCTGGGGAAAACATGGTTTCAGTTTCATTTGCAAATCAAAGGAAAGGAATCGTAATTGGAGGTGGTTCAGTTATTCATAGGACAACAAATGGTGGATCGAATTGGGTCAGCACAAGTACCCCAAATCAAGGATTAAATCGGAAAGTACATTTCGCAGACTCGAGCAATGCATTTTTACTAACAAATACCAGATTTTATAAATCCAGCAATGGCGGCTCATCTTGGGTATCTACACCAACAACCTTCAGCAGTAGCAACACTATGTTTTTTCTTAATAATCAATTTGGTTGGGCATCAGTAATAAATGGCACCCAAACTTTGTTAAAAACAAGCAATGGCGGAACAACCTGGGAGCCAACAGGATCATTCAGAGCAAATGATATCCATTTTATCAATCCATTAGTTGGTTTGGTTGGCACTTCAAACGGAATTGGATTAACCATTAATGGAGGATCAACTTGGGAATTTACGAATCTTAACACACCAATAAACGTGGTTCGATTTTTACAAAATGGCGTCGGAGTAGCTTTAGGTTCGAACGGAAACATTTACTATTCTAATAACAATGGCCAAACTTGGAATATTGTGAGAAGAAACAACTACTTCTTACATAACAAGTTGAACGATCTTGAAATTGTGAACAGTAATTCAGCATGGGCTGTTGGCGATAGAGGAACCATTGTAAGATTATACTTTGCACCTGCGTTTAATTTACCTCAGAGTTTAGTGGCTGGCATAACATTTAGAAAAATTAGCCCTAGTTGTGAATTGTTTGCCAATCCATTTCCTTTGCCAAACAGGGTTTTAAAAGCAACACCTGGCCCTTTTTATTCATATTCTGGCAACATGGGCATCTATTATTTGTTGCTACCTAACCTAGATTCAAGTGTTTCGTATCAGATAACAGGTATCCCCAACAATGCAACACAATCCAATGAGCAATTAATTTGTCCACCTGGCAATTTTCATGAAGTAACCATAGGCACATCGCCGGACACCATCATTGGCAAAAATTTTGGTTTTGAATTACCCACATGCCATAGACTAACCATTCAACAATCCCAATTCTTAAGAAGAGCTTGTAATACAACAAACACCAACGTTTCCTTTTCAAACTTGGGTTCTCAACCTGCCTTAAATGCCTATATTATTGCCAGATATCCTCGTTGGATCAGACCAGTATCGGCCACCATTCCCTATACAAACATCAACGATTCAACTATTCAATTCAATGTAGGAACTATTCCAGTTGAGCGAACAGGCTATTTTAGAATTACTGAACAGGTTGTTGCATGTAACAATCCTTCAGTAACAGGATTGAGTCAATGTCTGACTTTGGAAATCTATCCTACTTCAAATTGCCCTACTTCAAATTGGAATGGCTCTGCTGTTTCTATAAGAGGCAAATGCTTAGAAAATCAAACTGTGTCGCTGGGGATATACAATCGAACAAGCAGTAACATGAGCGATTCAGTTGATTATGTAGTTTACCTTGATTCAATTTTGGTGGCTTCAAAGAAAGTGAAACTGGCTGCAGGCGATAGCCTGAAATTGCTGGTAAATACATTTGGGTATGCAGTTCATTTTGCAATAAACCAAGTATCAAGACATCCTACAGAAAGTAGTTTAAATTTAACCCTTAACAACTGTAATTCAAGTTTTCGAACCAGTGTTTCGCTTACCTTGCCATTAAATTTCCCTCCCTCTGATAATATTCAAAGTTCAACAGTATGTCAAATTTTATTAAATGGCTACGATCCCAATGATAAACTTGTTACGCCAATTGGTTTTACTTCAAATGGTATTGTGCCCCCAAATACTAGACTGAATTACACAGTCAGATTTCAAAATACTGGTAATGATACTGCATTCAATGTAGTTATAATTGATTCTCTAGATTTTAATTTAGACCCTGAATCTTTTATCCTTGGCCCAGCTAGTCACCCGAATGAGTTCTTTATGCAAACCACAATGGCTGGCAAAACTTACCTGATATGGGTGTTTAGAAATATTTTATTGCCAGATTCAGGAATAAATGAACCTGCTTCAAATGGATTGGTCAGTTTTTCAATAAAACCTAAGCCTGGTATTCCACTTGGATCAGAAGCGAGAAATGATGCAGGTATTTATTTTGATTTTAATTCACCTGTCATTACCAATCAAACCCTTACTACTTTTGACCTTATCCAATACAGAGATTCTACTTTGGTAGGTGTAGTTAGAGAAGTAACTACTGGTGCAAATATAGCTGCTGCTATACATTGCAAGTTGTACCCGAATCCGCTCAACGCCCAAGAACTTACTATTGAAACTTCTGAACCTTCTTGGCTTTCGATTGTAGATTTAATGGGCAAAGAAATTGTGCAGGAAAAGCTGTTAAAAGGAAAGAATCATATTCAGCAGCAGCTTTTAAAAGGACTTTACGTGGTAAAAATACACTCTGAAGCTGGCTTGTGGAGAGAGAAACTTGTGGTTGAATAGCAGATCAATGGATAGATCAGGCGCTATTGGTTGGAGCCGACCGCTTGAAAATTCTACATGGAAAAGGCGATGGGATTTTGAGAAAAATAGTCAGAAATCACCTAAAGGCTATAAACAGGTTCAGGAAGTGGCCGACGAAAATCCAGATAGGGGAGGCGATGGCGTGACCTTGGTGAAGTTGGTTTGAGAAGAGAAAATGGAAATTAAGTTAGATTGCAGCTATCCGCTACTAAATATCTGAGAATGTGTTGATTCATGTTTTTTGATTTCCGGTTTGTGTACTACGGATTTCCGTTTTGTGAAGGGGTATGATCTATAGTCCAGCAACGTGTATATTTCTTTGATTGCGGCCTGCGGTTCTGAGCATCTGGTGATCCCGATGGTTTCTTCCTGTGTGTTTTTGGCTTGACTGGTGACCAGTTTTTGAGTGCTGGCTATTCGCACAATCTCCGTCCGGTTATATTTTGTGCCTTTGGCCTTCAATTGGTACTATTTTATTATTGAGGTCAAAGAGTTCATTTGTCTTCCTGGAAAGGTGGCCTCTAAACTATCTTTAATCTCATATAGCTTGAGGGCATTCTGATACAATTTGTCCTTGGTGATCTGTTCCACAGGATACTTGGTGATTTCACATACAGCCGAATTCTACTGAATCAATCGGGTGGTTTTTAGCTCTGAGGCTGGATAAACGGCACGGCTAATGATCTGCGTGAGTGTAAGTTGAATTCTGGATTGACCCCAACCAAGGTTCTTTAGAAATTCTTTTACCCCCAGCTGTTCAAGACTTTGGAAGCAAAGCCACTCAGCCCCAATTTCCCTAACCTGGGTGTGTTTGAGTGTATCGGCATCTACCCATTTATTGGCGTTGGCTGGGTTGT
>JBBQJT010000099.1:0-5268 GCA_038326165.1 Chitinophagales bacterium | reverse complement strand
ATGAAAGAGCTTAGATGACCATATTGAAATAACGTAGATTTTACCATCTGGTCCAGTCTGCATCATAAAATAATTGGTTGGCCCAGCTATCGGCGGACTAGGCCAAATCAAACCATCCCAAGTGGCAATTGTATCTCGATTGGTCAATGTATCAGTATTCCACAAATCAATTTGAAAAAGTTGGTACAGGTTCGTCGTGTACAAAAATCTCCCGTTTGGTGAGAAGGTAGCTTCAATTGATTCTTGACAAAACGGCAATTTAAACTCAATTGGATTATTGAGTGTTCCTGTGCATCTATCAAAATCAAATAGCCAACTTGATTTACGAGAATTGTAATACAAGAATTTATCACCCTGCGGGGAAAAACTTGGATTAGTAGAAGGTTCTCCTTGCAATTGATTGGCAAAACTTTGCTCTGACTTCAACTGTATCCCCTCAGGGGTCAGCAACCAGATCCGATATTCATGTTTAAAAAAGCGATGTGAAACTACCCACCAATCTCTGCCATTGGCATGTTTAGTAACATCAAATTTTCCTCCATCATCATCAACAAGTATCTGATTCTTTTTAACAACTACCCATTCGCCATTTATCTCCTCAATTTGATCAAGTAATAAGTATTGTGATGAAATTGGATTTCCAGTTTTAAAAGATACCGCATAATGCAAAACAAAAACCCTGTGTTGAGAAAAAAACGGAATAAATATCATCGATTTGGCAGTTGGATATCCATCTGCACCACAAAAATTCAACCACATACTAGCACCTGAGTCGATAATGTGGTTAATGGAATCACCGTTGGTCAGTATCTTTCCATCTGCCCCATAGATGTTGCATCCATTGGAATACATCAATAAATTGCCGATCGAATCACACAATGAACTGCTCTCAGTATAAAAAGTGCCTTTGAGCTCCAATCTCTTCAATACTCTCATTGTATCATCAGAAAAATCCATAATGAAATGATTGTTATTGGTATCTTTTTCTATTGGCTTTAAATCAGCATCCGCACCTTGGGGCCAAATATTATCATACTTCTGTGCTTGCAACAAGCCAGAAATCAAGATTGATACTACAACGGATAATATTCTCATCACAGAGTTTTTGTTTTGATAGCTTATTTTTGAATAATTAATTTCTCTACCAAGCGATGATAACCCATTTTACATTCAATGATGTATAATCCGGAAGCCAGATTTTTGGTTGTGATTATGCCTGAAGAATCGATACCTTGCTTGGAATATACCAACTCACCTGACATATTCTTAATTGTAATCTCTATAGGCTGATCTTTCGCTCCTAATATGCGGTAATGCATTTGATCCGTTGCTGGATTTTCAAATACTAAACTTATTGCATTCGTTGCTTGGTTCTCCTGTTTTGGTTTAGAATTCCTTATATCTACAATACAATTCTCATCGTTGATAGTAGCTTTTGCTCCTGCAAGTTCAACTAAATTTCTAGCTTCTATTACTGCTCTCCCACCATACATTAGGCATTGCTCCGCAATTTCAACTATTTTAGTTAAATCAACACTTCCTATTTTGAATTCAATATCTCCCAAGTGACCTAGAACAATGCTATAAATATCAACAAAATTCTGTTCAATTACCATCGCATTTTTAACACTATTTAAAACAGACTTCAAGATATTTGCGTGATCTAGCAGAGCATTGTCCCTTGATAATGTCACTTCTGTGTTATTATCTTGAAGTGCATCTAGTGCAATAATTTCTGCCTGAAGCTCTTCTTCTAATTTTTCTTTGTCTTGATTGTTTTTAGCATTCATTAGCTCAATCATCTTATTTGTCACCGACAATGCTTGGTTTACTAAAGATTCATGGTGATTGCGGTATGCTTGGACAGCATCTAATTTGTCAAGGGAATGCAAATTATCATATACTTGGTATATATAATCAAGATTGGTGCTTTTTACTTTTTGAATAAAGGCACTGTAAGCTATATCCTGATCCACTAATGACGGCGTCCTATTCAATTTTTCATAAAGCCCCCAATACAATAGCCATTTTACTTCGCTCTTCTCGTCATCATATTCTCCTTTAGCAATTGCCAAATCTTGGTCAGTAACAGATTCAAACACCGACTCAGAACCTGGTCCTTGTCCGTCTCCACCGGCGCTGCAACTTGGTTTTTGAACACCTATTGA
The DNA here is from genome assembly GCA_038326165.1 of Chitinophagales bacterium. Lineage (GTDB taxonomy): Bacteria > Bacteroidota > Bacteroidia > Chitinophagales > Saprospiraceae > JAEUUM01. The sequence continues at coordinate 3,100 of JBBQJT010000099.1, read as the reverse complement.
TATAAACCAAGATCCAACACCATTATTGGTAGATGGGATGGTTACGGAGATTGGATTGGGCCACAATGGATGCATCTGTATCGGTATTCCAAATGCAATTTTAAATTGGGAAAATAAAATACCATTTGGAAAATTAATCGGTCCAAAGAAAGCGCCATCCGAGTTATATGGATTATTGTTCCAAGTGTTTTGATGGTTATCCTGAAGGCCTATTACTGATCCAAAATCCATTTCTAATCCAATAACATGATCATGTATTTTGTTAGAATAAACTTTAGATGGAAAACAGTCTCCAAATTTTCTGATTCCTACATTTGTAGCATTTGAGTAATTACAAAAGCTTGTACCTGTTGATGCAAGCAGTGCATAAGCTACAGTAAATGGAAAATTTTTGCCTGGACCACTTACTGTATTATTTGCAACCATATAATTAGAGTTGCCTCCCAGAAATACTCCAACAAATTCATAATTTGTACTAAATGAACCAAGAGAACTAATTGAATTATTGTTTATTTGTGCATTACTGATTGAACCACATTCAATCCCATATAAGGAATTAACAGCACTCACTGTATTGTTATTGCATTGCACGGTACCTCCTACTCCAACGCCTGCTATAGGCCGAATAGTAAAGAATTTCTTTGTATTGCCTTCTATAAAATTTGGAAAATAATTATATTGATTGGAATTGACTTGATAAGTATTTAACATCCCATTGCCTTCTGAGTTTACACCATAATAGCAAAAATCAAAAGTATTGTTGTTTACTGTTACTTGCTTTTGTTGTAAACCTTCAAGCCTTAAACCAAATAATGTAGGCACAATCGTACTATTTATAATTACATTTCTCATTTCAACATCTGAGCCTGACAATGGTGCATCAAAACTTGTGAAATGCATTGGCAAAATTGTCTTATCAAATCCTGAAATATTGACCGCTGCAAACGAATGTGTGTTAAAACTGACCTGATTTGATACTCCTCCAAGAATCTTAACAAATCGACCGGGAGTCGATGCAATTTCTTGTATTCCTACCATGTTCCTTCCGAAGTTAGAGCGTTCAATGGTTAGACTGCTTTCATTGCTTAAAATTCCAAATTTACCTTGTCTGAATTCGTGGTTATATAAAAACGGCTGACTTCCAGGTCCAGAAGCAATTATTGAAAAATGAAAATGATCAATCCTGTTTAATTCTACACCAGCATAAGTACTTGTGGCACTTAAAATAAAATCAGGATCGCTTCCAGAATATCCTAACAGCGCTCCTCCATAAAAGCGGTTATTGATAAAAAAATAGGAATCTGTTGTCCATTCAATAACTCCAGGTCCATCTGATTGATTGTTCAGTCTTACTCCGACAAAGTTGTTATTAAAGTCACAATTAGCAATCCCCAACAAACTTTTATTCTCATAATCTAAAGCATGAAGACCATCTCTAAAAGTGCAATCCTTAAAATTTCCACTTCCAGATGAATTGATATGGATACTTCTCCACAAATCATTACAACCTCTAAATGATGTCCCATTTGCATTTAATATTTTGAGGGACAAAACTTCCATTCCTGAATTATCGCCAAATATTACATCAGATCCAGTAGGTAAATTAAAATTAACATCAATTGTTAAAATTCCTGTGATATCTAATAATATAGGCCCAGAAGTTGGTAATGAAGAAATAATTGACGAAAGGTTTGTTGATGAAGATACTAAATAATGTCCGCTAGCACAAGGAGTAGATGTTACTTTTGAACCATCTGTGTTCAATGTGTTACTGAAGTTGAAAGAACAATTCTCTAAATTGAAATTTGATTTGGCTGTCACAAAGTCTGTAGCATTAGTAAACATATATAAAAACAAGAAAACATTCAAGGCGGATGTAAGACTTTTGTTTATATGTTTACATTTTTCATATATATATATATATATGATTTTCTAAAATGTTTGAACCCGTATATTGATTTCTATTCAATACATTGTTCAAATTGATTGGTCTGTCTTTGAAAATTTTAGTTTTCATCTTTGTTCTGGTTTTAGGTTGAAAAATTAATAAACTTAGCTTTCCCATTTTTAATAGTATATGCTAGATACTATCAATGATCTATATAAATTCCCAAACGCTGCATCAATAAAAATAAAATTAAACTGCAAATTTTCTAATGGTTTACCATTTTATGATGCTCAAACTTAGTAAAATATTTTTGCCGCAATAAATATACATCTACTTTTAGCAAAAGGCAAATAAATATTAGTGTAAGAACATGCATACTAGTATGATTCTATTATTCGAGTTTTAAGAACCAAGATTTAATTTCTATTTAATAGGCACAGGTAAATCTATCCAAATATTCACAAACATCTTCCATAAAACAAAGGCCACAAGATTGGTTTGATCTTGCAGCCTTTGGAGGTAAATATGATTTTCTCTTCTATTTCAGTGCGTCAAGAGCTACTTTGACGGACTCCACTACTTTTGCTTGATCGACAATAGACTTATTCGCATTGTCTTGGGCGGATTGATTCGTAACAATATCCGCTTCAGCCTTAACTATTTTTGCTTTATAGTCTTCTATATTCTTGTGAAATCCTTCATTTTCATGCACCAAACGCTTCAGTTCACTTTCGATTTTCTTCATGTTCTTTTGCTCATCTTCCAGCTTTTCACTGACTTTATACCGCTCCGCTGAAACCGCATACAAACGCATAAATTCCATCGCATTCTTTGCAATATCTGCATTGTTTTTAGAATTTACAAAAACCTCATTTACAATAAAAAAACAACTGACATCGACAGAACTGCCCATTTCAGAGACTCTGGTGTAAACATCTACATCAGCGGCACCTGCCACATAATAGATTTGCGCATTGTCGGTAAAATACTCGGTCATCTTCTTGTTGTACTTGGTTTTGCCTTTGTATTGTTTGATAAAATCCTCAAAAAGGTCTGCAGCTTTTTTAGCCTTCAGGTCTTTAATTGAAACTGTAAACGAAGGCTTTAACCCAATGCTCATGGCCTTTTCACCTTCAACTGGCGCAGCCAACTGCGCTTTTACAAGTATTGGAAAAACTAGCAAAAGCATAAAAATAAAAATAATTTTTTTCA
>JBBQJT010000098.1:0-5317 GCA_038326165.1 Chitinophagales bacterium | reverse complement strand
TTTACAACTGAAAACGATGTTACATTGATTGTATCATCATGGTCTGCGAGTATTACCGACAATCAAAAAACCGAAATTTCGATACAAATTCCACAGAGTATTTTGCCTTTTGAGCTAAAGAAAAATGCAATGGCTGTTTCTTTAAATAATGCTTCATCATTTTCAATGTTAATGAAAAAGGAATTGGAAAGTAACAATAATCTTAAAGCTGCTTATTCAAATATAAAGTGTAATACCCATACAATTCAACAAATGGCTGCTGATTGGTCCAAAGCGTTAAGAATGACAATTTCAAATTTTGATTTGTATCAGAGTTGGCAACAAAATTCATTGAAACTGAAACCATTTAGTGATTACAAATTTTCAAAGTCTGAAAATGGGAAACCTGATTTACTTCAATTAAAATTAGAACCCGATGAAGTGTTAGTGATAGTTTTCAAAAAAAAATAAGATATTAACAAATAAATAACAAAGAGACATGAATTCACGCGAAAGAGTATTAACAGCTTTTAAAAAATTGCCGGGATTACCTGACAGAGTCCCGGTACAATTTGATTTATGTCGCCAGCTGAGTGACCATTTTGCAGAAAAACTTGGTATTGCAGCTCATTACACTGAAAATCCGTACGAAGATGTAACGTATCGCATCAGTGCAAACGAAATACGTATTGCATTGGGAAGTGATGTGGTCGTTACCGGTGCTTCGGTTTCCGACGATTACAAGATTGTTAAAGATGCCGATAACACCTGGCTTAACGAGTATCAAATGCGGATGCGACAGGGAGATATTTATGTAGAAGTAATGGAATATCCCCTTTCAAAAGCGGAAACGAAGTTGGATATTGACAATTTTTGTTTTCCTGACCCTTATGCGCCCGGTCGTTTTCGGGATGCCGAAGCATTGATTACTAAATACAAAAAGGATTATTTTATTATTGGTGATATAGAAGTTACGGTTTTCTCTCTCGGTCATCAACTGGTAGGTATGGAAAAACTGTTGATTGATATGATGCTTGAAACGGAATACGTTGTACCATTATTTGAAGCTTGTGCCGATTATCAGACAAAAATTGGTCTTGAACTTATTAAACATGGGGTTGATGCAATATGGTTTGGCGACGATTTTGGGACTCAACTCAGTTTAATCATACCGCCCGAGACTTTTCGCTCGCAATTGAAGCCTATTTACAAAAAAATGGTGGATACTTTTAAACAAGCCAATCCGGATATTATCCCTATTCTGCATTGCGATGGAGCGGTCGCCGAATTGCTTGACGACATCAAAGATATTGGCTTCGAAGTATTCAATCCTGTACAACCCGGAGTTCCCGGACATTTGCCACAGGAAATGAAAGACCGCTTTGGCGAAAAATTTGCTTTTTGGGGAGCAATTGACCAACAAGACTTATTACCAAATGGAACTGATAATGAATTAGAAAATGATATCATTGAGAAAATCAGTATTTTGGGAAAAGATGGGGGTTATATGATAGCACCGGCTCACATTTTGCAAAATGACGTATCACCAGAACGGGTGCTGAAATTTATCGATTTATGTAAAAAATACGGGAATATTAATCATTAATTTTAAATTATAACTATCAATAATCATGACACGAAAAGCATTTAAAATGTTTCTTAAACCAGGCTTTGAGAAAGAGTACGAAAAACGCCACAACGAGATTTGGCCGGAGTTAAAAACCCTGATTCAGGGAAGTGGTGTTTATGACTATTCAATTTTCTGGGATAAAGATACGAATGTGCTTTATGCATCACAAAAGATAAAAGGCGATGCAGGCTCTCAGGATTTAGGTAATAATCCCATAGTACAAAAATGGTGGTCGTATATGGCTGATATCATGGAAACTAATCAAGATAATTCACCAGTCTCAATTGAACTGGATGAATTATTCTATCTGAAATAATAGCGAAATCATACTATTTTGAAATGTAAACATACTATTTACTCAGGGTATTTCATTTAATTTTGTCGAAGAAATATCATCATTCTTTTTTTAGTATTTATAATAACTTTAAATATAATTCTATGTCAAACAAAATTCACAAAAACAGACTTCTTTTATTAAAAGTTTTGCTTGTGCTTCTGACTTTATGCATTCCTTCAAACATGCAAAATCTAATGGCTCAGACACAACAAACAGTTAAAGCAAAAATTGTTGATGAATCGGATCAACCCTTGATTGGTGTCAGTGTAATTGTCAAGGGGACTTCAACAGGTACAACCACTGATTTTAACGGAGAATTTTCCCTTAAAGTTCCTGCCGGAAAATCTTTGATTTTAACTTATGTGGGTTTTAATACTCAGGAGTTAAGCGTTTCTGCTGCAAACGGAAAAGTCATAAAAATGACTGAAAATTCAAAGTTAATGGATGAAGTAGTCGTTGTAGGTTATGGAACACAGCGAAAAATTGACGTTTCAGGAGCAGTAAGTTCGGTCAGTTCCGATGTGGTAAAAGATCGTGTGGTTTTAAATATTGGTGATGCACTGAAAGGAAAAGTACCAGGTGTTGTTGTGACGGCAATGGATGGTGAACCCGGCTCTACCAACTCAATTTCAATCAGGGGCAATACTTCTTTAAGTGGTGATAGTGAACCCTTGTACATTATTGATGGGGTAATTTCCGAAGCATCAGACGTTATTCCGTCACAAATTGCAACCATAGATATTTTGAAGGATGCTTCATCAACAGCTATTTATGGTTCGCGAGGAGCGAACGGAGTAATTCTCATCACCACAACTCAGGGGAACAAAAACACAAAAGCAAGGGTTAACTTCTATGGGTTGTATGGTACACAGCAATTGACTAAATTTATGCCTATGATGAACTCGGAACAATTTGCTGATTTTAAATACCTCACCTATACAAACTCTGCAGGTGCCAATTTTGACGCCAGCAATCCGGGTCAGTCATGGGGTGATGTCGAAACTGGCCCAATGTTACTCTCTGACGATGAAGGAAAACTCTGGACTATTGCTCGCAATGCCTATTTTAATTCCTATTATTATCACGAAGATATTATTCCTGGTAATACCGACTGGCAAAAAGAAGTATATCGCAATGCTCCTATTCAGGATTATCGTTTGACAATCAGTGGAGGTGGTGTCAAGTCTACTTATTCAGTTATGCTTGGTCGCAAAAAACAAGATGGAATACAGATAGCTTCCGGTTATGAAAACTATAATTTTAGGCTGAATATGAGACAGGCTATCAATAATAAAATGAATTTTGGATTAAGTTCATCCATTCAGCAAGTAACGACCGATCCTTCGAAAGTAAGCAACATTTTAAATTTACCGTCTTTTTTAAATATTGACGAACCCGCACGCAGACTTCCAAGCGAAGATCAGGAACCTACCACCATTCAAAATCCGCTTTTCTACACAAAACTGATTACCAATTTAAATAAAGAGTTGGTGTATGTTAATAATGGTACATTTGATTGGGAAATTGCCAAAGGTTTGGTGTTGAATTTATCAGGTTCCTATGCCACACGTAACTTTTCCAATGAAAAATTCTACCCTGTAAATGTAATTCAAGGTGGTGGTAAAAATAGTAATGGAATCGCTACACTGACTCAACGATATGTGGAGGAATTGAGAAGTGAAAACACTTTGCAATATAATGGCAAAAAGGGAAAGAATAATTATGGTATAATGTTGGGAAATTCATTTTCAACAAGAACAACTAAAATTTCAGTAGCTGAAAATTCAAACTTTACACTTCAGGATCTTGGTATATGGGGCATGGGCGAAGGGTTGGCTCCATCAACTCCAACTTACGGATTTATAGGTGTGAATAATGTTTCGTGGTTTGGTCGCGTAAATTATACTTACGCTGATAAATATATTTTTAAAGCATCAATGCGTGCTGATGCATCCTCTGTTTTTGCGAATAACAATAAGTGGGGTTATTTCCCTTCTGTTGGTGCAGCCTGGAGGATGAATGAAGAACAGTTTCTCCGTTCGATAAAAGAAATTACAAATTTGAAACTTCGTTTCAGTTATGGTGTGAGTGGGAAACAGTCCATCTCTCCTTATCAGTCTTTGTCGACCGCCATGTTATCAAAAATAACTCCTGATGGAGTCAATAATTTGAGTTCTTTGATTTTCAGCAGATTGGGGAATGACAATCTTAAACCCTAACTTTTCTTCGTTTTACGTAATAGGTATTTTCAAGTCCAATTTTTTTAGTATTTGTTGAGTTTTAGCAATAATTTCTGCGTTATACCACTTGTCATTAATTTTAACTCTTCTAAGTTCTTTTAGTTTTAGGAGTAAATCATGTGGTGAAAACTTCGCATTTAATTCTTTGACTTTTATTTTTTGTAAAATAATATAGTACCAATGCAGAGCAATGTAATTTACAAACATCCATGCTTCAAGGGTTTGTTCGTTTTGCATATATGTCCTGTCAGCTTCTACAACGTTTTTCATACAATCTATCATTTCTTCAATCTGATTTCTTGTTTTGTAATCGGCATACACCTTTTCACCTGTTTTGTCCGTATTTGTAAGTAATGCAATTGTTCCAAATGAGTATTGTTTGAGATAATATTTTTCAATGCTGTAATCTTCTATTTTATTATTTACACGATTCAAATAATCTTTTTCTTCTCTATTTTTGAGTTCTTCATCCATGTAAACAAATAAAGTCTGCCCATTGTCAAGGGGTAATTGGTAGAACCAAACGAATCTTTTCTCATGTTCAAAGAAACCATCGAATAATTGCTTGTTGTTTTGTTTAATCAAGCCGTAGTCAATCAGAGAATTGTTTCTGTGCAAAGGAATTATGAATTTCAGTTTTTCCGATTCAAGTTCTTCGATGTTTGCTTTAGAATAAAATCCTTTATCCACAATGATTACAGCTTGCTCTATCCCGCTTTCCAAAAGGCATAATTTAAATGATTTCACATCTTTGATTTTACCATTTAGTAGTCGGTAGTATATGGGAAGTTGCATTTGAACCGAGAAGATAAACATGGTATTGAACAAGGACTCGTATGTGCCTCTTTTAGATTTACTCATTTCACACAATTCTATTTTGCCCGATTGACTTGGTATATCAGTGCCATCGAAAATAATGCAGTCATTGGCCGCAGGTGTGAACTCATTGAAGAACGATACCATGCTCTCTCGCTGGTATCCAAGCTCGCGTAATGAAGTACTCAAATTTTTACCGCTTATATTCAATCCCGGATAAAGCACCGATAGATAACTGTGCTCATAGAAGTGTTCCATATTCTTTAAGGGTGACTGTTCTACCAATCTGCCATAAGCAAGACAAATGATTTGTTG
>JBBQJT010000097.1:0-5331 GCA_038326165.1 Chitinophagales bacterium | reverse complement strand
GGGATTTCGGCTTCCAATTCCTCTTTGTATCGTTGAGACAAACAACCCGTTACATAAAGTTTTTCAATACTCCCTTCCGATTTTAGCTTTGCATAGTGCAAAATGGTATCTATTGATTCTTTTTTAGCCAAATCAATAAATCCACAGGTATTCACGACAACGATGTTGGCATCTGAGTCCTCTTTTTCATGAAATACTTCAAAGTCATTGGCTGCGAGTTGAGTAATAAGATTTTCAGAATCTACGATATTTTTCGAGCATCCTAATGTAATGACATTTACTTTGTCTTGCCGGAGGGATTTGGTCTTCAATTTATTTAAAATTATTCAGCACAAAGATAGGGGTACTAATGAATAAACCTTTGTAGATTTATAATATGAAAGCAGTAGTGTTGGTTTTTAGCTTCTTTTTCTTTGGGACAGCGCTGGAGATGAACGCCCAAATAGGCATCGGTGCCAATTATCGTTTTGACAAAGGTTGGGAGTGGGTGAATAAAGTTGAACCTCGAACCATTGATGGCAAAGAGCTTGATTTTGGTGTGGACTATCATTTCAAGTTGCCAAATAACAGGATTGAATTTTTGCCGGGTATTTCATTTGGCCAAACGCTTAAAACTGAAAATGAAGGCCAACTCATGACTAAACTCTATGGTGTATCTATGCCAATTCGAGTTTATCCACTTGATTTTTATGGTGATTGCAATTGTCCGACTTGGAGCAATAACGGAGATTTGATCAAAAAGGGTTTTTACGTGGTTTTGACACCAAGTTTTTATGCTTTTGAGTCTGATTTTAACAACGAAAACATCAGTTCCTCCAGATTTTGGGGTATTGCTCCCGGTATTGGCCTAGACATTGGCCTGTCCAAACATTTTACGCTCAATCCTCAAGTATCATACGAAATTGGACAGAGAGGTTATCTGTATGCAACCCCCGCGGATGGGGGTGACAGAGATAACATGACATACTATCGAGCGGTTGTAGGGCTACGCTTGCAATACCATTTCAAAAGTTAACTCCCATACGCAAGTTCAATCTGCGACTTGTCAAATAGTTGGGTATGGCATATTGGCGGGCAAAAACTGTTTTTACATTTCACCTTGTGCTTCTTATGCCCCGCATGTTTCTTCTTATATCATAAGTTGTGAAGCAATATTCAAACAGTCAGCCTAACAAAATGAGCATTGAAACCTAAATATTCTTGATTTAGTCATTTGTTAAGCAAGTAGGTCATCCTACGATTTTAACTCGGCTGGTCTATTTTTGTTATTTCACAACATTAATAAAAAATTAATACAGGGCGTACAGCAAATATCAAAGAAAAGAGATTATATTTGTAGCATTCAATAAATTTTAAAATATATCTCTATGATTGAAACAGAAGAATCGTTTTGTGCTTGGTTCATAGGGATGAGAATTAGTAGTGAGCCAAGCATATCCAACTGCTAGCATGTCTTGACAGTTGACGGACAATACTGCCTTTAAATACTTATTCGATTCATTAATTTTTCATATTGGATGGTATCCGAGAGTTTAAATAATTCATTCGATAATCGAATTGAATTTTCAACAATAATTCAAGGTGACCACCAAATCAATTAATTTCAAATGAAAAACAATTTCGAAAATCGTAAACTAAAATGCATATTAAAACAATTTGTTTTAATATGGGGGGGGTAATGTTGCTTTGCACTGTAAATGCTCAATCACCAAAAATAACTGGTCCTGATGAGGTTGAGGTTGGAAAACCATATACTTATCAAGTTGAATTCAACCAAGCAGATGTTACCATCACAGACATTCAGTGGAATGGTTCTGAAATTGGTTCACAATCAAATCAAGTGCCTGGAAGTATTAATAACATGAATTTTTTTCCAGTAAGTTCAGGAACTACTAAATCGGCCAGTTATATTTTTGGTTCAGATTTTGCGCCTACACCATTTGCAAAAGTGAAGGTGGAAGTTTTTTTTAACTCTTCATCTAGCCCAAATGGAACTATGCTGCAAGCAACTTTTGATGTTGAGATCCTAGGTATTTCTGATTTTGAAATAATAGGCCCAAGTGAAATTTTGAAATGTTGCAGTAGTCCATTGGTTTATACGGCTGATGGATATGGCCCCTCACCTTCATCCTACGCATTCTCCTGGTCTTATCCTGCTAATTGGATTGTAAGCGGTAGTGCCACAAGTGAGAGTATTATTTTAATTCCGGATGGCAATTCTGCAGGATTAGTAAGTTGCACAATCAAAAGGCCTACAGCTTCAAATGCCTACTTTAAAACAAGATCCAAACAAACACAGCTTAAGAATCAATTTATAACCAAGGGAAATAGTTTTAAACAAGGTAAAATATGTTACAACGAAGTACTAACATACGAAGTGGCGGCTTTGTGTAGTGCTAGTAGCTACAATTGGACGTTTCCGAGTGGATGGATCATTCAGTCGGGTCAAGGTTCCAATACTTTAGTAGTATTAGTAAGTAATAGTGCTATTGATGGTTCTGTATTGGTTGCTGTTAGCTTTTCAAATGGCTGTGCTCCAGTGAGTAGCTCTTTTGTTTTAGATGTGTTAACAGAGGCGCCTAGTTCAGTTAAAGATGATAAGGCAGCAGGATCATACGAAAACTATCACTGTGGAAACTGGAAATACTGTTTTCCAGGTTTTAGTTATGGTAATTTAATTTTTGCTGAGGACCTTCCGTCAGTGCAACAATGGACCTTCAGAACACAACACCCTTTTCGAGTCAATGGCCAATTGCAAGTTACAGTTGATTATCCTTATGCTGTTGTTACTTGTCAGACCAATCCTGCACCAAATATAGGAAATCTTCAAATCCAGGGAGTTAATTGTCAAGGAGCAAGTCCATGGTTCACGGTTGGATTTGTAAAAGAAATAGATTTTTGGTGCACCGAAAGTTCTTACCCGCCTTATTGCGAATGTTGTACACCTCCATGTGCCGCATGTCCTCCCTATATGGTGAATGAAATCAATCCTGATTTGTTGAATAAATTTGAGAATAATTCAGCCTTGAAAGGAGTTGATGATGCTAAATCTATATTTCTACAAGATTTAGTTGTCTATCCAAATCCAAGTACCAACAGTGTCAATATTCAAGGATATCAAAAGGGCTCCGATATTATGATATTTAATTCTAGCAGTAATCTTGTTTATATAACCAAGCAAACATCAGGGCCTGAATTATTAATAGACATTTCGAGATTTGTCAGTGGAATGTATATTATATCTGAATACAATGGAGTCGAATACAGATATACACACTTCATAAAAACAGCACAATGAAGAGGATCATAATATTGGTACTGTCAATTGTAACAATAGGAGTTGATGTACTTCCAGCTCAATTCAGTTCGATTCAAGTGTCATATATGCCATTTCAATATTGGATGTACAATAAAACTGATTTGAATTATGTAGAATTGTATGTACCAGGCTATGTTGATTATCAAGTGGGAAATGATGCTGCACCCAATGGCCAGATGGTTTCTATTTATCTCCCTTTTAAATTGAATGATTGGTTAAGTATCAATACTGGATTAAGTTGGAGCACCCAATATCAAACCTATAGGTCACTTAGTTATGCCAATTACTCCATACCATTTATTAAAGAATTTAGAGCAGTTTCATCTAATAATAGTCACAAAAGCAAGGTAAATTATTTACATCTACCTGTAGGGGTACAAGTAAGTTGGAATGACGATTATTGGTTGAGCCCTGTGTTGGAAGCAGGAGTTCAAGTTTCATACATGCAAGATTATGTTGAAACCCGTGAATTTTTAGTAAGAACTCTTCCTTATGATGGCAGTTTTTATACTTATGGAACAACTACTTATTTAAAAAGAGGTAACAAGGTTATATACAGGGATAAAACTGGGTCAGTTATCCTTGAGAGAACCAGATCATCACATATTTATAATTTATGGGCTTTTGGGGCTTACTTTAGAGGAGGTTTACGGAAGTATTTAGGTGAGCAATACTTTATCGAGATGTTGTTAAGATCTGATTATGACTTTACCAATACGGATCATGTTGAGAATAACACTTCACTTGGAGATTTGTACCATCAAGGATACAAAGGACTTGGCCTTAGTTCTAGTTCAGCAGAGCCAAGAACTACTACCCATAATATAAGGTTAGGTATTGAATTAAGTTTTGGAGTTTTATTTTAGGCGCTTTTGAATGTTTTTTGGCGCTTCAATTGTTGTTTTGATTGTTTAGACTGTTATAAGGCTGATTTATTATTTCGGGTGTTGGCAAAGGAGAATTGAGTGTTATGACATTGACAGGGCAGACGGTAATCAAGACGGAAGTGCAAATGGAACATGGGGTTTTTAATTTGAACTTAGCGGGTCTTAGCAATGGCATCTACATGATTTATTTAAGCCATGACGGCATATCAAGTAAGGCCAAATTAACAATTCAAAACTAGAAATTAACTCACCAATAGCTTGCCATAAGGAAATATGGCAAGCTCTTTCAACAGGCTAAAATGAGATATCAATTAGTTTTTATAATTCTGATTTCTATGTGGGGTGTGAATATTCATGCCCAATATTTTGAATCCAATAAAATATTTGGTACGGGTTCGTACGGTGTGACAGCATTTAAATCCGATAAGAATTTGTATGTGTGTTGCGCTGTTGGGTTAAAGAATGTCGCTGAGAGTATTGGTTGGCTAGTATTGGACACCAACTTGAACTATGTCAGGTCCTTTGTGCCCAAGGATACCATCCGTTTGAGTTCAAGTGTTTTATATCATGACGGATATTTGGTACAATATGGACAATCTACAGTCAACAAGGCTGACTCTGCAGTGTTTGTGAAGATGGATACCTTAGGAAATGTTTTAAAGAGAAGGGTGTATTCAACCAAAGATACTGGCACAAGGAGATACCTGCCGGTACAATACCACAACAGCAAGTATTATGCTGGGATATCAGTATGGGTGACGGCTACAGCCCTTGATAGAATGATCATAGAAGTTTATGATACGAACCTGGCATACGAGAAGAGTATCAAGCTACCTGTGTCAGCAGGTGGATTGGATTTAATAAACTTCATTGTGGTGGATGACAATAATTTTATTGCAGAGTACCTATCGTATGCTGGTTTTCAGCAGCCTACTTACCATTCAATAGTAAGTTTTTTTACAATGGGGAACATAACTATAACCCGGTGGAAATATCAATTCATTTGCTTCAGCTCAAACTGCAATCAACAGATTTGATCGGATGCGCAATGGAATTATTTCAATTGGATCATCCATCAATGTTGATGGAGCCTTATTCAACAACATACAACAATTCACAGGCAAT
>JBBQJT010000096.1:0-5567 GCA_038326165.1 Chitinophagales bacterium | reverse complement strand
CCCCCTTAGGTAGATACACGCTATTGCGTAACGCTTATTTTAGATTGTGCAATATAGGATATTTTATTATCCTCATGTATCAATTGCCGAAATTATTTTTTGAATACTTTTGGCGCTATCATGTATATAAATTTCAGCTGTCTTACTGCTGCTAAGGCCCAATAATTCCTGGATGTAGCGCAAATCGGTGCTCCTTCTAACAAGTGGGTAGCGTAACTATACCTAAGCGAGTGCAATGTTACTGGTTTGGTAGTGCTTGTCTTTGCCAACAATTGTTTCAACACCAGCCGAAGACTCCGTCCATTGTATTTTAACCCAAAATTCGCATCAGTATATTTTAACTCTGAGCAAAGCCTTTTGGGGCGACGAAAATCTTTGATTATTTGGACTTTAAAGCCCTGACATTTAAAAAATCGTCACGGGGTTAACCTTCTATGAGGCTGATACGACTGTTGGAGTCCTCAGACCCGACAAATTTTTGGAAGGATCAAAAATTTCGTCGAACCAACGGCAAACGCTGAAGATGGATTAATTCTGATTATCAATTCAGCAATTAAGCTATGGATCTAAGCTTCTAACTCACTTCTCATTTATATTATTTCTCACAATGCTTGGCCTTTCAATACGCTAAAAGATACATCAAAAAATGCGATCCTTGGAATTGGTCAATTAGCATACTAACGGCCAATAAACGCTGAATCTAATCTACAGAAATGGTCATTTCAAAAGAGTTTCTTATTCTGAAAATCCTACTTTGATCCATTTTCGACTTCTGAAATGTCACATTCAGATAATTTGGGCTTACCAAGTGGCACACCAGAAAAACTGGAACTGTGGTTCAGTGAACCCAGAATTTCAATCATAAAAGGGAATATTTTGGCATCTACCAAGCCTTTAATTTTTGCAGATAAATAAACCGTATGACGATTACCTCAGAATAACAAATTTATTAACCTTGTTAGCTGCTTTAGACATCAATTGCAAATAGTAAATTCCATTTTGTAGGTCGCTTATGTCAATAGTTGCGCTACTGAATTTTTCTTGTTTGATGATGTTGCCAAGCATGTCAATGATTCGGTAATTATTAATTGCCTGAGCTTTTGCCTGAAATACAACACTTATTGTTTGCTGAGCAGGATTTGGATAAATGAAAAAATCAGTTGACAATGATATTGGCTCAGTTGGAGCCCTATTCGCAGTGACGTTATCCTTGCTGTTGAAAAGGTTGGAAGCTTGGTAATAGACTAAAATAGCACTTTCATTTTGTGGGGTTGAGGATCCCCACGGAGTAACATTGCTGACAGGAAGATCCTTTCCCGTTGATTTTCCACTGGCATCCGCAGTTTGACGACCTACACATATTATTCCGTTTTTGGTCTTATAAATTCCAAATAAATCAGTATTGCCACCGCCAACTTGAGTAAGTGTGTCCCAGGCTCCAACTACCAATGATGAATATTTGGGTACCCTAAATTCTGAATCATAAACCCTTGCAAAGCTGTTCCAAGTACTGAGTCCGCCGTAATTTGGCTTGACCATCTTCTGATAAGCATTTGCGGTTGTAATGGTTCTTCTGCCGACTGCTAAAACACAGACATCGCCATTACTGCTCACTTTCATATTGTTTTTTGCCATCCGCGTGGTATTCACATTGGGCCAGGCTTTGTTGGGGTCAGGCCAACCGTCCAGATTTGGATCTTCGTGAGGGGAACCTAATGAACCAGTACCTTCAGCGAATTCTGCCATATAAGTTGAATTGCTTAACATTCCATCCATCAATCCCAATTTTCCTAACCATGAAATATGAATATTGCCATTTGTGCCAGTAAATCTATTTTGAAAGCCTGATGCTCCAGGATTCTCTTGGATTTTATTCCCTTCCCAAAAATTTTCAACATTGTTTCCATGGCATCTTGCACCTACCACCAATTTGTCATTGAAGTAGTCTATAGCAAGCGCATCAACATATTGGTCTGGTGTCGAATTGACGGTATCACCGGCTGGTGTAATTTCATGATACAAACGACTCCACCATTTCAAACTCCCTGTGGCATCCATTGCAATTACAGCAGGTTCAAAATCAGGCAAATTGCTTGGCAAGACACTCTTAAAATTCATACCGATATATAAATCATTGTTTCTTCGGTCAATGCAGATGGAGGAACCTCCATAAACTGGTGTTCCTGAGGCAGAATATCCTGTATAACCTGGGCTATTGGCTTTTGGATTTAGTGGATCACACGGTGCATTGAATAAAATATCAAGTGGCCATTTTCCTATTTTCATGCCACCATTTTCATCTGATTGTGTAAGCTTGTAATCCTGTTCAGTCCATGAGCGTAAATCACAGCGTCCCCATATTTTTAACACGATTGCACTGTGGTTCACAGAATCGATACTCAACAAAGGATTTGCTGATGCTGGTGTTCCCCGCCACTCCACTCCATTGCTGAGCCAATGGTTTCTCCAATTCTCCACAACTGTTCGTTGCCCGTTTTGATTCAAGCAATACACTGCACTCCAATCATATCCATAAGCCTCACCGCTGATGTAATAAACTTTCCCATCGTTGGTCACGTCCCAAGCATGAGCTTCTTTGGCAATTGATTGCGCACCAACCACATGTGCCCAAGAAAGCGAAGCTGGAATTCCATCTACAAAGTTGTTGTCAAGTTTTGCCAATACATAACCGCTTTTTTTGGGATCTGCGTCGGTAATATTGCAACTGATAAATAAATCGGCAGTTTCAGAATAGGGTTGCGAATTTGTTTTTATGAATCTAATATCTTCAACAGCTCCTTGTGGAAAATGCGCTACATGCAAGATAGTTTGCAAATCATCCGAAAGATGCATAATAAAACCGAACCGATTCGTTCCTTGTGAATTCGAAATGGGTGTATTGTATGTAAGCTGCGTTTTGGGAGCGGCTCCAAACCAATCTAAATTGTCCGTATAACCGACCACCAAAAAACTTCCATCCGTAATTTGTAACACATCGTAAAAACATTCTTTTCCGTTGTTACCTGCATAAGTTACCATGTTGGTTTGAGCAAATGTAATACATGAAAAAAAGCTTAGGCTCAAGACAGTAACTGTCTTTCTCATTTTGATTGCTAAAACTTTTTGTGCACCCATAATATTGTTTTTTTCTAGTTAAGCCTAATGCCAATTTGTTTTTTATTAAAATCCTTCCAAGCTAGTAAATACAGAACTGCAAGAGATTTGTTTTCGCCCCAATAATGAGCAAGTTCTAACATTTGTGCCTTGAGCTTTGTTTCAGGATTTAAACCATACAAGTTAACCATAATTTGCTTCAAATGAAAATCATCATAAGGAAAAACATTTGGCCTTTGCAAGGTATAAAGCAAAATCATGTCAATTGTCCATTTGCCGATGCCTTTGATTGAAGAAAGCAGAGAGACAACTTTATCATCACTGATTGATTTCCAATCAATTTGATTCGTTTGCCAAAATTCTAAAATACCATTTATGGTTTCATATTTACTCATTGATACTTTTGAATTACCAAACGCTTTTTCTTCGAACGAGACAAAATTGTCAGGTGCAAGATTTTCAAGGTTTGCTGCATTCAGCATTTTATGAAATATTTTTTTGGTGCTTCGATAATGAATTTGTTGTTCAATAACACAACTCAACAAATCGTGAAAAACATTACCAGTTGACTCAATTTCAGGTTTGGGTATTTCAAGAATAATCCTTTCAAGAATGGTGTCTGACATTGAAAGTGATTTCAGAATGTTAAGGCTCATGTTTGAATCGCTTGTTAGAATAGCGGTGAATTTGAAATTTGTCCATCTACAACAGCAGTCCTCATAAAAATCTAAGTTGAACAACGACCTAAAGGATAAACTTATAATATCAAAATGGGATGGAAACTATTTAATCCACCGCAAACGAGTCTGAAATTTTAAGCATTGCTTTTGCTTAATAATTTCTTGATACCGTAAATGCCAGTAATACCAAAAAAAATAACGCATCCAATTCCAATTCCTTTTACGATTATTGGATTAAATCTTGTTTGATGTTCTGCAAGGGTTGTTAAAAGGTAGAAGCCAACTGCTACAAAGAGAATAGAACTGCCTATGCCGAGTAGCAATTTTGTATTACTTGATTGGATTTCATTCTTGTTCATTTTCTTGTATTTTATTAATGTTTATTTGTGTTGGAATTAAGTTAATTGGCAAAATCTGGCTTTATGCATATCCTTGTATAAATCTGACCAAATTATTTGAACAAAAATATAACAATCTAGAATTTATTGACCGAACTATTCAACCTGAAAGGATCTTAAACCTTGTGTTCTTGCACGCTCGTGAGGATTCATAAAAGAGCGTCTCTGATTATTATGGATAGTATTGTCACCCATCATGTACCTCAAATAAATATAAACATAGATTGTATGCACTCATATTTCATTGCAATATATGAATAAATGTATTTCCAGCCTAGCAGACTCTATCCTTTTTTTTGAAGGAAAAATAATTCGGTCAGCCTATTTTCAGATGTTTTAACACCTATTGGGGATCCAAACTATTATGTTCAAGACCATAGGTATGCAATTGGATGTTCCCAATAGTTTTTGTCAATACTTTCGGTTTTTGCAATTGAAAAGACGGAAACAAAAGGAGGGGCTAAAATTACTATCTTTTATGGCTTATATTAGCCGCACGTTTAGCAATTTCTTATCTGATAATGAAATGGTCAAATGGGTATATGTAATGTGCTTTGCAGTTAAAACCATGTTTTAATAAATGGCTTGTTATGATAAGAATTTTGATATTGCTTTTGCTGATTTCTCAACTTGTTGAGCCCAATAATATAGAACCCAAGTTCTTTGCTGAATCATTTCATAAAATAATGAAGCCGCCCCAAACTCATTCAACTGAATTTTCTCATCCCTTTCAGCCAGAATTTATTTCAATTTTTTCTCATTCAAATTATTGAAATGGAAAACAAGACTTACACAGTTTGGCTCAAAATAGCTTGCATCAAAGGAATTAAAGATATGGGTTACCCATTGAAAGACAAGGATTTAAAATGTCTTCGTAAAATATATGACTTCGCGGTTTTGTTAAAAAATACTTCCCCAACCAATTCAAAGACAAATGAAAATGAATAGTATGAAATATTTCATTATTTGCTTGATTGCTATCTTATCAAATGGATTATTTGCGCAGCAAAAGGGAGTTAGTCCGATCGCCAATAATTCAGCTGCTGCTACGGGCAATACCTACGCCGTCGTCATCGGCATCTCCGATTACCAGGACCCCGGCATCCCCGACCTGCGCTTTGCGGACAAGGACGCCGAGGCATTCGCCAACTTCCTCCGCTCGCCATCGGGCGGCTCGCTCGACGGCGACCATCTGAAGCTGCTGCTCAACAGTGCGGCCACGATGGCCCAGTTCGCCAATGCCCTCGACTGGCTCTGGGAAGTCAGCAAGGAAGGCGACCAAGCCATCATCTACTTCTCCGGCCACGGCGACGTGGAAAAGAAAAGCCTCACCCAGCCGGGCTTCCTGCTCTGCTGGGACGCACCATCGAGGGTG
>JBBQJT010000095.1:0-5691 GCA_038326165.1 Chitinophagales bacterium | reverse complement strand
TATCATGTGGACCCCAAACCAATTTATAAGCAATGGTGGCAAGGTCGATTTCACGACAAATATTACACAAAACACAAGCTTTACGGCAGAATTTAGTGGCAGTTCAATATTAGATGGCATAGTTATTTCAGAATTGAACTATAACAGTGATAGCACTTTATCCACAGGCGATTGGATAGAACTGCACAATAACAGCAGCTCAGAATTGGATGTGAGTGGATACACCCTTCGTGATGCAAATCCTTTGAATTCCTTTGTGCTTCCTGACCCCACCAAGATGCCAGCTGGTGGATATTTGGTTTTGGCAGCTGACATTGATAAATTTCAAGCAGTTCAACCGTCCATTGCCAATGTGATTGGATTTACAGGATTCGATTTTAGCAACAGTGGTGATAGTATCGTGCTTTTGGATGCTATAGGCAATGATGTAAGCCATTTTAAGTACGATGATAAGGATCCTTGGCCACTGGCGGCGGATGGATATGGGCGTAGCATGGAACGTTTTGATACTTGGGACGATCCTTCACAGTCCAATTCATGGTTTGATGGTTGTGTAGGTGGAAGCCCCGGCAAAGCATACAGCCCATGTCAAGAACAATTGATCGTTACTGAGGTCAATTATCGGTCATCAATTGATAGTGATGCAGGTGATTGGCTTGAAATATTCAACACCACCAATGCCTCAATCTCATTGAATGGATGGGGACTACGAGACAACTCAGATGCCAATTATTATGCTTTTCCAACAGGAGTGAGCATCGCCTCTGGTGCCTATTTGGTTGTGTTTCAAGACGGAGCCAAGTTCAATACCCGACACCCCAATATCAGCAACGCGGTAGGCTCGAGTAGTATCGGACTAGGAAGTGCTGGTGATGCTATTAGGCTTTATGGTCCAAATGGAGTGGTCAACTATGCTATGGTCTTTTTAAACAAATTGCCATGGCCGCTTGAAGCAGATGGAGAAGGAAAGACCTTGGAAATACTGGACTATAATGGCAATGCAAGTGAAGGCAGCAATTGGTTTGCCGGCTGCCCTGAAGGCTCGCCTGGAGTAGTTTATAATCCAGATTGTACAAACTCAACTGATGAAGTAAATACAATGAGTGATCTGTTCTACCCCAACCCTGCAATCAATTGGATCATTTTAAAATCAGATAAAATAAGCAAAGTCAGCTTGACCGATCTATTGGGCAGAACGATCATATTAAAGCCAAATGGACTCGGCATGATAGATGTAAGTCATCTGCCAGTTGGATATTACACGGTACTGCTTGAGACAGACAAAGGAGAAAGGATTGTACAAAAAATGGTAAAGCAGTGACTTAGAATAGATTAATTGTTTTATCATTGGGAATAAAATATTTATAGTTTTTAAAAGCGGAAAATTAGTATGAAATTTCTGCCAACTGCCAACTGCCAACTGCCAACTGCCAACTGCCAACTGCCAACTGCCTTTGGTTATTAATTATTTTGATAATAATGCTGGTTAGTCCATCATGTCAAAAAGACAAATTGCTATCAGAAATCACTAATGAAACTGTTCCTATTGTTTATTCAGATTGGACTAAAAACGAGAAATTGTTTTTTGATTTAAATGGATCACAAAGCAACATTGTTCAGCGTGGCACGGATAATATATTATATCGCAAAGAATTAATATCTGCTTACAATGAACTTGCAAGAATTAATCATACTCAAAATATAGTTGATTCTTTATTAATGAAATTTGGGCGACCAATTTGGAAGTATTCCCATGTTTATAAAGGCAATAACTTAGGTGAAACATTAGTCATTCTACCTTTTGCCTTTACCCAAGAAAATAAAACTACAGCAATTTTATCAGTTTATAAAAGTTATGATTTAAGCCACAAAGAAAGGTATAGTATTTCGGGTTACACACGAAAAGAACTTATGGAAGCTGACTCAAATTCCAATTGCTATAAAAAAAACTATATCAAAGAGATCATTTCATTTGATCAAAGTATATTTCGTTTGACTGATCTATCTCTCAAAAATTCTTTTTGTGATTGTCAAGATGGAATTTATATGCCACCGCTACCTCCTGGAGGACCGTATTGTCCATGGAAGTTAGTTGAAATTTGCTATGATGATGTTAATAAGGTTTTTTGGAATGGTGGCATATTTAGGATGCCTCCTCATTTGGATCATGACATGGATGGCATAATTAATTATCAAGATCAAGATTGGTTAGATTGGAGTACAAGACATAATGTCAATCAACAGCAACTTCTAAAATTCTTCCAAGACCATTGGAATGATATTTTTGCCGAGAGTTATGAAAGTTGGTGGAATAATGTTAATTCATATGTTCCAGAATACATAGAAGGACTTGCGAATGGTTTAACAATAGCAGAATGGGAAGACTTTTTTGAGAATTATGCAATTGATCATGGTCTAGATTTTCAATATTTGACTGAAGAACAAATGTGGGATGCAATATTCGATGGTATTGAGCAAATTTATGATCAATGGGGTGATGAATTAAGCAATGAATATGATGAAGGGATTGATGACACACAAGATATAGATGACGGGGACTGTTATGATTTCGGCCAGGTTACCGGAAGCAAAAATGAATCAAGAACCGTTAGTTGTTCTTGGTATTATGTGAAAGATTGTGGTATTTATTATTCAATTGAAGACTGGTTCAAGGATGATAATTTTGGGGGTATTATACCTTGTGTACCATGTGTTAGTGGAGAACCATTGGACGATCAAGCACTTTTAACAGCTTATGTTCAGAATTTCATATCTGAATTTCAGTTTGATTTTTTATCATTCAATCAATTGTTAGGTCTTGCTGCCCCCATAAATATATTTCAAACCCCCCAAGAATTGTTCAACGACCAATTATGGGAAATTTTGTTAGAGTATATTTTAAATCATTTCGATGCATTTTATGCAGATCAAATAGATTGGATTAAAGCAAAACCAGAAAGAATTTGGATGCTTTATGAAATTGCTTACAAATACCCTTTGATAGATCCTTATGCTGCTGTTGAAGCGGTTTCTGCCAATGTAGGTGTAAGCTATTATGATATTCGAGCTGAATACGTTAATTGGACAAATTTAAACTCACCTATAGATTTTCCTCAAGTACCTAAAATTGACCATCCGAATGTTAGTGTTGAAAAATTTTGATCAAGCAAACACCACAATAGGTGATATTATTGGAATAAATAATGATAGATCAAAGACCGAGGATTTAGAATATGGAACAGCAGGAAATACCAAAGGTATAGATCGTGAAACTTTGGGAAGGCCGGAGTCACAATGTTTTACTTTGATGGGTG
This sequence comes from Chitinophagales bacterium, assembly GCA_038326165.1. Classification (GTDB taxonomy): domain Bacteria; phylum Bacteroidota; class Bacteroidia; order Chitinophagales; family Saprospiraceae; genus JAEUUM01. The sequence continues at coordinate 2,377 of JBBQJT010000095.1, read as the reverse complement.
CATTATTTGAACTCACAACACTATTTGACAATCAACTGGATGAAGTCGGGGAATATTTTATTCAAATATTTGATGATGGCGTCAGCCCTGAAGTTGTGTCCAATAATACTTTGAACAACAAAGTGTGGGAATCAAATTCTACTTATAATTATTTGGAAGATTTTGCTTATGAAATGAATAACACACTTAAGTCCACCAATGGTGTTTTAGATGGGATTGTAATTGATAGGAAGTTGGATAGACCGATATTCAACTCAACTTTTGATTTATTTCATGGATTAAAAATATTAGTCAATGATACCAATAACACAAAAGTAACCATCAATCAATATTATTATAACCCATCCACAAAAGACTGGGTAGCAGATTGCAATATTACAATAACCGATCACTTTGGCTTAGATAAGAGTGATGCCTTGACCTACCAATGTTGCCACGATGGATTTGCAGCTTGGTGGCTTTTACAAAACAAATATGCAAATTCACCATTTATAACCAAGATATCATTCAGCGCCACACTTAGAGGTTCATTAGACTTATGAATAGGTTCTTCATTTTAATTATGGTGATTTTCTTTTTATCTTGCAATTCAAAAAGTTTAAAAATTAAATCCATACCTTATTTTGCAACTGAACGTCACACCGATGAACCGTTTAGTAATAATAGGAACTTGCCATTTGTAAGTTACAATTATTTTGTAAGTAATTATTATTTGGAGGATAAGATATTTGAAGAAATATTAGATAGCTTTGTTTGTTGCAATTATTGCAAACGAATGGATTCGGTAAGTGCTAGTTATCGTTTCTTCAAATCTTCTTACCGAACAAGTAAATGGTACTTAAAAAAATTTAAAAGTATTGGGTTTGTTGAATGCGAATCAAAGGATCAAATTAGATATTATAAATGGAGTTTTTCAAAGAACAAAGCCTACGGTACTAAAGATTATTCTCATGGAGGGATGGGAACTAATTACAATAGTGAAGAATTTACCTGTAATTGCGATAGTCTGAAACCAGAGAATTCAAAGTATATAAAACTGAAATGGACCAAAGATTTAGAATTAATTCCAGACGTCAAATGACCCTTATTGTATCTCCCTAGGAGCGTTTAAAATTCAAATTTTAAGTAGCTCAAAAACAAGCTTTGGAACAACTAAGTAATAAGTCGTTTCAGCGTTAGCCAAGTATATTTGATATTTAATGCTGAACAAACAACCGTTCAATTTTATGTTGGTTACTGTTATTCATTTTTAATAGATAAACACCATTGGCAATATTGCTAACATCAATCACACAAGAATCGCTGTTGACTGAAATGGTATCAATAACTTGACCTTGTATATTTATTAATTCTATGCTATGTATATCATTCAAGCCATTAACAATTACAATCCTTTTTGCAGGATTGGGCATGATTTTTATATCAGCTGTTTGGCCCAAATCAGAAACAGAAACTCCACTACAATCGGTAGTGTAAATGGTGTTTGGTTAATGACTGGATAATGACTGGTTAATGACTGTATAGTAGTAGGATAGTGGTAGGATAGTGTCTGTATAGGGGCTGTAATATGGCTTGAAAGGGCTGAAATAGGCTTAAAAGGGCTTGAAATAGGCTTGAAATGCTGTATTTAGTGCTGCAATTACCTGAATGTCAGTCATTTATAATGCATTTTTTACGCACAATAGCACAGCGCTTTGCATAATTGGGTACATATTTACAGGATTATGTTTATTATATTCCATTAGTATAATAACGAAAAAAGTATTGAAATAGGCACATAAATGATATATTTTTTATTGGTATGATCGGTATGATCGGTATGATTGGTATGATTGGTATGGTTGGTTAGTCGATTGGTCGGGTGGTCAGTTGGTCAGTTGGGCGGTTTGATCGGTTATTTGTTGCATCGTTTAGTTGTTTAGCTGTTGAGCCATTAAGTCGTTGAGGAAGCACGACGAATTTAGGTTTTTCAATCGTAATTTGTCAATTGTAATTCGTATTTCCGCCAACAGCCAAGGGCCAAGAGCTTATTTTGTTGACTTGTCCCCTTTTAAATTAGTGCGGTCATAAAACGTTGTTTTATAGCTGTTCAATATTTTAAAATGCTATTTATACCGCACTGAGGGGTGTTTTTCATGAAAACAAGAGTTGTCAAGACCGCATCAAATGGCAAGGCTGTTCAGGTAGTTCGTTATCACCAAAACAAAAGGTTCATATTGCCGCACATTGGTTCTGTTCATTCCGAACAAGAACTAGATAACTTGTTTCTATTGGCAGAGCAATGGATTAAGGGCTTTAGCAGTCAACTTTCTATATTTTCCTGATGAAAATACAAACAAGGTGTTACACCTCAACCATAGCAGTTTTATAGGGGTTA
>JBBQJT010000094.1:0-5994 GCA_038326165.1 Chitinophagales bacterium | reverse complement strand
AATCGATTCCAGTTATAAAATATCCCCCTTCCCGGAAGTATACCTTCAAACAAGTTTCATTTGCTGGTTGTCATTTTTTACCTTTTCGATGTCACTCATATAATCTAGCTTGTCTTCCTCAACCACAAATTCGATGATATTGAGCATCTTGATTTGACCAAGCTGGTAACCAAGAATCCTGTAAAGCGATTCGCTGGCATATTGCACATGCGACCGATCGTCGATAATTAAAGTGATATCCGACGAATTTTGAACCAGAGATCTAAATCTGGATTCGCTGGCCTGCAGGTTTATTTCAAATTGCTTGCGTTCGCTGATGTCAAGGCCAGTGAAACATATATATGAAACGTGATCTTCCTGCTCATAAACAGGCAAAAAGTTTACCTCCAGCCACAAATCAGCTCCAGCTACTTTGTAATTGGTTTCGGCATTCACTATGTTCCCTTTTAGGCACTCTTTGAGCACTTTTGGCAGATTTTCAATAGATGGGAACTTCCAAAAATTGAAAATCGACTCAGCGTAATTTAAGTTTTTGTGAAACAGCAACTCTGTAAGTGCATTTGCTGCTTTGTTGAATGCGAGAATATTCCCCTTTGGATCAAGCAATATAAAAGACTGAACCGTATTGTCGAAAATGGCTTTCAGGTAGCTTTCCGATACTTTTAATGCAGATTCAATTTCACGCCGAATGGTGATGTCACGAAATACACTTAGAAATCCAACTTCCTGCCCTTCTAGGTCGTGCATGCGTGCTACGCTCAATTCTGCTACACCGTTGGTTCCCTCAACATCCATAAACTGGATTTCATCAGGAATATCTTTCGCCGATAAATTATCTTTGATTCGGCTAAAAAGCTGCTCCACAAACTGATTATCGAAAAGGCGGAGTTTATTCAGACTTTTACCCAGAATATCGTTTTTTGCCAATTTAAAAATACGCTCGGCCGAGGGGCTCCATTCCATAATTTTACCATTGCTATCTGTCAGAACAATGGCATCGCTGATGTTTTCGAACGCAAGGGAATGCATGTTTAAGCGACCAAAAATCTGATCTCGCTCAATGGCCACCGAAATGAGGCGTGTAACTATATTGAGGAAAGAAATTTCTTCGGGATCTGGTTCATAAGGGTGATTGTAATAAATGACAATGACAGCAATCAGTTCGTCGTCTTTGCCCATCACAGGCAAACCCCAGCCCGACTGAAAACCCAAGTCAGGTGCCAACTTTTTGCTTAGCATTTCCAACGGATTGCTTGTTTGGGCAAAATCCCTGTGAATAGCAATGCGTCCTGGAAGGTTCCTCGACGTTAGTGGAATCATGATGCGCTCCGTAGTGAGTTTCAAAGGCAAATGATAGCCAGCTGTAAGTTCAAGTTCTTGGAAAATCTGATCCATGGTAAATACACATGGTGCGCCATCGGGCAGAAATGGCTGAACTTTTGCACAGATTTTGGAGAGAATTTCGCTAATCGGAAGACCTTTTGCAATGAGCTCCAGAATATCCTTTTGAAAATTAATCAAGCGTTCAGAATATTTCTGTTGCGTGATTTCTGTGCCATAAATGTTGATATATCGGCCTTCCGAAATATAGACAAAAAGGAACAAATAGAACTTTCGCTCAATGTTGACTGTAACCTGAAAAAATGGTCTTTCCGGAGCCATTTCGTCGATGCGTTGTCTGAGCGACTCTGGCAAAGTGCTTACATTGTTTATTTTCCATTTTTCTAGAATTAAATTAGCCGCTTTGTTGGCAAACAGCACTTTCCCTGATAAAGAGATACGGAAAATCGGGTGCGGAGATTCAGCCGGAAAACGAGCCAATTGCTCGATCATGCGCTGATCTTCGATGGCTTGGGTTACATCTCTTAGAATAATAAGGTGGTTGCCCTTCACAAAATTCGACTTTGCCTGGTATTCAATATACCTGATTTTGTCTGCGATCCGCACTTTGTATTTGCCACTTTCACCGCCTTTTTTCAAGAACTCTACCCACCCGTTGGAGAATATTTTTTTGGTCGCTCCTGGAATCAGGTCAAACAAATGCATGGACTTCAAGGTGGCCTCATCGGTTTGGTACATCAACTCAGCAGCCCTGTTCGACTCCATAATTCTGGCATCGTCATTGGCTACCAGAATAGCATCATAGTTTTGTTCAAACAAGCTTCTGAACCGAATTTCCGACTCCTTTACCCTACTTTCGAGGCGGTATTTCTGAAGTGATGTTTGAATGGCGAGATCAAGTTCCCGCTCCTGAAATGGCTTAAGTATGTATCCAAAAGGATCAGTTACCTTGGCACGTTGAAATGTTCTTTCATCGGCATAGGCAGTTAGAAATATAATGGGTACATCAGAAAACTCATGAATGAGGTTGGCCGTGTCGATTCCATCAATATCCCCATCGATCATGATGTCCATCAAAATCAGATTGGGTTTCAAGAATTTGGTAGCCTCAATGGCGTCAAAACCATTGGTGACAGCAGAAACTACTTCATAGTCCATACCCGAAAGCCGAAGCTCCAGGTCTTTTGCGATGATCTTTTCGTCTTCAACTATTAAAATTTTCTCTTTAGGCATAGTTTAGATTTGAGAAAACAAAAGAGCGTATTTCCGACTTCATAATTAAAAGTAAAAAAAAATACATAATAAAATTGCTATTCATTTTTCCTTTTCAAAAGAAATGAAGTACTTTTGCCCCCCATTTGACAACGCATGCTCTATTTCTTTCTCCAAGGCTTATTACAAAAAACAGGGCAACTTCTTCGTTTCATTCATCTTTGTTTTCAACCAACAGATAAAGTAATTTATCTGAATTACTGATTATATGGCATTTAAAAAGAACAAAAAGCTCAATCAGGACTTCTCCAAAGTAACCATAAGTCTGGCTAGCCCAGAGTCGATTCTCGATAGCTCTTATGGTCAAGTCACGCAGCCGGAAACCATTAATTACCGAACCTATAAACCCGAAATGGATGGCTTATTTTGTGAGCGCATCTTCGGTCCGGTAAAAGATTGGGAGTGCCACTGTGGCAAATACAAGCGAATCCGATATAAAGGAATCATTTGCGACCGTTGCGGAGTAGAAGTTACTGAAAAGAAAGTACGCCGTGAGCGTATGGGCCACATCGAGCTCGTGGTACCTGTTGCTCACATTTGGTATTTCCGTTCCTTGCCAAACAAAATAGGTTATTTGCTTGGTCTGCCCACTAAAAAGTTGGATCAGATTATTTATTACGAGCGATTTGTAGTTATACAAGCCGGTGTAACAGAGGAAGATGGCATTGAATTTATGCAGTTCCTTACCGAAGACGAATACCTGGAAATCATGGATCGTCTTCCAAGAGAAAACCACCTGCTCGACGACAAAGATCCAAAGAAATTTATTGCCAAAATGGGCGCTGAATCATTGGAAATGCTTTTGTCCCGCATAGAACTGGATGAACTTTCTTACAGTCTACGTCACAGTGCGGCCAACGATACCTCTCAACAAAGAAAGTCAGAAGCTTTAAAGCGTTTGAAAGTAGTTGAAGCATTCCGTGATGCCAGAACCCGTATTGAAAACAGGCCTGAGTGGATGATTATCAAAATGGTCCCTGTAATTCCACCGGAATTACGTCCATTGGTTCCATTGGACGGTGGTCGTTTTGCAACTTCGGATTTGAATGATCTTTACCGCAGAGTAATTATCAGAAACAACCGTTTGAAACGACTTATAGAAATCAAAGCACCGGAAGTTATCCTTAGAAATGAAAAAAGACATAGATCTACCCATTGATTATGCGCATGATTTGATGGTCCATGTTCATTATTTTGATCCACACTACTAACTAAAATTACTCCAGGTATGTTAGCTATCTCCTTGTGATTTGTATCAGTAGGTTTATTTCCTGCAGCGAGCACCAAAACGGTTCCGTTTTGAGTGATTTCTTGAGCAGCAGCGACATCCAAGCCAGTACCAGTCCAACTAACATTTACTATCGGAATGGTATCTAAATATAAATTCCAAATGGCAGTTCTTATATCAAATGCTGAAGCCGAACCACTTGATGTATGCGGAATACGATGAGCTGCAATTTTAGAATTGTATCCAATTCCTGCAATACCAACATTGTTATTTGTCTCTGCAGCTGCTAAACCCGAAACTTGTGTGCCATGCCGATGGTTGGCCGATGAGGGTCCGCTAATTTTGGTAATTTGATGTTTTAAATCATCGTGCGTAAGTTCAAATTCAGTATCAGCAATACCTATAAAAATATCGGAACTACCCTTGCTAATCGACCATGCACAATTTGCTTCAATTAGTTCCAAAGCATAATTATTCACCCAATTCTGTGCTATCCAAGTATCATTAACGGGTGGCAATGGGTTTGTACAACCAGCAATTTCAAAACTATCTTCCGCAACGATAGTTTCAAACAAATCGAGAGCGTAAAGTTCCTTAATTAATTCCTTATTAATACCCTTTCCTTTTAAAGTATAAAACTTCAACAATTCAGGGTTTTTTGCATTTGGATAAGATTTTTCAAAACTCAAAATTTGGTTTTGGTTTAATCTATTCAAAAAAACCGCTTCCTTATTGATTGATTTCCCATATTGTTCGGGAAGAAATTTTAACTTTAATGTAAAATTTTGACCGTACAAACATAAATTCAGCATTGCAATTACAATTAAGATTAATTTTTTCATAATTTCACTATTTTATGAGGTTTGAAAAAATGGTTTTCATAAATTACGGAAAGGTAATACATACCTGAAGATAAACTTTGAATGTCTATTTTTTGAGATGGGTTGTGCATTGTTTCATCAAGAATTTTTCTTCCTGCATTATCAAAAATTAAAACCTTAAAATTGTTCATATTATCTATCAGAGCAGAACGAATTGTTAGTTCATCTATAACCGGGTTTGGATATACAGTAAGTGATTCCAATGCATTTTTATTTTGTAAAGCGGTTAACAATGAAAAATCACATAACTTATTTTGTGACTTCCACCAATCGGAAGTATAATTTATGTCATAGTCATTAAAGCACCTTAGGTTATGCATAAATCCAAGTGATGGTATGGACAAAACAAACATGAAATCGAATTCATACCCCATTCTTTCCCGGTAATTAAATTCTGTTGGCCAAACCAAATGATCTAATCCTTCAATGGGAATTATACTGGTAAAATACTGCTTAATTTCTGCATTTTCAACCAAGAGAGTATCAATTTTGCTCACAATGCATGCTACAGTATAAGTTGTATCCACATTTAATGAACCTGGTGAGTATGATTTGAAATCAAAACTTACGGTATCTCCAATATTGGCACCAAAATCATAGATTAGTTTAAATGACTCACCAAATCTATAAAACACCCTATTGTTTTCTTCATACATAACTTCCATGCTATAAGGGCTTTTTACAATCTTGCATGTTTTTCCCTCAATTACCGTATCCTTAATTGAAGTGTATTTTTCATAAGAATAAAGCGGATTACCATTTTCATCAGGTAGGGAATAATACCATTCTGTGCCTATTGAAGCCCAATTATTTTGGGCACTAGCATTATGATAAAACGATATAGAACAAATGATTAATAAAATTATTCTCATCTTATTGTGTTTTATTATATTTTGGTAAAATGGACATATCATTGTTTTTTAATATTATACTGCTCACACTTTAATTTTCTCATTGTTATAAAAATTTACTAAACGCTTGTACTGTTTTGACTTTGTAAACCAATTTAATAAAATATATCCCGGGCCCGTATCCATCAAATGGAATGATTTTTACTGATTTCTTGATCTTTATTAACGGTTAACTTAGTAGGATCAATGTAAGTTCCTTTAAGATAATACCCTTTTTGCATAAATCCCTTAAGGTTATCGCACGACTTTCTCATTTCGTTTTCCTCTTTACTCTTATATGATAATGCGAAAAGCCCACCCCGTCATTTTAACAAGAATTGAATTATACATAGTGTGATAACAAATTTGTAACTACAAAGTA
>JBBQJT010000093.1:0-6386 GCA_038326165.1 Chitinophagales bacterium | reverse complement strand
TGTAAGTCAAGTGTGGTTGATAATTGTCGGTAAAAGTTATCTTCTGCTACCAAGTCATTGATATTGACCTGATACATCATTTTGGGTTGAATGTCTTTGCGTCCTTGCATGGTACAAATATAACCATAAATGCATTATGTGATTGACTATAAGTTAGTTATAAACATATAATATTCGCTTTGTTGGTAAATTGTTTTGTTGTAAGTTTGTAAGATGTTTGAGTTGCGCAACAAGCACAGGCGTTTGGCAAAAGTGGCGGTTCAGTGCTCCGCAGACACATTTGTGGTTAATCAAAGTTTTGTTCTCCGCATCAATATTTGTGGTGAAAATCGCCACCTTCGCCAAGCGCCAAACCGATAATTTTGACAACTCTGATCATCAGGAAATTCCTTCATTAATTCATAAATGCTTAGGGACAAATACCGCTTTTACAGTATTTGGCGTTTTATAACACATATATATACAATTTGTGTTATTGGCTATATGCTTACTTCAAAAAACTAAAATATCTCCTAAAATTCTAAATATTGCCACTCACGGATATTTTTAAGATGATCCAAACAAAAATATAGTGACCAAGTCACAATTAATGGAAGCTCAAATTCGTGAACCTGTTTTTATATTATCAAATGACCCAATGTTGCGTTCAGGATTGATTATGGCGGGCGTAAACAATACCTGGAAAGGAGAAAAAACATTGGAAGGCAGAGAAGATGGTGTATTAACGGCTTATGAAATCAGTCAGATGAATTTGTCCAACACCGAACTCGTTGTCCTTTCAGCTTGCGAAACTGGCCTCGGGACAATCCAAGGCAATGAAGGCGTGTATGGCCTACAACGAGCCTATAAAATTGCTGGGGCGTAATACCTCATCATGAGTCTTTGGCAAGTTCCAGACAAACAAACCTCCTTATTGATGACCACATTTTATAAAAAATGGCTGGAGAATAAAATGAACATACCTGATGCATTTCATGCAGGGCAAAAAGAATTAAGAGATATTGGATTGGATCCGTATCAGCGGGCAGGGTTTGTGTTGATGGAATAGGAAAATCTCTGCTTTAGGTGTTACTTTTATAGGAATTTTAATTCTTAACGATGAAATTATTTCTAGTTACAGCAATTCTACTGTCCACTTTTTGCATGAATGGTCAGACCATTGACTCCGTTTCTATCAAGCAGGTTGACAGTCTAATAAAGGTATCCAAGGCTCTAATATCAAAACAAGATTATGAAAAAGCGCAGGAAATAAATGCCGATGCCGAAAAAATCGCTTTAGAAAAACTGGGGCGCTATTCGGCGGAATACGCAAAAAGCTGTTTTAATAAGGGACTATTATATTTTTTAAAAGGAAAATATGTGGAGGCAGAGAAATGGTATCTCGAATCTAAAGAAATCAGAGAAAAGGTCTTCGGAAAAGCACACCCAGACTATGCTTGGTGTTTAAACAATCTGGCTAACTTGTACATAACCATAGGTGATTTTGAAAAGGCAGAATCGCTTCACCTTGAAGCAAAGACAATACGGGAAAAAGCCCTAGGAAAAGAACACCGTGATTATGCCAGAAGCCTAAACAACCTTGCTACTCTATACTTTTTCACGGGTAATTACGAAAAAGCAGAGCCGCTTTACCTTGAAGCCAAAAACATCAGGGAAAAAACTTTGGGCAAGGAAAATCCCGATTATGCAGGCGGTCTGAACAACCTTGCAAGTCTTTACTCGCGCATGGGTAACTACGAAAAAGCCGAACCGTTTTTCATTGAAGCCAAAAACATCCAAGAAAAAACTTTGGGCAAAGAAAATTCCGATTATGCAGGCAGTCTGAACAACTTGGCAATTTTGTACGAGAATATGGGCAACTACGAAAAAGCTGAATCCCTTTACCTCGAATCCAAAGCCATTTCGGAAAAAGTCTTTGGAAATGAACATCCCGACCACGCGATTAGCATAAACAACTTGGCGAGTCTGTACTTGGAAATGGGTAACTACGAAAAGGCTGCACCGCTTTTTCTTGAAGCCAAAAACATCAAAGAAAAAACTTTGGGCAAAGAAAATCCCGAATACGCAGGAGGTTTGACCAATCTAGGAATTTTGTATTATAAAATCGGGAATTTCGAAGTGGCCGAGCTAATGCAGCTCGAAGCTCTCGCCATTAAGGAGAAAATCTTAGGAAAAGAACACCCTGATTACGGATTAAGTCTGAACAACCTGGCGAATATTTATTCCGAAATGGGCAAACACGAGAAGGCAGAACAGATTTACTTAAATTTAGAAGTTATCTTGAATAAAGCCTTCGGGGACGAACGTCCGCTTTATGCAATTGAAAACCTGTCAGATTTGTATGCCGTACAAAAACGGTTTTCAGAATTGGAGCCTCTGCTGATCAAAAAAATGTACCTAGAACAAGCCAAAATTTCAGATGGCGCGCTATTCCTTTCAGAACGAGAACTTGCAAGCTACATTTCCACTTTTCAAAAAAATGGAGACCGTCTTGGGGCATATATGCTTGACCTCTCTTCTGCCAAGGCATTATACCTAAACGAATTGTATTATAACCATGTTCTTTTCCAAAAAGGGTTTCTGCTCTACTCAGCTGCCCGACTGAACACAGCAGTTCTTTCCAACCCCGAATCGGAAGCTATCAATCTTCGCCTAAAAGGCTACCGTCGTCGACTTGCAACGGAGTATTCCAAACCAATTAGTGAACGAAAGGCTATTTCAGAGCTAGAAGAAAAAGCCAACGACATCGAAAAGGAACTTGCTCGTTTCATTGTCGGCTATGTCGAAGCTGCACGTCAGGTTAAGTGGCAGGAAGTGCAAAGGGCTTTAAAAAAAGGCGAGGCTGCCATTGAGTTTCTGCACTTTAAGGTCAATTTTCCGGTAAAAACAGATAGCTCTATGTATGCTGTATTACTATTAAAGCCTGGTACATTTCAACCAAAATTTATCCCCCTTTTCGAAGAAAAATCTCTGGATTCTATCCTACAAACCAAAGGGGAGCGACGTCTGGAATATGTAAATGATCTGTACACTTTTTCTTCCAGAGGAGTATCTCCAGTTCAAGAAAAAAGAAGAAGTCTTGTTGAACTAATTTTCAAGCCGCTGGAAAAGGAATTGGATGGAATTACCACCATTTATTATTCACCATCTGGTTTGTTACACCGTATCAACTTGGATGCCATTCCAGTCAGTGAAACTGAAACTTTGGCCGACCGCTACAATTTGGTGGAATTGAACAGCACAAGGCAGCTGGTCATTCCAACTATTGTTAAAAATACAACCAACGATGCTGTTTTGTTTGGCGGAATTCGATATGATGTTGATACTACCCTAATTTCCAATCAACCAATATTCGCTACAAGAACAGAATCTCAACTTTCCTTCAACCAAATCAATTCTCAATCACGCGGTGGCAGCTGGGATTATCTGCCCGGTACAGAACGTGAAGTAAATGCCATTGAAAAGATCATGACATCAGGTGGAATAAAAACTACTTTGAAAAAGGGATACGACGGCACCGAAGAAGCTTTCAAGAATATTGGTGCAAACAATGCTTCTTCTCCAAGAATCCTGCACATCGCCACCCATGGTTATTTCTTTCCAGATCCTAAAGAGAAGAACTCAAAAACTATATTTGGAGACGATGAGCCAGTGTTCAAATTATCTGATCATCCAATGTTGCGTTCAGGATTGATTATGGCTGGCGGTAACATCACCTGGAAAGGAGAAAAGACTTTGGAAGGCCGAGAAGATGGAGTATTAACGGCTTATGAAATCAGTCAGATGAACTTGTCCAACACCGAACTCGTTGTCCTTTCAGCATGCGAAACTGGGCTCGGGACCATCCAAGGAAATGAAGGAGTATATGGCTTACAGCGTGCTTTCAAAATTGCTGGTGCGAAATACCTCATCATGAGTTTGTGGCAGGTACCAGACAAACAAACTTCCTTATTGATGACCACATTTTATAAAAAATGGCTAGAAAATAAAATGAATATATCTGATGCATTTCATGCAGCGCAAAAAGAATTAAGAGATATTGGATTGGATCCGTATCAGTGGGCGGGGTTTGTGTTGGTGGAGTGATAACACTTTACTACATTTGGAATAAAATAACTACGATAGTTTTCAGTATTTCCGGATTTAGCTTCTAATTTGACTGATGAATTTATTCCCAACACTTTTTTGTTTTTTATGTGTTTGTATTGGACAAATATGCAGCCAAACAAAAGGTGTTAGTCCTGTTGACGATTCAGATCAACCAATTGGTACTGTGTATGCAGTAATTGTTGGCGTTTCCAGTTATCAAGATGAAAACATACCTGATTTGCGGTTTGCACACAAGGACGCAATTTCATTTTCCAATTACCTTCAGTCAAGTTCTGGCGGCTCCTTGGACGGCGATCATTTAAAGCTTTTATTCGATTCTACAGCTACTCTTGGAGGTTTTGTAGGGGCATTGGATTGGCTCAAAAGTGTTGCCAAGGCGGATGATAGGGTGATTATTTACTTTTCAGGCCATGGTGATTTAGAGTATTTAAGCAAGAATGAAATGGGGTTTCTACTTTGTTTTGATGCCAGTTCACGTGTTTACAATGCGGGCGGGGCAATGCCCTTATTTGCGCTCCAAGAAGCCATAGCTTCCCTTTCAACAATCAATCAATCCAAAGTAATTTTAATCACTGATGCTTGCCATTCTGGAACACTTGCGGGCAGCTCAATTGGCGGACCACATATCACAGCTGAATACCTCAAAGCATTGGATAATGAAGTTAAAATACTATCGTGCCAGCCAAAAGAATTTAGCATTGAAGGGGAGCAATGGGGCGGTGGCCGTGGAGTTTTCTCGTACCATTTGGTAGATGGATTGAATGGACTTGCTGATCAAAATAACGATTCGTGGGTATCGCTTCAAGAGCTTGGATGGTACTTGGAAAATCACGTTTCACTCGATGTAGCACCAGTTAAGCAAGTGCCACTAATCGTTGGCGAACGGCTTACTAGGCTCGCAGCTGTCAATCCCATTATGCTTGATTCCTTGCTTAAAGGCAAATTTAAAAAAGATATCACACTCACCAAGATAGAATCACGAAGTGAAGCGCTGATACTCTCGTCACTCGATACAAATATTCAACATTGGTTCAAGATGTTCAATTATTGCTTAAAAAACAAAATTTTTCTTACTCCAATTAGCAATTCTGATTCAGTTTGTGCAGAGTTCTATTTCCAAAAATTAATCAAACAAACCTTGCTAAAACCCTTATTTGGAAGCATGCGCAGAAACTATGCAACTGCCCTTCAAGATGATGCGCAACAGGTATTGAATGCTTTGTTAAAAGTAGATGTTCATGAAATAGGCCGCTCAAAAATTGCCAAATCCCTCCAATACAAAAACTATCCTGCATACCTAAATCGCGCTGCCCAATTATTAGGCTCTGACAATTTTTTTTACAAAAAACTCAGAGCCAGAATTTTTTGGTTTGAAGGAATCGATCTATTATGGGCAAATTCAGGGAATAAGAATGTCGAAGCAGGTTTGTTGATTATGCAAAAATTCAGGCAATCCCTCGATCTCGAAGCCAATGCTGCCCTCAGTTTTTTCTACATGATGAATTGTCAGGCAATTCAATTTGAGGATAAAGATTCCATGCGGATTTATGGTGAAAAAGCTGCATTATTGGCACCGAATTGGCTTTTGCCTTATGCTTATCTTTCGCATTTTTACGCCCAAAAATTTCATGACACCCTGCTATCTAAAATATACCTTGATAAACTGAAGCAGATGGATTCACTCAATTCAATGGTTATTTTTGCGGAGGCTTCATGGCATTATTATACTGGAAATACCAATAAAGCAGATTCACTGTATCAATTGATTTCAAGTAAAGATCCTGAAAACAAAATGGCATTTTTGAATCTGGGAATCGTAAACATAAAGCTTAAACGCTATACTGAAGCCACAACTTACCTCATGCATTACATTCAACTTGACACCCTGGGATATCAAGGTTATCATTATTTGGCAATCGCGCATGAAAAATTGGGAGATGAAAATCTTGCAGAAAACAATTTCTTAAAGTCAATAAGCCTCGATTCAAACTATGTTTACAGCCTCCGCGAACTTGCCCGATTGTATAGAAAGCAAAAAAGAAATATAGAGGTAGAAAAACTTTATAGAAAAATACTTACCTTCGAATACGACAAAAAAGCAATCATTTATTATGAAATGGCTTGCTTATCATCATTGAACAATCGAATTCCTGAATCCCTCGATTTTCTGAAACAAGCACTGGATTCCGGATTCAAAAATATTGAACAATTGTTCTTCAATCAAGAACTCAACAATGTCAGCAAGGACCCTGAATACAGAAAACTGATCGAAAAAT
>JBBQJT010000092.1:0-6518 GCA_038326165.1 Chitinophagales bacterium | reverse complement strand
AAGAGTGGCTGTCAAGAAAACCAAAGCCGTAATAGTAATTACTGCAATAAAAATTTTGAATGATGTCGGTTTATTTTCTGTCATAATACATTGTTGTTTTCGTTGTCTATATCGTGTCTGCTAAGGTTACACATAACGGTTGAGTGTAGCAGCAGTAAGGGATTGCGGGCTTCAAAACTGTCCACCCACACCGAAGTTTGAGCGGGGCAAAATGATTCATTTACCACTGAAACCCTTATTGCTGCTACACTTTGTTAGGTTCCGTTCTTCATTGTCATTGAAAAGGTCGTCTCTATTTATTGTATTTATCGTACAAATTTCCTTTCGCTTGACCAACCAGAGAGTTTGCTTGTTCACTACTTAACCCAAGTCTATTCATTACTTCGTTTACGATGTGAGATCCGTAAACACTAAAATTTGCCATTACCACTCCATTGATGGATTTCTCTGATTTGACCCAGTCTAAGTTTTTGCTTTTAGCTGATTGAATCATATTGGCTCTCATTTCTTCAAGTATAAGTTCTACTTGCCTTAATAAATTCTCATTCATGATTTTTATTTTTTAATATAACATGGATAATTGACCAAAAACCGATTTGATCTTATCAGACATATCTTGCTCATTAGCAAAATGATAAGTTTTATTGACTCTTTCGTTCCAATAGTACAATGCAATAATTGCCCCCATAGCGCGAGTTTCGTTTTTGGCAAAAATAAAATATGACATTGCATGAATGTCAATTAAAAAATCTTTCGAAGAAGGAGCTGCCCGATTGTTAACTGACCATTGTAAAATCTTATTGATTTTATCTGAGTTTGTTACAATGTCGTAGGCTTTTTCAAATTTATTACTCCCATTTCTAGCAATAAAGTATTGTTTATATGCTAGATAAGTTTCGTTGAATGTTGTGATAGGAAAAGGCAGCATAAGTACATTTATTTAATTTGGCTATTTACTTTCTTTACAAAGAAACCGATGGTTTCGTAATCATAAGTTCTTACTTCTTCCATTATTTCTATTAACCCATCTGCGACAAAATTTGGTATTTGAAGATTAAACTGTATCTCAATAATTCGTATAGAAGAACGAAACAACTCATACTTTTCTGTTTGCAAAACAATACCTTTTTCAACCAAGTAGTTAATATACTGAGTAGAAGCAATTGCACTTATTGTTAACCTGTCAGGATGATCCTGGAATTTAGGATAAAGTGCTTGCACAAATAATTCAAGCTTTTTTAAAATTTCGTTTCGCATTACCAACAAAATTTATTATCCAAAATATTGTTTAAGCAACTTTTCTGCAATGGGTTGCACAACATTTAAAAAGTCGTGATAGCCCATTTTGAATTGACTCCCATACTTTTTTACCATATCCTCTGTAACATTTATTACAGTACCAGAAATATAAGGTCGAGTCATAAAGGGGTTGGTCCCAAAATTTTCAACAATCTTCTTATAATCAGCCTCAATTCTATTTTTAATTTCTAATTCAATTTGTGGATTCATGATTTTAAAATTTTAAGTTATTCAAAAAGTACTGCTTTCATTTTTCTAATTGCATTAAAAGACATAACGTCTACAAATTCATCAACTGAATTGTACGGAATTCCGTAACTGGATTGTGATTTCAATTTAAGTTTCCAGCTTAATCCGTTTGTTTGTATAATGTTTTCTAGCATGATTACAGCAAGCGTAATATTATTTCTGTACTTACTGTCATTTGCTGTAAAGTCCTTTTCGACACTATTTGCTACTTCGTCAATAAATAAATGCCAAACTTTTACTTCTGCATCGGTCATGTTGTGATTTTTAAAATGGTTAATAAATTAGGTCTGAATTTGAGTGCTTGTCAAATGATTTAATTTCAATGGAATTAGTATCAGTCCAGTTTCCTTGCGAGAACATAACTTTCTTGCTATCATTCAACAAAATAATATCAAGTATTGATGTCGATTTTGCATTAAGTTTTTCTTTCCTGAGCCAATTGGTTATTTCTTCATCAACCATCACCTTGTAACTTAATGATGATTTGCCTTGTAATACTTCGCAAATTATTGGAGCAACAATTAGTTTTCCACTTGCTTTGAAGTGTAAAGAATATGTTTTCATAGGTGTCTCAATTATTTTTTTTTCATTATTACTAGTTTCAATTTCAGCAGAGTTGTCAATTTGCTCGTTTTCCTTAGAATGGAACCTAACGTTTTGGCGCTTGGCGAAGGTGGCGATTTTTACCACAAATGTTGATGCGGAGTACCAAACTTTGATTAACCACAAATGTGTCTGCGGAGCACTGAACCGCCACTTTTGCCAAACGCTTGTTATGCCTTCGCCCTTCTTTTCTGTCGTGTTATTGTCTGTCCATTTTGGTCTGTCTTGGTGCGTTGGCTTGGTCGCTCTTTTGCAGTTTTTGTTTGGCTTTGTGCGTTTGGAAAAACTGCAAATGTGCTACCAAATGCATTGGCTATTCTTCGTTTTTGATTAGTGCCATTATTATTTCAAGTTGTCCTTTTGGTAGTTTCTTTTGTTTACCAATAAACTCTTTAAGTTTTTCTAATGTCTTTGGTTTTAGTCTGTCGGTCGCTAACTGCAATAAGGTTTCTATTTCATTTGGTTCATCTGTTTTAGGAGTATAATTTTGGTCGTCAAATAGCTTTGAAACTAAAATACTTTGTCCGTTGTCCAAAAGTGCTTCAAGGAGCAAATTATACTTGCCCTTTGTCAAAGTTGCCTGTCTGTCTATGAAAGTGATTTTTCCTTTACCTAACGGAATAAATTCAATTTGTTCGTCAAGATTAAAGTTGTCCACTTTTGGAGTATTAAGCAGTTTTAAATTTGTTGAAGTCGGTAGTGAATTTTCTTCAAGGCTGTCTTCTGAAATAGCTAAAAGTCTTTCAGCTACTTTGTCTAAATACTCAATGTCTTGAACAGATTTCCATTTGTCTGGAATGATGCTGTGTCCGTGTAATGCTCCAACAAGTCCGCCTGTAAATGCTGCAATACTATCTGTGTCTGAACCCAAAGCGTTTACGGATTCAATAATCGCTTCTAATGGTTTTTCGTGGAATTTTGTCGCCAAGTATATGCCTGCAACAACTGTCGCAATGCCTGAACCTTTTGTAGCAGGGTCAAAACAACCTATTTTTTTAAGTGTTTCTTGAACTGGTGTATTTTGTTTGATGCTTTGATAGACAAATCGTAATTGGTTTTGTGTTTCGGTGATTGTTTCAGCGTAAACACTTTCAAAAGTTTTGTTGCTCGATTTATTCCATTCCTTCAACCATTCTCGAATTTCCATTTTATTGATAAATGATAGTTCAAACTTTTTAGGAAAGTCTAAGCCAATTTGAGTTATATAATTCTCCCAATTAAAATCTTCGGGTCTGAAAACAATAATTTGGTTAACTGCGTAACCGTAAAGCATAGCACCTAAAATTGCTCTTGGGTGTCCGTGTGTAATGATGCTATTGCAAAATATTTCCTCTTTTATTTTTTCCGTGTTTCCAAGATTTGCCAATGCAATCGGCAGAACTCTCATAGCTGCACCATTTGCACCGCTTTGTTTGTAGTCGTAATTTTCTCCGTTTACCTTGAAATTATAAAAGTTGTTGAACCACTTTGTTGATTTTCTTGAAATTTTGTCAGCTGCTGTTTTTACTGTTCTTCCGCCACCTCTTGCGTAGTCTAACCAATTTGCAAGTTCGATTTTTGCAAAATAATTATGGTCTAAATTCCCATCCTTTTTTATACTTCTTGCAACCGCTAAAAGCAATTGTGTATCGTCTGAATAGGAACCTGCTTTGATTGTGTCTATGAAACCATAGAACCTACCACCAACAGTTTTTTTCCAAGTGTAGAAGTTTTCAATTCGTTCTGTTCCGAATTTCTCTTTTAATGATTGTTGGCTTTTTTCAAATTCAGTTATCCAGCCCAAGGCATCGCCAATAGCTGATAGTTTGATACTTCCTTTATATTTGGTTTCTGGCTTCATTATATTCTTGCGTTTGTAAATAGTGTTGCATCCACAACAAAATTGCTTGTATTGTAATCACTTAATGCTGCTTTGCCTGCTGCTAAATCTTTTTCGTCTTTGAAACACACTTGCAATATATCACTTATTGAAATTTCGTTCTTAACCAAGACTTCGGCTTGTTCATCAGTTGGATATTTTGTTTTTAAACCGTTTCTTGAAATTGTTCTGGAGTTGTAAGATGTTACGATTTGTAATGAGTTTGCAAACATCATTTGAAATTTACCAATGTCTCCAGTTACTCGAACATTCCTTTTATTGTGGCTGTTTGCTGCATTAGTAACAGAAAATAAAGTGTCAGTTTTGTAAATGTATTTTTTGTCTATTTTTAAAACACACCAGTTTATATGAACATCATTTTTTGTCTTTTCACGGAAGCGGTTAAATAAAAATGAGTTTGGATGTTGAACCGATAAATTGATGAAACTTTTATCATCAAATCTAATATCGTCTGTAAATTCTATGTAATCAAAAATGTCAGTTTGGTCAATATCAAATTTTTCAAGTAATGCTCTTGAAAGCAGTTTGCCTTGTTCAAAAATACTTAACAGGTTTATTGTCGGTGTAAAGTGAATTAAGTGTTCAATTCCTCTATCCGAGATTTCCTTTTTAAATTCTATATGATTTTGCTTCTCTTCCATAGTATTTAAAATGGCAAGTCGTCACTTAAAGTTATTTTAGGACTACTTGAATTTCCTACTCTTTCAAGTAGGTCTGCATCTATTTCAGAAAGATACCTTGAAGGTGTTCCGCTTGATATTAAAAAAAGTCTTTCTCTTGCTCTTGTCATTGATGTATAAAGTAAACGTCTTTCCGTTGATATATGAAACTCATCTTCGGCATCATTAAAACCTGGCGGATAAGGAATAACATCATCGTTTAAGTCAATGATAAAAACGTTTTCAAATTCAAGTCCTTTAACTGATGATAATGTGCAAACTTTGATTGAGTCGCTTTCAAAGTCTATATCGTCAGTTTTAAGTAATTCTTGAACTTCAAATTTATTGGTTTCTAAAAAGTCTTTGATATTTCTAATTCCGCTATGGCTTCTGTGGAGTATAACCGTAGAATTGATATGACCATCTGCTTTTAATTTGTTCAATTGTTTTAAAAGGAAAACACATTGCTCATTCCAATTAGAGAAATAACCAACAATTGGCTTGTCTTCGCCTTTTCGGGCTGTTTCAACTGTTGTAAAATCGCTTTTATCATCTTCTTTTTCGAGAAGTGAAAGTGCTGCTCTTACAATTTGAACAGTATTACGATAATTCTTTTTGAATTCAATTGTTCTTCCCCCTCTAACATTCAAACCAACTTCGCCCCAAGTAAAGCCACTTTTGTAAATTCTTTGAGCAGCATCGGCAATGATTGAAATGCTTTTTGTTTCCTCTGAAACAATTTGAGAAATGACAAGAATTTGAGCTTTGCTCAAATCTTGTGCTTCATCAACTATTATATGCGTAAACGGCTTTTGTAAATTCGGATTGGAAGCAATTATTCTTAAACATAATAAAGCGTAATCGTCAAAATCTATTTGGTCGTTGGATTTTAGTTGATTGTTATAATCTGTATAAATGTTCCAAATAGTTTCTTTGTCTGCTTTGGTTACCCTGTCATTTGTTCCTCTACCCGCACGTTTCGCATCAAAATATTCTTCTTTGGATTGAAAGGCTTTGCCTTTTATCCAAGCAATTTCTTCAATAAAAAAGTCAACCGTTTTGGTTGCAATATTTTGAGTTGAATATTTCGCTTTTATTGTGGAAACTATATTGCTTTGAACCGCCCCTGAAATAGTTTTAAAAACTCTTTTATGGTCAACGGCTTTGGAAAGTGGAATGCCGTTTTGTTCTATAAAATGGTATGCCCATTTATGGAAACTGGTCACAAAAACATTTATTCCTTTTGGCTTGGTTGGTTTTATTTCTTCACTGTCTGCTTGATAGCCACCAGATATTTGGGGTGTAATAGCATTGATATATTTTACAAGAGTTTTGTTGTAAGTAAAAATTGCAACTTTCGCCTCTTGAAATAGATTTGATTGTGTGTCAAGCAAATGTTTTGCTCTGTATAATGCAACTGTCGTCTTGCCGCTGCCTGCAACTCCTTTAATTTGTATTGGGTCTGTTACTTGTAAAAATAAAACTCGCTTTTGTTCTCCTTTCAGAACGATTGGTCTTAATGGCATAGTGTCGTGTCTTTTGAGGGTTGGGAAAAAACAAATGTGGTGCAACCGTGTGTCAGCTTGTGGGTGGCGTTGCACCTCTTTTGTTTTTTTGAAGCGTTGGCTTTATTTTTCATTTGTCTGTCCGTTTAATGTTAGCACTGTCTGTCTTTATAGGGTGAGGCATAACGGTTTGCAGCTACAAGAAGTTGGCGATTTTTACCACAAATGTTGATGCGGAGAACCAATGTTTGATTAACCAAAAATGTGTCTGCGGAGTACTGAGCCGCCAATTTTTTGTAGGTGCTGTTAGGCGCTGTTGCTTTT
>JBBQJT010000091.1:0-7128 GCA_038326165.1 Chitinophagales bacterium | reverse complement strand
ACCCAAGGCGCCAATATTACCTTATCCTCAGGTCGCTTCTATTTATCAGATGGCTTGCCCTTTCGGTAAATTTTGGCTATTTTTGTTTTAGATTACGATTTATATATCCATTTTATTACAGCCACAGGCTCTATTCGGGTCAAGTAAGCAAGATCCGTAGCAATGGGAGGATTACAATCAAAAAATATTTGAGCGCTATTGATTACTGAATGGCATGGTTGGATATTTTCTAAAAGACTTTTGCGGAGGGTGTAAGATAAAGAGCCCATAGTTTCTGATTCAGGATAGATTGACCCATCAGGCTTTTTTTCATTCTTTCCTCTTAGCTCCAATCCACACAATTCGACCTTGATCTTACCATTTTGATAGCTAAAATTTGGCTGACTGCTATTGACAACTGGAGCGGTCAATTTTAAACTATTTTGGATTTCAATAATATCAGCTGGAACCATATTATTGAGTATAGCTTGATCCAATTCATCTACAATGACTACATTCGATGTTGGTCCATCGCCCTCATTCTGAAAATTAATCAACACCTTAACATTTCCATCACCATCACTATAGTAAGAGGGAATAAAGGTTTTGTTGTTTGGATCATGGCTGTTCACAACCCGAAGGGTATTGGGATCATTGAATACTTCAATCCTTTGTGGCTTTGACTTGAAGTTGCCTATTGCTGTGAATTCCCCTGCCACATAACCTAATGGAAGAGCATTGGTTTTGAAAGATAGTGTGATGTGGTAGGGGTAATCTCTAATATTAGAATTTGAGGTTTTAAGGATTCTAATATTTCCATTTCCAATATCTGTAATGGTATAAAATGGGGTATTTCCAATTTCCAATTGATCGGTTTTAAAAGCAACATTATCGTAATTCACATTTAAAGAATCAAATTTGTGAAACTGATCTTGAGCAACAGATAATATCATTGAAAAACTGTTATTGGGCACAACTCTGCGGATAGGAGTGAATTTCATGCTCGTAAAAGGATTCAAGGCCACGGTTGATAATTCGGTTGAGTTGATACTGTTACTCACTCCAATTGATACATCGTTGGGAATATTCGATGTGATTCTCTTCGGAGGATCGTCTTTGTCTCTATAAATCCCTGTCAATTCAGCGTATTGCAGAAAAGTTCCGCTACCAAAATTATGAGTAAAAATTGAAGAAGTATTTGGTAATTGATTTGGGCTACTTGTAGTTATATCCGCCATGTAGAAGTTGGCATCACCTGTGTTGACAAATAGTTTGTGTCCATAAATATCAACACTGCCAACACCAGGATTCCCAACATTATTTGTGTAGTTTAACAATCCATAAGTCCTTGAATTGTCTTGCCCTGTTAGTGTCAGGGTCGGTTCGGGATTCACCCACTGAAATACAAAAAGTTTTAACGAAATGAAGGCAATAATCAGAATCTCGAGTTTTTTGTTTTTCATAGTCCGACTCATTTGGGGTGAAAGAATTCTATAAACTATTCAAAAGTTCTTTGGCTTTTGCTTCATAAGCGTGTCCGGATGGCAAAGACTCAATCAATTCAGTGGCTTTTGATTCATTTTTTTCATGAACAAAACTCAGAATTGTGTACCAATCCGCGTCTTCTTTGAAGGCTGAGGATCCATTGCTCAAGTCTTTCAGAATCAACCTGGCTTCAGAGTATTGATTGATTTCAATCATTGCAATTGCTTTGTAGAATCTGATTTCAACCTGACTATTATCAGCTTTGAGCATTTCATCAAATAACCGAATTGCTTCAGGGTATTCCTTGTTGTTGAACGCAATTTCAGCTGCTGTCAATTGAGCATTATCACTTCCTTTTTCAGTCAAAGAGATATTGTTAACTGTTGAATAAAGCACATAGAGATTAGCAGTTGAAGCACTTTGGGACGTCTGCCAAAACCAATAACCCCCTAGGGCAAGTACAAGTAGAGCCGCATACTTTACCCAGCCAAAAACCAGAAACTTTGGCTTATTTGACTCAAAGGGCTTTTTGGTTTCAGATGGGCTAGAAAAATATTCCTTTCCCATTTTCTCCAGGTATTGCTTGAGTTGAAGTTCAGCTATTTCATGCTTCCAATTGTTGGACAGAGATTCTTTGGCATCTAGTAAAATATCAAAATCTTGTTTCAATTCTGAGTCCAATTCCAAGCGGTCCTCGAATGCTTTACGTTCCAACTCATTGAGTTCGTTCTGCAAATAGCGGTCGATTTCTTCTATATGATTTTTCATAAAATAGAAGATTTGAATTTGATTAATTTAACCAATTTTTCCAAACATTTACATTTGCTTTTGCGCGCATATCCGTATGAGACGTTCAGTTTTTGGCTTACTTCTTCCATGCCTATACCCTCCCAGGACAATCGAATGACCTCTTGACAAGAAGTAGGTAATTCTTTGAAACAGGAATCCAGTAATTGTAATTGTCGTTTAGATTCTTCCATATCTTCATAGGATTCTATTTGATCCATAATTGGAAGTAACTCATCTTGCACAACTGTTACCTTAATTCTTGATCTTTTCTTCAATTCATTCAACCAATTCCCTCTAACCACCGTCATGAAATAGGCCTGAAATGTAGTTGTAATGGTGAAATCCGGCTTATTATGAGCAATTTTATGCATGTACAGCAATGCTTCCTGCATGATATCCCGAGCATCCTCGACATTGCCGGAATTTTTGGTTATGTAAGCAATTACCTCCGAGGCATATTGCTCATATATCTTTTGGATGACCAATGAGTTGTTCTCCCTGAGTCCAATGACATAAAATTGATCCGGTGCTGGTGTCGCAGTCAAGAATAGTTGGTTATATTAGTTACAAATGTAACAAAATACTTTTAAGCTTTTGAAAAGCTGGTCTTTAGTTTTGTTTTGACAAGCAAAATTAATCCAAAATTCGCATTAGCAGATTGTACCCTTCGAGGTCAACGAAAATCTTTGATTTTGTCGAGGCTTTACCTCGTACAAGTCTGATACGACTATATGGGTCGTCAGACTTGACAAATTTTTGGAATAACCAAAAATTTCGTCGATTCAACGTCTATTGCTAAATTTGGATTTAATAGGAATAAAAAAGCATTAACGACTTGGCCCGTTGCCATAGTTATTCTAAACTTGAGCTGCCGCAGATCGGATTGAGTAGGAAAAAATATTTTTATTGGTATTAAAGTTGGTTGCTTAGGTGTATTGTAGTAAAAAACATTTGCTTAGCTTGACGTATGGCTTGCATACCGTTTGGTCTAGGTGGTTTGAATTGTACAGCTTTTGTAAAAGCTTACCAGCTTTGACATGGCTCGATTATTATGCAATAAATAAGTTTTGAAAATTTGGTTCTCAATCTTTTATTCTAATTTTGCAAAATCTAATGACACTCTCAAACGCAAATCAACTTGGATCAGCATAAGCGATCGCCCATACATGCCTATATATTTGCATTTTTTAGCTTGTTGATATTGGCCATATTGCACGCCTTGCCGATCAATCAAATATTTATAGATCCATTTAGTGAGGCAATCAGGCAGTATGATGTTATGGATATTGCATTTTCGCAATTCAGAAACCACGACGACCCCAGGTTATTTGATGAACGGGTAATTGTTATCAATTCAGGGCTTACCGACCGGCAAAAAGTAGCCCAAGCCTTGGAATTATTGAATGAAAAAAGTGCATCTGCAGTAGGCCTTGATCTCCTTTTTGATACCTGTAAATATACCAAAAAAGATACTGTTTTAAGGCTTGCAATTCAAAAAATGCCCCAATTGGTCATGGGTTATTCTTTTTCAGAATCGCGCGGAAAACACGCAATTACCACCGGGATAGCTTCGCATGAATTTTTCACCAAAAATGTACGAAAAGGCCATGTTAATCTGGCTACAAACGATGGCTTTTCAGTAAGAGCTTTTCAATCATTTTATCAAAAAGAGGACAGTACGGGAGCTGCTTTTTCAGTGAATCTGGCTCAGTTGATGGATCCCAAAATCATCGGTGACTTGAAGGCTCGTAAACACAAGTTGGAATGGATCAATTTCAAAAGAGTACAGCCAGGCCAATCCTCCATGATCTTTCCAATAAACAGCAAATCATCGATTCAATATACAGTCCTCAACATTGATGAGTTTATAAGAGATTCAGCTTTGTATGACAAAAACTTTTTCCAAGACAAACTGGTGCTCATTGGATTTTCAGGTGAAAATGATCTGGCATTGTCCATGCAAGATAGATATTTCACGCCTTTGAATGAAAAATATACTGGACGTTCAAAACCTGATATGCATGGCGTCATCATTCATGCCAACATCATATCCATGTTATTGGATAGAGACTTTATCAATGATTTACCAGCTTGGGTGATGTATGTTTTGATTTATTTGATTTTTTTATGGAACTATTATTTGTTCGTTAAGATTCTAAAACGCAATTCATTACGCAGGGTATTTGCGGTGAGATTATTCCAAATATTCGAATTTTTAATTCTTTTGATTATTTCAATACTTATCTTAGTAAAAAACAATATCAAGTTGGAGTTCTTTACCTTGGCTACGGTTGTAATTATATCATTCGAATTGTTTGAATTGTATGACCATCGGTTCAGAATTTGGATAGATGATTTCATGCTGATCAGGAAAAATAAAAAATCAGAGCGCCAACTTGCGGCTACACCCGCACCCTTTTCAGATAAAATTGAGCATGAAGAGGAATAATCCAAACAAATTATTTTAGGTAAGACGTTCATTAAAAGCCGTTTATAAGCTATAATTCCTAAGATTTTGCAGTAATTGACATAGATAATCGTGCAGGATACGCTTAGCTTAATTTAAGTGCCTTTGGAATTACTACACCATGGTAACTATTTTCGAATCAAGTCAATGATCTTTTGGAGATCAGGTTTTCTGATACCCAGGATGGCATCCTCAATATATTTGATTCTACTGGCAAACTGGTTTACAAGATCGCTGTAGAAGGTTAGCAAAACCTAAGTGTAGATGTCTCAGCTCTGCCATCTGGATTGTATTTGGTACAGATGCCTGGATTCAAGACTGAGATGATTATGAAGAGGTAAGATAAAAACGATGACTTCTTGATAAATTGTTTAAATTTTGTTGGTAACTTTAATATTATTTTGGTATTAAGGGATTATGAAACGGATATTATCCATTAATTATGGCAATATTGAAAAATAGTATACTGCAACATAATATTTTCATGTATCTGTTATGGTGTAGGGTAACAAGCATTGGTTTTTACGGATAGGCTCTAAAACAGAAATATTTTTAATAGAATTGTAAACCTTCGATATGAATTCTTTGGGATCTAAACACGCTATATGGTCATTAGAAGTACAATAATTTCCTTTTTCTCATTGACGACCCTTGCCAACAGCAATCTAGCTACCATTGTGTCTGCTGGATCTGATGATTGGAGTGTTGGTAACCCTTGGGAATACTTCAGTATCTAAATTTTACCAACCAAAGCCGACTGAAATACAACGGGTATTTAATGCTTATTTAACTCAAAATGAAGAACTTGAGTGTAATTATAAAGACAGGTGATATGAAATATAAAAATTCAATTGTAAGAACCTTAAATCGATTTTACGCAAAAGGTTCTTTCTTAATTTTAGTGAGTTGCTCTCTTTTAATTTCTGTTTCCATAAATGGCCAATGCACATGGAATGGCACAGCAGGCAACTGGTCAGATGTCACAAAGTGGAGTTGCGGGCATGTGCCATTGGCCTCTGAAGATGTTACCATTTCTGGTGGTACTGTAACGATGGATGTCGCAGGTTCAGTTCAGTCACTTACTTTTTCTGGTGGGGCAATCAATGGGACTAGTGATATCGTAACTTCCGGGGCTTTAAACTGGTCGGGCGGTACAATAACCGGGACCGGTAATGTGACTGTTGGAGGAAGTGCAACCATCGGAAGCACCACTCTAATAGCACGAACAATGTCGCTTAATGGTGGTGGCAATTGGACTACAGGCGTATTTTCACTCTACACGGGTGCTACCATTAATATTCCTTCAAGTCAAACTCTAACTTCAAGTTTTTTAGGAAGCTCGACCATTTTTGGAGCTGGAACCATCAATGTTTCAGGAACTTTTAAAAAAACAGCAAGCGGTATTTTAACAATAAATAATGAAATAACGCTCAACAACAATGGCAATGTAGAAGTTGCCTCAGGAAAAATAACTTTACTAGGCAATGGCACACACACAGGTGCATTTACCACAAGTGCAACTACTACCATTGAATTCGGTTTATCAAATCAAGGTGGCACACACAACTGGACGGGCGGAACTTTTCCAGGAACAGGAACCATTCAAGTTAATGGGATTGCTGTTTGCAATTTTACAGACAATGCTACTTTCCCAAATGTAACTTTGAATGCTGGTACAGCTAATTTTCAAGGATCAAATACCATGCTTAGCTTAACCATGGGAGGTGGAATTTCTGGAGGAACTGGGGACTTAGCAGTAACAGGTACATTCACCTGGTCAAGTGGAACCATAACTGGGACTGGTATTGTGACAATTGGGGGTTTG
The DNA here is from genome assembly GCA_038326165.1 of Chitinophagales bacterium. Lineage (GTDB taxonomy): Bacteria > Bacteroidota > Bacteroidia > Chitinophagales > Saprospiraceae > JAEUUM01. The sequence goes on along the minus strand of JBBQJT010000091.1, from coordinate 583 downwards.
ACAACAATGAACAATTCAAACAATTATCTCAGCTCAAAAACCTTAAATTTAAATGGTGGCGGTTTATGGACTGTTAGCCAATTTACACTTTATAATAATGCAATCCTGAATATTCCTGCAGGCCAAACCTTAACTTCAAGTTTTTCAGGAACCTCTTTGATCGGTGGAAATGGTCCAATAGGTGGAACAGTAAATGTAGCAGGAGCTTTTATAAAAACAGCAAGCGGTATTTTGACAATAAATAATATAATCACGCTCAACAACACTGGTAATGTAGAAGTTGCCTCAGGAAAAATAACTTTACTAGGCAATGGAACACACACAGGTGCATTTACCACAAGTGCAAGTACTACCATTGAATTCGGTTTATCAAATCAAGGTGGCACACACAACTGGACGGGAGGAACTTTTCCAGGAACAGGAACCATTCAAGTTAATGGGATTGCTGTTTGCAATTTTACAGACAATGCTACTTTCCCAAATGTAACTTTGAATGCTGGTACAGCTAATTTTCTAGGATCAAATTCAATGTTGAATTTAACAATGAGCGGAGGAGTTGCAGCTGGAACGGCAGATATGAATG
>JBBQJT010000090.1:0-7233 GCA_038326165.1 Chitinophagales bacterium | reverse complement strand
GGAAAAGGCTTTGCATCAAGGCTTAGTTTTTCGTACACCAAATCGTAACCAGAGCCTTCGCCTTCCATCAGTTTGAGGTCGTGTAGGGTTTGTATTAAATGTGGATTTCTTCTTTGTCGTTCGTGCAGGATATTGTTTTTTGAAATGCCAATAGGCAAGCCACCAGGGTTGGTAAATACAATTCTATCGGGGTACACTTCTAAAAAAATATCTCCTGAACTGCTGTAGCGTTTGTGAGCAATACTATTTATGAGCAACTCTCTAATTACTTCTTTCGGATAATTCCGAATGGTATCTCTAAATAGACCATTGGTAAGCTGGTGGGCATAGGTAAGTTCTACAGCTTCTTTTTCTATTTCCAACAATAACTGCATTGGGTTGAATTGGTGAAAATGATATTTTTTTTCACGTATTTTTTCCCCTTTATCGTTGAATACCAAATATTGAAAGGTAATAGGATAGCTCAATCTAGCTCTTTGGGCTGGCGTACCGAGCCACAACACACCTAAATTGGTAAGAAAACCTTCTGGCGAAAGTAGCTGGTAAAACTCCAAAATTTCAGTGTCCGATTTTTGCCTAATAAAGTCGGATACTTTCTCTGATTTTTTTATGTTTGAAAGAAAAAAGATAGTTTGTTCAGGATCTGCCTGAGTTAAAGTGATTTTTTGAGCAACTACCAATTCCCACTGAAAGGCATTTTTTTCAGCGGCTAAATCAGTTAATTCTTCACTTCTTACAGTATAGCAATTATCAGATATTCTAATTAACACTTTGCCCGAAGTAGTAGTAGCAATGGTTCTGGAAGAAGGCAAAATTTTGATTTCAAAATATTCTCCTCCATTTGAATGGATTTTAATTTCAGGATTAACTAGCCCAACAGCATCAGTTAAAGAACGAAGTCGGCTAACCACTTTATTCATTTCCTCGACATTTATTTTTTGATTTTGCGGTGGGTCAGCTTGTTTGTCTTCAATACCAATAATAAGCAAACCACCTTGTGCATTAGCAAAGCACACGCAAGTTTCGGCAAGTGCTTCTACATCAGATTTTTGTCCTATTGCTTTTCGGATACTTTTAAACTCTATATTACTATTTTCTTCCCCATTGTTCATAGTGTATATCCAATTTTAGAAAGGTTTAGTTTAATTGCTTCGTCCAATTCATTTGCCTTTTGCATTTGTTCTTTTAATAAAAGGGTTAACGACCCCATTTTATCATCAAATGCAATTCCATCTTCAGCCACTTCTTTAAAATCAATGTATCTGCCGGGTGTAAGTATGTAGTTGTTTTTGCGCACATCTTGTATGTTGGCAGATTTACAAAAACCTGCAATGTCTTTGTAATTAGTTTCAAAATCTGCTTTGCTTCTCCAATTATGATAGGTGTCTGAAATTTTGGCAATGTCAATATCGCTTAACTCTTTTTGTTTACGGCTTATCATTGAGCCTAATTCTTTGGAATCAATAAAAAGTATTTCGTTGTTGCGGTTTCTTAGGGGCAAGGACGAGCCGTAGCCCTTACTACCTTCTTTGTTACGAGCCAAAAACCATAAACAAGCAGGTATTTGTGTATTGTAAAATAATTGCGAAGGCAGCGACACCATACAATCTACCAAATCATTTTCAATCAATTCTTTTCGTATTTGTCCTTCGGTAGCAATTTCAGAACTCATACTACCATTTGCCAAAACAACGCCTGCCGTTCCATAAGGTGCTAATTTGCTAATGAATAATTGCAACCAAGCGTAGTTGGCGTTACCTGTTGGTGGTATGCCGTATTTCCATTTATGGGTTTCTGCTTTGTTGATATTGTAATCGCTTACATTAAAAGGTGGATTGGCAATTACATAATCTACTTTCAATTCAGGGAATTTGTCGTTCATCAAAGTATCACCCAATTCAATTTTGGCATCAATCCCTCGAATGGCTAAATTCATTTTAGCCAACTTGTAAGTGGTTGGGTTACTCTCTTGTCCGAAGATTGAAATTTTGCCTTTGCGGTGTTCGTGCATTTCAATAAAGCGTTCGCTTTGTACAAACATTCCGCCACTGCCACAAGCACCATCATAAACCCGTTTTTCGGGTTCGGGTGCAAGCATATCAACCAATATTTTTACAATACTTTGTGGTGTATAAAATTGTCCGCCTCGCTTGCCCTCTGCATCGGCAAACTGTCCTAAGAAATATTCAAATACAAAGCCTAAAACGTCTTTGCCTTTGCCTTCTTTTCCTCTGCTTAGAGTAATTGAGCCAATCAAGTCAATCAATTCGCCCAAGCGTTGTTTGTCTAATGCAGGTCTTGCATAGTCTTTTGGTAAAACACCTTTCAAAGTGGGGTTGTCTTTTTCGATTGCATCCATTGCATCGTCAATGTCTTTGCCAATTGTAGGTAGTTTTGCTCTACCTTGTAACCATTTCCAACGAGCCGAAGGCGGCACATAAAAAACTCTTTCAGCTGTGTACTCGTCTTTGTCTTCTGGGTCTGCACCTGTTTCAGCTTTTTCAGCTTCTAATTGTTTATAGAGTTCATCAAAAGCATCAGAAATATATTTTAAGAAAATCAAACCCAAAACAACGTGTTTGTATTCAGCCGCATCCATATTGTTGCGAAGTTTGTCGGCTGCTTGCCAAAGGGTTTTTTCTAATTCTAAATTATCTGTCATTGTCAGTTTGTTATTCTTAATTTATAGGTCGTAAAGATAAATTTTAAAACCTTGTTATTGTCAAAAGTTGCCCTCAAATTGTCCGCTGTCCACTGTTCGGGTGGTGGGTGGGCTTTGGGTGTGGTTGGGCAAAATTAAATGTGGTGTTTTTGTGTCGGCTAGTGCGTAGGCAAAACACCTCTTTTAATTTTGCGAAGGGTTGGCGTTTTTCGTTCTCCATTTCTGTCGGTTTGTTGTCGAGTTGTCGGTCGTCCTACGCTTGCCTGTAACGTTTTGCAGCTACCCGAAGGGCGGGCTTTTTACCACTAAACTTCATTCGGAGAACTGAACTTTCGGCTTGCACAAATGTGTCTGCGAAGCACGAAACCCCGCCTTTTGGGTAGGTGCTGTTATGCGTTCGGGCTTCTTCTGCCGTCAGTTTGTTGTCTGTAAAATATAGCCGTTTCATTAGATTAATTTGTTTAAATTATCTTCCATCACTTTAAATATTTTGTCATCTAAATCTTTTGAGTTAAAATTATTCATCGTCCAAAATGGTATTTCTATTGCTATAATATTTACTTTGTCAGCACCTTCAAAACCAGAGATGATTTCAAAACTGTCCGCTGTGTTTATGGTGTCTGATAAATTCGGATAAACTAAAATTATGTCTGTGCAACCTCTCTTAAATGCATAACTCACCATTTGATAAAGGTCAGCTTGTGCAACTCCCTTTTTTGGGTCTTCTTTAAAATTGTCCTGCCGAATTTTATACTTCGTGTCAATAATTACTTTTCTCTTTGAACCATGTCTTGAAGTCAGAAAAATATCGTGTTGCATATTAAACACTTTCGGATTATTAGATAAATATTCGTCTGACTTTTGATATTCCACTTTCCAGTCTGATGAGAATTTGTTTTCTAAAAATCCAGCAAGAAAATCCTCAAAAATATATTCCATCGGAAAAAGCAAACACCATTGAGAAAGGTCGTAAGTGTTACTTGAATAAAGTTGTTGGCTTAGAATAAGTTTGCAACTGTCAAGTAAAACCGAATAATCTTCAAAGAAAGTATTAAGCGAAATTTTATCAAGGTCGTGTAATGAGCAATGTAAATCCTCAACCTCGTCTAATATGAAAACAACATCTTGAAGCATTCGTAAATTTTCCGAAAATTTTGTCTGCTTCATCAATAATCTTGAACAGTATTTAATTACTCTGTTTACCTTATTGTCAAACAAGAATGGTTCATAATCACATTCAATATTTTGAAAATTTCCATGTGATAAACTTCCACTAATGTATCTCTTGAAATTTATAGTACCTCTCGGAGTAATTAATGCTTCTTCAACTTCTTGATACATTGTCAAAGGTTGCTTTGAAATTGTTTCTAAAAACTGATTTGCAATTAGGTTTATTATAAGTTCAGGAAATTCATCAATCTCTATTGTGTCAAGAGAGGCTTGGTTAAATGGAAAGTTCCATTTTCTACAATAGCTAAACCAATAAAAGATGTGACGAAGCATTGAAATTTTTTCATTCTCAGAAGGATTTGAAAAATGTTGGCGAAAAACCTTAGGGTAAATCTCAATTACTTCTTCGCCATTTTGAATGAAGCCAACAAAATTGTTTGCTCTTATTTGGTTGTCGTCAAACTGTAAGAAAGGTTGGTAATGATTGTCGGTTTCGTCCTCTGTTAATTCTGAATTTGTGTTAACGAAAAGGCGTTGCTTCCAAATGTCTTTCAACATTTGGTGTAAAGCAATTTTGTTTTTAATGCTCTCCCATTTACCGTATTCAAAAAGTGAAATCATTTTATCTTTGAGTAATATCCCAAGTGAAATTTTCAGTATCGTATGTTACACTCCAAGAAGTGTCTGCGAATATTTTTGAAACAATATCTGTCTTGCCTGAAAAATATTCCATTAAAAGAGGGACAACTTTATTTTGCAAAACCGTTTCAATAGTTTGACCTTTCATGAAGTAAGCATGCCCAATGAGATAATCGGCAGACTTTTTTTCCTTGAAAATGGTCTCATTGATTTTTTTAAGAAGGGTTGCTTGGTCATCATTTAAGTATTCATAGTCGGGATAATAACCAATAAACTCAAATCTTCTTCTCAAAGCAATATCAATTAATGCAATTGATTTGTCCGCTGTATTCATAGTACCAATGATGTAAAGATTTGGCGGAACGCCAAATTCTTTTTCTCCATTTGGTAGTGTGATTTTTATTTCGTTTTCTTCTCCTAATCTTTTATCATCTTCAAGCAGTGTAATCAACTCTCCAAAAACTTTAGAAATATTTGCACGATTAATTTCATCAATAACTAAAACGAAATTCTTGAGTTGTTTATCTTCTGAATTTTGCGGTTGAAGAGTTGTGGCAAATTCTTTTAGATGTTCTACAAGTGGATTGTAATAAACTCCTAAACCTTCAACACCATAATCTAAACCGCCTTCATAAATTGCTTTGAGATTTTTTACAAGTAAGTCGTGTCCTGTTCCTCCACTTTGTTTTGTGAATTTTATTCTTCCCTCGTCAATATCAATAGATGTTACCTTAAACTTGTAACCTTTACTCTTCATTGGTATTTCAACTTCCTTTACTTCTTCTTCGATTAACTTTGAAAAGTAAGTATTGAAAACAAAATTGAAGTCAATGCTGACTTCCTTTTTGTTAGTAGCTGAAAGCCAATTTTGCTTAGCTCTTTCTGCCAATTGCTTGAAAATTCCTTCTCGCTTGTCAAAACGCAAAGTTCCAGAAGTGACATCAGGAGAAATGCCTACAACAAAATCTTCATAAGAATAATTCTGATGAAAAGTTACAAACTCAATTTGTCCATCTTTTCGCAAGTCGTCAAATATTACCTTATTAGTTTTGTGACTAGTTAAATTATATCTATCCGATGCAGCTATTTCAACTGATTTATCTATACTATTATAGGTTTTTCCAGTTCCTGGAGGGCCATATAAGATTATGTTTTTTGCATGCATATTTACTTTTGTTTTTACTTCGGTTTCTTTGCTTATTAAACTAAGAATAGTATTAAACTCCTTTTTAGTTGCTGAAAAATTTGTCCCTTGGTTTCCAACTTTTAATTCTTCTAATCCTTTTGTATCTTTTATTTTGTTCCATAACAAAGGGTTGTCAATTAAATTATGTGTTATTCTAATTCCCGATTTTAAAGGGTTAGCATCTTGTGTTTTCCAAAGATGTGAATCTTTAGAATTTAGAATTATGTGTGGCTCACTTGTTATTTCAGCTAGTGAATAACATCCTGAATTTTTACCTGAAATCCATAAAATAACTTTATCACCAATTTTTATTTTGTCTTTATGTGCTGAAACAGTCCAATCTTCTAATAAGCTGTTTCTAATAGCAGTTTCAAAATCAAAGACAGTTGGATTACCTTGAAAAATCCAATATTTGGAATTTCTTGAATTCCATAAATCAATTACTTTATTTCGTATATCTGAATTTTGAACCTTACAAATTCCTTGTTGTAACTGATAACTAAACGTATCATCCTTGTCAAGTTCATACCATTCTGCATTTGAAAAATTCACCCAATTTTCGTATTCTATTTGATATTTTGTAAAAGAGGCTTCTAGAGAACCATCGTCAGTCACAGGTATTGGTAATTCATTTATTCTTGCTATTGCTTTTACAAGATGACCTTCAGTTACAATAATTAAATCGCCAACAGCATATTTCTTGTCATTAACTCCAATTATAAATTCTTCATCTTTAATATACTGATAGAAGCTTGGTTTACCAGAACCCCAATTACATCCGAGTTTCCAAATCGTTCCGGTAAGCTTATTATTACTTACTATTTCCACTTCTTCCTCGTTTTCTAAATTTCTATATTTTTCTTCCAATTGAAGCTTAGCGGTTGCTCTAATCCGAAGCCATTTAAAGAGATTTTGCGTTATTTTTTCAAAATCTGGATTATTGAATTCACCTTGAAGTATTACTTTATCTGAGTTAAACCCCAAGTCAAGCATAAGTTTTTCGGATTCTTGCTTTAGACCATCTTGTTTCGTTCCAATGGTTATAACTTTGTTTTGCTTCAAAGTAAATTCATTCTTGTCAATGATAAAGTTGCCATTGTCAATTGTGTATTGGATTAATGAATTCTTCCCTTTGGGTCTGTTTAAATCTCTTAGGTTTAAATAAGAGGCGTTTTCATTATTATAATGTGAATCATAAAGTCGAAGTACATATTCATTTTGCCCAAACTTTATTTTAAAACCGTTTTTAGGTTCATCATCATCAATACCTAATAATTTAATTCCTTCATAGGTTGGTTTAGATTCCACCTTGCTCTTTAGAAATTTCAATAAGGCCCTAATAAAGCTTTTGTTATTTTTTTGCATTATTATCTTTTACAGTTAATTCGTTTTTCAATTGGTCTATTGTATTGGCATTGTCTGTCTTTTAGCCTGACGCATAACGGTTTGCGGCTTGGCGAAGGTGGCGATTTTTACCACAAATGTTTATACGAAGCACACAGCTCAAACTTACAAAAAATTGTCATACGAAGCACTAAACCGCCACTTTTGCCAAACCGCTGTTAGGCGTATGTGC
>JBBQJT010000089.1:0-7271 GCA_038326165.1 Chitinophagales bacterium | reverse complement strand
ACCGCCAACTTTTGTAGATGCTGTACCAGATTTCGCCTTGTCTTCTTCATTTCCTAATGCTGTAACAACTGTTTCAGCCAGGATTACTCCCTCAGACATTGAAACATTTACAACGTTTGAAACCCCCAAAACAATCTCCTGAGTATTGAAACCCGTGTAGGTAATTACAATGGTTGTGCCGTTTGAAGGCACGTTAACTGAATAATTTCCATCGAGGTCGGTGGTAGCGCCAGTTGAAGTTCCTTTAACGACGACATTCGCGCCAGTTAATGGTTCTCCATCTGAATCACTCACTTTACCCACAACAGTTCTTTGCGCAAGTAGCGATATTGTTGAAACCAACAATACAACCACCAAAAGGGCAAGTTTTTTCATACTAATCCTGTTTAATTAAGTGTGATTTTAAAAATAATGTACTTATCGATTCCAAACCTAGAGAAAATCTTTCAAATAATGCAGCGAAAATTCACTTTAGTTTAGAAATATTTTACAATTATTTCATATTTTAGAATTAGTCTAAATATAATTAGATACTTAATTATATGACATTCAATTAATTACATCTTATTTACTCAATTCATGTAAATACATAGCTATAGAATTTTGAAGACCAAAATACATGGCATCAATCACTAATGCATGGCCTATTGACACTTCATCCAAATGTTTTAGATTGCTTTTGTAATATTTCAAATTTAATAGGCTTAAATCATGCCCAGCATTTACTCCTAATTTTAATCTAAATGCCAACAGGCTGCACTCAGAATGTATTTTCACCAATTCTGCCTTTTGAGTTTTGAAGTGCTTTGCGTAATCGCCCGTGTATAATTCTATTCGATCCACACCACACTTGGCTGCCCCTTCTACCATCCTCGGATCAGGATCTACAAATACAGACACTCTCATCCCCAATGCTTTCAACTCTTTTGTGATGTCTGTAAGTTTTTCAGCATCATTTATTGTATCCCATCCAGCATCAGATGTCAACGCTCCTGGTGCATCGGGGACAAGGGTCACTTGCTGAGGCTTAACTTGAAAAAGGATATCCAAAATTTCCTTAGAAGGATTGCATTCTACGTTGAACTCTGTCTTTACAACCTCCTTCAAAGCAAAAACATCATCGTATCTGATATGTCTTTGGTCAGGTCTTGGATGTACAGTAATACCTTGAGCTCCAAAGCTTTCGCAATCCTTGACCACCAGCAATAGATCAGGATTATTAGATCCTCTACTGTTTCTTATTAAAGCAATTTTATTGATATTAACGCTCAATCGTGTCATTGTACTTACCTTTATTTCATGACAAATGTAGAGCCTAGCAATGAAAACCTACAGCCGAATATGAATGGGCAGGTCGAATTTACTCCCAAGTTACAATTGGGACTGCTTATCCTACTGTCTTTTACTGGCATATTGCTTCTGAGTATTCTGGTTCAATTTATGGGCTTGAGTGATATTGCAAAGCAAATGACTGGCAAATCGACTGAAATCTGGAAGATATATTTTCTTACTGCCAGCAATGTCTTGTTTATTAGTTTGATCCCGAGTTTATTGTGGTTTAGAATAATTAAACCCTTTCTATTTCCTAAAATTTTTGATGTCACAATCAATCCCAAAATATTTTTGTACAGCTTTTTTTTATTCGTTGGATCAATGCCTTTTGTGATGGGCTTGGCTTGGATCAATCAGCAAATTCCTCTGCCTGAGATACTGCTAAGCAATGAAGATAACATCAATAATTTGATCAATAATCTTACTGCTGATCGTTCTATTTCCAGCATGTTAATTTGTGTATTTCTGCTGGGAATTTTACCTGCTTTGGGTGAAGAACTTTTCTTCAGGGGTGCACTTCAAAGCATCATTAGCAAAATGCTAGTCAATCCACATGTTGCAATTTTAATCACGGGCATAATATTTGGTTTGGTACATTTTCAGTTTCAAGGTATTATTCCGAGGGTGTTCTTGGGAATTATTTTGGGTTATTCATTTTACTTCACAAAAACATTGTGGTGTCCTATACTTTTGCATGCTTTATTCAATAGTACCCAAGTAGCAATTTTATTCATTATGGACAAAAAAATGTCTACAAATGCTGATCAATCTGTCAATTGGATATTGGTATCACTTAGCGGGTTGCTTACCGCCTACCTTTTCATGAAATTGCTAAAAGTTGAAACTGCGGATTATGTCAAATAAATTCAGTGACTTAACAAGACGAAGTGGAACTGCAACATTATTTGCTTTGGTGATGATAGCAGGAATATTCATAGGTCCCGAAACACTGATATTGCTATTGGGGCTGATATTATTTTTGGGTTTGCGTGAAATAATGCCTCTTATTTTGATCGAAGAAGATACGAGTTTAGCTTGGTATAAAACCTGGGGAACGCTCGTAGCAATGGTTCCATATATCTGGACTGCTACAAGCAAGTGGCTTGGTGGCCCACCAAATTCAGATGCCTTTCTGGGTGAATTGGTTTTTGTACTTCCCTTTTCTATTGCTTTGATGGTAGAACTTTTAAAGCCACGCAGACAATTGTTCAAAAGAATCGGTGCTATAGCCATAGGTTTATTGTATTTGGTCGTACCCATGTGCCTGCTTTTAGATCTTGCCATCACACCCAATGATTTTCGACCTGAAATAGTCATGGGAATCTTGTTGTTGAATTGGATCAATGACAGTGGGGCTTATTTTGTAGGCTCATGGCTCGGAAAAAGAAAGTTATTCTATCAAATATCGCCAGGTAAAACTTGGGAGGGAAGTATTGGAGGACTCATTCTGGTGGTAGCAATTGGCAGTTTTTTCCCGCTGTGGTTTGGTGTTTTCAATCGCTGGGACTGGATGGCATTGGCGCTGATTGTTGCAATTTTTGGGACTATTGGGGATTTGGTTGAGTCCATGTTGAAGCGCAATACTGGAATCAAAGACTCTGGTAAATTAATGCCGGGACACGGAGGAATTTTAGACCGATTTGATGCCTTTTTCTTTCTTATTCCTTTTGCGTACTTATACATCCGATTGTTTGCTAACCAAAATTGATAAATCTTTCCATTGAGTTTCTACCTTTGCGGCTCAAACCCTAATATTTATGATACATCGCGAAGGACTTCCCACTATATTTATATCAATTCTATTTGCTGGACTATTGTACTGGATTGGTGCAAAATACCTTTCTGGAGCTTTGTGGTTCTTTAGTTTAGTAGGTATCGTCTTGTTAATAATCGTGCTTCAATTCTTTAGAAATCCTAAACGCATTATTCCCATATTGAATGACAAATTAGTTTACGCTCCTGCTGATGGCAAAGTTGTGGTAATCGAAGAGACGCAGGAAGACGAATATTTTAAGTCAAAAAGATTGATGATCTCAGTTTTTATGTCCCCTATTAATGTGCATGTAAACAGGAATCCAATATCCGGGACTGTTCAATACAGCAAATACCATCCTGGTAAATACCTGGTAGCCTGGCATCCAAAATCAAGCACTGAAAATGAAAGAACTTCTGTAGTGTTAAAAAACGGAAACAATGAGATTCTTCTTCGCCAAATAGCTGGCGCGCTAGCACGAAGAATTGTGAATTACCTTAAAGCTGGCGATGAGGTAAAGCAAGGGAGTGAAATGGGTTTCATCAAATTTGGATCAAGAGTTGATATCTACTTACCACTTGACGCAAAAATAAAGGTTGCCATGAATCAGGTGGTCTATGGCAACCTTGACGTTATTGCAGAGCTTCCTTGATAACTAAAAAGGAAGATCGTCATCCATTTCAGGGCCTTGAGGAACTGAAGGAGATGATGTTTGTGCAGGTGAAGGTGTATTTGCATAAGTTGGTTGTGCTGATGGTTCAGCAGTTGTGCCATCTATATTGCGGTCAACTCTCCAAGCCTTGCATTCTGTGAACCAACGACCATTGTATTCGCGACTCTCAACATCGAAATGTAAATTAATCATTTCATCTTGTTGTATATTGAATTGGTCAATTTTTTCGCCCCAAGCATTGAAACATATCTTTTTCGGATATTGATCCATTGTCTCAAGAATGTATTCACGCTTGCGCCACTGATTTCCGGTTTTGGATTCCCCGGACACTTCATCTAGAAGTTGAATGATTTTACCTTTGATTTCCATAGTATGTATATTGATAGATTCGATGCAAAATTAAATAATAGATTTCAATAATTTGTTCTTGGTTTCATTTGTGGAAAAAATAAAACTTCTTGTATGGTGTGTTGATTGGTCAAAAGCATGGTAAGGCGATCCATTCCTATTCCCAAACCAGAAGTTGGTGGCATTCCATATTCCAATGATCTCAAAAAATCTTCATCCAAGGCCATTGCTTCTTCATCGCCTCTTTCTGCCAATGAAAGCTGATCTTCAAATCTTTCACGTTGATCAATTGGATCATTTAACTCACTGTACGCATTGGCAATTTCTTTGCCATTGATGAACAATTCAAATCGCTCAACCAGGCCTTGCTTTGATCGGTGTTTTTTGGCAAGAGGAGTCATTTCAATTGGATAGTCGGTAATATAAGTGGGTTGAATCAAGTGTTCTTCCACTTTTTCACTGAATATTTCATCAATAAGTTTCCCCTTACCCATTGAAGCGTCAATCTCTACGTGTAGGTCCTTACATACTTTTTTCAACTCGGATTCATCCATTGCTGAAACATCGATTCCTGTATATTCTTGGATAGATTCGAACATCGTTAACCTGCGATAAGGCTTGGCGAATGAAATTTGTTTGTCACCAACTGGTACACTTGTTCCGCCACTGACAGCTAGGCATATATGTTCCAATAAATCCTCAACCATTTCCATCATCCACAAATAATCCTTGTAAGCTACATATATTTCCATACTCGTAAATTCAGGATTGTGCGTTCTATCCATTCCTTCATTGCGGAACATTTTTCCGATTTCATAAACACCATCAAATCCGCCTACGATTAATCTTTTGAGATACAATTCATTGGCAATCCTCATATATAGGGGCATATCTAAGGTATTGTGATGTGTAAGAAAAGGTCTTGCGGCTGCACCTCCGTGTATTGGCTGCAGTATTGGAGTTTCTACTTCCAGCCAACCTTTCTCGTCGAAGAAATTGCGCATAGTTGATAGAATCTTACTTCTTTTAACAAAAATCTCTTTTACATGTGTATTGACAGTCAGATCCACATAACGCTGGCGGTAACGCAATTCCGGATCAGTAAAAGCATCGTAGATATTGCCTTCAGCGTCTTTTTTTACGATAGGAAGCGGACGCAATGCCTTGCTCAGCAGCGTAAAATGAGTAACATGCACTGTGGTCTCACCTGTTTTAGTAACAAAAGCATAGCCCTTTATACCAACGAAATCACCAATGTCCAGATGTTTTTTTATCAAATTATCCCAAAAAGAAGTATCCTCACCAGGACATATTTCTTCTTTTCTTAAATACAGTTGGATATTGCCGTAGCTATCCTGAATATTCATAAAAAGTGCTTTTCCAGCCTCACGAGTATTCATCAAACGACCTGCAATACTAAGATCTTGAAAATTGATCCTGTTTTTTGTGCCATCCTCAAGTACCTCTTCTCTGTAGTCTCTTTTAATTTCATGTGTATTACCATTGACATGAAATAATTCGGCGGGGTAGGGATTAATACCCATATCGAGGATAGATTGTAAAGAAGCCCTTCTTACAAGCTCTTGTTCACTCAAATGTTGTGTCATATTGTTAAAATCAGAACGCAAAGGTACATTCTAGGGCCTTGTTATTAAGGGTGAAATTCAAATTTTAGTTCAGTTTGACCAAAATCAAAAGAATTAACTTTAAATGGCTAACAATTTCATGCAACCCAAAAAAATTAATAGTAAAAAAATACTATTTCAATAAAACATTAGTAATATTGAGTGTGTAAACAAAATTCATTTATGAGTAAAATTGGAATTTTTAATTCGACCGTAGATTTGGGCAATTCAGAAGCAGCAGCAATTATTGATACAGAAGAATTCATTAAAACTGTGGAAAGCAGACGCAGCGTCCGTGTTTTTACAGAAGATGAAATTCCAGAAGAAGTGATGAAAAAATGTCTTCAACTTGCTTTACTTGCTCCCAACAGCAGCAATCTGCAACCTTGGCAATTTTATTGGGTACGAGATCCCGACAAAAAACAAAAACTTGTTGAAGCTTGCCTATCTCAACCAGCTGCAAAAACGGCAAAAGAGCTTGTAGTTGCAGTGGCCCGTCCAGATTTTTGGAAACCAGTCAGAGCACAAATGCTTGAGGTGATCTCCAAGAAAGAACCCGAGAAGGTTAAAGCAATACTCCAATATTATCAAAAAATAGTTCCCTTGGTCTACAATCAGGGTCCTTTGGGGCTTTTCGGTTTAGTAAAACAGGTAATCATATTCTTTCGAGGTTTACAAAAACCTACTCCAAGAGGCCCAGTCAGTCGAAATGACATGTTGATATGGGCACATAAAACAACAGCACTTGCTTGTGAAAACTTGATGCTTGCTTTAAGAGCGCACAATTTTGACAGTTGTCCAATGGAAGGAATGGATGCCAAGCGAATAAAAAACCTCCTAAACTTGCCCTCAGCAGCGGATATATGCATGGTCATAAGTGCAGGAAAAAGAGCTCCCGGAGGCGTGTATGGCAACCGAATTAGATTTTCAGAAGATCAGTTCATAAAAATCATTTAAATTAGACCTAAAATTATAGGTACAATGGTGACTTAACAATTAATTCATACAACGGTTCCAAGGCTTCAAGGTATCTTTGTTGTCTATTAGGTTATCGCAATACTATGAAAATGCCCAAAATAATATGGAATTCGCTGTTGTGGATTTCAATCTCGCTTCTGACGCATATTTCCGTCAAGGCCCAATGCCCTGATATCACTGTAAGCACGCTACAAGGAGGATGTTTTAATGGCAGTACACCATGCGATTTGTGCCCAGGTGAAGTTATCACTTTAAAAGCTGGAGGAGTGAACTTACCTGATGGTGGATGCCTCAATTGGTATTACAGCGATACACAAGGATTTGACCCTTATGCAGGAGAAGGAACATTGATAGGATGCGGAGATATCACCTCAACAAGTCCACCACCTTGTTCGGTATGCCCAGAAATGCTAAGCCTGTTTATAGATGCCTGCGGTCCTGAAGGTCCAAATGAATTCATGCTTTTGGGCTCTGGTAGTGGGTTCAATGTCAATAGTTTACAAATCGACTTTGCTACCCAAAACAATACTATGGGCGCAACCAACAATGATATAAATGTCAA
>JBBQJT010000088.1:0-7455 GCA_038326165.1 Chitinophagales bacterium | reverse complement strand
TACAAAACGCTGGTGACGACCGCCATTTTTTTCATTGAGTTCGACTACCAATTGTTTGTCATCCGGAATCGTAAACTTATCCAGCGTAAAGACGGTGCGTTCACTGCTTTTCCCCGCTACATTCGTAACATAATTGAAAGCCCGAATAGGAGTAATAATTGTTTCTTGAATGGCAGTGCGTTTTAGCACTTTTTTATCCACAATTTTGAATAGGATAAAATCCAAATCAAATGGAACATTAGAAGAATTAGTGATTTGAGTATAAAAATAAAGTAGGTTGTTGTTGGTATAGATACCTTTAAGTTGATACTGAATACCAAAACGTTTACAACCAATGTGATTTATTTCCTTGCGGTCGTTTTGATAGATAGATTTCATAATCGTATGTACTAACTTAGGAGATTCGTTACCCAATTCCTTGAGATAGACTCCCAGTGCATTGTTGGGATGGTTAATCGTATCACCATCATGAATAAAATCTTTCATTTCCACATTCAATAAGTGTGGCTCATTTGCATACTTGACATTGAAAGAATAGAAACTTCCCTCTTCGGTAATAACAGAAAAATTCGTTTCGGTTTTAAAATTCCGAACAGCAGCTTTCACTCGGATAACATTTTCTGCTCCATCGGCTTTGCCAGCAATTATATTGGTAGAACCCAAATCGATATACCGAATAGCCGCTGGGAAAATAATGTGTACTGTCTTATCAAAAGTAACTTCCAGCCCATAAGGTGGTATCATTTTATCTAAGGTAATTTTCTTTGACCATCCTTTGGAAGAATCATCTTTCGTTGTTTGTGCATTTGTAGTTATGATGGTTGCCATAAGCAAGACCATCCAAATCATTGTTTTTTTCATTCTTTTCAATTGTTAGTGTGAGTTAATATGCTCACTGATTATTTATTTTATTTTTAATGTCGTTTCTTTTTTGAAAAAATTTATTTTTAGTTAGAAAGTAACAAGACCTTATAACCAGCTTTTAATTTGACGTTAACGGTTTGGAATTTCTTAGACAGATACTGAGAACCACTTTGAATTACTCCTTTTCCTAACCCTGATACCAATTGTTGACCAGCAGACTGTGTAAATGAGACGTTTGTTCCCATATTCGAACCCATACCAGCCGCCATTTCTTTGAACGCATTTATCTCCTGAGAACCTGGAATAAAAATACCTTCCTGACCATCGGTATCATAAATAGTTATTTCAACAGGAATAATCATCCCATGATATTCCAATGACTGAATCAAAATGCTTAATCGGTCGCCTTGAATCTTGGCTTCACCAGAAATCATACTGTTTTTTGGGATAAGGGTTGTTCGAACTTGTAGGGCTTCAAGTAATCGCAGCCGGACACTTCGACCATTTGTTAGCGAACAATTTTCATAGATACAGGCTTTTATGGTATTTCTGCCTTCTTCTAAACTATTGCCACCTGCTGTATTGAACCCACTATTTTGCGGTTGTTTACTGTTAGCAATTCGGGCAGAATCACTTAACACTTGCGGCAATGTTGAAACCGTTTGTTCAAGCACTTGCTTAACACTGGAAGCTTTTATTTTCATGCTTGGATTCGCTGTGCTGGTATTTGCTGTATTTTGTCCTATCATTTGCTGCCCTTGCGGAATATATTTGGCAGCCATTTCATACGACTTTTCCATTAGTTGAATTTGAGCATCAATGGAATTTTTCCGATTTTCCGTTTCCTGAAGTTTATCAGAAAGTGCTTCCACCCCTTGATTCTTTTTTTCAAGATCTGAATTCTCTTTCGAGGATTCAAAGAAACTACCTAGATTACGGTTGATTTGCTGATACGCATTGTTAGAACTTTGAATAGTGGCAATGGGCTGCCTGCTACCACCACTTCTAGTTGAATAGTTTGGCTTCATTTCAGATTTTGATTCAGATGCTATTTTCGATTCATTTTCATTTGTCAAATCAGAATTATCCGAACCTGTTGTTTCCTGATTAAAAACAGAGGCCATATCCTTCAAAGAACGCATTCGCTGCCCGTTTGTCCGTTCAAGCTTTTCTTGTTCATACGCTGCCTTTTTGTCGCTTACCAATTCCTTGTTTTTGGGCATTGGAATCATAGTATTAAATCCTTTGGTATCTTTTACTTTCTCCGACTTCGAAGGAGAAAATATATACCACATACATAATCCAAAGACGATAAACATCAAGGGATAAATCAGCATCTTTTTTTTACGTTGCTTTTGTTCCACAGTCAGCATCTGTTGTTGAGGTTTATCACCCACGTTAGTTTTTTTCATTTCATTTTTCATTTAGTTTGTTAATACTGTCTCTCGCATGTAGTTGCAGTTCGTTGATATGTTGGATCATTATTTGTTCATTGTCCGTACTATTGATATTGGAAAATCCATTTATACCCATATAAAGAGAACCAATTCCGAAAACGGCACTTATAATCACTATCGAGATAATTCGTTTTTTCGGAGAAAGTGAAGCGCAATATCTTTGCAATTTCAGCTCGATCCAATTTTGGATTTTATAAATCTTTTTTATTTTCATGGCTTTATCTATTTACAACTTTCATGTCCATGTTTTCTACAATCACAAAATCTTCAATGATAAAGCCCTGTGGATTATTATCACTTCGCACCGAATTAAATAACTGGCATTGGGTAATCAAGCTCCGTTCGGTCATATTACTTTCTCGAATAATCATCTGTCGGGCATAAGTCATAACCTGATAAGGATACTTATCAAAGTTGCATATCACACTATCCACCTGAATGGCTTGATTGATATTTCCTGAAATAATTCTATTGAAATATCCTTTTTCAGATAGATCAGAATAATAGTTGAAAGCACTTTTATCCGAGAGAAACAAGGCTCTTTTAATATTACTTTCTATTGCATTCTTATCGGGTGAAAGGGTGAAGAAAAGTTCATGAAACCGTTTAACGTGTTCTCGGGCTTCTACTGGTCTGTTCTGCGAAAGGTCTTGTGAAAGTGCCAGCATCAAGGATTTTCCTCCGTCCAATACATATATTTTCTGTCGTTGAGCTTCTGCAAAGTTGTAGGAACTCCACACAGAATATCCAGTAAGTACAGCACACAAGCAGAGAAAGATAATACTGAAGAGTCTGATCTGCTTAAAACTCGTTTCAATGTTTTTTAATGATTTGAATTCCATCTGTTTATTGTTTTTTATTTTAAAATTCTCGTTTTATATATTCCCAATAAATGCTATTTATGAAGAAGCCTCCCAGCGACATTACCTGTTGCTGCACCAGCAACACCACCGGCAACCGAACCAGCTTTACCTGCCGTGCTACTAACATTTTTACCATAATTTCCCATGCCGCCTGCCTGAATAATCCAACCTGCAACGGTTGGTATAGTGAAATACCCAATAATGCCGATAATCATAAAAATGATATATACACCATTGGAAGCATCGATAGAATAGTTTGGGTTGTTTTGCAATTCGGAAATATCATTCTGTAACATCAATACTTGTATTTTGGCAAGAATGGTACTGAATAAATCAGACACCGGAAGCCAGAGATAGACGCTCACATAGCGAGTGATCCATTGAGTCATGGTAGATTGAAAACCATCCCAAACACTAATGGCAAAAGCTATGGGTCCGAGTATCGCTAGCACAATCAGAAAGAAAGTACGTATAGTATCAATTACCAGCGAAGCCGCTTGAAACAGTATTTCCAGTAATTCACGAAAGAAATCTCGAATGGATTTTTTCATATTGTACATGCCTCTATCGACATACATTCCTGTCATGGTGGCTACATCGCTTGGACTCCAGCCCAACTCATCCAGCTGTTTGTCGAACTCTTCATTGTTCACCAAATAAGCACTTTCAGGATTTTTCATCATAGCATCATATTCCAGCTTGTCTTTTTGTTTTTGGTAGCTGACCATGTCAAAAGTTTGCGACTGCAGCATTTGATTCGTTCCTCGGACAATTGGACTTAATATCCCATTGATAGTTCCCAGAACAAAAACAGGGAAGAACATAATACATAAACCTATGGCAAAAGGGCGAAGCAGTGGATACACATCAATCGGTTCGACTCTGGCTAAGGATTGCCACACCCGTGAAGCAACATAAAACAAAGCACCCAGACCTGCTATTCCTTTGGCAACACCTGCCATATTAGAACAGAGTGGCATCATCTCTACATACAGACTTTTTAATATCTGGTGTAGGTTATCGAATTCAATGGCTAATAACATGGCTTACCAGTATTTTTCGTTTGCATTGCCATACAAGGCCATCACCCGGTCGGAGTCACCGTTTCGTTGTGAACGAAGATAACTAACTGAAATATTTTTTCTGGTGTAATAGCTGACCAAATTGCGGTACTTTCTCACCGAATTGTAAGTGTGATCAATAATATCCATGCGTTCTTTGTCAGTCATGGATAGTCCACTGGCATTGACTACTGCTTTTAATTCAGCAAGCAGATCACCGCTTTGCTCTAGCAATTTGGCATAACCAAAAGCAATGGCTCCCAACTCTTCAACTGTATAGTTTTTGTCACTGAGCATTTTTTGAAAGTTATTGATATAGATGTCCGAAATATCACCAACCATCAGGATCGTTTGCTGTACTTTTTTGGCATCCTTGACTAAATTATTGACTGAGTTTAGTGCATCATAATACTTTTTGCCCTGTTCATACAGCTTAACCGTTTCCTTAAAATTCTTTACCATATTTGCGGCTGTTGTAGAGGTTTGAACCACTTGATTGGTTGTGTTCACAATGCTTTGAACCAGATTCGTAGGGTCGAATGTCACAAATTGTGCCTTGGAGCTCATGATACAGCTCATCAGAAGAATGGCTGCTAAAAAGATTTTTGTTTTCATTTTTTTTGTTTTTTTGTAATGGGTTTAAAATTGAACTTTAAGTTATGAGTTTTTGAAAATTTAGAACTGCTATTTGATGTGTCATTTATTAAGCTGTTTTGTTTCGGAAAGCTGTTTGATGGCTAATTCTATATCGCCATCCAATTTTTCCACAAGGTTGAATAATTCCAGTTTTTCGGATTCTTCGGTAGTATAGGTCAGATATTCCTCCATGGAGACTTCCGTGGCATAGACGGCAGATTGTGTGCCTCCCAAACCAATCCAAACCTCTTTGTACAGTCGGTTCGGATTATTAGCCAAATTGATGGAAAGTACCTGCGCCTTCTCTTTTTCAGTGAGACCCAGCAGTGCTTGAATAGCATCGAATTTGTTCATGTACTTGCGCTGATCCAACAGTATCTTACAGTCAGAATTATTGATAATGGATTCTTTAACAATGGGAGAAGCAATGATATCTTCCACTTCCTGTGTGACCACAATGGCTTCGCCAAAGTATTTACGAACCGTTTTAAAAAGGTATTTGATATATTCCGCCATCCCTTCTTTGGCAATGGCTTTCCAAGCTTCCTCAATAAGAATAACTTTTCTGATTCCTTTCAGTCTTCGCATTTTATTGATAAAGACTTCCATGATAATAATGGTGACAATCGGGAATAAAATGGGATGATCCTTGATGTTATCCAGTTCGAAAACGATAAATCGTTTGGAAAGCAAATCAATCTGTTTGTCGGAATTTAGCAAGTAGTTATATTCGCCGCCTTTGTAATACGGTTCGAGCACATTCAAAAAGTTGGCAATATCAAAATCCTTTTCACGCACTTTTTTATTATTCAAGACTTCCCTGTAATCTGTTTCTACATATTCATAGAAGCTATTGAAACTCGGAGTCAGTTCCTTGCTTTTAATTTTCTCAATATACAAACTGACTGCATTGGAAAGCGCAACTTCTTCAGCTCTCGTAGGAGGTTCGTTATCCCTTTTCCACAAGGTCAAGATCAAAGTTTTGATACTTTCCCGCTTTTCTATGTCATAAACTCCATCTTCGGTAAAAAAAGGATTGAAGGCAATTGGATTTTGTTCACTATAAGTGAAATAGACTCCATCTTCACCCAATGTTTTTCGATGAATCATTTCGCAAAGTCCAAGATAACTATTACCTGTGTCGATCAACAAAACGTGCGAACCTTGTTCGTAATACTGCCGTACCATGTGATTGGTAAAGAAAGATTTTCCACTACCGGATGGACCGAGAATGAATTTGTTTCGGTTGGTAATAATCCCTTTTTTCATCGGCAGATCCGAAATGTCCACATGAATGGGTTTTCCAGTTAACCGATCTACCATCTTTATACCGAAAGGCGAAACGGAACTTTTGTAGTTTGTTTCTTCTGTGAAAAAGCAAACGCCTTGTTCAATGAACGTATAGAAACTTTCTTCAACAGGGAAATCGGCTTGGTTGCCCGGAATGCCTGCCCAAAAGAGTGTTGGAGTATCCACGGTATTGTGTCGGGGTTTACATTCCATCAATGCCAGTTGACTTCCAACATCGTTTTTAATATGTTTGAATTCTTCACGGTCATCACTCCACGCCATCACATTACAATGGCAACGGATAGAAGTAAGCCCATAACTATGGGCTTCGTTCAGGTATTTATCAATCCACTCTTTATTAATTTGGTTACTCCGGCTGTACTTGGATAACGAATGCATGTTGCGCCCCATCTTTTCAAACTTTTGGAGGTTATCGGAACTGTTATCCATAAACAGGTATTGATTGTAAATATGG
Source organism: Chitinophagales bacterium (assembly GCA_038326165.1). Classification (GTDB taxonomy): domain Bacteria; phylum Bacteroidota; class Bacteroidia; order Chitinophagales; family Saprospiraceae; genus JAEUUM01. Next base: position 809 of record JBBQJT010000088.1, on the reverse strand, counting down.
TTGCATGACAGCAACAATCCCACGGGAGCGGCAAACGATAACCGGCAATCGGAACGGTCGGTAGAGAGTTTCTCATATCGGATATCAGTTCCCACAGAACCAGGCAAATCATCCACATCCGACAAGGTATGCAAACACAGTATTTTGTCTCCGATACACATTTCTTCTGCTTTGAGGGTAATGTCTTTAAGTGTAGTTGTATTTTCCTGTGAAAGTGAAAAATACTTTTCTACAATTCCGGCACTGTTTTCTGTTCCGACAATATCATCTGTTTTCAATCGGGTGAGTGAAATGAATCCACCATCGTTGACGATCCGTTCAAATTGCCCTACTGCCTCCAAAAACTTTAGCATGGTCTCCTTATCCTTAAACTCTTTTGGAATAATAGAACCACGGCACAAAGTGGAAAAGTTACTCTGCATCCGAGCACGTTCCTTGGTAGTCTTGGTCAAAAAGAGGTAACAAGTGTGATTCAAATAAGGACGTTCATTAAAATGACGTTCAAAACTTCGCGAAAGAAAACTCATATCGTGATTGACTTCCGGCTCGTATTGCTCCTTGATATACCAATCCTGTTTGTGTACAATGGAATAATCTGGGAGTACCTTTATCGCTTTGGTCCATGCGGAATGAATTGCTTCGTATTCCTTACCTGTCACTGTAAATAATTCGGGTAATTCTACCTTGAAAGCAACCGTTATGTCGGCATCTTTCGAGATAATGCAACCCATTTCAACTCCCCAAATGGGGAACTTGCTTTCGAGGGTTGCTGCTTTTAATACGTTTCTCATATTTTTGTTTTATTTGTT
>JBBQJT010000087.1:0-7637 GCA_038326165.1 Chitinophagales bacterium | reverse complement strand
AGGAACTGAGAAATACAAAACGTAAGAAACCCAATGCGGTAGATTTGCCAAATAACAAGAAATGCTATTTATAACAATCTGTTCTTTGACCATATAAACAACCAAAATCAATGAGGTTGCATTGAAAGTTAAGAACAATCTTAAAAGTAGGTTTATTATGTTCATATCAATTCAAATTCATTCCGTTAATAAATGTCTCTACAAAATCTTTAATGCGTTGCAGAATTCTATCGCCTAATTTTTTGCGTTGCAGTAAGCTTGGTTTGTCTCCTTCAATGAGTTCCAAAACTTCGTCACGAAGTGGCTCTCTTTCGGCAAAAAGATAATCTTCAATGAGTTTTTCTGTTTTTTCGGCTGATAGATTTTCTTCTGCAACAATTTTAGAAAATTCCTTTTGTTGTTCTTCATTCCAAAACTGCTCAAATGCAGGAGTAATGTTGTCCGTGTCTTTGATTTGTGGCAAATTCTCTAAAATGAATTTCTCTATTAGTTCTCGTTTGCTTCTTAGTGTTGCTTCCGTACTTAATAAGTTGAAAATTTCCTTTTCCGCTTTGGTTGTGTCTTTTTGTGTTTGCGATTTTAGTTTGATTAAAAGTTGAATGATATAAGCAACATTTATCTCGTCACGGTGTATCAACTCCAATTCAAAATCCACATCTTCTAAAATGGAAACTTTCTCTTTTTGGTGGTTGCTTTTTACTTTATCGTATAGGTCAAGATACTTGCTTTTGAAGTCCTCAAAAAGTTGTTCATTCATTTGTAGGTCTTCCCATTTGAAGTCTGAAAATGCGGTGAGAATGTTTTTTATTCTCATCAAATCTCTGAACGCTTTTATGAAATTCAATTCATCATCTTCGGTTTCAAGGTCATTTACGCTGTCTGTTGTGGGGGTAATTTCCAATAACTTTTCAAATGCTTCATCAAATTTGGCGGTGTAGTCTTCATAAGGTTTCATTATGATGACTTCAATTGCTTCTTTGTTGCTGAATAGGGTAATGGCTTCGTCTGTTCTGTTTTTTAGATTTCGGAAAACAACAATATTGCCCTGCGATTTTTGTTCGTTTATAATTCGGTTGGTTCGGCTGAATGCCTGAATCAAACCGTGGTATTTTAAATTCTTGTCAACATAAAGTGTGTTTACTTTTTTGGCATCAAAACCTGTTAAAAACATATTTACAACCAATAAAACATCTATCCGATTATTTACATTTTCGGGTTGGCGTTCTCGGTCTTTTAGCTTTTTTGAAATGTCGTTGTAGTAGTTGTAAAAATCCTCACTGGTTTTGGTAGAATATTTTACATCATACAATTGATTGTAGTCTTCAATGTATTCGTCCAACTTCTCACGGCTGTGGGCTTGCAAGCCATACAAAGCTCTTGGTTCTTCAACTACAGAAACTTCTTCGGGAATAAAACCATTGGCATCTGCATCAGCTTCGTTGGCTGCATAACTGAAAATAGTTGCAATATTTAGGTTGTGTTCTCCTGCTAATTTTTTGCGTTTGAAAATGTCGTAATAGCGAATCAAAGACTTAACACTGTCCACACAAAACATTGCGGAAAAATCTTTGCTGTGTGTTTTGCGGTTGTGGTTGATGATGATGTAATCGGCAATTTTCTCTAATCGCTTTTCATCTTCCATCAATTCTTGCGTGTCAATGTCTTCAACCTCAATATCAATTTCGGTTGCAGTATCTTTTTGCTTGTATCTGCCTACATATTCAACTGAAAACTTCAATACGTTTTCGTCTTTGATGGCATCTGTAATCACGTATTTATGCAAACAATCTTCAAAAAGGTCTTTGGTTGTGCGTTTGCCTAATTCATTCTTATTGGCATTGTCCGCAAAAATGGGTGTGCCTGTAAAACCAAACATCTGAGCATTGTTGAAATACTCCTTTATTCGATTGTGAGTTTCTCCAAACTGGCTACGGTGGCATTCGTCAAAAATGAAAATGATTCGCTTGTCTTTCAAGTCTGCCATTTTCTTTTCATACTTCAATTTGCTGATGGCAGTATTGAGTTTCTGAATGGTGGTTACAATCAGTTTGGTATTTTTGGCTTCGCCTTTTTTGTCCTTGTAAGTGCCAATAAATTGTTTTACCAAATTGGCGGTATTGTCTGTGCCATCAATGCAACCGTCACTAAAACTGTTGAACTCTTTGGTAGTTTGATAATCCAAATCTTTTCTGTCCACTACAAAAACCACTTTGTGAACTTCGGGGAAATTCATCAAAATTTGACTGGCTTTAAAACTGGTTAGGGTCTTGCCCGAACCTGTGGTATGCCATATATACCCGTTTTTGTTGGAGTTTTTTACTCGTTCAATCAAGGCTTCTACCGCATAAAATTGATAGGGACGAAGTACCATTGGGATTTTATAGGCTTCATTCAGTACAATGTACTTGCAAATCATTTTACTGATGTGGCAAGGCTCTAAAAAAGCATCTGTAAAGCCGTTGAGAATATTGGTTAGTCGCTTGTTTTCTACATCTGTCCAATAGAAAGTTTGCTTAAAACTTTGGTTTCGGTTGTTGGCGTAATACTTTGTATTTACTCCGTTGCTGATTATGAAAATTTGAACGTATTGATACAAAGCAGAATTTGCTCCAAATGAATGCCTTTGATAGCGGTTTACTTGGTTAAAGGCTTCTTTGAGTTCCAATCCTCTACGTTTCAATTCTATTTGTACCAAAGGTAAACCATTGATTAAAATAGTAACATCATAGCGGTTTTTGTATTTGCCTTCTTGGCTTACTTGGTTGGTTACTTGGTATTGGTTTTGACACCAATGTTCCGTATTCAGAAATTCAAAATAAAGATTGTCTCCGTTATCTCTTATAATGTGTTGTTTTTGGCGTAGTGTTTTTGATTTTTCAAAAACTGAGCCTTTGTTCAATAGATTTAAAACCTTGTCAAACTCGGATGTTGAAAGCGAAAATTGATTGTGTTTTTCTAATTGGCTTTTGAGGTTGGTCATTAAGGCTGCCTCACTATTGAACACAGCATATTGATAACCCAATTTTTGGAATTGAGCAATGAGCTGTTCTTCTAATATTTGTTCGGATTGTTTACTCATTAACTACTGCATTTGGGAGCATTAATAGAAAAGGCATTGCTTCTGCGTAATTCAGTTGTTCGTAAAACATTCCAAGTCTATTCAGATTTTTGTAATAGTTGTTTACGTTTTTGTAATAGTTCAATTCACTTTGCAAATACCACGCTTTTTCTCCTAGCATTTGAGCCAAAAACCATTTTTCCAATAATCTTCCTGCCCTTCCGTTTCCGTCTTCAAAAGGATGAATATTTACAAAAACAAGATGAATGAATGATGCGAAAAATAAGGTTTCTTCTATGCTCAATTTTTCTTTTTTCAGTTGCTCAATATCTTTCCAAAGCTTGGCAAACAAAGGCTTTACTTGGCTCCATAAAACGGCTTCGTATTGTATGCGGAATGTTTTATGCTCCATAACCACCATGTTACCTGTTCTGCAAACACCTCTTTTGTTGGGTTCTAGAAGATGTGTCGACAATAATTTGTGGGCTTCTAAAAAGGTTTTTTCGGTGAGTTCGTTTTTTTGGGCGAACAAATAAGCACTATACAAGTCGTTTGGTTTTTCTACCAAGTCTTGCAAATACTCAATATTCAGCATTTTGTGTTTGATGTAGCTGTCAATTTCCATTTGTTCACCCTCAATTTTGCTTGATGCCATTGCCGACACCGAAGTGAAAAAACTGAATGTGTCGGTTGAAATTTCCGCATCCTGCAAAGCATCAAACGTTTTTTGCAAACCCTTAGGCACTTGCTCCAAATAAATAGGGAGCAAATCAGTGGGTATTATGTGTAGTTTATTTTTCATTTAGCAAAACATCTTTTGTAAAAGTCCTTTTTTCCAAACACCCATTTTTTCTATTTGTACAGCGTTGTGTTTTATTTTCTCATCTAGGGTAGAAAGGAAATTGGCGATGCGGGTTTGTTCTTTTAGTGATTTCGGTGCGTTTATTTTTAATTTTGAAAATTCCGTTTTATTTATAATTGGTAAAGTATTCGTACTTTGTGTTGATTTTATGTAATCAACAATATTCAATATAGCATAATAAATAAATTCATTGTCAAAATTTTTGAGAGGAATTATACTATTTATTTGCTGATTTGTAACACAAGGCTCTATTGATAAACTCATTTTACCAATTGATGCAATACAAGTAAATAGTATTGACTTGGATGGTAATATTTTAGTGTTGTCTAATTTTTTAATTGTTCTTTGAACTTCAAATTGATATTTATTTTCATTAATATCTGTAGGTGTTACAAATTGAATTTCCCCATTCCATAAATCTAAATTTGTAGTGCTTGGAGTTTTACCCGTCACTATTTCTCCCACCTCCCCCAACTTCTTCACCTCCCAATCCGCAAACGCCTGCCCATCATCACCTTTAAATCTCAATTCTTGCGAAAACAGTCTTTGCATCACCCCTTTTTTATAAGCCTCCAACAATCCTTTTTTCTTTTTCAGGGCTTGAAGTTTTTCATCTACTGCCGTCAGGAAATTGGCGATGCGGCTTTGCTCGGGGAGGGCGGGGAGAAGAATGTTTAATTTTTTTAAATCAGAATTATATACGTTACTAATACTAACTCCTTTTGCTAAAGTTGCAATACTCTTTTTTAGTTTATGATTTATATAGTATGCCACATAAATTTGAGAATACCGACCAATCGTTAATGGCTTTAATATATTTATAGTCCTGCCAATTGCTACGTTTTTAACAGCAAGTGCTGAGGCAGAGCCAATATCTAAAGGGTCTTCACCTGCTGAAGGAAGTAAAATTTCATCACCATCACTAAATAGAAGTTCGGACTTATCAAGGTTGGTTTTATTAATGACTTCATTAATGACTTCTTCATACATATGATATAACTCTCCATACCTAACACAAGGCGTTTTAAATTCTCGAGAAGCTTCATTCTGTTTTATATTTTTACCAGTTGAAAAAATAAAAAGTTCCTCAAAATTCTTCTTTTCCCATTCCCCTTCAAATTCAGGAAACCGCAATTGTGGTATGTTGTCTGCACAATGATTTTTTTGATTCATTAGATGGTTTTGATTTTGGTGTTTTGCGTTAGGGATAGTAGTGGAAATCCTTTTTTGAGGTACGAAAAAAAGATTGTAACGGATAGCCCGACCCGCAGGGGAACGCCCAAATCATTAATTTGCTTTTCCATTATATCTTCTTGGATTTTATTTTATTTTCCAATGCTTTCAATTCTTCTAAATCTTGTGCATCAGCTTGCTTTGCTTCTTCAATTTTACGTTTAGCATCAAAGCTGGCAAATAGGGCATCTGCTTTTTTCTCCATTTGTGGGTGGCTTACTTTGCCTTTGCCCTGCAAAATTGTTTTATCATTAAGCAGTATTATTTTGTCAATATTTTCTTTCCAAAAAGCCATTGTAATGTCTTGTCGGTTTTGGGCTCTTAGTTCGGCAGTTTCTAAAAACACAGTTACAAAACGGTTTAGGTGGTCTATCTCATCTTCGGTAAGGTAGTTTTTTGCAATATAAATATCTTGTTTGCGTACTACTTTCCCTTTCCAACTGGTGAGGGCCATATTGGGTAAGTTGGGGTTGGCACGGCTTACTACTATTTCGGCAGCAGTTTTGCCTGTAATAGCAAACAGTATTTTGTTTTGGGTTTCGGCATAAAACATTTGTGTGGCTTTGTCGCTACCATCATAATCGCTACTAAGGGCAAATAAATCCCTTACTTTTTGATAAAAACGTTTTTCGCTGGCTCTTACGTCCCTAATACGAGCCAATAGTTCGTCAAAATAATCGGGTCTGCCATCAGGGTTTTTCAGGCGTTCATCATCCATCACAAAACCCTTAATCATATAGCTGGCAAGGTTTTGGTTTGCCCATTGCCTAAACTGTGTACCTCTTTTACTTCGCACCCTAAAGCCAATGGCCAATATCATTTCCAAAGCGTAAAAAGTAACGTTGTAATCCTTACCATCAGCAGCAGTTGTAAAGTAATTCTTTACAACTGAATTTTGGTTTAACTCATTGTCTTCCAATATGCTTCCAATGTGTTGCCCTATGTTTTGCTTAGAGGTGTCAAAAAGTTCCGCCAATTGGTTTTGGTTCATCCATGCAGTACCATCTTTGGTTAAAAGAGAAACAGATGTTTTGCCATCTTGTGTGTTGTATATAATGATATTTTTCTCTTCCATAGTTTTAAAAAGGCGTTGAAATATTTAGTTCTTTACAAAACTGTGCAATAGTTTTATCAGTATTCACAATGGTTTCATCCAAAGCTTTTATTTCTTCTGCAATAGCTTCAAGGTCAATGCTATCTTCTGCTTCAAACGTATCTACATACCTTGGAATATTTAAATTGTAGTCGTTTTTAGCTATTTCCTCCAAAGTTGCCTTCTTGCTGTATTTAAGCGTTTCAGTTCTATTGCGAAATGTGTCAATAATTAAATCAATGTCTTTTGCTCTTAAAACATTTTGCGTTTTTACTTTTTCGTAATGGTCGCTACCGCTGGCATCAATAAACAAAATATCAGCAGGATTTTCTCTGCATTTTTTGAAAACCAAAATACAGGTTGGAATACTTGTACCGTAAAATATATTGGCTGGTAATCCAATTACCGCATCTAAAAAGTTTTTGTTTTCAATCAAATACCTGCGAATGTGTTGCTCTGCTCCACCACGGAACAAAGCACCGTGAGGCAATACAATTGCCATTGTTCCATTTTCTGCCAAATGGTAAATCATGTGTTGCACAAAAGCAAAGTCGGCTTTGCTACTTGGTGCAAGTCTTCCGTATTGGCTAAAACGGTCATCGCTTGTAAACAATGGGTTTGCACTCCATTCAGCAGAGAAAGGTGGATTGGCTACAATGGCTTCAAACTTTTTATCTAAATGTTGTGGATGCTCTAAAGTGTCTTCTTGCTTGATGTTGAATTTTCGGTAATGCACACCGTGCAAAATCATATTCATTCGGGCAAGGTTGTATGTCGTACGGTTCATTTCTTGTCCGTAAAAGTTGCTTACTTCTTTTACTTCTTTTGCCACACGAAGCAACAACGAACCCGAACCACAAGTAGGGTCGTAAACTGATTTGAGTTTACTTTTTCCTGTGGTTACTATTTTTGCCAATACTTTACTTACTTCCTGCGGTGTATAAAATTCACCTGCTTTTTTTCCTGCACCACTGGCAAACTGTCCAATAAGGTATTCGTAAGCATCCCCTAAAACATCCAGTTCGGTTTGCTCCAATTTGAAATCAATTTTGTCAAGGTGCGATAGCACCTTAGCAATAATTTCATTTCTTGCTTCGGGAGTTTTGCCAAGTTTGGTGCTGTTCAAATCCATATCCTCAAACAAGTGGTCAAAATCCTCTTCGCTATCCGTTCCCATTGTCGAGAGTTGGATATTGTTCAGGATTTTTTGAAGGTCTTCGAGTATGAAATTATTTTCGCCTTCCACATCGCTGTTGCCACGTTTGGCAACTTCACTAAACAGTTCAGAAGGTTTTAAGAAGTAGCCCAATTTCTCCAAAGATTCCTCTTTGATGGCTTCAATATATTCTTTGCCTTGTTTGGTGTTTTCCTTTATGGTTTTGTATTTAATC
>JBBQJT010000086.1:0-7723 GCA_038326165.1 Chitinophagales bacterium | reverse complement strand
TATTAAAATGCTTGTTATTAAAAATCGAGTGCAAAAATAACGGGAGCTGACAACTTATTGTAACGAATTGAAGATTGTCGTAAAATAAAAAAGCCGCTTCCTAAAGAAAGCGGCTTTGACAAATTATAATCCCATGAACATATCCGATTGATTTGACGAAACTACCAGAGTGTTTCATGTTACAATAACGCTTTGACAACAATAGCGGTATAGCTTTTCGAGTCTTTAACATTATTCTAACACCCTGGCTGTTCGTCTATAGTGGTTTTTGGGTTTGGGTCTTCGGGGTCGAGCTAAAAAACTGGGGTGTGTGTCACACCCCAATTTAACAAATTATAATCCCATGAACATATCCAGTTTCGTTGGTGACTTTAGCGTTAGTAACTTTTTACTCACTGATCACGATACAAAGATGCAACAAGGGATATGCTTGCTCAAATACAAAAAACATGAATTGTGAATATTTACAAATACTAATATTGGCTCAATTAAATCGTAATATATTGATATAAAGGATTATAAGATAATTAAATTATTTTAATATGACTCATATTGTGAGGTATTATTTGCATAAATAGGGCTGTTTTGACGTGAAAAAAAATATTTTCCTCCTATTTTGCACCAAAGTTGCTCAGTCAAGTGATGATTTATTCCTTACAATTATTCAATTTTACATCTATTATGAATCAAGAATCTGGCATTATTAAATGGATAGGCATTCGCCCCAAGAGAAAAGCTGACTTAACTGTATTGAATGAGGTCGAAGCTATTGCAAATTTTGGACTCAAAGGCGATCATTATGGTAAGCCAGAAAAGAATCGTCAGGTAACATTGATTGATGCTGAACATATTGCATCGGTAGCCCTAGAACTCAATCAGAATGTTAGCCCACTTCAATTGCGCAGGAACATCGTAACCCAAGGTATTAACTTGCATGACTACATTGGAAAAGTTTTAACCATTGGTGTAGTAAAGCTATATGTTACCGGTCCATGCAATCCCTGCAATAGGATGAATGAAAACCTTGGTCAGGGTGGTCTTGATGCCATGCGCGGATATGGTGGTATTACAGCCAGAATTCTAGAGGGTGGAATTATAAGCGTTAACGATCTATTAATTCCTGCTTAATACTCAACTTAATTTTAACTGAGTTGTCTTAATTGAATGAATAGTTTTAATCAATTGACCCCCGAGGAACAATACGTATTGGAACAAAAAGGAACAGAAAGACCATTTGTTAACGAGTACGTGGATCATTTTGAACCTGGAAGTTACATTTGCAGAAAATGCAATACAGCACTGTACCAAAGCAAGGACAAGTTTCATTCGAGCTGTGGCTGGCCATCATTCGATGATGAAATACCGGGAGCAGTAACACATTTGCCAGACGCCGACGGACGCAGAATTGAAATAGTTTGTTCCACTTGTGGAGGGCACTTGGGTCATGTTTTTAAAGGAGAAAGATTTACGAATAAAAATACGAGGCATTGCGTAAATTCGTTGTCTATTCGCTATATACCTCACACCAATGAACAATAAAAATATGTCAATTTTCCTGAGTTTTGGAATTTCTATCATGTCATTCTTCTCATGTAATAATGAGCAATCTATCAATAATAAATCCATACAATCAGCTATGATACCGACCAATACCCAAATGCCTGCAATCACGGAAGTCGCAACCTTAGGTGGCGGATGTTTTTGGTGCACTGAAGCAGTTTACGACATGATGAACGGTGTAATAAAAGTTGAATCCGGCTATTCTGGTGGAACAGTGAAAAACCCTAGTTACCGCGAAGTTTGTTCTGGTATGACTGGTCACGCCGAAGTAGTTCAAATTACTTTTGACCCTTCTGTGATCAGTTACTCTGATATTCTTGAGATATTTTGGACCGCTCATGATCCTACTACTTTGAATAGACAAGGTGCTGATGTTGGAACACCATATCGCTCTGTCATATTTTACAACAGTCCGCAACAAAAAACCATAGCTGAAAAATCTATGAAAGAAGTAGCAACCCAACTTTGGGATGATCCCATAGTTACACAATTGGTTCCATTCAAGGAGTTTTTTAAAGCAGAGGATTCTCACCAAGATTATTTTGCACTTAATGGCAGTCAACCATATTGCCAAGCCGTTATCAGTCCTAAGGTAAAAAAAGTAAGAGAAAAATTTTCTTCCAAAATTAAGAAATAGTAACTGTAGCAGGCATTAATTCTACATAAACGATCGTGACTTGAGTTCAATGCAAGGATCATTTTAAACAGATCTATTTTTTTTTAGCATAAAATGAACAAAATCGATCCGAATTGGCACAATTTGAGGCAAAATACGTTAAGAATACCTTGCGCCCAAAGCTTATCTTTGCCACGAATTATTCATTATGCAACTAGTAGGAGAGAATTATCAGTTAACAGGAGGTATAGATCCATTATATCTGTGCAATAAGTACGGTGTTCCATTGTACGTTTACGATACTGCAATCATCGAAAGGCAGTACAATATGTTGAAGAATGCATTCACCGTTCCTTCACTTAAAATTCAGTTTGCCTGCAAGGCACTTAATAATTTGAATATCCTCCAATTCATGAAACACCTGGGCGCTGGCTTAGATACTGTTTCAATTGAAGAAGTCAAGCTTGGATTATTGGCAGGCTTTGATCCTCAGAACATTATTTTTACACCTAATTGTGTGTCGCTTCAGGAGATTGAGGAAGCGATAAATCTTGATGTAAAGATCAACATTGATAATTTGTCCATCTTGGAACAATTGGGTACCAAATATCCGGGACATCCTGTATGTATCCGGGTTAACCCTCATATTATGGCAGGCGGGAACCAGAAAATTTCAACTGGACACATTGATTCTAAATTTGGAATTTCGATCCATCAAATGCCTCACGTTTTACGCATTGTGAATGCAACAGGATTGAAGGTAGAAGGTGTACACATGCACACAGGGTCTGATATTCTGGATATTGGCGTATTTTTGGAAGGTGCAGAAATATTGCTGAAGATAGCACGTCATTTCAAGGACTTAGAATATGTTGATTTTGGGAGTGGCTTCAAAGTGCCTTACAAATTAGGTGATATAACTACGGATATCGAAGAATTGGGCGAGAAGATTTCAGACAGAATGTCAAAATTTTGTGAAAGAATGGGTCGTGACATCACGCTTATGTTTGAACCTGGAAAATTTTTGGTAAGTGAATGTGGATTCTTTTTTGCAAAAGTAAATGTGGTCAAACAAACAACTTCTACTGTTTTTGCTGGACTTGACACGGGTCTTAACCATATGATACGACCGATGTTTTATGATGCATACCATACAATGCTAAACGTTTCAAGACCCATTGATAAAGCTAGAATATATACAGTTGTGGGTTATATATGCGAGACTGATACCTTTGGCGTGGACAGACTGATTGCCCAATTACATGAAGACGATATTATTTGCTTCCTCAATGCAGGGGCATACTGCTTTACCATGTCATCCAATTACAATTCAAGACTTCGCCCAGCTGAGGTCATGATCCATCGTGGAAAAGATTACCTGATCCGGGATAGAGAAAAATTTGAAGATATTATTAAAAACCAAAATCAACTAAACATAGAATATGAGACATTGGATCATTAACACCTTCATATGTATTCTAGTCGCTTTTCAACTGAATGCACAGAACAAAAAAGCTTTTGCCGTTGAGCGGATTACCTCACCTTTGAAGCAGATTACCAAAGATTTTGCCTTGTTGAATGACAACAGCACAATCAACCTAAAAGCAAAGTCTAAGCAATTCGTTTTGATTATGATTCGCCATGCTGAGAAACTGAGCCGGGAGGAAGATGCCGGAATTACAGAAAAAGGAGCATTGCGAACAAGTGATTTGGCGACGATGATGGAAGGCTACCCTGTAAATGCGGTTTACGTAACAGAGTTTCAACGCTCACAACAAACTGGAAAAATCTTATCGGATGCCCTTGGCTGTCCATTGGTAGCTTATGGAGCAAGGGATTTTGAGAAGCTGATAGAATCCATCATAGATCAGGGCCATCAGCGTGTCATAATTGTCGGTCATGCCAATACTATTCCTGATTTGACCAATTTTATCGCATCAACATCGCTCAAGTCATATACGGAAACCGATTATTCCAGAATGGTTATTATAAAAACCGATTTTAAAAAAGGCAAAGTATTCTCTCTGAAATACTAAGTTAAGACTCTCATTTCATGTCAACTAGCAGATATAACCCAGCCGAGGTAGAACAAAAGTGGTATAGCCACTGGATGGATAAAAGTTATTTTCGTTCTACTCCTGACGAGCGGACTCCTTACACCATAGTCATGCCGCCTCCCAATGTAACGGGGGTATTGCACATGGGTCATATGCTAAACAATACAGTTCAGGATATTTTGATCCGTAAAGCCAGATTGGATGGAAAAAATGCGTGTTGGGTGCCTGGAACTGACCATGCTTCAATTGCTACAGAAGCGAAAGTGGTTCAGTTGCTGCGTGAAAAAGGAATCAAGAAAGGGGATTTAACTCGCCCCGAATTTTTGGACCATGCATTTGAATGGAAGGATAAATACGGAGGCATTATACTTGAGCAACTTAAAAAACTGGGAGCTAGTTGTGATTGGGATCGTACCCGTTTCACAATGGAGGAAAAGCTCAGTGAGTCTGTAATTAAGGTATTTGTTGATTTGTACAAAAAAGGCAAGCTTTACAGAGGCTTGAGAATGACAAACTGGGATCCTGAAGCATTAACAGTTCTTTCAAGTGAAGAAGTGATTTTTACTGAGGAGAATAGCAGACTATTTTACGTAAAATATTTGGTTGCAGAAACCGACGAATACATTACCGTTGCAACGACAAGACCAGAAACCATCTTCGGAGATACAGCTATTGCCGTTCACCCCGAAGATGAACGCTACGCTAAATACCACGGAAAAACAGCGATCGTGCCGATAGTAGGTCGTGAAATACCTATTATTGCTGACAAATATGTTGTAATGGATTTTGGTACAGGTGCATTAAAAGTGACGCCCGCGCATGATGCCAATGATCATGTTTTGGGGCAAACCCACAAACTTGAAACTATTGATATTTTCACACCTGATGCCAAAATTGCCGCTGGAGTTGGTTTTTTTGAAGGACAGGACAGGTTTGTGGCTCGAAAATCAATGGTTGCTTCATTGGAAGCAGCAGGATTATTGGCTAAAACTGAGGATATTCGGAATAAGCTAGGAAGAAGTGAACGCACCAAAGCAATAGTTGAGCCTAGATTAACCATGCAATGGTTCCTTGACATGAAATCCTTTGCCTCTCAAGCACTCGATGTTGTAGCAAAAGGAGAGGTAAAGTTTTATCCAGATCATTTCTTCAACATGTATAAAACATGGTTAGAGGCTGATAATGTGAAGGATTGGTGCATTAGTCGTCAATTGTGGTGGGGACAACAGATTCCCGCATATTTTTTTAGAGAAGAAGTTTTTGTTGCAGAAACTGCCGCAAAGGCCTTGGAACAAGCACGTGAAAAATTTCAAGATCAATCCATCCAATTAACCGATTTGTATCAAGATGAAGACGTGGTGGATACTTGGTTCTCTTCGTGGTTGTGGCCAATTTCTGTATTTGATGGTTTCTTTTCGCCCGATGAACTCAAATACTACTACCCAACTCAAACACTTGTAACTGGCTGGGATATCATATTCTTTTGGGTGGCGCGGATGATTATGGCAGGCTATGAATGGTCGCCTGAACTGATTCCAGCTGCTGCAGCTAAGGGTAAGATGCCTTTTGAAGCAGTGTATTTCACTGGAATGGTTCGAGATAATAAACGCCAAAAGATGAGCAAATCATTGGGCAATTCTCCTGATGCATTGGAATTAATCAATCGATATGGTGCAGACGGAGTTCGATTTGGTCTGCTGTCAAGTTCCGCTGCCGGTAATGATATCATTTTTGACTCACCGTTTGACCCTGTTACTAAGACAGTATTAAATGAAAGCAAACTTTGTGAGCAGGGACTGAATTTCTGCAATAAAATGTGGAATGCTTTAAGATTAATCCACAGTTGGGAAGTTGTAGTAGAGAATCCCTCCAATGAGCAAACAGAAATAAATAGATACACCATCAATTGGTTTGGTAATTTGATGAGTGCTAAATTAGAGCGAATCGAAGAATTGTTCAAGCAATATAGGCTTTCTGAATGTATTGTTGACCTATATAATTTTGTTTGGGATGATTTTTGCAGCTGGTATCTGGAAGCAATAAAGCCAGCGTACGGCGCTCCTATTGACCAAAAAACATTGGATGCTACCAATCAGTATTTCAGCCAATTGATGATAGTTCTGCATCCTTTTATGCCTTTTGTCACAGAAGAGCTTTGGCATGAAATATTGGAAAGAACATCGGGAGAAGATTGTGTAATTCAGCCTTATCCAAAATCAAAAGACGTTGATTCAAAAGTGCTGGATCAAATGGAATACGCGCGCAATCTTGTGGCGAAGGCCAGGGATATTAAAAGTGCAAACGGATTGAAAGAGAGAGATGCTTTGCATGTAAAAGCACTTCGAAGGAATAGTATTTCTGAAGCACTCGATCAGCCAGGCTTCAAAGAGTTAGTCATAAAATTGGCAGTTTTGTCTGACCTTAGCCTGACTGATCTTGAATTGGAAGCCAAACCCAGTTTCATTGTAAGTGCAGACCAATTTTATCTCGATGTTGAAATTGAAATGGATGCGGAAGCAGAACGTGATAAAATTTCAAAGGAATTAGAATATCAACGTGGTTTTGTTCAAAGTATCCAGAAAAAACTTTCAAACGAAAGATTTGTAGCAGGCGCGCCTGTTGACGTTGTGCAAAAGGAACAGCAAAAACTAGATGATGGTCTTGCTAGAATTGGAATGTTGGAACAAACATTATCGAGCCTAAACTAAGCCCTGCCATGATTGTTTAACTACCATGACTCCAGATTCCCAAGTTGAACAATTTGAATTACTGCCACCGGGCAGAACATTATTGATTTTTGACGGCGAATGCGTACTTTGCAATTCTTGGGTAAAATTCGTACTGAGGCATGATGAGCTTGAGCATATTTATGTCACAACGAGGTCTGAGGCTCAGAATTCACCATTTCTAAAGGGGCAACTACAAGCGCCTAAGCAAAATGAAAGTGTAATTGTGCTGCAAGAGGGTAAGATATTTACCCATTCTGATGCTGCTTTCATGGTTTTAAGCAAATTAGATAAGCCATACTCCTACTTGTCGATAGGTAGATATTTTCCAAGAATCCTTCGTGATAGTATCTACAATTTCATTGCACGGTGGCGGTATAAGCTCTTTGGAAAGCAGGAGGCCTGCGACATTGAGTTTCAACATAAGTATGCCAACAGGTTCCTAAAGTTCTAAAAATGGGTCATTCGTAATTGGATTGATTGGTTTTCTTAACTGATTCAAAGTCGCTACCTGATTTTTTTAACTCCCAAATATATTTTTTAATTAATTGAATTTCAACAAAATACACTTTACAAAAAAATAAATGTAAAAATATTTAAGTTTTTCGTGTGGAATATAAAGGGCTGCTGCGTCTATGTATTGTTCAGATGATCATCACAAAAAAGAACATGAGTGTTAAAAGCAATTAATTAAAGTCAAAAAGCAAAAAATCATGAATCAGTTAAGAAACAACGTTCAATTAATCGGACACGTAGGCAAAGAT
>JBBQJT010000085.1:0-7744 GCA_038326165.1 Chitinophagales bacterium | reverse complement strand
TTGTTCCCAATATGCAAATGGATCGCTTCAAAGTCCATGATATCGAAGTGGTGGTTGATCGATTGGAGGTGAATGAAAAATCGGCTGACAGATTGAGTTCTTCACTTTCTGTTGCTTTGAGGATGGGCCAAGGGGTAGTGTTGTTGTTGGATGATCAAAATCAGGTTCATACCTTTTCTAAATATTTGATGGATCCTGAAACGGGATTGGCATATGAAGAAGCTTCCCCCAATACTTTTTCTTTTAATTCACCTTATGGGGCTTGTCCTGAATGCAATGGATTGGGCAATGTCAATGAAGTAGATCTTGAAAAAGTGATACCTGATTCTTCGCTATCTATCAATGACGGAGGTTTGGTTCCTTTGGGTGAGCCGAGGCAGAACATGATATTTGATCAGCTGCGTTTGATGAGTAAGAAGTTCGGATTTACATTTTCTTCGCCCATCAAGTCGATTCCAAAGGAAGCTATGGAAATTATCCTGCATGGAGGAAATGACAGTTTTTCATCTAAAGGAAGTTCGGATAAATACGATTACTACAGCGTCAACCTTGGGGCTGAAGGTCTGGTTAAAATGCTTCAGCGTTGGTTCAAAGATTCGAGTTCAGAAAAAATCAGGAGTTGGTCGGAAGAATTTATGTCTATCCAAAGGTGCCCTTCATGCAACGGCCGAAGATTGAAACCAGAGTCGATGTCTTATTTGGTAGGCAATAAGAACATCGGAGAAATATGTGAATGGGATGTCAATACCTTATTTGATTGGGTTTCAAAATTGCCCGAATTGCTATCGGATCGCGACAATACTATTGCTCAAGAAGTCATAAAAGAAATAAAGCTGAGACTTGGCTTCCTGCTTGATGTCGGTTTGAACTACTTATCTATGGAACGGCCATCAAGAACACTTTCTGGTGGAGAATCTCAAAGAATCAGATTGGCTACTCAAGTAGGCTCCATGCTGACAGGGATCACTTACATATTGGATGAGCCTAGTATCGGCTTGCACCAGCGCGACAATCACAGATTGATTGAGGCATTGCTTCGACTGAGAGATGTTGGGAACAGCATCTTAGTAGTTGAGCACGACAAGGACATTATGCTGGCTGCGGATTACGTCATTGATATGGGGCCAGGTGCAGGAAAACATGGAGGCGAAATTGTTGGTGCCGGCACCCCTGCCGATTTTCTCAAATTGGATTCGGTCACTGCTGATTATCTCAGCGATCGCAAAACCATTGCAGTACCAACGACGCGCAGAAAAGGCAATGGAAATTTCCTGATTCTCAAGGGAGCAACTGGGAATAATTTGCAGAATATTGATGTGAAAATACCTATGGGTTGTTTGGTTGCGGTAACAGGTGTTTCGGGGAGTGGAAAATCGACTTTGGTCAATGAAACCATCTATCCAATATTGCGAAAGCATTTGTACAAAAGCAAACAAGAAGCTCTACCATATAAGAAGATTGAAGGATTGGACCTCATAGATAAAGTTATTGAAATAGATCAGAGTCCAATAGGTAGAACCCCAAGGTCGAATCCAGTTACTTATATCAATGTTTTTGGTGAAATACGGAAGCTGTTCTCTGAATTGGCTGAATCCAAAATTAGGGGATACAAACCTGGTAGATTTTCATTCAACGTCAAAGGCGGTAGATGTGAAGAATGTCAGGGAGCTGGTAGAAAAGTAATCGAAATGAATTTTCTTCCAGATGTAGAAGTTGATTGTGAAAATTGTTTAGGCAGAAGATACAACAGAGAAACACTGGAAGTATTGTACAAAGGAAAGAGCATCAATGATATTTTAAACATGACGGTCGAAGAGGCATGTACTTTTTTTGAAGCTTATCCTCCAATTTTACGAAAGATAAAGACCTTAGGTGATGTCGGCCTCGGTTATATAACATTGGGACAACAGGCCACCACCTTATCAGGAGGAGAGGCCCAAAGGGTAAAACTATCCGAGGAGTTGTCTAAAAAAGATACGGGCAAAACACTCTACATACTTGATGAGCCCACTACTGGACTGCACTTTGAAGATATCAGGCAACTGATGGGAGTTATTTCACAATTGGTGGTAAGAGGCAATACTGTACTCATCATTGAGCACAACATGGATGTCATTAAGCTTGCTGATTACATCATCGACATTGGACCCGAAGGAGGTAATGGGGGTGGTTACATCGTATGCGAGGGAACGCCTGAACAAGTAGCCATGTACCCCGATAGCCATACAGGAAAGTACCTCAAGCTGGAGTTGAACCTAACTGATAAAATTAAGCCAGCTGCTAAAAAGAAAGCTGCCAAATAATCAAGTTTTAGTTTTTATAGAAAATCCACCTTCTGAGCTCAGAGAAACTGGCTTTTTTGCCGTACATCATGATTCCGACCCTGTAAATCCTTCCTGCAAGCCACACTACAAAAATTGTTGTTGCTATCAAAAGGGACATGGATAGGGCAATTTGCCACCATGGGGTATTAAAAGCAAGCCTGCTCGGCATCACTATCGGTGAGAACAAAGGGAATATGCTACCCCAAATGGCCAATGTGCTTTGTGGTGCACGAACGGTGGAGAACATGATATAAAAAGCAATGATGACAGGAATGGTTATTGGAAGTGTCAATCCTTGACTTTCTCCCAAATCATCTCCAATAGCTGATCCAACGGCTGCAAACAGAGCTGCGTAAAGTACATATCCCATCAAGTAATACACAATAAAACATGGTATAATGAGCCACCAGTTGAGGTTCATAACCTCTTTCATGATATTCATTACAGTATATTGCATGGCTTCCTGATCTATTGGAGGGGCACCCTGCATCATATTCTCAGCTTGTGAAGCTTGAACATCAAAACCAAACATTGCTGAAACACCCAAACTGATGAGTGGGATCAGTATCATCCATATTATAAACTGAGTCAAACCTACTGCTCCTACGCCGATGATTTTGCCCAACATCAATTGGAATGGCTTAACGGTGGAGATCATAACTTCGACTATTCTGGTCATTTTTTCCTCCATTACACTACGCATGATCATGGAACCATAAAGGAATATAGACATGTACATGATGATACCCATGATCATTCCTAATCCGGCGCCAACTGCAGCGGCAGAGCTGCTTTCATCTTTTTGAGTTGCATCTATTGGCTCAGGGTCTAAGGTGACTTCGGTTTTTATTGCCTCCAATTGTTCTTCTTTGAGGCCCATTTTTTGCATCTTGAACTGAGTAAGGCGTTCGGCTATCTGGCTTTGAACTTTGTCTCGATCATCTATGCCTAGTTGATCTTTGGCATAAAATAGTAGGCGAACGTCGCCTTTGCGGGTACTGTCCATTGCTGGTATCAGTAAGACTCCATTTGATTCTTCATTTTTTACTTTTAACTTCAGCTCATCAAGCGACAAGTCGGAGAAAGTATAGTAAATATGATCTTCATCGTGGATGGTTTTGCCCATGATATTGCTTTCATCCTTGATAAGGATTTTTTTGTCTTCCTTGCTTTCGTAGGTGGCCAAAAAACCTATAAAAACAAAAAAAAGCAAAAAGCCAAGTGGGGTAAGTATTGTAGTAAGCAAAAAAGATTTTGAAGTTACCCTTGTTAGGTATTCTCGTTTGATTATGAGCCAAAGTTTGTCCATTATTCTGTTACCTTAAATTGATCAAATTAAACCAAAGACGCCTCATTCACCGTGCGAATAAATATATTATTGATGCTTGGTAGTATTTCACGAAAAACACTGATAGTAATATCATTGCCAACCAACCAGGACAGTAAGCTTTTCTGAGTACTGGCCCTAGGAAATTTTATCGTGAAATATCCCTCTGATTGCTCACCTATTTCACCAAATTTTGATAAAGACTCCGTGTTCAAAGTTCCACTGTATCTAACTTCAAACAGATTCTCTCTGAACCTTTGTTTGATCTCACTGACATCTCCTTCCAATACATTTTTACCTTGATTGATCAATACCATTCGGTCGCATATTTCTTCAACTTGTTCCATGCGGTGTGTTGAGAAAATAATAGAAGCTCCTTCATCGCGCAATTGTACGATCTCATCTTCTATCAAATTGGCATTGATGGGATCAAGTCCTGAGAATGGTTCATCAAGTATAATCAGTTTGGGCTTGTGCATGACAGTTGCTACAAACTGTACTTTTTGTTGCATCCCTTTGGATAGGTCAGTTACTTTTTTGCCCAGCCAATCCATTACTCCAAACTTTTCGAACCAATGATTGACCACTTCTTTGGCTTCAATCTTAGATAAACCGCGAAGTCGCGCTAAGTAAATAAGTTGCTCACCAACTTCCATTTTTTTGTACAATCCTCTTTCTTCAGGCATATACCCAATGATACGGGTATGATCCTCATTCAATTTTTCGCCGTTTATGAAAACGGAACCAGAATCTTGGCGCGTAATGGTGGTAATGATACGGATTAGGCTGGTTTTACCCGCACCATTTGGTCCAAGCAGTCCATAAATACAGCCTTGAGGAATATCAAAACTAACACCATTTACGGCAATCTTGTTTTCGTAGGATTTTACTACATTTTGAATACTTAGGAAACTCATAGCTATTTTTACACTATTGTCTGATAAAGGTACAAGTATACGCCAGATTCTGGTATCATAAATCGACAATCGATTAATTTTTAACGATACATGAAATGAATACTGAATTTGCAATTATCATAAATCCTACCAGTGGGGGAGGCCGAGCTAAGGCGCGCTGGACGGAATTGGAAAAGGCTCTGATATTGAAAGCAATTCCCTTCAAAACCTTTGAATCACAATACGATCGCCATGCAGTTGAATTGGCTAAAATAGCTGTCAATGAAGGATATACCCATTTGATTGCAGTAGGTGGTGATGGTACGATTTCACAACTTGCCAATGGAATTTTATCCCTGGATCCTCACAAAAGACAAGGAATTGCAATTACATTATTTTCTTGTGGTACAGGCAATGATTGGGTAAGAGCACATGGAATTCCTACAGATGTCAATGCATTTGTTTTGCGATTGAAGAACCTCAATTATGGGTATCAAGATGCAGCTAAAATAATATTAATGGCGCAAGAAAATGAACAGATATTTTATGCTATTAACGTTATTGGCTTAGCTTATGATGCTTTTGTGGCTAAGAAATCCGCAAGTAGAAAATCCACACAATGGTCCGGAAAATTTTATTTGCTGCATGTTTTGAGTAGTTTGTTTGACTATCAACCTGAAACAATTTCAATTAAATCCAGTGAAAAACAAATAACAGATAATCTGTACACCATAAATATTGGAGTTTGTCCTTTTTCTGGTGGCAATATGATGTTGGTGCCTCATGCTGATCCCAATGATAATTTGCTGGCAGTGACCGTTGTAAAATCAATTCCAAAATGGGAGGTAATTCTGAAAACTCCAATGTTTTACAATGGCAAAATAGGGGAGCATCGTGCAAGTGAATTGTGGCAAACCGAGTCAATCGAAATTTATGCCGAAACAGGTAAACAAACTGGCATCGAAGCCGACGGGGATTATATAGGCCAAACACCCGTCAAAATAGAAAGCATGTCCAATGTAATTCGTATATTTGGCACATAATAATAATATGTTACTTTATGATAACAAGCCGTCTAAATAGTAAATAAATTCGATTTTCTATTTAGTTTTACCCTTCAACCAAAACAAACATCAACATGAAGAACGATGACTATTTAATTTCTTCTGCCTATGAAGGGCAAGGAATACCTGACTCAGATGGATTCGTTGCTTTCCAAAACGAAAGCGATGGCAAATTTTATTTTGCATTGCTCAATCGGAATCACAAACTATTGCTTAAATCTGAAGCATATCCTAGCACAGCGGCTCGTGACAATGGACTTGAATCTGTTAAAAAGAACCGTTCATTGAAGGAGCGTTATGTGCTTTTGAATGAAGATTCCAACTGGTTTTATAGTTTAAGAGCAGGAAACAATACTGAAATAGCTCGAAGTGTTGAAAGTAAATCTGAAGGAGTTGCACAGTCTTTATTTGGCTATTTAACTGGTGAAGTTGGAACTGGCATGGAAGAAGATGATTACATGGCCTGCTCAGATTACGAAAATCGAGGTCAGGCAGGTGACAATGGTATCCTGAAGTTTTACAATGAAGCCAATCATCACTATTATTTTGCTTTGGTTGATTCCGATGGAAAGATTTTGTTGAAAAGTGAAGGCTACCCTCGAGATAATTCGCGCGACAACGGTGCTGAATCTGTCTTAAAGAACCGAAAGAACCAAGATTTTTATAGCGCCAAGTCTGAAAATGGAAAATTTTATGTTAGCCTGAGAGCTAGCAATTACAAAGAAATTGCCCGCAGTTGTGATGCAGATACTGAAGCTGCAGCTTTAGCCTTGATACCAAGTTTGATGGGAACTATTGAGCATAACAACGATCGTGAAATAGATGATTACTTGGTTTGTAGTGCCTATGAGGGACATGAAAGAATGGCTGGACATCCAGATTTTAGTTCTTTTCAACATCGAAATGGAGAATATTACTTCGCTTGGTACAACAACGACGGTTCCATAAAATTTAGATCCGAATCTTATCCTACTATTGGAGCACGAGACAATGGCCTCCAATCTGTATGGAAAAACATGGATATCAAGGAAAGATACAGCACCGAGGAAAAAAGAGGATTCTATTACACCATTCTTAAAGCTGGCAATCATCAGGAAATTGCTAGAAGTTGCCCGAAGAAAGATGAAGCGGCAGCTTTGGCTTTGTGGCCAATATTGTCAGCTGCACCAATTGCTATGGCAGCCGCACCAATTGTTATGGCAGCAGCAGCAGTTCCAGCACCAGACCCAATTCCAGTAGCAGCTATTGTTCCTCCCACGCCTATCACTCCCAAAACTGAATCCAAAGTCGTTCCTCCAGTGATTGTAGACCAAGAGGCCAAAGGTTGTGCACCTTGGCTTTGGTGGTTGTTGGGTGCATTGTTGTTATTGGCTGCTTTGTTGTATTTCATGAAAGGATGTAAAAAGGAAGAAGTTGTAGCTGATGTAGTTGTTGCAGATACTATTGCCGCTGTTGTTGAACCAATCGCCGAGGCTGATACTGCTGTGGCAGTGGTAGAACCACCAACTGATCAGAAGTTAACTTGGATATTTTTTGATTTTGACTCTGACGCCTTGCGCGGTGAATCAACAGGCGAACTTGATAAGTTGATAAAAATCTTGAATGATAACCCCAGCTACAAAGCGGAATTAAGTGCCAACACCGACTCTAAAGGTGATCCACTTTACAACCAGGATTTATCACAAAGACGCGCTAAAACCGGTAAAGATTATTTAGTTTCCAATGGTATTGATGGTTCAAGATTAAAAACTATAACCAACGGCGCCTCAAAATCGGTAGCAAAGAATGAAGTGAATGGTCAAGATTCAGAAGCAGGAAGACAATTCAACCGCAGAATTGAAATCAAAGTTATTGAATCAAATGGAGCAGACGCAGATAAAGTAATTGTACCAGTTATACCAAGCGAATTAAAAAAATAAATCCGAATATCAGGAGTATGCCACTCGAAAATATTCGGGCGGCATTTTTAATCACAACCTCAAAATTAAAACATGAAAAAAATTATTTTTATTTTTATGCTTTTGCTAGTTTTTCCAATACTTGTAAAAGCGCAGTTGGCTGCGCCAGTTGAAGGTGAAAAGGCCATGAGCATTGGGTTAAAGCCTTCGTTTACAGTTTCAATTAAAGACCTGA
>JBBQJT010000084.1:0-8082 GCA_038326165.1 Chitinophagales bacterium | reverse complement strand
AGCTGTCTCAAAATCAATTGTAATAAAGTCCATAGTCAAAAGTTTGGTGTATGTTTTTTTTCTTTAAGGTTGTTGCCAACGGATTGCAGCTACAAGAAGTTGGCGATTTTCACCACAAATGCTCATACGAAGCACAAATGTTTGTTGAACCACAAAACTGTCATACGAAGCACTAAACCGCCAATTTCTTGTAGGTGCTGTTATAGGCTGGCGTTCTTGTCTGTCGTGGGTTACAACCATTTTTATGTCGTCCGTTATTGTCATTTGTCGAGTGCTTTTTTGTCTGGCTTGTGTGTTGTGTGTTTTATTTTTTTTTGAAGCGTTGGAAATTTTTTAAAAACAATTTTGTCTTGCGTTGGCTTTGCAAGCTCTTTTAAAAGCTTTGGAACAGCGTTGGTTTGTGCGGCTTTTAAATGTGCTTGCAAATTGGGTTGGCTTCCAGCAATTTTCTTTAATCTCAATTCTATTTTTTCATAGTCGCCTAAATAAGCTGTCATTAAACTCTTCCATAATTTACCATGATTAGGAACGTTGAAATGAAGTAGTTCATGGACAATTACATATTCGCCCAATTCTTTGTCTATGTCCAGTAGTTCCTTGTTGAAATTTAGATTTCCGTCTGTCGAGCAAGAAGCCCATTTGTTTGTCATAGGTCGTAAAGCAAGCGAATGAATTTTAATATTCATCTTCTTAGCGTATTCTCTAACACTACTTTTAAATTCAATTTTGTCTGTCCACTTAGCCATGATTACAATTTAAAAGCAATGAATAAATTGTTGAATAATTCGTCAATAAGATTGGCTGCTTTGTCAATGTCGTCTTCTTCTGGAAGCAATGCAAAATAAATGGCTTGTCTTAGGCCTCTTAATTCTTTTTCGCTGGACTTCCAATTCGGATGATTTATAAATTCTGCTTTTATCTGTTTTGTCACTTCTTCAGAATTCTTGATTTCCTTGTCAAGCAGTGTTCTGTAAATGAAGAAAGTCAAATCGTCAAAACCTTTCTCGGCTTGTTCCTTTCTTCGTTTTATATCTTCTTCATAAAGTTTGCGGATTTCGTCTAAAGCTTCTTGAGTGCTTAACTGTCTGCTTTCATAGTTTTCCTCAACTGCTTCTGCTCTTTCTTTAATTCCAATCAAAAAAGGGTCGTCTGAATTTTCATCCGCAATTTTCTCAATGCTCTTGATTAAGTTTATAACTCTTGTATTGTCGTTGCCTTGACTGTCTTTTATTTTTTGTATTGTCTTTTCGTTGATTTCAAAAAACTCGTTGTTGAAATTTGGAACTGAACCTGCAATTTTACTTTGAACTAACTCATTTGTCTTTCGTTGAAATTCTCTGTCCACCTGCACCCTTTTTACATAGGCGTTACGCACTACTTGATAGATAGCCGAAAGTGTTGCATAAGTGTCAATATAGGGTCTTAGGAATTTGTCAGGCGAAATGATTTCATACAACATTTCTACTTCTTTAAAGAGCTTAAAAAACTCCTTTCGCTTTGATTTGTCGCGGAAGTAAGAAATTAAATTGTCGGTGTCTTTATCGTTAAAGCCATGTTTAATCAATTCAAGATAGGGCGGAACATCTTTCTCTATCTTCGATTGAAAAAGGTATTTTAATAACTGAATATCTTTTACAATCGCATTAATTTCATCGCTGTCGAATGCCAATGCTTTTTCAAGATTTTCAAATATGCCTACAAAATCCAAAACAAAACCATGTGGTTTTACCATTTCCAATTCTTCATTTTCATAAGGTCTGTTTACTCTCGCAATGGCTTGCAAAAGAGTATGGTCTCTCATGGGTTTGTCTAAATACATCGCATACAAAATAGGGGCATCAAAACCTGTCAATAGTTTTTCAGTTACAATTAATATTTTAGGTTGTTCATTCAGTTTTGTAAACTTTTTTCTTATTTCCTTTTCCCGTTTTGCATCGTTGTGGTAAGCCTTTAAATCTTCTGTGTCGTTGTTATTTCCAGTATAAACCACTTCCGAATATTCTGTTGGTAGATATTTATCCAATGCTTTTTTATACATAGCACAAGCAGGACGGTCGACACCGACTAAAAACGCTTTGTATCCTAATGGTTCAACGTTTTCTTTGTAATGATTGGCAACATACTCTGCAACCTTGTCAACTCGTTCTTTACCTTTTAGAAAATTTTTGGTGTTTACAGCTCGTTCAAGAATTTTATTCAATTCCTCAATGTCGTTCACTCCATATGCTTCGGCTAAATTTAAAAACTCTTTTTCGAGAATATCTTTTGGAACCAGTAAATCATTTGGAGCCATTCCATAGAAAAGTGGAAGCGTTGTTCCATCCTCAATACTGTCGGAAATAGAATATTTATGCAAATATCCTTGATTGTCATCTGTGCCAAAGGTTTTAAAAGTGCCTTTTCCGTAAACTGTTTTGTCAACTGGCGTTCCTGTAAAGCCAATAAACGTTGCGTTTGGAACTGCTGCCATTAAAAAATTGCCAAGGTCTCCGCCTGTGGTTCGGTGTGCTTCGTCAATCAGCACATAAATGTTTTTTCTTAAACTCACATCGGCAGGCATATCTCTGAATTTGTGAACCATGCTCACAATAATACCTCGATACTCTTTCTTTAATAGCTTCTGTAAATCCTGAATACTTTCGGCTTGCTCCACATTGTTTACGCCAATAGAAGTAAGATTTTTAAGCATTTGGTCTTCCAATTCATTGCGGTCTATCATCAATAAAATGGTTGGCTTCTCTGCTTGTGGTGCTTTAAACAGTAACTCGGCTGTTTTAATCATTGTGTAAGTTTTTCCACTTCCTTGTGTATGCCAAACCAAACCTCTTGTTTTTGTTGGATCTAAAGCTCTTTCAACTACTTTGTCAACTGCTGTTTTTTGGTGTTGACGTAAAATAAATTTGTTGAGTTCTTCATTCTGCTCAGCAAACAGGATAAACTTTTTGAGCAGATCAAGTATATGCTGAATATCGCAAAACGATTTTACTTTGACTTCAAGGTTTCCGATTTCTTCACTTTTCCAGTTGAAAATATTTCTGCGAATGGTGTTCCATGTTACGCCATAAGAAAAGCCAATACTCTCTGTTGCAGTGAACAATTGTTGAGGAACCATAAATTCAGGAGTTTCCCTGTGGTATCTTCGTAACTGGTCAACTCCAATGGCAATGGCTTCATCTTTAGTTGCGTTTTTACATTCAATCACCACTACCGGAATGCCATTGATGAAGAACACCACATCTTCTCGATTGGCATATTGTCCATTGAATAAATAATACTCCTCACTTACCTCAAAAACATTGTTAGAAGGATTTTCGTAATCAATCAATATGAGATTAAACTCTCGGTTTTCTTCCTTGCTGAAAAATGTTTTTTCGCCTTGCAGGTAATGCAAAAAATCACGGTTGCCATGAATTGTAGGTAAAGGCAAATCGAGTAAACGCAACAAATCTTCTTTGTTGTTTTTAAACTTGGGATTGAATTGATTTATTTTTTCAAATAAGGTGTCGGTAAAAAAGCGGCTTGCGTTTTTTGCTTTCTCTCTTGGCGATGCAGCCGTAGTATCAAAACCTCTGCGGCTTTCTGCTTCGCCTTGTGAAACAATAGTCCAGCCGATTTCATTCGCATATTTTAAAATGCGAAGCTGAACGCTTTTATGCTCGGTTGGTTTAGCCATTTACTTTTTGTCAAATTTTAGCTTGTTCATTGAATTATCGAATGACTTTAATACATCGTCTAATTGGGAAGCTAACTCTTTCATAGTTACGCTATTTGGAACAGGAATTACAATAGATTTAAAATCAGTTTCACTTACTATTCTTCTTCTTTTTACGCCACCTGATGCAAGTCTTCTATAATAATCCATGATTTTGGGTGTTTTCAAAATATAATCTAAATAACGATAGTCTATGCCACTTTTAGGAATCCAAACTCTATAAGCAGGGCTAACAATACCAATTTCTTCATTTTTCAAAACATGAATTGCTCCTTCCCAAATTACCATTGGATTATAGGCTAACCACCCTTTTTTAACTACTTTGTAAGAAGTTGTATCCTCAATGGCCACACTGTGACTAAACCTTGTGCTTTGTAATACAAGTCCAAAATCTTTAGTTAGAGATAGAACAGGAGCTCTATCAAAATTGATTTCTGCATGTGTTAGATGGGATTGATCAATAACCTCTGAAAGTGGTTTTGCTGTCCAACCTGTTATTTTACCTGCTAATTCAATATCGGACTCAACTTTTAAATTCTCTTTTTTGGATTTAAAATATGTTGCAAAAAAATTAGAGATTAAAGTATCTTTAAAAGCTTCTTTATCCGCAATGAATTTGTTTTGAATGTCAACTTCCCAGTTCTTATTAATTTCATTATCTACATAACGACTCGGCAAAAGAACATAGTCATTTTCTATTATTGTTTCAAGTTTTGTAATTGTAGAAACACTAATAATATTTTTCCAATTATTAATTATATCATGAGCAATTTTTAAACCCTCTTGGGATAGAAAATTTTTAGGGCGAGACTTTTCGTAAAACTCTGTAAGGTCAATCATCATTATACCTTCTCTTGTTTTCTTTTTATTTATAACTATTATAATACTTGCATTTTGTGTGTTATAAAAGATATTTTCTGGTAATAAAATTATTGATTCGATTAAATCATTATCAACAAAATACTTTCTTATTTCTTTCTCCTTGCTGTTATTTTCGTTTCCACTGCCACGGGTCCCTGCACCTGTATCCAAAATAACTGCAGCCTTTCCATTTTCATTTAAAGCTGAACAAATTAATTGCATCCATGCCCAATCACAATTACCTCCTCCTGCACCTGCTGGAAATCTATTGTACTCATCATTAATAAAGAAATCGTCAGAAATATATGGTAAGCTGTCTTTACCTTGATTCCACATAGGATTCGCAATAACCCTATCATAAATTTTAAGACCTGTTTTAGTTTTGAATTTTGGCAATTTCATTGAATCTCCGATTTCAATTTCCCCCTCCATGTCATGAATTACCATGTTCATTTTACTCATTGCCCAAGTAGCAGGTGTAAATTCCTGTCCATAAAGTTTAAGAGGTGCGTATTTAGTCTTGGATTTTAATTTCATTTTATCTTCCATAACTAATTCGCATTTTATTAATAGACCACCACTACCACAACATGGATCATAAATTTCCATTCCTGGTTCAGCATCCATTATTTCTGCCATCAAAATACCAACTTCGGCTGGAGTATAAAATTCACCTGCACTTTGACCACTTCCTTCGGCAAATTTTCTTATTAGGTATTCATAACTCCTTCCAATAATATCTGGTTCAACGTCCTTTAAACCAAGCCGTTTTTCCGCAATTTTTTCTATTAATTTACTTAAGTGGTCATCATCAATATCACGCTGACCATGTGTTGTAGCATTAAAATCTATACGATCAATAATTCCTTGCAAGCTTATATTTTCTTTTGCAACAGCACGTAAAATATCGGTCAGTTGCTGTCCAATTTTATCACTCAAAGTTCTAATAACATCCCAAGTTGTTTCTTTTTCAAGGTCTTTGGGTCTAATTGGCATGTAAAAGCGAACTAAAGACTTATCCTTATCTACCAACTGTAAGGCCTTTGTTCTTGATTTAACTTTTTCTGCTATTCGGTCTATTTCATCATCAAAAACATCGCTCAATCTTTTTACGAATATTAAAGGTAAAATATAGTCTTTGTATTTTGCAGCGTCTGCCGCACCTCTAATACTACATGCTGCACTCCAAATCCATGATTCCATGGATTTTACTTTCTCTACGTTTCCGTTTTGTTTGGCCATTTATATTGTCTTTCTTATTTGAATTTGTTTCAAGCTGCTAAGTTAAGTTTTATATCATGTTTAATGTCATTTGTGCGGTGGTAAAAAGTGGCTCTTTTGGTTTTGCCGAAGGGTCGGCTTTGTGTGTCGGGGCAAAACCAAATGTGCCACTTGTGCGGCTGGCTAAAATTGTTTTTAAAAAATGCGGGTCGGCAAAAAAAATAAAACACGAAGCGTTGGACTGTCGTGTCGGAAAAAAGTCCGCTGTTAAGTTTATATGTCGTTCTAAAGTTTCGATAATTGTCTGTCAGTTTAATGGTTGTTGTGTCGGTCTTTACGCTTGCCTATAACTCGTTTATAAACCCAACTAAGTTGGGTTTAGCCACCTATATCGGGGTGGCTAAACCCAGCTTTTGTGAGGGTTTATATTTTCAAAAATAGCATTATTTCTTTATAAATCATCAAATGGCGACTTAATCTTTTTTAGGCTCTGTGTGCTCACGTGGGTGTATATTTCCGTGGTTTTGCTGCTTTTGTGACCCAGCAGTTCTTGAATAAACCGTAAGTCGGTGCCCGCCTCCAGCAAATGTGTGGCGTAGGAGTGCCGCAGCCAGTGTAGGGTAACCTTATTTGTAATACTCGCTGCTCAATTGGGTATTTGCTTTCACACAGGGCTGCGCCCTGTGCTTTTACGGATAGGCCTTTCAGGCCAAAGAGAATCCGGCTGCGCAAAACAGGGCATTCGGTAACAGGCCTTCCTAATCCAATTATTTATTCTGGTTACACCTTCTTTTTATAGTCCCTGTTTCCACTGTCAGTGGCCAATGTTTAAAGGTCACTTGCTATTGTTTCCACTGTCGATGCTAATGTTTGACTGTCAGTGTCCATTGTTTAGCCGTCAGTGGTCGTTGTTTCCACTGTCGATGCCATTGTTTAGCTGTCGATTGCCATTGTTTCCACTGTCGATTGCCATTGTTTAGCTGTCGATTGCCATTGTTTCCACTGTCGATTATTCATGCAGCCCTTGTAGATAGGCAATAGTATATTAAACAATTGAAAATGTTTCCACTGTCGATTGCTAATGTTTGACTGTCACTCGTTTTTTTACTACCCAAATGAGGTTATTGCTTAGCAAGCATAAATGCGTGGGTGGAATGCCAGTTATCCCCAACAGAAAAAGCCACAAGGAAACGTTTCAATTTCGATGTGACTCATTTTGTTAAAGGGATTATTCGCGATCTTAGCGTATTCGCCTTTGCAAACGACGAAGCGTTAATGATACTCGAGCTGAAAAAGGATCGCTCCCGCTCATCGGTTGAGGTTATTGATGATATCCGCAAGAGGGTGGAGGCGATGGTTCCGGGTTTAATCATCGACTTTGGTCAGGTAGTGGGCGATATGATTGGCGACCTCTCTACCT
Source organism: Chitinophagales bacterium (assembly GCA_038326165.1). Lineage (GTDB taxonomy): Bacteria > Bacteroidota > Bacteroidia > Chitinophagales > Saprospiraceae > JAEUUM01. The sequence continues at coordinate 868 of JBBQJT010000084.1, read as the reverse complement.
CGGTGCAGCCCATCGAGATAAAGCTGTTTGGCGATGATGCCTTAATGCTACGACGCTACTCCGAGCAGGTGGCTGCCCTTGTCGAAAAGGTCGATGGCACCGCCGACGTTTTTAGCGGGGTAGTAATTTCCGGTCCTTCAGTTAGCGTGCAGCCGCGCTACGAAGCAATGGCTTTGCATGCTATCTCATCCGCTGGGCATTGCTATTATTGGCGGGTTCGTTATGGTCTTGCCGTTGCTACTAGTAGTGCTCCCTCGCATTAAAGAAACCGTAACTCGGTGTGAGAGGCTCTCCCTATTGACTTATCTTACGGGGCAACGTAGCTCTCTTGTGGTGAAGAGAGTATGTGTTTTGTAAAGCATTACGTTTCTCCTTGAAATTACTTTGATCTTGCGAAATTGCAACAAGAAATTGAACTAAAGGTTAGGCTTTTAACGATTTACTATTGTTGTATCCGTTTCTTCTGGTGTGGCATAGTTTCGTGCGATTGGCTCCTTATTGCTACTATACCATATTTCAATATACTCAGAAATATATTTAGCAGTTTTTAGGTAATATACCTTGTATGGGTGTTGTAATGTCCATATTATCAGATTGTAAATAAATGTTTGAATGCTTGATGCAGTAAGATATATTTGGATTACATTTGTCCCCTTTTAGAAATCCTGACAATTCGGCTGGTGTTTATTTATACTTACCAGGTTTTTGAATTTTAATGATTGGTATTCGTTACTAATGACATCAAAAAATATAAATATCTGAACGAATGAAGAGTACTTTTAAAAACTATGTATTAGTTCTATTTGTGCTTGCAGCAGCATTTCTATTGGCTGGATTTGCACCACCATTGTACCATTTCTTTCAGAAA
>JBBQJT010000083.1:0-8505 GCA_038326165.1 Chitinophagales bacterium | reverse complement strand
GCTTAATCTAGGGTATTATCAAAAGAATGAAACTGCAAAACAACATGCACTTTTTTCACTTGAAAAAATATGTAACAGCGGACTATATGATTATCTGCAAGGTGGCTTTTTCAGGTACACTGTAGATAATAAATGGAAGATTCCACACTTTGAAAAAATGGGTTATGATCAAGCAAATATGATTCGTCTACTTAGCAACGCTTACTTGATAAGTAAAAATGAACTGTTTAAAAAAAGAATGATGAAGTCTGCTGAATTCTTGATGACAGAATTTTCAGACCCTTTGGGAGGATTCTATACCGCAACTGATGCTGAAAGTGAACATGAGGAAGGCAAATATTATGTTTGGACGGTCAACGAAATTGAGCAAATATTGAAAGATCCCTTAGAGATTAAGATTGCAACGACTTATTATGGGCTCAACAATGGAGGGAATTGGGAAAAAGGAAAGAATGTTTTGTCTGTATCCAAATCGGAAATTGAGTTATCAAAGGAAATTGGAATAGATCCCAATAAATTGACTGGTTTGTTGTCAAGTATCAATACTAAACTCTTGACTGCAAGGAAAAAGAGAATTGCCCCATTTAAAGATACAAAAGTTATAACTTCCTGGACAGCCGCCAACGCCAATGCACTATTTATCGCATACAAAGCTTCTGGGGATGAAAGACTATTGAGCAGAGCCATTCTTGCAACTGAATTTATCAAAACAAAAATGACTGCAAATGGTCAATTAATGAGAAACTTTACAGGAGGCAAAGCCAGTATAGATGGATTTTTGGAAGATTATGCAAATACCATTTCACTTTATTTATCTGCATATCAAGCTACTTTTAACAGTGCATATATTGATGAAGCAAAAGCAATAACTGAGACAGTTATTAATTCATTTTATGACAAGAATAAACAGACCTTCTATTTTACAAAAGCCACAGATGCTAATTTAGTAACTAGGAAGACGGAGAATTTGGATGGGAATCTACCTGCCGCATGCGCGCTTATGGCAGACAACTTGTATTTACTTGGGCATTTGCTCACCAATGTTGAATGGATAGAAATAAGTAGTAAAACCTTCGATAAAGTAAGCAATGAAATCAAAAACAGCCCTCGTGCAGATTTTTACAGTTCATGGTTGTCTCACGCACTTTTGGCCAATAAAGATCTTCATGAAATTGCAATTATGGGAAACAACTATAAAGCCTTGTTGAAAGAAATTAATCAAGTTTACATGCCTGATGCCATTTTACTAGGTGGCACCTCCGAGGGAAAATTTGAATTATTGCAAGGCAAACTCAATTCTTCTGCCACGCTTATCTATGTATGTAAGAAAAAAGTTTGTAAGCTTCCCGTTAAATCGGTTCAAGAAGCTCTTAATCAAATGAATTAGCCAGGATGTATACTGTTGTCTTTGCAAACCAATATGCGACTTGGATATGCTTCAATTAACTTAAAGTCGTGGGTTGCCAACAAAATTGCGGTATGTTTTTCTTTTGCCAGCTTTAAAAGCATTTCAAGCACCGACAATGAAGTTTCAGGATCTAGATTACCAGTTGGTTCATCTGCTATAATAATAGACGGATTGTTGAGAAGGCTTCTTGCTATTCCCAATTTTTGCTGTTCACCACCACTTAATTCATGAGGCCAGGCAGCTAAAGGTATTTTCAAATCCAGTAATTCCAAAACCTCTTTTATTCGTTCCTCTCTTTGTCGGCGTTTTTTCCAACCTGTAGCTCTCAATACAAAGTCAAGGTTATCGTAAATATTTCTATCCATCAATAATCTGTGGTCTTGAAATACCATCCCCACTTTTCTTTTTAGTTGATAGCTGTTTCGGGTTTTTAGTTTTTGGACATCAAAACCAGCCACATCAGCTGTGCCAATACTTGGTTTTAGATCACCACTCAATACTTTTAGAAGACTGGATTTTCCAGTTCCAGTTTTTCCAATCAGATATACCAATTCTCCACTCAACATATCAAAATTAACATCTGATAATATCGGCTTTTTATTGAGGTTTACCCCTAAGTTCTTGCATGAAATAACTGTGTTCACATCGCAAAGATAAAATACTCTGCTTGAATTATCTGCATCGGGTGAAGTTAGTCGTATTTTAAATGATTATCATCGATTGAAAAGAACGATTGTTATTGTTCAGTTGTCTTTAAGCTTGAAAAATAAATTACAACATGTTAGCATTTATAATTTTAGGTTCGATTATTTTCTTTGCTGGAAGCATGATGAACAAGCGAAATCCCCAATTACAACAATTTGCATTGGGGGTTAAGGGTATTGGGGTTGCTTTGGTTTTTTTGGGACTTCTTTTTAAATCAGTGCGACAAATTGATCCGGGAACCGTTGGCGTCAAAACTCTGTTTGGTAAAGTTGACAACGAGCCCTTAGGTTCAGGATTGCACCTTGTGAATCCTTTTCTTGAAATTACACCATTCACTATCAAAACACAGAACTACACGATGAGTGGAGTTAGCTCTGAGGGAGATATAAACGGAGATGACGCTATCCGAGTGTTAACAGCTGATGGGCTAGAGGTAATATTGGATCTCACAGTATTGTATAAAATAATACCAACGGAAGCTCCCCGTATTTTAAGGCAAATAGGTTCAGATTATAAGGATGTAGTCATTAGGCCTGTATCTCGAACTAAGATTAGGGATAACGCAGTCTACTATGAGGCAGTTGCACTTTACTCTGCAAAAAGGGAGGAGTTTCAAATAAGGATTTTCAAATCCATAGAAGATGATTTCAAGAAACGAGGTATAGAGTTGGAAAACCTATTGATACGAAATATAACTTTACCAAAAAGTGTAAAATTAACAATTGAATCTAAAATCAATGCAGAGCAAGATGCCCAAAAAATGCAATTTGTGTTGTTAAAGGAAAAGCAAGAAGCTGAACGTAAACGAATAGAAGCTGCTGGCATTGCTGATTATCAGAGGATTATTAATTCCAGCTTAACAGACAGACAATTACAATACGAACAGATTAAAGCAATGAAGGAATTGTCACTGAGCCCTAACTCAAAAGTCGTAATTAGTGGCACAAAGAGTCAAGTCCCTATCATTCTGAACGACAAATAAATCAATGGCACTAAATTTGAAACAAACCTAATATGAAAACATTTTATTATAGCATTATTATGATGTTTGGATTTGTAAATATTTTGAATTCACAAACTCCAAACACAGGAACTACCATACATCCTGATGTTAAGTATTTGAACTCCAATGACATAACAGGAGGATATTCAATTACTTGTGATGCGGCATCTAAGAAGCTTTTATCAAAGCAATTTAAGTCTTATCCAATTGCAGAGGTTTATGATGCCCAGGGTGTAAAAATCAAGTATCCACAACTTAAATCGGGAAAACCATCAAAAGGTTTTTTTGAACCTGACAAATCGGTAATTGCAATCAGTGCCTCAAAAGAATCAGAAGGATCATCCATGCTCATACGCATGGCAAATGCGACAATGATTGATGGAACTCCATTGGACATGGCAATATTAAGTGATGTTGAAAAATATTTTATTATTGTTTACTGGAAGAAGTCAACGGGCAAAAACGGTATTGCTGTAATGAAGGAGTGGCAATCTTTGGCAGCTGATCACCCAGAATACAGACTACTTTGGTATAAACTAGACTAATAACTATTAACGGACAATTGACATTCCTCCATCAATATGGATTATTTGTCCTGTCATCCAGTCAAAATTAGGTCCTATTATGTTTAGGGCTGCTGCAGCTATTTTTTGGGCCTCCCCTACTCTTTTTAAAGCATGCCTCCCAGCTGCTGATTCACGTTTTTCAGGTGTGTCTAACAGCTTAGAAGCTAATGTAGTATCAGTTAACGATGGGGCAATAGCATTGACGCGGATGTTGGGAGCAAATTCTGCTGCTAAGGATCTTGTAAGTCCTTCTATAGCGCCTTTTGAGGCTGATATACTTGAGTGAAATGCCATTCCTTGAGAAACCGCTACAGTAGAAAATAGTAATATTGTTGCATTCCCTGAAGCTTTTAAAGGTGTTAACGCTTGCTGAATAATTTTAACTGCTGACAGCACATTTATCTGAAAATCAGAAAGAAAATCTGCTTCTTTTAAAGATTTAAATGGTTTTAAGTTTATACTTCCAGGGCAATAAATCAAAGCATCGAGTTTTTCTGGCAAAAATTCTGTTGGTATTGATTCGCTCAATATGTCTAAGCACAAATGATTCTTTGTGGAGGTATCAGTTCTAGAAATTGAATAAACATTATAACCTTGATCAATTGCTTGGTTGTGTATTTCATAACCAATTCCCTTACTTGAGCCTATTAAGAGCATGTTTTTCATTACATCCAAACCATCAAACTATTCGTTTTGTTCAATCAAGTCAAATTGTTGTAAATGATGACGAGCATGCTTGTAGAGCAAATTGATATTATCTTCATAGCTCATTTCACCAAAAAATGGGTTCGTAATCTTTAAATCTGCTTTGTTTTCATAAATTTCAAAAAAATCAGTAAAATCTTTTTCAAGTTCGTTTATGGATTCTGCTGTGGTTGAATGTCTTAACGGCAAAGGCTCCTCTCCCATTAATTTATTGGGCGTATTTTCTTTAAATGGACGATCACTGACTGCAAAGGCTTTAAAACTATCAACTTTGTCCAAAGGCGAAAGTAATCCGTAAGAAAGTGTTCCATTAGCAATTTTCACTGAATCTGAAAAATGTTCAATCATTTCATGAAAACTTAATTTCCCCCATTTTCCAATAGGAACAGTTTGAATATTCCTCACAATAGGTAAAAATTCAAGTTTTAACCACCCAAGTTTGTCCATTATTTTTAATTTTAATTATTTTGTTTTGAACTATTTGTCACAAATCTAGTTTAGAAATCTAAATATATGCGACCCTTTATGCACAAAAAAACTAATTTGAAAATCTTAATGATAAATGGTATCTACGGAGAAACGATTGATGGATTCGATCTTTTATTAGCGGCACAGCATTTCAATTTCAAAGTGTCTGAATCAAAGCCATTATCGGAATTGAGTACTTTCAATCCAAATGTGGTGATAGTTCATGAATCAGGCAACATAGAGTTGTTCCAAAAGATCTTATCTTTACTCAAAACTAAAAAATACAAGGATCTTTTCATAATTAAAGTTCGGGACACACATGATTTGGCTAGACCTAAAGTCAAACACAAACAACTCCAGTACTTTATGCAACCTCTTGAACCAAATGAAATTCTTAAGTTTATCAACAAAAAATTCGGATTCAGTTAGTATAAAATTGAACTCAAATCGAAAGCTAATCAACAGTTTTATTTTCTGCTTGTGCGTTTCAAGCTGCTTTGGGCAATTCACAACTAACTCCGATAAAGTTCAAGCTACCAAAGGTGACAATCCCGTTGCATTGAGTAACTTGCAGGCTCAATCAGTGGCCCAAACAATGATATCTAATATATTTCAGGTCAATGATTTGTCTTCTTTTTCATACAGCACTTCAATAGAAAACTTCAAACAGGTCGATCAATACCACATTGTAAATATTCAGAAACAAGGGAATGCTTTTTATTTTGCTCATGTTTATCAAGACGGCAGGCTTAAATATGCTTTAAAAGTATTTGCTGACCACAAAGCCAATATTGATCTGGCAAATATTAATGAATGTCAAACATTAGCTGAAAAAGAGTTGATAAGATTAATAGGTGCACTCTCAAAGAAATACTCAACTACTTCGGTAGTAGGTGAAAAAACAACAGGAAATATTATTCCTTATATTATCGTCAGTTTCGATAGGAATACAGAGTTGAATACTGCTTCAAAAGTGCCAAAGACAATAGTTATGAAAATAAATCCCAAGACAAACGAGCTGATGTCTTTGGAATATCTTTATTAGTTTTCATTAGATTTGCCTAGAAATAAAAAAGGAGAATCCAACGGATTCTCCTTTTTTATTAATCTATTTGCAAACTAAAATGGTATCAAACAAATACCAAAGTTGAATGGATAAAGTTCTGGTACGGCGGTATTCTCAGTTTTGAAGAGTGGAACCAAACTATAGTTTGCAAAAACTGATATCGGACCATAGCCTATAACTGAAGTCAAACCATATCTAAAGTTATTCTGATTGAAATCATCTCTCAATTTTCGGTCTTTGATATCCGGTCCTTCCTGACGGATATTGGTACCTAATCTGGCTGCCGCATATCCTCCTACACTAAAATGGAACGAACGGTTAGTTTTATTAGGGTTTGTTTCAAAATTAACCATAAGCGGTACTGTAACCCAACTGCTGTGCATTCTGTTTTTGTCATAATCGGTCCCTGATTTTACTGGAACCAAATTGGCTTGTCCTTCAGGTAGATCATAATTGTTAGTCCAATTGTATCTGTAGAATTCAAATCCAAGACCAGTTTGAAGATTTACAACATGTTTGTATATGTTTATGCGCATACGCATCAAATGTAGGTTCCAATTGGTCGATTTCCATAAATTTTGTTCGAATGGTTCGTATTCGGCAGTTTGTGGCAAGTTGAATCCATCTTTTGATAAGTAAGTACTTAAACCCAAATCAACCAGCAACCATCTGATTTTTACGTTTTTGGTGTTTGGTTTTTTATTAATCGAGAAATAGTTGTCTGAAAAAGAACCTCCGTCAGCTTCCATATCGGCATCTGGTGGCGAAGCAGGGTCTGAAAGCTCATCCATACTTGCGGCTATTGAATCGGCAATCATTGCGATTGAATCTGCTTTCAAGGCAAGTACATCAGCTTGTTGAGCAAGTCTATCAGCCTCCCTAATTTGCATTTCGACTTCCTGTTCTCTTTTTTCGTTAAGAATTCTTAGAGAATCGCTCGTTTGAGCGTTTAGATTTACTACCATCATCATTAAAATGATGAGGTTTAACATTAAATTTTTCATGACATTTGTAATAGTTGGTTCAAAAAATGATTTCACTTACTTGTTCATCGCTAGTGTCTCTTCTAAGGATGTGGGCACCAGTGCATCCCTAAATTCGCTGAAGAATGATGAATTTCTAAGACTGTTTTTTATCTGTGAAGGCTGTAGTTCCTTCAGTTTATCTTTAACTTCTTCTCTGAGGCCTGTATAGGCATCAGTAAACAAGCTGTTTTCTATTGTGGCTAGGGCTTTACTTCTATTTTTTACCTGTGGCTGATTCATGGTAAAATTCAATTGTTCAGATGTTGGTTGATAATCTACCTTTGCTTGAATTGTTGATAATTTTGACATAGGGCTTTCTGACTGAACAACTGATTTCACTTTGTTTTCATTAAGTGAAATTGATTCTGAACTATTGGTATCAATAGGCTTCCATTGTTTTGTTTGAACAATTGAGGCTTGTTGAGTTGCAATATCTCTGCTTTCTTGCTTAATTATCGATTTATTGGAACCCAACAATTGATTCAACATGGATGACGAAGAAGTTGAAGGAGTATTCTTTATATTTTGATGTTCAATTGATTCACTAGTTTCCGTCTTATCCAACTTTTGTACTGAAGCCAGATCGTTTTCTTGATTTTGAATTCCATTGCTATTCCAAACCCAGAGTGCACAACTTAAAGCCAATGCCACAGTAGCGGCAACAGCCCATTTACTCCAAATTGGCATCACAATAACATTCTGTCGTTTCAATGCATACTTGTGCTTGTACATCACTGAATAATCTGGCTCAACTTTTATTTGAGACCAAGCTCCAATCATATTAGCATATTCCTTGTTACCAGCTAATATTGATTCGGCTTCTTTCATTTGCTCAGGATTTAATTTTCCTTCCAAATAATCAATCAATAGGGCTTCGATATTATTATGTTTCATACACCAGTTACATTAAATTTTTCAGTTAAAATCTGTTTCATTTTCACTCTTGCTCTAAAAATATACACTTTCACTTGTGCTTCATTCAGTTCAAGAATTTCTCCTATTTCATCATAACTATACCCTTCATAATCTCTTAACAAAATGCAGCTTTTTTGAATGGCGGGTATCATTTCTAGCGCTTTATTCAAAACTTCCTTCAAGTCAAAATTATCTTCATTACCTATTTGAGGGGTATCTTGAAGAGAGTCAGTGTAGTCTGTTCTTGACTTCCGCTTGCCATCTATAAATAGCCGATAAGAAGTTGTAAATAACCAAGATTTCACTTTTTCAAAATCAACATTAGAATAATTGCGCCACAACTTTTCGTAGGCAGTTTGTAGAAGGTCATCAGAATCTGAGTCCTGTTTGGTTAGTTTCATCATAAAACGAAAAACCCCATCTGCATATAATTCTACACTTAGATTATATTCTTGTACTGTCATTTCGATTGTTTGACGTTTGGATTTTTCTTAAAGTTACAATGAGATCAAAAACTTTTAATATTTTTATGTCAACGCTTAATGATATGAATGATAAAACTGCTTCTGTTGATACTTTTGAGGAACTAAGAATTGCTGTAGGAACTATTATTTCAGCTGATAGCTTGGTCAAGACGAAAATCC
>JBBQJT010000082.1:0-8697 GCA_038326165.1 Chitinophagales bacterium | reverse complement strand
GTGTAGACCTTACTTCTAGCTCCGAAATATCCGCGAGCTGCTTTGAGCACTTTTTTGCGCCTTGCTCTTGAGGCGACTGAGTTTACTGAACGTGGCATAGTTTATTGATTAGTGCGATACAGGGATCATAGTGACACTTTGGCCTGTATCCTCGTTAATAATATTCTTGATTAACCTACACAAAGTAGGCGCTTAGCTCTTTTTTCGTCAGCTATATTAACAGTAGTGTTGTGGCTGAGTTGCAATTTCGCTTTTTTAGATTTTTTTCTCAACAAGTGACGAGCACCCGCGTGAGCAGTTTTTACTTTACCAGTTCCTGTAAGCTTGAAACGCTTTTTGGCACTGGAATTTGTTTTCATTTTTGGCATGAGCTTTTTGCTTTTCTTACGGGGTGCAAAGATATGTTTACTATATGAAAAAAGCTAATAATTGCTTTAGTTTTTCTTTTGAGATTTCTTAGAGGTTACCATTACAAGCATTTTCCTGCCTTCTAGCTTTGGTAATGATTCAGCTGCACCAACTTCATCAAGTTCTTTTAGGAATTTCAACAATAACAATTCACCTCTGTCTTGAAATACGATTGCACGGCCTCTAAATTGAACATAGGCTTTGACCTTTGATCCTTCTTCAAGGAACTTTTTGGCATGCTTAACCTTAAATTCAAAGTCATGTTCATCAGTATTTGGTCCAAAGCGAATTTCTTTTACTACAGTTTTAACTGTATTGGCTTTGATTTCCTTTTCCTTCTTCTTTTTTTCGAAGATAAATTTGTTAAAGTCAGAAATCTTGACAACCGGGGGAATAGCATTGGGCGAAATTTCAATAAGATCCATTTCTAAATCTTGAGCCCATCTTAATAATTGTCGGGTGGGGTAAACACCTATATCTATTGCTTTGCCGGCAACCACACTGATGGCGTCAAAATCGTCACCAACTAAACGGAGTTCATGTGCTGTGATTGACTCATTTATATTGTATTTCTGCGCGATTTTATCGCTCTCTTTAATTCTTTTACCCAAAGTGGTTTTGTTTATTTTACGCAAAAGTAAGTGCCTATTGATATTTTACACCAATAAGCACTTACGAATTTGATATTTTATTTGATAATTGATTTCAGATTCTATTTAACGTCTGATTTTGCCTCCTTTAATGTTGAAATTATCAGCTCAGTTTTCTCCTCATTTAGGTTGGCTTGAAGGACTGTTCCTTTGACTGGATTCTCTCCTAAGATAAATTCTGCTAATGGATCTTCAATATATTTTTGAATTGCTCTATGCAATGGTCGTGCACCAAATTGAGGATCATATCCCTTTTCTGCTACAAAGACTTTTGCGCTTTCAGAAAGTTCTAGACCGTATTCCAAGTGACTCAATCTTTGCAGCAACTCACTGATTGAAATATCAATAATCTTGAAGATGTGCTCTTGATCCAAAGAATTGAAGATCACAACATCATCTATTCGGTTCAAAAATTCTGGAGAGAAAGTTTTCTTCAAGGCGCTTTGAATCACAGACTTGGTATTGTCTTCTTCAGAGTCTTGTCTTGCTTTGGTTGCAAATCCAACTCCTTGGCCAAAATCTTTTAATTGTCTCACCCCTATATTTGAAGTCATGATTATCAAAGTGTTTTTGAAATCCACCTTCCTTCCCAATCCATCTGTGAGTTGTCCATCATCCAAAACTTGAAGCAAAATATTGTAAACATCAGGGTGTGCTTTTTCTATTTCGTCCAATAATACCACTGAGTATGGCTTTCTTCTGATTCTTTCGGTCAATTGTCCACCTTCTTCATACCCTACATATCCCGGAGGTGCACCTATAAGCCTTGATACTGAAAACTTCTCCATATACTCTGACATATCCATACGTATCAAAGAGTCGTTGGAATCAAATAAATATCGAGCAAGGGCTTTTGCTAATTCTGTTTTTCCAACACCAGTCGGTCCAAGGAAGATAAACGAACCAATTGGTTTTTTCGGATCTTTTAAGCCTACACGATTTCTTTGAATTGCTTTGGTCACTTTTGCGATTGCTTGATCTTGACCTATGATCATTTTTTTCAAGTCATCACTCATGCTCATCAACTTTGCACTCTCAGCTTGCGCAACCCGTTTGACTGGAATTCCTGTCATCATGGCAATTACTTCAGCAATATCGTCTTCAGTAACAGGGAATCTTTTGGTTTTGGATTCTTCTTCCCATTCCATTTTTGCAAATTCCAATTGACGAATCAATTTAGACTCGTCGTCCCTGAAATCAGCGGCTTTTTCGTACTGCTGGCTTCTTACAGCCAGATTCTTTTGTTCCTTAATCTCTTCAATCTTTTTTTCAAGATCTTCAATGTGTTTGGGAACGTGAATATTCTTCAGGTGCACTCTAGCGCCGACTTCATCTATTACGTCAATAGCTTTGTCTGGCAAAAATCGATCACTTATATACCTGGTGCTCAAATTAACTGCTGCTTTGATAATTTCATCGCTGTATGAGACATTATGGAACTCTTCGTACTTGGATTTGATATTTTGGAGAATATGAACTGCTTCTTCAGGTGAAGGTGGTTCAACCAATACTTTTTGAAATCTTCGATCCAAAGCTCCATCTTTTTCAATGTGCGAGCGGTATTCGTCTAATGTTGAAGCTCCAATGCATTGAAGTTCACCTCTGGCCAAAGCTGGTTTGAAAATATTGGATGCATCCAAAGAACCTGTTGCTCCACCTGCGCCAACTATGGTATGGATTTCATCAATGAACAAGATTACGTCTCGTGTTTTTTCTAATTCATTCATGATGGCCTTCATGCGCTCTTCAAATTGTCCTCTATATTTGGTTCCAGCTACTAAGGCTGCCAAATCCAACATGACTATGCGCTTATTGAACAAGGTTCTACTCACTTTTCGTTGCATGATACGCAGTGCAAGACCTTCGACAATTGCTGTTTTTCCAACTCCAGGCTCTCCAATTAAAATTGGGTTATTCTTTTTACGACGTGATAGGATCTGGCTAACCCGTTCGATTTCAGTTTCACGGCCAATAATTGGATCTAATTTTCCTTCTTCTGCCAGTTTGGTTACATCCCGGCCGAAGTTATCTAAAACCGGAGTTCTGCTCTTACTGCTTCCTTTTCGTTGAGATCTAGAGCTTTGGTCATCATCTTCGTCAAAGTTGTCTTCACTTTCTTGACTAGCTTCCATAAAAATTTCAGGCGCTGCTGGGTCCTGCTCTTGACGCACAAATTCCAACTCCGACTTGTAAATCTCATAGTCAATGTCAAAGTCATTCAAGATCTTTGAAGCCTCGTTGTCTTTGCTTTTCAGAATTGACAAAATGAGGTGCTCTGGAAAGATTTCATCACTTTTTAACATCTTAGCTTCGAGAAAAGTAACTTTCAATACTTTTTCTGCTTGTTTGTTCAGTGGTAAGTTGCCAACATTGAGATTCGTGTATGACTCACTTCGTTTGGGAAGAGCCGATTCAATGTTTTCTCTTAAGTCTTTTTTATTCAAGTCAAGAGAATCGAGGACTTTAACTGCAAGGCATTTGTTTTCCATAATAATACCCAACAATAGGTGTTCTGTGCCAATGTAATCTTGGCCCAACCTGATCGCTTCATTTCGACTGTTGGATATGATTTGTTTTACCTTAGGAGAGAATTTTCTATTCATGAAATTATTTAAACGGTAATTGTAGTACAAGTTTAGGGTCTTTTTATAAAGTAAACAAGTATATTGCTTATGAGTTTAGAACATAAAGGGTGCCACTAGCAAAAAAAGTGAAAATATGTCAGTTTTTGATAAATTTTAGGAAATTATGGCACCTCGATACGATGCATTATGTACCTTTGAATTATCCTTAACGCCATAAAGTGTATATGTATGAAGTTCAGTGTAGATAAAGAAGAGAAATATACTATTTTTAGAATAGATGAATCAAATTTGAATTCAGTTATTGCACCTAATCTAAAATCAGAATTTGTGCTTTTGCATAATGAAGGTGTCAATAATTTAATTTTGGATTTATCCGAAGTAAAATTTGTTGACTCAAGTGGCTTAAGTTCAATTCTTACTGCCAACAGACTGTGGAAAGAAAATGGATCGTTTTTATTGACTGGTATTGTGCACCCCAGTGTTATAAAATTAATCGATATTTCACGTCTGAATAATGTCTTGGTGATCATTCCTACATTAGAGGAAGCCGTAGAATATATTTTTATGAGTGAAATTGAGCGAGAGTTGATGTCTGAATCAGACGACTAGTTTATTGGATCCATTATTTCAGGTAACCATACTAGGCTGTAACGCAGCAATTCCGAGTAAAGAAAGGAACACGACTTCCCAGTTGGTACAATTCGCTGAAAAGTACTTCCTCCTTGACTGCGGTGAAGGAGCTTTGAAGCAAATGGTTGAAATGAATATTCCTTTCATTAGAATCAGTAGGATATTTATTTCCCATCTTCATGGTGATCATGTATTTGGTCTCATTGGTTTATTAACTACCATGAATTTATTGGGCCGAACAAACCCCTTGTATATTTACAGTCCAAATGGAATTAAGGAGTTGATTGAAATTCAATTAAGAATTTGCGGTCAGGTTGAGTTGAAGTTTACTTTAAATATACAAGAACACGACACCGAGCAAACGAAAATTGTTTTTGAGGATAAGGATTTGGTTATTTCTAGCATTCCACTTTTGCATCGGGTACCAACAACGGGATATCTTATTCAGGAAAAAGAAAGAGCTCCGAAACTAAATAAGCAGTTATTATTAGATCGAGAGCTGACATTGGAACAAATCAAATCACTTAAACGCAAAGAGGATTTAAATATTAAAGGAGAGGTATTGCCTTGGAAAGACTTTGTAATTCGACTTGGGAGTAATAGATCATATGCTTTTTGTACAGATACTGCGTATTCTCCAGCTATTTGTGATTTAATCTTCCAATCAGATTTATTATACCACGAATCTACATATTCGAATTTGGATGAACCAATTGCTATTCAATCCCTGCATTCCACATCCATCCAGGCCGCAAAAATTGCGCAACAATCAAAATGTAAATATTTGCTTCTTGGACATCTGTCAAGCAGATATAAAGACTTGAATATTTTATTGGAAGAAGCAAAACTTTTCTTTCCAAATTCAAGATTGGCTGAAGATAAGATGAGTGTTCAAATTCATCGGGATATTGTCACATTTTGACAATTAAGTAATTTCTTACTATTATTTATATTACTGTTTAATCGATAGAATGTATGATATTTTCATGCTTTGAAATTTATCATATCATGTCACGTAATTTAGATTGTTAGTGAATTATCTGTAATGAAATGACTGTGACAAACAATAAAAAGATTGATTGTCAATTTGTAGAAAATAAATTATATAAATTATTGTTAAACAATAAACTGAGTATTAGAACTAATATTTATGTAAAAATTACCGTCAATAAAAGCAATATTTTATGACATTTACCAAATGATTGCAGTTACTTTTGTAAAGCAAAGCCCGTCAAAGGTATGTTATGTTCTAAAGGACTCTCCCAAAAACGCACCAAAAACCTACCCTGGTGACATATCTCGAATGAAATCGGATAAAAAACAAACAACTTAGATAACCTGAAATTACTATGAGACGAATCATTACTAAAAGCAATGTTTACAATTGTTTTAACCCTAGTAACAAGACATCAAAATCTAGTTTAGTCAAAACTCTAATATGGATTAGTTGCTCCTTGATAACAATTTCAGGGATTTCAATGGGGGTTTGGAAAAATTTGAATCGTGACCATTCTCTTTTGAAATTTGTTTCAGATGTTTCCCATCTTAATAGTCAGAAAGTGCTTCGTGACGCAGTTTTAAGAAAAGACGCTCATTCCATTAATACTGATATTGAATCTTCAACATTCCCTAAGTCGCTTTATGTTGACGAGGTGCCTGTAGAGTTATTGAATTCAATACCTAGCTTGAAAGCTAAATTTGTAAAAAGTGAATTTGAAGCTCCTTCAAATTCTTTTCCATTTGAAAGAATTTCAGAATCAATTAATTCCATGATGCCTCCTCCTGATTGCACGTGTGGTCCAGTTTGTACAACAGGACAATTAGGAGGTAGAGTTTGGGAGGATTACAATCAGAATGGTGCAAGGAGCACTGCTGAAAGATTTGGTGTTGGTGGAATTGTTGTTACTGCATATGATTCATTTGGTCAGGCTTATGGACCAGCTACAACAAACACTTGTGGATTTTATGCATTAACTATCCCCTCCGCTAAATACCCAGTTAGGCTAGAGTTTAGCGCAATTGGAACAGAATATCAAAATTCTTCCACCTTTAATGGAGCAAATAGTCGTACTACAGTTCAGAAAATTGCAGCTCCAACCTGCGCAGCTGATCTTGGAGTTGCTGACCCTTCAGAATATTGTCAATTAAATCCAAGGGTGGCTATTCCACTTTATACAAACGGTAACCCACAAATTACATCTCCAGGAACACCATGTTTAGGATCTACAAGTTTGCCAAGTGGAAATGCAGCCTCACTTTATTCTTTTCAATCAAATATTACAGGTAAGTTAGCTGCAGGTAACTCCACGCAACTTTCAATTAACAATAAAACCGGAGGCCTTTGGGGACTATCATACCAAAAACAATCAGGGCTTTTGTTTGGCTCCGCTGTTTTAAAGCGCCATGTTGGTTTGGGACCCCAAGGACTTGGAGGCATCTATTTTGGAAGTGGTGTTGCTGCAAATGGAATGCAAAATTTCATCAATGTATCTAGTTTAGGTATTAATGTTGGAACAAGTAGTGATTATGAAAATTCTGCAGACCGTGGTTTACCAGGAGAAAGAACTTGCCCTAACGCGGATAAAGTAGGTTATGATAACGCAGGTAAAGTAGGTATTGGAGATTTGGATATTTCAGATGACGGTACTAAACTTTATTTTGTAAATCTTAACACTAGAACAGTTCATGCGCTGAATATTAGTGTACCTGCAAGTGCTGGTAATGCAACGGTTGGAGGCTCTTGGTCTTTTGCGGGAGTCAATCCCTGTGGTAATTTTGGTGATTTTAGACCTTGGGGTTTAAAATTTTGGAAGGGAAGTCTTTATGTAGGAGCTGTTTGTACTTCTGAGTCAAATCAGGCTGGGATACCACAAGCCTTTGTTTATAAAATTGACCCAACTGTTTCTGGAAGTACACCTCAACTGGTCCTAAATTTTTCTTTAGGTTATACCAAAGGTTATACCGATGGATCTTGTTCAACACAGGGAAATTGGAAACCATGGAAACCTGGATTTCCAGTACCTTGTTCCGGTAACTATATAATATACCCACAACCTATTTTATCAGATATCGAATTTGATGGCAACGGTGATATGATTATCGGTATGCTGGATAGAACGGGATTACAAACGGGGGATGAAAACTTCAGTCCCAATCCGGAAACAAACACTGGCGGATTTAACGGAATTGCTGGTGGAGATCTCTTAAGAGCCCAGTTTAATGGTATAGGCAGTTCTTGGACGATAGAAAATAATGCCAAAGTGAGTTGCGTAACAACTGCCGGAGCTAATAATTTTGAAGGTCCAGGAAATGGAGAATACTATCGTGGAGATTTTAGTTTAAATAATCAAGGGCCAGGCTCTCCTTATCATAAGGATGCTACACAGGGCGGTATAACAATGTTGCCTGCTGAAGGGCAAATATTGACAAATGGTATTGACCCAGAGCTTGATATTTTTGCAGGTGGTGTTTGGAAAGTAAACAACACAACTGGAGACCGACAAATCGGTTTTCAAGTTTTTAAGGGTGATCCAGGTACATTTGGTAAAGCTTCAGGTGTGGGAGATGTTGAAGCTTTCTGCGAACTTCCTCCATTGCAAATAGGAAATTATGTTTGGAACGATACTGATAACGATGGAATTCAAGACCCAAATGAATCAGGAATTTCAGGTGCAAATGTATCTTTATACAATGGCTCTGGTACTCTAGTTTCAACAAAAGTTACAGATGCTAATGGTGAATATTATTTTAGCACTTCAGACGGTGTTCTGCCAGCGACAAAGTATTTTGTTGTGGTGGGAACTGGAGGTCAATTTGTAAGTGGTAAGTTGAGTGTGAGTGGGGCCAATGTTAATTTGTCATTAACAAAAAATGATTCTGGTCAAGGTTCTAATCCTGATTTAAATGACAGTGATGGAATTATTACACCCAGTGGCGCTGTTGCAAACAACGCATTTATAGGTTTACCATCAACAATGATCACTACAGGTTCAAATGGTTTTGTGAATCATACGTTGGATTTTGGTTTTGGTCAATGTACCCTAACTGCTTCGGCATCTGGTGTAAATCCAAAATGCGAACAAAACAATGGTAGTGCCACCGCTAATCCTGTTTCTGGAGTCGCGCCTTACACATATAAATGGTCAAATAGTGGAACTACAAAAACCATTACTGGAATAGGTGCGGGAACATACGTAGTCACAGTAACAGATGCTGTTTTGTGCACTGCGACTGCGACTGTGTCCTTGACAAATCAGGCCTCTCCTTCTGTTTCATTAAGTAAAGTTGATGCACTATGTGATGTTAACAATGGTTCAGCCACAGCTAACCCAACAGGAGGAACACCAGGCTATACCTATAAATGGTCAACAGGAGCTCTAACCCAGACAATTTCAGGTCTTGGGGCAGGATCATATTCTGTGACC
>JBBQJT010000081.1:0-8705 GCA_038326165.1 Chitinophagales bacterium | reverse complement strand
CTGTGCCCAAATTAGACTTGAAGGTAGCACTGGTATCAAATCCTGAACCCAATCCATTGTTGAAACTTCCAAAAAAATTTCCACTTCCATCTAGCTCATAAGGATAGCCCATGATCCATTTATCATCATAGTTTTGGGCCTGCGCAGCCAGTGCGCAAGCCCAAACCAAAATCATTGTCGTTATCGATCTCATCGTTGTATTAAACATTTGCTGTGTACTTCTTCACCATTGACCAATTTGGCGGATACAAGGTATA
This sequence comes from Chitinophagales bacterium, assembly GCA_038326165.1. GTDB lineage: Bacteria > Bacteroidota > Bacteroidia > Chitinophagales > Saprospiraceae > JAEUUM01. The sequence goes on along the minus strand of JBBQJT010000081.1, from coordinate 8,448 downwards.
TGCCAACTGGTAATGTTTGAATATTTACATCCAGTTTGTTGCTGTTAATATCCGTTTGATGAATGACAGTTCTTCCTACTTGATCCACTATCTTCATGCCAATTATATTCTGATCCGCATGCATAATTGTCAATACTTGGGATGCAGGATTTGGGTAACATACCAATCCACTTTTTTGAACCTCCATTGATGAGGTGACTATAGGTGCTGGCAGATTGGTGCAGCTACCATCATAAGTCATGAAGTATGGAACATAATGACTAGGCAATAAGGCTCGAGCCAATAATGTGGCATTGCCTCCATTGTAATAACATTCTGCAGCTATGGATTGCATGGAAGTAATTTGGCTCAGACTGTATTCATCAATATTTGCTATTTCATTACTCAATACGATATCATTCATAGTCTTTTGATTGGTTTCAAAAGCAAAACTAGGCGTAATGCTGTTATTAATCAACTTTGCAGCATTCAACCTCGTGACACGGTATGTCAACTGCTGACTAAGAAACAGGTCATAATTACTTAGTAAAGTTTTTAAAGTCTGCAACACCAATGGCTTGTTGGTCAGTGCCCAAATATTGGTAGAATCAACATTCAATACTTGATCAATATGTGCCAATCTTGCCATTGAAGTGTCAGTCAATATTAAATTTTGATTCAATAATGTACTGAGGGCAGGATCAACAGAATATGCCTCAGCTTGAATACGCTCTATTTGACCAAACTTATCAATATTGGAATTGGTATAAGTATTCATAAAACCCACCAAATCATTGTATGAGGTATAAACTGCTGGGAAGTTGCGGTACTTTTCAAATATCTGGCGGGTGGCATTCCATCTTGCCAGAATTGAAGTTACGCCTCCAAAGTTGCCTCGCGCTATGGATGTGTCTAAAGGATTAAATACAGGTGGCATTAGTCCTTGTTTGGTGAATACTGTACAGCTTAAACCCTCTCCAGCATTACAAGTTTGGTTTGGAAAGAACCAACTATTCCTTAGCGGATTAGCTGACGGAGGATTTTCGATGGGTGTATTGGTTTTGATCGTAAAGGATATGACATTGCCACCTTTTCTCCTAGCAGCAAGATTATACTGAGCAATATCATCAATGAAAGTATTGGCTTTACACGGCTGATTGGGGAACATGGTATTGTCAAAGAACATACCAAACCAAGATTCACCGCTTTTGGTTGTTTTTAGATCTGTACCTGTGTTGGCTCCTGATGAGTGAAAGCAATGTGTGCATCTACCAATGTCGTTGTTGCAAAAGTTAATACCACTACAATTGTCTAGGTGAATGCCACATTTTAGCGTTCCAGTTTCCTCGTATGCACTGGGCAATTGTGGATTATTGGGGTCAAAGTATGAGGCAATAATTGTATTGTTGTAAACCATGTTGGAACTGGCATTCAAAGAAGATGCCCAACATGAAATACCAAAATGACTATAGCCTCCAGGAGCAGTAGTAATACTGTTATTGATAACGGATGCATAGTCCATCCCAAAATAATCAATATGAATACCTTCATATTGTCGATTTTGAGTTCCTTGATCTTCTTGTAAAGTCACAGTATTATTGCTAACGTTTAAATAATTGGTTGCATTGTTGCTCCCATTGATCCAGATACCATAAGGGACTATAGTAGTAACGGGATCTATAATATTGTTATAGACCAGAATATTATTGTTACTAATTACATTATAAGTTTGTGCATCATTACCGCCTGATCGTTCAAGGTAAATGCCTGCCTGTTTTTTCTCATTCGATACTCGGTACTGAATTACATTGTTTGTAATGCTTACTTTCTGGCCTTTCTTATTGCTGTGGCTACTGATGGCAAAAGCAAAGTTGTCTTTAAGATTTGTATTTTTAACATCCAATTGACTGGATATTGCTTGAATACCAAAGTTATTGTTCTCAAATTGATTGACTCCTGGCCAGCCAATATGTTTGACATTTGAAGAAATACCTAAAATTCCTATGCCCTTCAAGGCTGGATTCACGTTAGAATTGACCATATTTGCAAATTTGCAGTTTGTTACTGTAACAAAACTTTCAATCGCCCTGATTCCGTGTCTCAACCCATTGAAAAGATTTATACTTGAACCATTATTGTTTGCAACTCCTACATTAAGAGATGTTTTATTCAAAAGTATGCCAGCGAAACACTTATTATCTTCCAATGGAGAAGTGGGTGGATTCAACCTTGGCAAAATAGTACCATTTGAAGTAAAACTGTTACCAGTAAATTTATTTAAATAAAAATCTTCACCAGTTTTGTTGGCAATCCCAACATAATTTCCGTCAAATACTGTAGTGGTAAGTTCCACTATACTATGCTGATAACAATACAAAGCAATATTCGCATCTTCAATTCTGGAATTCTGTGTTACTATTTTAGATGCTGTACTTTCCATTTCTATTCCTTGCCATCTGTTGATACAAGAATATAGTGTTGAATTTGCCAAGCTAAGTGTTACATTAGATTTTACAATTATTTTTCGACCCGGTGCTAATCTTACGTTACATTGAAATAACAAGGTGTTTTGATTAATAACCAAATTGTCCAGAATCAATATAGTTTGATTTCCTAATATTGTGTTTGGTTATGTAGAAATATTAATGAAGTCACCGTTGGGATTGTCTAAAATTATGGTCGGATTGAAGGATTGCGAACATAAATCCACTTGACCTTTTAGATTCAAGGGAATCAACAGAATTGAAAAAAAGTAAAAAAGTTGTTTAAATGCTAAAAAAAAGCTTTTCATGACAATGGTATTTTGGTGTTAAAATAAATATCCCACAATGTTACCCTAACACAACAATTAACTTGCAGAAAAACAAGTTGTAAATGACAACCAAATCGGCTATCTTTACAACCAAAAGGAAAAACGAGCTAGAATGGAAATTTCAGGAAAAATAAGAAAAATGAGGGAATTGAAAGGTTTTTCGCAAGACTATATGGCCCTCAAACTGAAGATGAGCCAAAACAATTATAGTAAGCTTGAGCTTGGAAAATCAAAAGTTGACATCAATCAATTGGAAAGAATTTCCGAAATTTTAGAAGTAGACTTGATTAAGCTGATTGAGTTTGATGAAAATATCATTTTTAATAACAACAATCAGTCTGGTGGAAACTTTGCACAAACCATCAACCAGGAACTTTCCGAAAAGTTGATAGCAATGTACGAGGAGAAAATAAGAAATTTGGAACGAATTATTAGTGAACTTAGAGCTGTAAATTAAGCCAAATTGGATAAATTCTAAAGCTCAAATCAAGCAAGTTTTTTTAACGCATCATCAATACGCCCAAGTCAGCAATACGGCTCCCCAAGTAAATCCACCACCAAATGCAGATAGAACCAGGGTGTCACCTTTTTTGATTTGAGATTCATAATCCCAAAGACATAATGGAATAGTCCCGGATGTGGTGTTTCCGTATTTCATGATATTCAACATGACTTTTTCAGTTGGGACTCCTACTCCTTCACCAACAGATGAAATGATGCGCATATTGGCTTGATGTGGCACCAACCAATCTACATCGGCAATAGTCTTGTCATTGCGCTCAAGCACCTCATTGATAGCTGTTATCATCCCGTTAACTGCAACTTTAAATACTTTTTGCCCTTCTTGATATACGTAATGTTCTCTGGCCAATACCGTTTCTACACTTGGTGGCTTTAGGGAACCTCCAGCTTTCATGTGCAGATATTCACGTCCGCTTCCATCAGATCGCAAAACAGCATCAATAAATCCAAACTCATTGGTACTTCGTTCAAGCAAAACTGCTCCAGCGCCATCTCCAAATATGATACATGTGGCCCGATCAGTGTAATCTACAATAGAAGACATCTTGTCACCTCCAACAACAACTATTTTTTTGTAAGCACCACTTTCAATCAATCGAGAAGCATGTGCCAAAGAATATAAAAAACCACTGCATGCCGCTCTAATATCAAAACCATAAGCGTTTTTGATTCCCAACTTATCCAAAATGATATTGGCTGAATCCGGAAATGTCATATCCGAAGTAACAGTTGCACAGATCAAACAGTCGATGGTCTCTGGGTCAATATTTGTCTTTTCAAGCAATCCTTTTACAGCCTCAACCCCCATATCGGACATAGCAAGTCCAGGTTCATTTTGAATTCTTCGCTCGTTTATTCCTGTACGTGTGGTTATCCATTCATCAGTGGTATCCACCATTTTTTCTAAATCTTTATTTGAAAGAACTGTTGGTGGAACATACCCGAATATACCAGTGATTGCTGCTCGAATTTGACTCATGATCAAGTGTTTTATTAAAAGAAGCCGCTTTGAGTTCAGCTTTACGCTTCCGAAGGTAATAGGATTCAGGAAAAAATACTTTCACTATTTCATGAAAAGCTTTTAAAAAAAACTTCAAAGATCATGTAACAAATATTTATATATGTAAGTATAAGTAAGACTGTTAGTAAAACATAACCTGAAAACGTATATTAAAATGAAAGCACAACAAATTTGCTTCATCCTTTTCATAGCTGTCATGATACAGTGTGCTCCAATAGATGCAAAGACGCTATTGATGACCTGTCCAGCTGACATCTCTCAAGCTCGTGAAATTTCAAAAATCACTGGCAAAAAGATTTTCGTACGTTTTTCGGCTGCATGGTGCGCTCCATGCCAATCGTTTGAACAGAATCTTGCCAATGATTCCTTGATGATTGAATGGTTGAACGAATCATTCGTGGTGCTTAACTCAGATATAGATACCAAATCAGGCGAAATGCTTCGCTTAGAATTCAACATACAAAGTTTACCAAGCTTTTTGATACTTGACCAAGATGGAAATGAAATCAACCGACGATCCAAATCAATGGGTTTGCCGGAGATGAAAAGATATCTGTCTGCTTATTCGACTAATTATAAACCCAATAGCTCCTTTCAAACCGGCCGAACTGGGAGCACGGCACCAAAAACCGATGAGGTACTAAAACCCTCAAACACAAACCCCACTAATTCGGACGTAGTTAATTCGCCTTTGTCTTCACCTGTCTCTTTTTGGCAAGTGCAAGTTAAGAAGGTTGCTATGTCCGGATTTGGTGTTCAGTTAGGTGTTTATAGTTCACATGATAAGGCGATGATCGAGCTTAATCGCTTGAATGCTTTATTGGTTGAACAAACACTTTGCCTCTATACTAAATCCACAGGTCCAATAGTCCAATATAGAATACTTGCAGGTCCATTTGAAAGTCAGAACGAAGCCAAAAATGCTTCAGGATCCATAAAGCTCTCAGGAATTGAAAGTGTGGTCAAAGATCTTACAAGTCTCTAGGCGTGATTGAGTACCTTTGCGGATCTTTTACAGTTTCGCATGCAACCTCGAACATTTTATATTACAAACATTGGCAGGTTATACTACGATGAAGAAGGACTAACAGCACCACTCAAAGGCGCTTCAATGTCACAACTCCCTTTTATAGAAAGCGCTTGGCTGCTCATTGAGAATGGAAAATTTCATTCTTGGGGAAGTATGTCATTATTCCCAGAAACCTCTATTTCTGCGCATGATGCCACCAACGGCTGGGTTATTCCTGCTTGGTGTGATAGTCATACTCATTTGGTATATGCTGGTAGTCGTGAAAATGAGTTTGTAGCCCGTATCAATGGATTGACTTACGAGGAGATCGCTCAGCAAGGAGGTGGAATCATCAACTCCGCTTTAAGACTTCGCAATACAACTGAGGATCAATTGTATGATTCAGCTTTGATACGATTGCATGAAATAATTCAATTCGGTACCGGAGCAGTAGAAATTAAAAGTGGTTATGGTCTTGATTTGGAGAGTGAGTTGAAAATGCTCAGGGTAATCCGCCGCTTGAAATCTGCAACAAATTGCGAAATAAGATCTAATTTTCTTGCCGCTCATGCAGTGCCTCCTGAATACAAGGGTCGTCAGGATGATTATGTCAATCACATCATCAACGATATGTTGCCGAAGGTAGTTGAGGAAGGATTGGCTGATTTTATTGATGTGTTTTGTGACAGAGGATTTTTCACACAAGGCAACACCGAAAAAATATTGTCAGCAGGCATGAAATATGGCTTGAGGGGTAAGATTCATGCAAATGAGTTGGACTATTCGGGCGGCGTTCAGGCTGGTGTAAAATATGGTGCACTGTCAGTGGATCATTTGGAATGTGTAGGTGAAGCGGAGATCACCGCACTGTTAAATAGTCAAACTATTTCAACAGTTTTGCCTTCAACTTCCTTTTTTTTGAAACTACCTTATGCACCTGCACGTAAAATGATCGATGCTGGTCTGCCACTATCTCTTGCCACTGATTACAATCCGGGTTCGAGCCCAAGTGGGAGAATGAGTTTTATATTGTCATTGGCATGTATTCACATGAATATGCTACCTGAAGAAGCCGTAAATGCGGCAACAATCAATGGAGCTTGTGCTATGGGAGTTGAAATGGAGTTTGGTTCTATTGCTAAAAACAAGTTTGCTAATTGCTTGATTACTCAGCCCTTAGAAAATTTGGCATATATTCCTTACTCCTTTGGCAGCGATTTGGTAAAAAAAGTAATCTTAAAAGGAGAGATGCAATAACATATATGAAAAAAATATTTATATATTTGCGGCTCGAATTCCAGCATAAGTTGGAAATAAGATTGAACATATCGGCGTTAAGGCCATTAACCGTGTGAGTACAACTTTAAAATCCAGTTGTATTTGCCAAAAAATAATAAAATGCTCAAAAGAATAATCCCTTTTGCCGTATTCACCCTACTGACTACAGTAATGTGTGCACAAGTTCCTCAGACGGTTAGTCTGAATGGCAAATTGGTAAAAGCGTCTAAAGTGGAAATGCCATGCAACAATGCTGGTAATGTGTCGGTTAGTCTAGGTATAGGAGTCAACTCAAATGATCCATTATTTCTGTGTTTTGGAGATTCTTTGTTTGTTGATCATCAGGGAGGCCAAGACTTGTCGGGTGATCCAATACCGGGCACACCTCCGGGTGTAGGTTATGCTTTTTACTCTAAATTCCCGACTGTCGATGGCCCCACCTTGGCCAATATATTGTTTGATCCAAGTGTTTTGAATAATCCACCTGCCCCTGGTGGCCTGTGGGTTGCAACTGCTCCTACTCCAGTTGGAGACATGTATTTTAAGAACACAGGGTATTTGCAACAACTTTTTGGATTGGGTGGTCCTGTCCAAATTTATTTTGCTCCAATCACTCTTGATAATTGGGCAACCAAAGGATTTGAGAATGGTGGTCCTTGCGTAAATGTATCATTGGCAGAAACTTTTTCAGTTGTTTATTTGAATCAAATCAAATCTAAAAGTATGACAACGCAAGCTTCTGGTGGTACTACATCAATAGGTGGATTCGTATTAAATGGGGGCTGGCCTGAATGGAATGGCAGTCAAAACTACACAATTGATATTTCATTAAAAAGTAATCCGGTCATCAAAGGAAATGTGACTTCAGGCATAGCCAAACACAATTCTACAGTAAGTTATACTGTGCCTCAGGATGGAGTTTATGTTATAACAGTAAGTGATGGAAAGACCTGCCCTTTCAGTTTTGAAATGGTGTTTCCAGCTGTGAGTTTAACATTTGGGAATATTACAGGCGAAGAAGGGGATACTGTTTGCATAGAAGTGACGGCAGATAATTGGCAGAACGTAGTAGCTCAAGAGTTGTTTATGCAGTTCGATCCAAGTGTTCTACAGTTTATCTCTGGTACTTTTTTTGACCCAATTCTCGCTTCCTTTACAGATTTTATAGTTCCACCTGGAAATCCATCTATCTTAATCAACACGATTATATTAAAAGATACAGATATTGGAAGTTCAATTCCTGACAACAGTAAGTTAATGACATTGTGCTTCAAATTAATTGGGTCTCCATTTGAGTGTTCCAATATTGTTGTTCTACCTACTTTTGGCCCCAGTCAAGAATCTAATTTTACCATTGCAATTGCGCCATTAGATTATTTGCCGTACATGGTCAATTCCAATGTTGGTGAAATATGTATTATACCATTAGGATCAGGATTACAGGCTTCTACTACTTCAATTCAGCCGCTGTGTAATGGTGGATGTGATGGTAGTTTTCAACTAAAAGTAGCGGGTGGTTCAGCTCCTTACAATTACAACTGGGCAAAATTGGGAACTCCAGCCATTAATGGAAATGGAACGCTTGCAAATTCAGGTGAGTTTGCGATTGTCAATAACTTGTGTGAAGGTATCTATACAGTTACCATCACAGATACTTCAAATCCTATTGAGACAGAGGTAATCAATGTCGTTGTGCAAGAGCCAGGAGTAATTACTCCAGATTTTTTGGTTTTGCAACCCTCCTGCTTTGATTCGAATAATGGCTCTATTACCATTACCGCAACGAATGGAGGAACCCCACCTTATATTGAAAGCTGGAACACTGCC
>JBBQJT010000080.1:0-9061 GCA_038326165.1 Chitinophagales bacterium | reverse complement strand
TCGACCTGTTTAATTGCAACAGAATCAATTGTTTGACCGTTGATGCAAAATGAGGATAGTAAAATGGTTGTAACCAGAAAAAATTTCATCGTGTTGAATTTTAAAATTTTTATAATGGTGCTTAATAATTCTTAGATTTTCTTATTCCACCAACACAAATCCTGCCCAAAACCAGGGGCTTTGGTATTTTTCACGCATTTCTTGTTGGGTAGCTCGAAATGCATCTGGGATACTCATTTTGTCTTGTAGCCATTTGCCGTAAAATGTGGTCATCAACTCTTGGGTTTGAAAATCTGGTACTTGCCACAAGGACATGATCAGGTATTTTGCTCCCGCAATCTTGAAGGCTCTTTGCAAACCATAGACTCCTTCATTGCCTACAATGTCTCCAAGCCCAGTTTCGCAAGCTGATAGCACAACCAATTCTGTGTTGGCAAGATTCATTAAGCTTATTTCAGAGGCCGTCAAAATGCCATCTTCTATATTAGCACTGATTGGTTTGTTATTCAACCATGCATAATTGGCACCAGCAAGTATCAATCCAGAACGGATCATTGGGTTCTGGTTTATTTTTATAGTTTGAAAATTAGTAGTATTTGATTCTCTAACGCTTGTTTGTGGGTCTGGAAAGAAATAACCATGCGTGGCAATATGGATCACTCTTGGTGATTTTTCTTTGAGTCCGATTTGCTTAAAGGCTTCCTCGGTTGCTTCATAGCCTTTATTTTGTTTGATTGTAAAGCCACTTGTTTTGAGTACATTTTCAATCGAATTGGCTTCCTTATCCGTCCATTTCAAATAGGTCCAAGTTCCTCCCCGCTGTTTTGGATCGGTTGCAGTAAAAGAGTTGAAACCTCGCTGTGCCAGATCGCTATTGGGTGCTCGGTTGATAATGGAAGCTAAAAAAGTACTGTCCGCATCATATTTCACGCCACCAAATATGATTGCAGTATTTTCAGGGTTGATATTGAGATTTAGGTCACTTGCCAATTGTCGAGTGCTATTTAGCATCACAAGGTGATATTTTTCACCCATTGTCATTTCCTCCGAAACTGGAATTGCGGCTAAATTGATTCTGTGAAGCAAACCAACATTGGAGAGGTAAACGGTCTTAATAGGGCTAGGGGTTTGAAGTTTGGATTCAAGGGGTTTCCAGATTAGGTCATAGAGTGGCTTCATAGGTTCTACATTTGGAGCAGCCCCTCTGTCCGAAAGGCTATACAATTCATTGACGTAATCTGTTTTACGATCTATGGTTTTGCCCACCAATTTTTCCATTTCTTTGGCTTCAAAAAGTACAATAAATTCAAGACTTTGAGTGCCGCCCTTCAGTAAAATTGCAGCATAGAGTACACTATCAGTTTCACTGGGAAAGTTATTCTTGAATTTTACGAATTCAATAGCCGCCTCGTCTGGTTTTAACAATTTACCTATCTGGTCTGAGGTAATTGGGCTCGAAATATTTTTATAAGAGGCAATTGTTCTGGCCAGTTCTTTTTCTATAATATTTGACTTATTCTCGAGTTCCACATTGGCGAGACTATCTCTATCAGCTAAGGGCAGTAGTTGTTGAGCAATGATGCGTCGTTTATAAGAATTCAATAGTCCGATTTTAAGTGCAGCATCAGGGTGTGATGTTGCGATATTCCTGATTTGGGCTACAGAATTCAGTAAAAAGCCTTTATAAAATAAGGCATTGTCATAACAACTCTGGAGCAACTCGGTCTTAGGTTTTAGTTTAAAGGCAAATGAATAATTGAGGTCTATTTGCTCTAAAAACAAATCATTGTAAGCAAACAGTTCCCTTTCTGAGAGATGTCTGGTGGAATTAAATAAAACTTTCCTAAGCACTTTTGTTGACCCAATTACGTCGATCTGTGCGTTGTCAAAGTTCTGATTGTAAGCCTCAAGTGAAGCTAGTGCATGAAGATTTTCGGCATAGCGTTCATGTTCTTTTCCCAATGACTTGCCAAATATGTCGAGCGCTTGTTTTCTCAACGTCAAGGCTTCTGTATAATTTTTCTTTTTGGTATTGAGCAATGATAAATCTTCAATAACATTGGCATAATCAGGATGATTGAGACCCAAAGTTTTATTTCGAATATCTTTTACTTCATTGAGTAAGGTAGAAGCATCCTCATATTTTTTCTGTTCGATATAATACAATGCTAGGTTGTTGGCGGTAATGGTATATTTTTTATTCTCCTTGCCGGGATTTGTTGCAAAGATGTTTTTTGATTCAATATAAAGATTTTCAGCATTGCTATGCTCATCAATAAAATAATAAGCTAAGGCGAGATTAGAAATTGCTTCTCCGTATCTTGGATCATTCTTGCCAAATAATTTTTGTGTAATGTCAACAGCTTGTGTTTGAAGACCGATTGATTTTTTATAATCTCCTAAAGTCCTGTATAGCCCAGCCAAATTGTACAAACCCTCTGCATACTCAGCATTTTCATTGCCCAGTACTTTTTCCCTTATCGAATTGGATTCTGTGAGCAGTAGTTCTGATTCTTCAAATTTCCCCAACAATTTATAAAGTAGGCCTAAGTTATTGAGTGTAGTTGCATAATCAGCACTTTGTTTGGTAACGGTGCCTTCTTGAATTGTTTTGGTTTCCAAATAATATTTTTCTGCCTCCTCATATCTTCCTACTTCGACGTAGAAAGCTGCTAAATTATTCAAAATACGCGCGTACTCTTGGTGTTTTTTTCCTTGAACTTTTTCACGAATTCTCCGAACTTCCAGGTAGGATTTTTCAACCTCATCGTACTTCAAGGCCTTATAACAAACAACACCGTAATTATTCAATGCTGCAGCATAATCTATGTTATCAGCGCCGAGTTGTTTCAGTTTTAAATCAGCCACCTCTTTGTACAACGGAATTGCTTCAGAAAGTCTATTCAATTGGCGCAACACCAAGGCAGTGTTGTTGGCTGCTGAGGAGTATTCTTTGCTTTCTTTACCGGCTAATTTTTCACGCATTTTCATTGCTGTTTGATAAAATGGCAATGCTTCAGCAAATTTATTTTGGAGGTGAAATACTCTTCCTCTATTGAAAATGCAATTGGCAAATGTCAAATTGTCCTTTCCCAAACAAGCGATTGTTATACTTTCGGCATATTCAACTGCCTTGTAAGCCTCAGTAAATTTTTTGTCTTTTGACAAGCTTCTCGACATTTCAATCAAACTGTCTACCTGCTTGTTGCAAACGGAGGTATCCTTTACTTGAGCATGAATATTTCCTCCAATAAGCATCACCAGAGCACAGCTTAAAATTCTAATAACATTCATCATGAAATTTTTACTTGTTGGTACCTTTAAGGCTTAATGAACATTTTGCATGAAAAACCGGGAATACAAACGCCATAAATACCTGATGGATAATTGGAAACATCAAGTTGCTGGACTTGAAATTCTTCTATTGGAAGTTGTGCCAGCAAAAAGCCAGACCCATTGAATATTTGGAAGTAACCAGATCCAATTTGTCCTGGATCTAAATACAATAAATCTTCAACTGGATTGGGGAATAACTTCCAATCTTTTTTCACATTATATGCCACTGAAATTACTGGAGAATATTCTTTATGTCCATCGAAATCAACTACTTCCAAGCGATAGAGATTGAAGCCCACCTTTGGTTTTTTGTCAATAAAGTTATAATCTTGTTTTTCCAATGAATTTCCTTTTGAAAAAATTGTTCCAATTGGTTCCCATTCGGATTGATTCAAACTTTGAATAACGAACAGGTCAGTTCCTACTTCCGATGCTGTCCTCCAACCGAGCTCTATTGACCCGTCTTGTGGATATCCATCAAAGCTTAGAAGCTCAACTGGCAATGCCGCCTGAAAATTGAGCTTTACACCATCATCTGTATAGATCAAAGAACAGCCACCAGCACAAAACGCAGGATAGCTTATTCCATCAAATGTTCCAGTGCGACAAGGCAATGTGCCATTACAATATAAAAATTCATAAACACCATAGGGTACGGCACCTCCACCATTATTGTCAATAACCAATTCATTGTCAACACCTGCTAAAGTAATAGTTTGTGTTACTTCTAATTCATCATGAGTTGTCACCCCGCCAGATTCCAGAAATTCGATAATTAAATTTTTATTGGTGTAATTCCCCTCGATGGTTAACAAACCTGGGGAATTCCCTGGATTGACATTATTGTTAGAAACGGTATCTGCGTCCATTAAATTGAGAATCCCCACACCTTTTATTAAACCTGTACTGCTCAAGTTTTTTGATATTTTGAGGACGCCAGCGTTGGCAGTAAGTGTTCCGTTATTCGTTAAATTGCTATTGAAATTAAATTGTCCAGTGCCAGATTTTAAGAGGGTACCGTTGTTGACAAACTCACCAGTACTTGTATTGTTGATGGTGCCAGTGTTAATCAATTCAAGTGTTTTGGTAGCAGGTAAAGTAATGACGCCATTATTACTGAGATCAACAGTTGCAGAATTCATTGTGCCACCTTGGGCTAAGATTAAGTTGCCATTGGATATGCCAACGGTTCCCGAAATAGTTGCTGTTGCCAAACTAGTGCTGCCTGTTAGGTCGATTTGCCCTCCTGACCATATAACGCTATTGTTGACAGTTATTGATCCAGAGCCAGAAAGAGCACCACCTGTCAAATTCAAGGTTTTGACGGTCGTGGGGTCAATAATATTTACTGATCCAGAATTGATAACAACATCATCATTTGCATTTGGAACATCATTACAACTCCATTTGGCAGCATTAGACCAATTGCCAGTGCCACCGATCCAAGTGCAAGTGCCAATAAATTCAATGGGAATGGTATTAATAAGTCTGACCTCAGTAGGGGTATATTCAATGCTGCACCCACCGCCGCACTGAGGTGGAAAGGTGACACTGCCAAATGTACCAGTACGGCAGCCACTTCCGCCATCGCATTGCATCAATATCCGATTGCCAGGAGGAATAGTGCCACCGAGCCAGGGAATAATCAAATCGCCACCAACCACCATAGTTTGACTGACGGAGAGTAAGTCCACCTCTACAATACCTCCACCTCCGCCATTGCCGCCTATTTCCATTTCGATGATTTCATTGTCGTACACACCCGTAGCGGACAAGTCACCAGCCGAATTACCGGGTGCCCATGTTCCGTAACCACCAACCATTGTAGCTGCAGATATATCAATAACACTAATTCCTTGAATTTTACCACTATTATTAAGAATTCCAGTAAATGTAAGAGGTTCATTCACTACGCATTTTGCTCCCATTGCAATTAGAGTTGGTGCGTTAATTGAAAATGAACTAGATGTATTGTTGATCTGTCCTCCGTTGACTGTAAGACTTTTCATTTCTGGTTGAATGTCAAATGTCACAATTCCAGAGTTGATTACCACACTGTCTAGGGGACAAGGCACACCATTGGGTATCCATTTTGACGCATTGCTCCACACATCGTTTGAACCATCCCATGTTTTAATAACCCCAACCTTTAAAATTAGTTTATCGGTTCCATATTCCAAAGTAAAACAATCACCGCCCGTGATACTGGCAAAAGTGCCTGTTAGGTTAACACATTTTAAAATTGTATATGAGCCAGCTGGGATTGAACCATTTATTATACTAATGTCAAGAGTACCATCATTGAGATTGACATTGCCTGACACATGGACTGAATCCTTAGTAACAATCCCCATTGTCTCGTCGAATTCAATTGCCAATATTCCAGCCGTATAATCACCGACAATGATTATTGTGCCAGGAGAGGCTCCTGGAGCAAGTTCACCTGGCCCTTCAATAATAGTTGTTTCAATGGATCCATTGCCTTTGATTGTTCCAAAATTGGTCAAATTGCCTATTAACTTTAGAGTGTCAGCTGTTAAATTTATTGTTCCAGTATATTCATTAACCAACAGATTAGAAAATGTCACGTTTACATTGCTGTTTATGATTGCTTCATTTTTTATTGGCATTGAGGACGTTCCAGATATGCAGTTGATATTAAAGGTTCCTCCATACCGATTACTGAAATCTACGTTTGGATTCCCAGGACTAAAACCGCCTTCATCCCAATTAAATATTCCAGCAATGTTATCGATTTTGCAACTGGTTTTATGAATCGCGGAGGTGAGCAAGTTAACTATCCCGTCATTTTCAAAATAAGCGTTGGTATCCAGAGATGTTAATTCACCAGCATTCCAATCAAAATAACCGCTATTGATAATAGGCCCATTCCAATTTCCATTGAAATTGGTTGTGCCCCGCAAATAGGATATATCTTGCGAGTTAAAATTCACATTATTAGCAACATTGAGTGTAGAACCTCCCCATGAGGATAGGGAATATGCATTTATATTACCACCATTGGAGTTATAAGTTCCCTCAACATTTATGCCGCCAACAAGATTAATATCGCTTGAGGTAGTGAGCACGTCAGAAACCCCCACTGTTATGCGAGCCTCGCCGCCAGGTCCATTGATGGGCTTATTGAAAGTTCCTCCACCCACGAATTGTGCTAAACCCCCAATTTCCAAATTCATATCAAATGTTGCAGCTTCATCGATTGAAATTGAATTAAATTCATATCCAATTATACAATTGCCTGAACCTGATACATTTCCGTTCTGCCAATAAAGTTCTCTACAATTAAAAACTGATCCTACTATTTCATGTGTTCCTTGTCCAACAATATTTAGAATGTCAATATAGCAAACAGCAGAAAAGTTAAAATGCGTGTTATCATGCCAATTAAATTCACCAATTGAAAATTGTCCATTGATTGTAAGAATTGCTGAATTGTTGAGATTGGAAATTGAAACAGCTACATACCACTCTTCTGGAGCACTTATATTTACGATATTTGCTTCCCTAAAATTTAGTGTTCCGGTACCAAGAAAGTCTGAATTTTCATTCATTTGGTGTGTTCCACCATTCATATTGTAAACACCGTCAATGTATAGGGTATCATTGAAAACCAAATTTCCAGTTGTCGTCAAAGTACCTCCAGTTGCTATTGCTAATACTGAATTGGAATCAAGTAGAATGCCGTTTGACATTTGGTTGTCACTAATTGTAACTGAAAAACCACCTGAAATTGTAACATCGTCATTTGAACCCGGAACCGTTGCAGGGTTCCAAGTAGAAGGATTATTCCAATCACCGGATTGTACAGCAACAATATTGGTGGCAGAAATAGAATTGCTGATTAAAAGCCATAAGAATGAAAGCAAAAATTTGCAAAAGACACTTGAACACAAAATACGCTTAATGCCTATTTTGCCCAAAGTGTCAACAAAAAACATAGTTTTTGTCAATTTCCCTCGAAGCGGAATTGGGATTGTACTTACAAAAGTATTGTTGCTATTTGTCATATTTTCCTTATTGATATCCAGACAAATCTTATTATTTTAGATTTAGTTATTTTTTCACAAACGTCTTACAAGAATTCCCCGGAAAACAAATACAATAGATGCCTTTTGGGAACTTGGATAGAGAAATATTTGTTGCCTCCCCTTGTGAAAATTCTTGTTGCACAAGCACTTGTCCAGTTGCATTGACCAATAAGAAAACTCCTTGCTTTTGATTGCCAGGTTGGATGGTAATGAAGTCATTGGCTGGATTGGGGTAGATCTTCCAATCATCCTTAGCATCAAAACTCACGGCCACAATTGGAGAATATTTAAAGCTGCCATCAAAGTCATTGATGCGCAAGCGGTAGAAATTGTCGCCATCCAAAGGTTCACGGTCCAAGAGGCCATACTTTTGGGACATTGTCGTGTTTCCGATGGCAGGTATTTCATCTAGATGACTCCAGTCTACGGCATCTGAACTGCGCTCTACCATGAAATTCTTGACATTGACTTCGGAGGCGGTGGTCCAGTCCAGTCTGACAGAATTGCCCACCTTGTGTGCGTCAAAGCTTGTAAGTTCAGCGGGGAGGTTGGCTTGAAATACGAATTTTACATCCTCACCAGTGATCAAAAGGCTGCAATCTGCGCCACTGCAAAATGCAGGGTATTTGATGATGGTGAAAGTGCCATTTATACAAGGAGAGGCACCGCCACAATGCATGATGGTATAAGTGCCATAAGGAATGTCGTCACCAACTAATTTTATGATGGTGAGCGAATCTTGAAGCTGAATATTATCGGTTACGTCAAGCAAGTCATTAGTTGTTACACCAGAAGTTGTGAGTATTTCAGAGAGGTAATGTTTGTTGACATAATTTCCGCTCACATGAAATGTGCCAGGTGAACTGCCGGGATTGATGGGTCCGAGTTGAATACTTCCGGCATTGATCAGATTGATAACACCATTGCCTTTCAAGAGTCCTGTACTTGTAAAATTATTGTCGTATTTTATAGTACCAGAAGCAATATTGGTGATGCCATTATTTATGAAAGGATTTTTGAAGGTGAATACACCAGAGCCATTCTTGATGATGGTTCCGTTATTTATAAAGTTTTGGGCGTTGTCATTGTTGATGATGCCTTGATTGAGGAGGGTTAAGGTTTTGGCAGCAGGTAGACTGATGGATGCATTACTGTTGAGGTTCAAAGTAGGATTGTCAAAAGTGCCGCCTTGAGAGAGGATCAAATTGGTATTGGTAAGCGAAATATTTCCAGAAAGGCTTGCAGTACCAACTGATAAGTCGCCTTCAACCAAATAGGAGCCACCTGACCATTGAAAAACATTGGTAACGCTAAGATTATTGCCTCCTGCTACAGAACCACCGGTGAGATTGAGTGTTTTGACAGTGGTGTTGTTGTCTAAAGTAACGATTCCAGAATTGATGATTACGTCGTCGTTGAGGTTTGGAACATCATTACAACTCCATTTGGCGGCATTGTTCCAATTGCCAGTGCCACCAATCCAGGTGCAGGTACCTATAAATTCAATGGGAATGGTATTTATAAGTCGGACCTGATTGGGGGTATATTCAATGCTACAACCACCGCCGCACTGAGGTGGAAAGGTGACACTGCCAAATGTACCAGTACGGCAGCCACTTCCGCCATCGCATTGCATCAATATCCGATTGCCAGGAGGAATAGTGCCACCGAGCCAG
>JBBQJT010000079.1:0-9120 GCA_038326165.1 Chitinophagales bacterium | reverse complement strand
TTATGGGTTATGGGTTTATGGGTTTATGGGTTATGGTTTATGGGTTATGGGTTTATGGGTTAATTGTTAATGGGTTAATGGTTTATGGTTTATGGGTTTATGGGTTATGGTTTATGGTTTTATGGGTTAATTGTTTATGGGTTATTCAAAAATTGAGAGCATTAGAAATCCTACTAATCATTTAATCATATAAATCAAAGCCTGTCCTGATTGGACACACGTCAGGATTCAGACAAAGGAGGCTGAGGCTAAGGTTAATGCCAAGGTTTATGGTTTATAGCTTTATCGCATTTTGAAGAGCGTTTTTCAGTTATTCTTTATTGGTTTTTCGTGTGCTGCTAAGCGCAGTTATATTAGCTTTAAAGCCTAAAATACGCTCGTATTTATCGGTGGGTCTTTGCATAAGTAAACTAGCCGTCAAATTATATTCGCTTAGTTATTATAATAAAATATAATATGTATTAAATGCATAATTAGGGTATTGTGTGATATTTCACAAGCCTGCACCTTTGTCCAGTTATATCCTTAAAACCGAACATATCCCATGAGAAAACCGAGCAAACCAATCTTAGGATTGGCATGCACAATAGTAGCATTATCGAGCACTTTGTCAGTCAGGACTCAGACTCAATTTTCACCTTCCCTTTCTTATTTGTTGATTCAATCATCGTATCTCGATGCTCAATCAGTCATTCAATCTGGTGTGCATACAGGGTTAACAGGATTTAACGATGCTCCCCAAGGTATTGGTTTTACCGCTGGTGTAATACCAACCATCAAAAACACAATTAAGGCTTTTGGACAGTTTAGTTTTCAACATCAGCAAGCTGGTCCATATCAGAATTTCAGCACTGATGCGCAGTTGGCAGTTTCATTGCCCCTTTCAAGCAAATATCATTCATTTTATGCAGGTCTATCTGGTAAATATGTCAATAGATCTATCAATTTGTCTGATGTAAAATTGGCAGACTTATCTGAATTGCAGTATTTCGATGGATCCGAATCTCAATTTTTACTCGGCGCTTCAGCAGGAACCCTATTGAAGTTTGGCAGTCATCATAAAAATATTTTCTCCAGCGGCATTCAGATGTATTATCTCCCATCCAATGACAATCAGAAATCACAGTTGCAATTTCAAGTTCAGGCAAATGCCATACTTCCGCTCAATAACAGTCGCTGGCAATTGATGGCTCAATACGATAATTTGAATATTAAGAATTTTGGATTTCAAGCTGATTATTTTTCAGCTTTCCTCTTTTCATTTGGTGTTTTCGGCCTTAGCAATGGTTACGCAGGTATATCGACAGGAATAGATACCTACATCAATGAGGATAAAAACATCAGAATCATCACTCAGTATCGCTTGGGTTATCCCTGGGCTGGTGTGGCATGGCGGGGTGGCTACAGTCACGAATTGACCTGCCAGTTGAGCCACAATTTTTAATATACTCCCAAACAAAATACCATGAACCGAAAACCAATACTGATGTCATTGTTATGCGTGCTCAGCATATCATTGGGTGCGCAAATCTCCTTTCATTTGGACACCTTATCAGCCAATACTGGCTCTCAAGTTATTGTTCCAGTGCGCGTGAATAACTTCAACGAAGTGATCTCAGCACAATTCACCGTTCGCTTTGACCCTACAATATTGGTACTGGATTCTGTTGGTCAATTCAATTTGAATGGATTAAACAAGAATAGTTTTGGTTTTGCCAAAATCAAGGATGGAATTTTTCCGCTTTCGTGGTTTGATGCCAATGCCAATGGAATTTCCCTACCTGATGGTAGCAAACTGTTCGAGCTTTATTTTACAGCAATAGGGAATAGTGGCTCAAGTTCAACTGTAGAATTGAGCGATGATCCAATCAAAATTGAAATAACCAGCGCTTCCAGTGACGGTGATCCTATCCCTTATATTGTTCATCAAGGCAAAGTTGACATTCTAGCAGTTGATCCCACTATCTCCATCGGCAAAGTTTGGTCTACAAGCGCCCAGTCAAGCTGCCTACCTGTTAAGCTTGAAGGTTTAGCTGGTTTTAAGAAGTTGAACGCTACATTGTCTTGGAATCCTTTAGATTTAAATTTTGATTCTGTGCGTACCAATACTCCTGGTTTGAATTTGGGACAAATCAATAATTCATTTGTAACGCAAGGTGATTTGCTTATTCAGTTTAACGACCCAAGCGGTATTCAGACACCCAATTCTAAAGTGATTTTTGAAGCTTGTTTTACTTCAATTGGAGCTATTGGGGATACATTTCAACTTAGTTGGACAGATAAATTTATTGCTAAAAGCATCTTTACCAATTCTCCGCCCTTGACTGCAAAGTGGAATAATGGATATGTCATCAATGGATTAAATGACATGAAATACTTGATTGAACTGCCTTGCACCAGTCCAAACGCTGATGTTGTTGTCAAAATATTTACGGATACCTTTCCAGTGCCATCTCGTCTTGCTGGGCAATTGAATTTTGATCCAATCCATGTTCAATTTAAAAGCTTCATTTTAAGTAACTGGACCGAAGTTAATTCAGATTCTTTCGATTTGAGCAAAGTTACCCAAGGGCTTATCAGTTGGAATTTTGAAACTTCAAGTCATGCTTTAAAATCGACTTCTCTGGACATGAAATTTTTGTTTCATGTCATATCGGGTTCCTCTGATTTCAAAACCCAAGCAAATACTTTTGCGTCCAGCCTTGATTATCCCTATTCGCCGTCAGGAAAGCTTGAAATTCTTACTCAAGAAGGCAATCTGAGTGTCATTGAAAATCAGGCAATACTCAATTTGGAAAGTAAATTGGCTCTGCCATCGGAGATGATATTTCTTCCATTGTCAGTCAGCAAACTCAATCAAATTGAATCTGTTGAAGTGAAATATTTGATTCCTGCAAAGCTAAAGTTTGAAGATTTTATCGTGGATGCTACTTCAGCATTTGACCTCATCGAGTTCTCCATTGACAAAGATACTTTAACTGTAAAGGCGAAATCTTTTAACCCTTTTGGTGTCACTTCCAATACTGCCAAACTTGGAGAACTCAATTTATTGGTGGCAAATGATGCCTCAGATACATTGTTTATCAAACCATTACTACTTGCGTGCAAAAATATTTTTGTCAATTGCGATAAGTGGTTTCAAATAAATACTTCTATCGCCAATGTGGTGATTGCAGATCCGAATACGCTGGCATTTATCAGTAGTGTAGTTAACAACCCATGCAGTGGTCAAGCAGAAGGAAGTATTACGCTCGATGTGAAAGGCGGAAAATTGCCCTATACTTTTATATGGAATAACGGTGGTAATCAAGCCTCAGTTTACAATCTGAAAGCAGGAAATTATGCTGTTACAATAATTGACAATTCCATTCCATCCAGAATAATCAATCAGTCATTTATAATCAATGACTTAGCAATTCAGCCAAATATTTTAGCAACTGATGACATTCAGTTGAAGTGCCTAGGAATCCCCGAGTCAGTTGAATTGTGGAACAATGTTTTTCAGCTGGAATTGATTGCAGATTCCAAACTCGCTTATCTGAACGGAAATACTTTGACCCTTCTGCAAGAAGGCTCGATCATCCTAAAATATTTTGACGCCAATACAAGTTGCAGCAGTTTTGATACCGTTTTGATAATTTCAGCAAAGAACTTGGAACTTGCAAATGCTGGAGCAGATCAAAATGTTTGTGGGCAAGCAAAGCTTAAAGCCAATTTGCCTCTTAATTATAGTGGGATTTGGACTAGTCTTGATTCCAATATTTCAGTAGGAGATCCATTCAAGCCAGAGACGCAAATTGCAGGATTGAAACCAGGACCCAATATCATGATTTGGACTTTATCTACCTCTATTTGCAAGGATTTTGATTCAGATACGGTGTGGTTGTGGGCACCAATTCCACCATCAACAGTTCCAGATACTTTATTTGGCAATCAAGCATCAATTGATGTTTTGAATAATGATGTACACGGCTCCAACGATTTTGCATTTCAAGGTTTTCAAAGTTTCCCCAACGGATTGGCTTTTCAAGGAAGTGCGGTAAGCTGGGGAAGCTACTCAGATACATTGATCCAACTACTCAACTACTCAATTTGTGATGAAATATGCCCTGAAATATGTTCAGATGGAACACTTGTATTGCTACAACAAGTTATAAATAATACTACCGAAGTTATCCTTCCCAAAACAGGAGTCAATGCATTCACTCCCAATGCGGACGGAATTAACGATACTTACTTTTTTGAAGAACTTGATGAATTGAACTACCCTGATGCCAAATTAGAAATTTTGAACTCGAGAGGGAACTTGGTTTTTCGTGCCAATCAATTCCAAAATCCTTGGAATGGAACTACTACCAACGGCCAGCAACTCTCAGCTGATGTTTACTACTATGTACTGACGCTAGATACTACAAAGGGAATATACAGGAAAGGCTGGGTCGCAATTTTAAGATCAAACTGATCATTCAACAAACAAATATAATACCATGAACAAAACCCTTACACTCAGCCTATTCCTGTTGTTTGTAGCCCCTCAAGGCTTATATTCCCAAGTATGTTTTCCCACATGCAAAGATTCGTTAATTGTGTCACTGGACAGTAATTGCAAGGCAAATATTGGGCTAAGCGATTTGCTTGCTTTGACCAATACCTGTCAAGATCTCGACTATTTTGTCAAAGATGCATTTGGTTTAGACCATTCTTCCGAATTTGATTCAAAAGACCTATTCAAGCAATTTTATGTCAAGGTTTCAAACACAACAGAACCTTCCAATTTTTGCAATTTGAAAATACTGGTTGTTGACAGCATTCCTCCGTCAGTCGCGATTCAAGACACTTTCTATAATTGCATCGATATTTCATTGGCCAATGCTTTTGTAGCACCTCAACCGGTGATTCTGGACAATTGTAATACTCAATTTGAGACCAAATATATTGACCAATTATGGTCATTGAGTTGTGCCAAACCATGGGCTCCTTATTATTTTGAAGGATCCAATTGGACCCAAGAAGGAAATTGTAATTTATCAAATTGGTCCTTGGTTGAAGATACACTTTCAACTATTGGAGTCAGCTCAATTTGTAAAGAGAGGATTTGGATTTCAATACCAGTCAAAGGCACATTTGCTGGAAGATGGAATCTTGAGACAACAGATTCGACTTTAATGTTATTTTTAAAATTGCCGGGCCAGATATCACAATTAAATTTGGATACCACACAAGGTTCAATCTTTGTTCCGTCTCTATTCAAAGGGGATACAATTGGCTTTTGGATTGAGTCTGAACAAGTGGGATTTGCTTTTAAGTTCACATTTTTTGACATAAAATTTGTGAGTGACTATGCAGGTGTGTTGATTAGAAAATGGACAATCAAAGATGAATCTGGAAATGAAACTTCCCTCGATCAACATATTGATATTGTGCGAAATGACATAATTGATGTGTTTTTTCCCAATGATTTTATAGGTACAAACAGTTTGAATTGTGAACAAATACCCGATCCACAACTTACTGGATATCCCCACGCCAATTTGAAAGTATTGAGTACAACCCTTCAATTGCACCCATTATTGCCAATTGAAACATTGTGTACAATAACGAACTATACAGACTCATTGGTATCATTGTGTGGTGGTTCAAAAAGGATTTATCGAGAATGGAGAATTGAGAATACCTGCACAGGATTGATCTATAATAAGCTTCAGATAATTGAATTGATTGATAAATCTAAACCAACAATTGAGCCATTACAAGCTGTGGTATTGAATGCCCCAGCTGATAAATGCAGTTTTAATTTTAACATACCCTATCCAATCGGAAATGACGAATGCTCTCCAATTGGGTTGAGCTGGAGTGTTAGCGGGAATTATGGAATTGGATTTGGGGCTTTTGATTTTCCGGTTGGAATTCACAATTTGCAGTATGTTCTTTCGGACGCATGTGGCAATGCTGCAACTTACAAATACACATTTCAAGTAAAGGACATCACCGCACCTACGGTCATTGCAAAATCGAATGCGGAATACCAATTAGACAGCAAAGGCAAAGTAACGGTAGCGGCAAATTCATTAGATTTAGGAAGTACGGACGCGTGTTGTATCAAAGGTTTTGAGGTGAAGCCAATCTTAAATGGTGTTTGGTCAAATATTATTGTATTTGATTGCCAGGATTTGGGAGTGCAAACTTTGTTGTTTAAGGTTACTGATTGCAATGGAAATTTCACAACAAAAAGCATTGATATCAAAATTGTGGACAGCAGTGTTCCAGTTGTCATCTGTCCAGTTGATGTTACCATCAACTGTTCGCAAAGTGTGGATCCAAGTAATTACTATGGTCAACCGATTGTCTCAGATAATTGCATATTTCAAGTCAGCTATAATCAAACTGGCACCATGGATGCCTGCGGATTAGGTATCCTAAGTCGTTCATGGAAGATCAGTAACACCTCAACTTGGCAATCCCTCTGTCAGCAAAAAATTACAAGAATTGCTGGTAATCCATGGAATGGTGATGGAAAGTCAATTGTTTGGCCAGTAGATTTTACCTTGAATGCTTGTGCAGATGAAAGCGCATTACAACCTTCCAAATTGCCTGTGGGTGTAGCTCAGCCTTTTTTATCAAGCCCAACCAATTGTACTGCAATAGTTGTAGATTTTACAGATGAGCTGATCAATAGTTCAGGTGCATTTTGCAGACAATACAAGCGCAATTGGGTGGTTATTGACCATTGTCAGTTCGATAAAAATCCTAATACAGGCAGGTGGACACACGGTCAGTTTTTGAATCTGGAAGACAAACAAGCACCAATTCTCGTGGTGCCAGATCAATTGAATTTTACTGTAGGCAACAATTGTAAGGCTAACATTAATTTTATGCCAATATCAGTAAATGATTGCGATGCAAATGTCATGATCACAAACTCATTGAATGGAGGTGGGGCGCAGGTTCAGGACTTATTGATTCCAGGTAATTATGTGGTGTCCTTTACAGCCAAAGATGCTTGTGGCAATATGAGTATTGCTCAAACAAAACTTGAAGTAAAAGACAATACGCCTCCGCTTTTGATTTGTAAAGCCAATCATTCAGCGACGTTAAATATGAATGGCACGGTAGAAGTGGTTCAGAATAATTTGATATTGACCTTAAGCGATAACTGCGCATCCAATGCCCAAATGCAACTCGATATGCCATTGATGAAATACAATTGTGCCACAATAGGCAATCATATTGTGACCATCAAAGCGACAGACCAATATGGCAATTCCAGTATTTGCAATGTGAACATTGATGTAAGTGATCCCGTTGGCGCCTGTAATCCAGCAGATTGTAAAATAGCAGGCAGGATTTTGAACCCTAAAGGTCTTGGCGTCAATGGAGTAACTGTTGCGTTAAATGGCAATCTATCTGGCGTTGAAACTACTGATAATATTGGTATTTATGATTGGGACGGCATATCAGCTTTTTGGCAAGGAAGCATAAGGCCTGAGAAAAAAACTGGTCATTTGAATGGAGTAACAACATTTGATTTGCTCCAATTGAATCAACACATACTTGGCAAAAAGCCATTTACTTCAGCTTACCAATACGTGGCAGGCGATGCGAACCACAATAAGATAGTCAGTATATCAGATTATGTCATCATTCAGAATCTCATTTTATTGAATATCAGTGAATTGCCAGGAGGATTTTCTTGGAGATTTTTGCCTAAATCCTATGTTTTTTCTAACACCTTCCCTAAAGTCCCATTGTTTCCAGAGACAATATTGTTGGATGGAACACAAACTTGCCAATCAGATTCGCTGAATTTTATAGGCGTAAAATTAGGGGACATCAATGGCAACGCGGATCCTCAAAAATTGAATGCTGAAAATGAAACGCGCTCTAGTGAGCTGCATAATTTGAGTTTCATCAAGAAGAAAAGCAATCAGGATGGTAGCAATGATTATGGTTTAATATTGAATGACGCAGCCAATATTGAAGCCCTACAATTTCAGCTAGAAGGACTACAATCGATTTCAATGGATCAAATTGAATTTAATTCAGAATATGGATTGTCCACTTCCTCCATTAACTCCGAGTATCTGAAAGAAGGAATCATTCGTATGAGTGAAGTTTTTAAAAATGTTTCCAGTAACGATACTTTATTGATTCTAAAAGGGATCAATGATATCAGCGGGATTCGATTGAATTTAGAAAATTTCAAAGCAGAGTGGTATCGGACTGACGAAATAGGATCAGTAGAATTGACCCAAAATACAGAAAATAAGTTCTATCAAATTTATCCCAACCCAGCTTCAGATTATATTGTCATCAGACCTAGCACTTCAATGAGCGGCGAACTGACAGTAACAATATTTGGATTGGATGGACGAGCAATAGATGTAAAGAAGTTTATTAGCCCTTCAGGTCAATTGAGTATGGGACTTCCAGAAAATTTAGTAAGTGGCATTTATAACATTCAAATAGTTCAAAATTCAGAACTGATCAACTATCCATTGGTAGTAGTCAGGTGATCAAGATATAGGTTCTTTAGTTTCTCATGGTTTGCCCCCTTAATTGCAATTTTGGGGGCTTTTTTTATCAGGATATTTACATTGGAATGACAATTTATGTAAAATATTAACAAAAACGAAAGATTTATTGCGCAGTAAGGTATTTTTCACTTAATTTTAGTGTTTACAAAATAATATCATGAAATACATCGCTACAATCGCTTTAATAAGTCTTTCATATTTAATAGTGGCACAACCATGTGACGTTCCACCATCTTCCTTGGATTGTGATGGAGCTGCAATTTTTTGTAATATTTTTGATTTAGATGGATATTGTACAACCTTGCCAGACTTTGTAAACGCTACTGGACCCAACCCACTTTGCTCTTCAAACGGAGGAGGAGTTTCAAACAACACTATATGGTTCGGATTCGTAGCTTGGGCAACTAACATGAGCCTTTCCATTATTCCTTCCAATTGTACAATCCCTGGGGGTCAAATGGGAATTCAAGGTGGGATCTATAGTGGTGCTGGTGGTTGTGGTAATATAACAGAATTGGTATGCCAAGGAAACTGTTCTTTAGCCCCTATAACACTGACAAGTGGTGGCTTTATAGTAGGTGAAACT
>JBBQJT010000078.1:0-9231 GCA_038326165.1 Chitinophagales bacterium | reverse complement strand
TAACCCCTATAAAACTGCTATGGTTGAGGTGTAACACCTTGTTTGTATTTTCATCAGGAAAATATAGAAAGTTGACTGCTAAAGCCCTTAATCCATTGCTCTGCCAATAGAAACAAGTTATCTAGTTCTTGTTCGGAATGAGCAGAACCAATGTGCCGCAATATGAACCTTTTGTTTTGGTGATAACGAACTACCTGAACAGCCTTGCCATTTGATGCGGTCTTGACAACTCTTGTTTTCATGAAAAACACCCCTTAGTGCGGTAAAAATAGCATTTTAAAATATTAAACAGCTATAAAACAACGTTTTATGACCGCACTAATTTAAAAGGGGACAAGTCAGGTGCATATTTGAAAATTGCAGAAGAAACATAAATGATAAATTCTTTATAAGCATCACAAAACTACAATGATATTTTTTAACCCAAATTCCGCATTAGGCGGAATCGACGAAAATATTGATCTAAATCAATATTTTGTCGGGTCTGACGACTCCTACAGTCGTGTCAGACTCGTAGGACTTTAAAGTCGACAAAATCAAAGATTTTCATCTACTCATGATGCTTCGATCAGAGTCTGTCGAGCCAAAGGCTATCAGGCCCGTAGGGCAGAATGCGCTAATGCGGATTCTGGGTTTAATCCTAAAACTGTCGGATTGCATTTTTAGGGAGGTTAATCTTCTTGCGTATTTGGCAAATGAATGTCTGTTCGTTTTTTGGTAAGGTGATTAGATTAGCATGCTTACGGAATTTCTCAGCCCAAGGATTCTTTAAAAATCCTAAATGGGAGTGCTCAGACAGTGTCGGGTATTTTTACAATTCATTAGGCTTCGGGTTACGGAATCGCTTTTTTACAAGTATTGTTGGATGAATCATCGACGATTTAATTTAAGGGTGCTATCCAAAAATAGCATGAACCAATAAAATTAAATATTATGAAATTGTTAATCTAATTTTTCAATTTGGTTTTCAATTCGTCTAGTTCTTCTTGTTTCGCAATAAGATGGAGAGTGAGCTCTTCAATATTCTTAAGCAATATTTTATTCATTTCATAAACTTGCAGTCCAGTATCTTCAACTTCTGATTTTGACTTGATCCCAGGCAAATGCTTTTCTAATTGAATAAATTTCTTTAGCTCAGGAAGTGGCATTGGCTTGTAACTATCATTAAAGACAAAATCGCACCAACCATTTTCAAATATCTTTAGCGATTTTCCCTCTAAGTGCCCTGAACCAAGAATATGAAAGGTTTCACAAGAACTATGGTTGACTGAAAATGCTTTAGCATCCTCGGACACAATTTGACTAAATATTCCAAAATTGAATGGGTTGATTGAATTTTGTAAAGAAACGATATTGTTTGGAAGATCAAAATAATTTTGAACTGTTAACTTAGAATTTCCATCTAAATCTTCAATACCAATACCAATAATCCTTGACCTTTCAGTAGGAACCAAACCATCAAACCCTACTGTACTCCAATACTCGTCTACTCCTACCGAATTTTGCAAGCTTTGAGTAAACGCAACTGATGATATCAAAAGACAAAGTAAGGTAAATATGCCTCTATAGTTTTTCATATTGGTTAGTTGTCTATTTTAACAAAATTAAATCTATACTTTTCTCCAACTGATGATTGTAATTCGATAAAATAAACTCCTGACTTGAATGAAGAAACGTCAAAGTCAAAAGGCGAAGTCCAATCAAACGGCTTCACAGTATGCAACAATTGATTGCCCATTAAGTCATAAATGGAAATCGTTTTTATTAAGGAAGACCTAATTTCACCATCTAACCGACTCAAAGTAAGGATAGCTTTAGTTGGATTGGGATATAAAATGCCATCCGCATGAAATACTTGCGGAAGTTCATTTGAAACTGATTCAATTGGGTCCACAATTTTAATATCCTTGGTAGGCTTGTCAGATTGACCATCGCATAAAGGGCTTATGTAGGCATGAAAATATGAGCCTTCATCCACTTCCACAGAGTTCTTTAAATATATACCTTCAGGATTTTCATCTGCATAGGCTACTCTTACATCGCATTGCCCTCCATTTATAACCCTTAAGTTCCCTCCACTTGAACAACTTGAACTGCCAATGGCAACAATCTTTATACCCCAAATTCGGACAGGAATCGTACAAGGCCCTGTAACAACTGTAGCAGGAGAACAATTAATAAGTGGTATATTTGGGTCAGATTTATAAATGTTGAAATTTTTGATTACAGTTTGAAGTTTGGGTGCTGATGCGTTTACAAAAATTCTATAATACTTAGCAGCTTGGAAACCGCAATCACTAAAACCTCCGTAGAAAAAAGAAGCGTCTTTCTTCAAAGTAATAATACCTTCATATAATCCAGTTTTAGAGTTTTTTAGTGTTAATTGAACTTTAGATATCTCCCCTTGCTGCTCAAATGTACCAATAGGAAAGGTATTTTGTGTAAGCAACCACCTTTGTACACTATAGTCTAATGCTAACTTTTGAGGCAACTTGGTTGGCATGCTTCCGGAATACCCCGTGTTGTACTTTACTTTAAATTTAATTTTCGATTCAGCACATTGATAATACTCTCCATTTTCTGTTTCAAGCTCCAATAAAATAGGATCTAAGTGCTTTAGAAAGTAATTTGTATGAAAATTCATACTACAGCCAATTGCATCAGTTACTTTCATTGTGTATCCTGCTTCAATTGGATCAGATATTGTTGCTTGTTGTAAGTAACCTTGAGGGGAAATCACTTTAGAACCTGGCACAATTTTACTTTCTACTCCTGCCTCTAACCATTGGTATGTAAAAGGAGGTAGCGCCCCTGAGTTCTTGTTATCGGTATATGTATAAATTTTAGGCAATTCAGTTAAACTTGGTTTAACTTTATAATACATCTCACCGAAAGGAACCCCAAAGTTAGTTTGTACAATATAAGAAATGTCTGGCTCAAAACCCTTGTATTTCCATTGATTGGCAACTGTCAAATTCATTTCATCTTCAGAATAACATCCAATTTCATTGCTGATTCTATATTTAACTGTATAAGATCCATGATTTTTTGTAAAACTTTCATCTAGATTAAGTGCCGATTCATCCTGATCATTAAGCAATTGAACAGGGGTACTTACCCACTCATATATACCTCCAACAACTGTATTCCCTTGAATTGTAGCTTCACTACTAAAGCAGATAGTTTTATCTACACCTGCATTAGCAATAAAATTAAGTTCATAGCCTCCAGTTACAGTCACCTCATCGGATGCGTAGCATCCACTACCGTCACGTACCTCCAAAGTGTATACGATCGGTAAATTATCATTTGCACTTACTGTGGGTCTCAAACTTTGTGGATCACTTAGGTTATCAAAGCCGATTGATGAATTCCATGAAATAGTGTAATTACCATCACCACCGGTAACCATATTCTGATTACCAGGCAATCCCAACTTCTTATTACTTAAACCAATACAAGTCTGGATATCTGGCCCAGCATTGACTGACATTGTTCCAAAAGACATAATTATTGACTCAGTCAAAGCGCAATTACTTAAATTATCTGTAACAGTAACTGTATATGTTTCGCTGCTATTTGGATTTTGGGGTATGTCTAACTGAGGATCAGGACTATTGGAGTTGAAGTTATTGTTAAAATATGTTGTATTATTCCAACTGTACGAAAAATCGCCAGAACCTCCACTTACTATTGAAAATCCATTATTCAAAACGATTGAACTTCCAGCACAAACATATCTTTGTTTTGGAATTTCCAAGCGCATAGGTTTTGTAACTGTAATATAGAAATCTCTAAAAGCAATATTTCCCAATTGATCAGTTACTTTCAGCTTAACTTGAAATGAAGCTTCAACCTCATTCCAAAATGCATCAAAATACTTGCTTTCAAAATTAACTTCAACACACTTTGAATTACCAACTTTTAAGACATCAATTGGAACACATCATCACCTAAGCTAAAGCTACTCCACTCATATTTGGAATAAGGCTGTAGTGATCCATTACAGGGAAAACCAGATGGTGTAAAATTATTTGAAGTAAATGGGGCGCCACCTGTTACATCTGCCTCTAAATAAGTAATCCCGCAATTAAGGGTTTGCACACTAGCAGGATTCATAACCATTTGTGGTGGATCAAATAAAAAAGCACACTTCTTTTCAATTACTATGGGTAGGTCATATTTATACTTTGTAACAAGTTTGGCCGGTTCTTGGTATTCTGGACAAAAAAAACAGTTTGAAAAAGGTTCGTCATTGTACAAAAGATTGTCACATTGTTTTATATTTCCAATTGGATTACAAAAAACATCCGCAGGCTCATACTCAACGCAATAAATGCCACGTGGCGTTACTTCAACAGTAATATCATTGCAACCAAAATTATCGGGACCAACTACTAAATTGATTGGATTTGGCTCGTTCCAATTGAATAAAGGCAATTTGAAGCCTACCCAGTTTCCGAAATATAAGTCTCTAGCGGTAGAATAAGTTTTAACTGTCCCTGAACCAGCAGCTTTTACAGTTACTTTTGCATCATAACTCCTTGCATTAAAGTCATATCTGTTCGGACAATTGGTCCCTTCTTGGTCTAGTGAATTTTTATAAAGCAAAGCCATATAAAAGTTATCGCCCTCATCACCACTCAATTTTTCACCTAAAACCACGTTGATTGTATTTGAAGGAAAAAATTCAAAAGGTGGATTTGGAGGTTGAGGAGCCAAATTTTCACCTATTGCAATAATTGTGGAAAACTGACCTGTACTTGGCCCATAAAGGTCCTTTCTGCCTTTTGCAGTAACTTTATAGTAGCCATTGGAGGGGAATTTATAGCCTAGTAGCCACCATAAAATATTTTTATAATTATCATCGTAATAAGCATTACCGATACCTTCTACAACCCAATCATAATAAGCATAGTAATCCTTACAATCAATAGCTTGAAGCACATCGCTATTAACAATTTTAAAGTCAATTTCACTATTAACAATCTGCTTACCACTCCATACTATTTTACATGTAGGCGCTTCTCCAGAGATCACTACATCTATGAAGGATTCAACAGTATTGCTATTGGCGTCAATGACAGTGACTTTGATCTTTCCAGAAGTCCCTACTGTACATGGTGCTAGAAACTCTGCTCCAAATTTGGCATCTGTTGTTCCACTGTAATATTTGGGACATGTACCAAGACCAAAGCCATCATAGAGACTCCAAAAATATTGATAAGGTGGATAACCGCCCGTAACCTTTGCTTCATAGTAATGATGTGAAGCCAACTCAACTACCTCACTTCCTGAAATCTCAACGATCAAATTACCTCCTGATGGAACATCCTCAATCTTTACAGTTTGACTTTTTTCATCTTTATCGCCGTTTTTGTTTGCCGTTAAGGTAACAGTGTAGTTTCCTGATTCTTCATATTCATGCTTCGGATCAACCTCACTTGATTCTGCACCATCTCCAAAATCCCATTTATAACTTGTTGGGTCTCCTTCACTTAGATTTTTGAATTGAACAGAATATCCATCTGGTAATATTTCGTAACTAAAATCTGCTTCAAAACAATCCCCACTGCGTAACTGATTCGGATTGTTTTTATTGCCACCACAACCTTTGTAAATCTTTAGTATATGGTATTCATCAAATCCTGTAGTTGCATTTCCAGCTGGTGACCATTGGTTTGTGCCACTGGCGTTCATTCGAACCGGATTTAGGATAGTTTGCCCTTGAGCCTGTGACGCTAATGCATGTGTTTTTAATAAGCTATTTCCTGAATAGTCTGCTCCTTCGAAATGCAGTGTGTAATCGTTACCATCCAATAACTTGTATTGCACCAAATCAAAAGACCATTCTGTTCGCATCAGATTCAATGGCACTCCTTTAACAGCTGCATTGACAAAGGTTTTAAATTTGCAATTCATATTTGACATAGACTCACTCGTGCTTGCAGTAACCCGATAATATGTAACGAAGTCATTGTCCTTACCATTAAATTTTCCTCCAGACTTTAAGAACCCATTATTTGCAACGGAGGTATTGGGGTCTTCTTCTAACCAAGCACGGTAATATATAACTTCTGGTGTTAGAAACTTAAATGACTCAACATTAACAATATTGACATAAGGTAAAAAATTATCGATCGAAAAAGGATGTACAGAAGAACACTTAAAATGTACTGCGTCTCCTGCTTCGTAAGCACAAACTGCCATATTGTAGTTGCCATCAGGATATTGCGCATATCTGGGAAAGTCTGCATATCCATAATAAATGCTGTTTTTTCGGGAAGCAAAATCTGAAAAATAATAATCGTCCCATGGATGTGCACCTGTGCTGTTATTGTATGCAAAGGACTCCATCCCTGTTACACCATCACTATTACCGCTATAATGTTTACCAATATTATCTTTTATACTTTCGGGATACCTTGTTTTATTGCTACCAATATTGATTTCACCTTTTAAACTTTTGCCTGCAATGAGTTTATTTACCAGCGGTTCAGATTTGGGTGTTACCAAATACTGAATTTGATCAACCATGGCAACTTTATTATAGGGTGCATTTGGGTGTGTAACTCCATCAATACTTATCCTTGCCTTAATGCTTGTAGGTTTATTACCAGGATATCTGATACTTACCCCTGGTTGGTTAGTGGCATCATACACATCAATGTTTGGGTTTTTTTGAACGGCTTGTCCAAGTCCTTTTTGGTCTGTGGTTAGATTTAAAAGCACTGCTGGGCATCTTGCATTTAAACCATTTACGTAGTTACCATCATTATCAAAAATGAAAGGTTTTATCACCTCAACATGAGTATGATAATTAGGGTCGCCATTAGCGGAGTATGCTCCAGAAGTACCTACAGGATAAATTGGGTCGCCGTATTGTCTTGTATAAATGGGCGTATAATTGTCGCTTTCAAATGAAAAATTATCACCCTTATAGGAAACCTCACACCAAGCCTTTTTATTCTTTGTGTCAAGAATACAGTAATTTTTATCTTTATTTGGATCCAATAATACCAAATCGCCAGATCTTACCCCTGTTATAGGGTTCTCATCACTTCGCCATCCATGCAGATAAGAAAAAGCGTTATTTGAATTGTTGTCTGCAGCAATTGTAACTATCACCATACCAGTTTTACCACCATCCAATTTGGGGTTAATATCCATTATCTTCGTAGTTCCGTTGACATTTGAAACAATGATATCTCCTTTATCAGCTAAACTGGAGAGATTAATATCCCAACCTCTGTGCCATTTGGTTGCACTAGAACTCCCAGTATTTCGTCTATCAAAGTTATGATTGATGTCTTCTATTTTAAATTGTTTACTATCTGAATAACTATAATTCTTGCTGCCATCCTCATCATTGTTTGCACAATTTGTGCAATCTTTGTACCAAATATTTATTTCATTCTGAGCGAAAACCCGGCATACCAATATCGATAATAATCCAATTAAGACAATTGCTTTCATATTATTTTTTAAATATATCTTCAACAATGAAATCTCTATCAAAGGTTTTTTTAATAAATGTGCCATCATTTCCTTGTAATAAAATTCCGTCACTCAACCAAGACTTTTCAATACTTTGGCTAAAGCCAAATGAACCCTCGGGGTGGATTGTGTATTTTTTATTCTTATCAAAATCCAGAAAAAAAACTTCTTCACTGTGTTTATTTGTGACCCGATCATAATAGCTCGTTATGTGCCAAATCCTTCCATTATTATAATTTAAATTACTTGAACTTACCTTCTCCGTTTTTAATAATTTGAATTCAGGTATTGAAAAAATATCCATGAAAAAATCTAGTGGATTTAAATGTCCACCTTCCGATTCTTCAAAGTGTTCCGATCTTATTGTCGCAAGGTATTTTCCAGAACTATCAATTTGCGCTAATCCTAGATTTAAAACCTTTTCAGGCAACCCTACTGCTTCAAATATTTGAGAACCATTTACATCATATATTTTGCCACCATACATCAGAGTTTTATTCCATTCATCTAAATTTACCCTAATCGAATAAGATGCTATTATATGCTTTTCAAAAATATTGACAAAAGTTGAGGTTGATACACTCGCATGCGCTATTCCATGATTTAGCAGTGTATCAATCATTTCGATATGATGCAAACTCGAATCATAAATCATCCAACATGTGTTCGACTCTTCACTATATCCCTCTTTAAACGGCAAACCAATTTTTAAGAAAGGATTGATGTCCTTTGTTTTCAAAACTCTTACAGTAGGTCCTGCTTTAAAAATGATCTCTGTAGCTTTCGATTTAGCTTTGGCTGGTTCGAGTTTAAAATTATCATTCTCATACAGATTGGTTTGTTGAGAATAAGTAAATGTTACATGAACCAATAATAATACAATCATCACAACTCTCATCTCTCTATCTTTTTAAGTTCTGTAATTTGTTCATCGATGCTGATCATATAGAGGGTCAGCTCTTCTACTTTTTTGAGTAGGAGTTTTTGGGTTTCGAATACATCCATGCCATTGGCGTTGATCTCAGCTTCAGTAGGTACCTCCGGCAGGTGTTTGTTCGTCATGACATAGGCCTTGAGTTCAGGAAGTGGCATGAGCTTATAGTCTGGCTCAAAGACATAATCGCACCAGCCATAATTGCGTATGGTTACTTCCTTGCATTCGACCTTGCCATTGCCATACACCCTGAATGTCTCGCAAGATGATCCATTCTGTAAGAGTGAGACCGAGTAAGCCTTAGCTTGGGGATTGGTGACCTTGCTGAGGATACCTACACCATTACCTGTATAATGTGAAAAAATACCACATTTAAGATTTGACTCTACTGTGAGCATGCAATCAGATTGAGGGAATGCCACACCTACACCAACCTTCCTTGAAATATCTACAGGAACCAAGCCGTTTGGTCCAATCCCTACGCTTACCAATTTCCAAAAACAAGTAGTTGGTTGCGCTGTAAGGGATGTGGCAAAGAGGCAACTAAAAATTAGATAACAATAAATTCGGGTTGCGGGTTGCGGGTTGCGGGTTCATAACTTTTAAATTATATGAAAGATAGTGATTTATTTTGGTCTGAAAAAATATTTTTCTTTTTTTCCTGACTTGTCCCTTATAGTGCGGTGCGTTTAATTTTGCAATTAGTTCTTTCATTTTGATTGTAGGCTCGGCTTTTATATTCACTATTTTATTGGTAATCTGATTCAATATTTCTCCGTCAACAACTTTTTTTGACTCGT
>JBBQJT010000077.1:0-10664 GCA_038326165.1 Chitinophagales bacterium | reverse complement strand
CAAGACTAACTAATTGGATTGGCAACTAGAGGTCATTGAATATTAATAAATTGGTTCAACGTTAATTTTATAAAATATTTTGCCAAATACTTGCAAAATATCTTACAATGCATTATTATTGCATTATGAATTCGTAAGTTGCTTTATTTGGCTTATTGCGAATGGAGGGCTTCTGTGTGCGTACGCTGTTTTTGTTTACTTTGAATCTAAAATTGTTGTAATTTTTTTCCCTTAACCCTTTTGAGCGTTGATCTCAAATTAAAAAAAATTTATGCTATGAAAATGAATCATCAGTACATCAGTACATCAGTACATCAGTACATCAGTACATCAGTACATCAGTACATCAGTACATCAGTACATCAGTACATCAGTACATCAGTAGAGTAAAAAAAGCTAAAATTAGAAGTAAATTTTTGTTTGTTTTGAGTTTATTTTTAGGTGGACTATTTTTTGTAAATCCACTAATATCTCAACAACACGCCCTGCCTTGTACCTATGAAAATAGCGGTTCTGTCAGTTTATTTGAAGGTATTTCACCGTTAAATTTATGTTCTCAATTCGGAAGTTTGCAATATGAACAGGGAGTACCCGTCATTTATTCTAGCACGTTAAGTCCTAATCCTTACACCAACAATCTTAGCGTTCCAATTGCCCTCATAATTGATAATGATTTCACTATATCTAACTCAAATATTAAATTTGATGCTAATGCCCAATTATTAATTCAGACAAATAAGAAGTTGACCCTTAAGAACACTAAATTATTTTCATGCACCTGCATGTGGAAAGGGGTAGTTATGGAAGCCAACAGTTCAATTATTACACAAAATAATACTATTATTTCTGATGCTTTTTCAGGTATTGAGTTGGCTAATAATTGCAAAATGAGCTGTGAGAATACCACCTTTGACCGTTGTGATATCGGTATTAATTTTCCATATCCAGGTGAAATTTTTAATCAAAGCTTTGGGCCTATTCCTCTGAGAAATTTATTTGTTGACAAATTCCAAGGAAACAAGTTTCAATGTTCGTCAAATTTACTCTGTCCCTTGGTGAGCCAAAAGATAGGTTCTACGGGCATTTCATTAGGTTATATTAAGAATTCTCCAATACTGGGTACAGGGAATTCAGGTTTTCAAGGCAACTTTAATCTTTTTGACAATTTAATGTCCGGTGCTGTATTCTTTAATTTTATGGGAAATTTTCAAAACTTTAGAATGAAGAATATCAGAAACAACAGCAAGGAATTGTTTAAGCTTGGTGATTATTGGTTTGCAACAGGAGTTGGTTTGCATATTTCTGGTCTTTTAGGAAATAGCATTTATAGTTCTGATGGTAGTATTTGGAATAATGCTGAGGTGAGTTTTCTTAATTGTGAAAGATATGGGATCAGTACATCAGAAGGGTACAATGCTTTTAATTATATACGTTTTAAAGATTGTGGAGTTGCAGACTTTTATTGTCCAACTCAAAATGTTGGATATGATCAACAAACACAGAATTATGTTTATCATGAACTTACAAAGGAAAAGTCCATTGCCGTTCACAGTAGAGGCCAAGCTCATTCAGTAGTTCTTGGGCAAGCGCAATTTGTTAAGTATTTGAATAAAGGCACGGTAGGCTTTATGTATGATGACATGTATAATTCTGGATCTACTGCAATATATTGTTTGAATGCTACTCATGATTTTACAAATGGCTTGCAGTGCATTCAATACAATGGGACTAATAAAACACATGGCATTTACATTGAAGACCAAAATGTCAATGTACTTGGCAATCAGAATCCGAATTTTGTTTTTTTAGATTTTAAAAACAATAAGAATACTTTTACAACCATATGGAAGGGAAATAACATTCAATTTAGTGAAGTTAATGGATTGGCAAGTCAAAAACTTAATGCCACAGGTTTTAGATTTAGCGAAATCAGGAATTTACAAGGTTGTAACAACGCTACAAATAATACAAGAATAGGCATGGCCTTTAGACTAAATTGTCAAAATTGGCTTATGGGACAAAACTCCATAGGGAATCATTTTCTTGGTACCAGCTTGGAAGGATCAACAGTATCAATTGGAATCGCCAATGTGAGAAGGGCAAATCAGTGGGTAGGCCCATTTAATTTTAATGCGTTCTTTAATCAAGCAATTCAATGGCAAACTTCAGTTATAAGGCCCCATTCTAGCAATAACGTATTTTTCCGCCGCAAAGATTTCCAACAAGTAGTTTTAGTCTTCTTTTAGGATCACCTATGGCTTGCGAAGCCGGATTACAGGAAAGCATTGGAGGAATTGGTTATTATTCAATATTGGACTCCTTGGTGGCTATTAATGGTCTGAGTGGATGGCCAGATGCCATCAAAGTTGAACATCGGATAGATTTGTTTAGAAAAATTTCACAAGCACCTTCATCAAGTCAAAACATTCAACCTTTCGTGAGTTTTTACAGCTCAATGCAAGGTACAGAAATTGAAGTACAAGCACAACTAACGGCTAATTCTGAGAATATGGTATCAATGGATTCAATTAGCCGAGCAAATATTGCCAACCTTAATCAACAAAGGACTGTAACCGTCCAAAGGATTCGAACATTGGATAGTTTATTTGCTTTATATCCAGTCAACCCAATAGGTTATAATTCAACCCGTGATAGTTTGGTAAACATATCAAGTGGATTATCTTTAAACATTCAATCCGCATTTAATGCTGTAAAGAGCCAAACAAACATAAAAATTGCCAACCTAAAGGCGCAATTGAACGCTTACAATCCAAATGCAGATTATGGTACTTATCTAAAACTAGTTACGAGAGGGTTAATTGAATCATATGAGAGAAATGGATATGCAAGTGATTCAACCAATACGTTGCTTTTAAATTTGGCAAATTTGTGTCCAATGGATTATGGCTCCATTATCAATACTGCTAGAACAATACTACCAACATGCATGCGAGACACCCTTTGGAATATGAGCAATAATTGTCAAACGGTTGTTCCATTTATTATATCGGAAAACAATGAAGAATCTGCAATTACGGACCTTAAGACTCAGGTTTTTGATAATGCTGAACTTAAGTTAAATATTGAGTACAACAAACCAGTAAATTTGGAGGTCTATAATTTATCAGGAGTTTTGGTGATTTCTAGAAAGAATCATGTATTAGAAAATTTAATTGATATTAGTGCCTTGCCTGCTGGAGTTTATATTGTAAAAACAATAGTAGATGGCAGGTTAAAATCTGGCAAGTTTTTTAAACTGTAATTTATGAAATACTTATTGGTCTCGATTTTTTACCTTATCAGTGTTGAATCTATTTATTCCCAGAAGCATGACAATATTTGGCATTTGGGTTATGATTGGAATTTATTTACGGATTACATTGAAGGCAATTTGGCATACTTCGATATGAAAGGTATTCATATTGAGGAGTTCAATGAATCTCCGGTAGATTTTTGGTGTTCCAATTATACATTTTGTGATTCAATTGGCAATATGGTCTATTATACTAATGGAGCAGTAATTGTTGACAAAGAGAATAAAATTGTAGCAAATTCAGAGCTTGTGAATGACACCTTGGATTGGGATCTGAAATTTGGCAATTTTACTTGGAACGGACACTATGGAATTCAATTTGAGACCAATAAGTATCTTTTTATTTATTCAGTAGATGCTGGTTTTAGACCTTTAGAAATTTACATTATGGAAATGTCACCAGATGGTGGGGGCCTGAAAGTCAATTATAAAGACAAATTGATAGTCAAAGATACCTTTCTTTTTGGCAATTTTCAATTGTGTAAGCATGCCAATGGAAGAGATTGGTGGTTGGTATGCCCTAAGGCTGATAGCAATGTGTTTTTTACTACACTGATCACCCCCGATACCATATATCCTCCCATAAAGCAAGCAATTGGAGAGTTACGCAACTCATATGATTCAGGAGGTCAAGCCAAGTTTTCTCCAGATGGAGAACATTATGTTTTTTCAAGCTTTATATGTGGCGTAAATCTCTATGATTTTGACAGGACTATGGGTGTTTTTAGCAATTATAGAGCCTA
Source organism: Chitinophagales bacterium (assembly GCA_038326165.1). Lineage (GTDB taxonomy): Bacteria > Bacteroidota > Bacteroidia > Chitinophagales > Saprospiraceae > JAEUUM01. Next base: position 6,608 of record JBBQJT010000077.1, on the reverse strand, counting down.
TTCTTTTGAAGTCAACCATCCATTTTTAGAAGGCGCACGTGTTTCTGCAGTAGAGTTTTCACCAAACAGTCAATATCTTTATTTTGCCAATTCTGTTGATATGTGGCAATTGGATCTAAATGAGGCTCAAGATACAATAGATCCAATTTTGATCGGAACTTGGGATGGGTTTTTGGATTCAGCATTAATAAGTTACTATCCGCGTGAGACTCTTTTTTTTCACGCGCAACTTGCCCCCGATGGCAAAATATACTGGGTAACTTTGCCTAACACCATATACATGAATGTAATTGAGTATCCAAATCGCAAGGGAACAACTTGTTTTCTTAATCAACGTTCAGTCCAGTTTCCTAATATAAATTCAATAAACATGAGTACTAGCCCCAACTACCGCTTAGGCCCATTGGATGGCAGCCCTGCGGATACATTGGACATAGACAACATACCAGTAGCGAACTTCCGAGCTGATCAGGATACGCTTGATTACCTTGATTTTCAGTTTCAGGACCTTTCGTATTATGAACCTTCAACTTGGTCATGGGACTTTGGAGATGGAACAACGTCAAGCGATACCAGCCCTGTACATAGCTACGAAAAGCAAGGGGTATATGTGGTATGCTTAACAGTTAGCAATATTAACGGTACCTCTACCATCTGTGACACCTTGGTGTTGGGGACAAATCATACCAGCAGCAGTGCCAGTTTAAAGGAGATATTGGTATTTCCAAATCCAGCCTCTGATCAGGTAAAATTCATCATAAATGATTATTACCCAGTCAAAGCAAGCTTGAGGTTGATGGATAGTAATGGCAAACAAGTGTTGATCAAACAAGTATTTCATGGATGGAATGACATCGATTTGGAGGATTTACCTATAGGAATGTACTACTATGATATCGCAGATGAAGGTGTTAGGATTTATGGTGGAAAGTTGATGGTGCAGTAGGATGATTGATAGGAATATGGCCCCAAAGCGATAAAACAGGACTAATATTCTTAGTGTTGGAACCGTGCAATCTTTTAGTGTGGAAAACTGCTAGTATGGAATTCAACCCAAATTCAACGTAGGACGCTGAATCGACGAAATTTTTGGTTATTCGAAAAATTTGTCGGGGTTTAACCTCGACAAAATCAAAGATTTATTCGACCCAAAGGGCAAAATCCGCTAATGCGGATTTTGGGTTTAACAATATTTTTTCCAAAAGCCTTGAACCTTTATTGGTTTAAGGCTTTTTTTGTAGTAGAATTGTATTCGAAATGGATAAGACAACACAATACATGGTGGATTTTAGCTTGCCGGCTCTTATGCCTCAAAGGTTTATTGATTTAATACCGGAACAGCGAATAGTTGTGAATAGGCAATTTATTGAGGGCAAACTCTGCAATTATACCTTGTCATTGGAACACAGCAAACTTTGGGCGGTTTATACTGCTAGCTCTGAGCGAGAAGTATTGAATTTGATTGCTCAATTTCCATTAACCAAATACATGGAGTTCAAAATTTACCCACTTACCTTCAATCAATCAGCGAATCATTTTTTGCCTGATTTTTCATTGAACTAATTTTTCACTTATGCTTTTATTGTGTGTCGTTTTTTGCAATTCAGTGGAATGCGATATGATTCTTTGGTAAAAGTATATAATAAAAAAGGCAACATTTTCATGTTGCCTAATCTGAGGTCGCGGACGGATTCGAACCGCCGTACGAGCTTTTGCAGAGCTCTGCCTAACCACTCGGCCACGCGACCATTTCAAAATCGGTGCAAAGTTAATACATTTATCCTAAACGGCAATACTTAATGAAGGTTGCTGTTTTTATCAATTGAATTTCATCTTTTTTAGACTTTTTAGCATGATTATTGTGCCAAATGCTGTAGCTCCAAGACAAATTAGGGTCCCGGTTGTATCTCCATAGAGCAGGTTTCCTATCGTAAATAAGGCGCCGTAAACACAGACACATCCACCTACAATTCCTTTAATTTCTAATTTGGTCTGCGAGGGTTCTATATCATCAGCGGTGAGGTATTTTTCAGAGAGTCCCAACTGAATCACTGGTTTCCAACCCCAAGTAGCTGGTCTGATTCTTTTGAAAAAGGAAAGCAGTACTTCCTTGTTTTCAGCTTGTGTTACCAAGGTTGCAGTTACCCAAGCTGTAGTAGTGATCACTACCCCTAATATTAATTTTTCATGTTCCAGCCAACCATCACCTAGAAAAATTCTGCTTGAAATAGCGAACAAAAAGGAAACTGACATGGCTACTATTTCACTCCAGGCATTGATTCTCCACCAGAACCATCTAAGAATAAATATCAAGCCTGTTCCTGCACCTATTTCAAGTAAAATACCGAACGCATTTCTTGCATTGGATAAATAAAGTGAGACAATAGCTGAAAGCAACATCAACAAAGCTGTCGAAAAACGACCAATGTTGACAAGTTCTTTGTCATTAGCTTCGGGTTTCATAAACCTTTTGTACCAATCGTTTACAATGTATGATGAACCCCAGTTAAGGTGCGTAGCTATAGTTGACATATAAGCAGCAATCAATGAAGCGAGCACAATGCCTAAAATGCCGTGTGGAAGAAAAGTCAGCATGGCCGGATATGCCAAATCATCTTTGACAATCGAAGGATCAATATTGGGGAAGGCACTTTGGATGGAAGCAAGATCTGGAAAAACAATGATTGAACACAATGCAACTATAATCCAAGGCCAAGGTCTTAAAGCATAATGCGCCAAATTAAAAAGTAGTGTTGCACCAACTGCGTTTTTTTCATCTTTGGCTGCCAACATGCGTTGTGCCACATAACCACCGCCTCCGGGCTCTGCACCGGGATACCAAGTACTCCACCATTGAACCGCCAAAGGAACCAAGAGGACTGGAATCCAAAGCGAAGGATCACTGAAGTCAGGCATCACCGATAGTTTTGCTTTTACCGATTCCGTTGCTAGCAGTTTACTCAATCCGCCTACCATTGGATGTGAAAGACTATAGTAAGCTGCCGCTACAGCCCCAAACATGGCGATAATGAACTGGAAAAAATCGGTGTATAGCACACCTGTAAATCCGCCAAACATACTATATACTGCTGTGACAACTCCAGCTATTAACAGGCTCTCAACAGGGCTTAGGCCTAGCATTACACCACCAATTTTGATTGCGGCCAAATTAACAGTAGCCATAATCATGACATTGAAAAAAATACCCAGATACAAAGCTCTGAATCCTCTCAAAAAAGCTGCCGGTTTTCCACCATATCGCAATTCGTAAAATTCCAGATCGGTAAAAATGCCACTTCTTCTCCACAGCTTTGCATAGACAAAAACTGTAAGCATACCTGTCAATAAGAATGACCACCAAGCCCAGTTCCCAGCCACGCCATTTTGCCGCACGATATCTGTTACGAGATTTGGAGTATCCGCAGAGAAAGTAGTCGCAACAAGTGATATTCCCAAAAGCCACCAAGGCATTCTTCTGCCTGATAAAAAGAACTCTGATGCACTGCTGCCAGATTTTTTTGCTACTGCAAAACCTATGAGGGAGCTCAACACAAAAAAGAGTCCTATAATAATCCAGTCAATGTTATTTGGCAACATAGTGATGTGTATTTGTATAAGATTAACTGCTACAGATCAAATTTTATGCCTTGAGCCAGAGGAACAGAACTGCTATAATTGATGGTATTTGTTTGGCGGCGCATGTAAGCCTTCCAGGAATCTGAACCGCTTTCACGTCCTCCACCAGTTTCTTTTTCACCACCAAAAGCACCTCCGATTTCAGCACCGCTTGTGCCAATATTTACGTTTGCAATCCCACAATCTGAACCAGATGCACTTAGGAACAATTCGGCTTCTTGTAGATTGTTTGTTATGATCGAAGATGATAAACCTTGAGGTACATTGTTTTGCATGGCAATTGCTTCTTTCAAATCTGAATATTTCATGATATACATAATTGGAGCAAAAGTTTCTGTTTGCACAATTTGCAGATCATTGGTGGCTTCGATGATGCACGGTTTCACATAACATGCACTTTCATAACCAGCACCTGTCAATACTCCCCCTTCAACAAGAATATTAGCACCTTGGGCCTTGGCACTTGCTATGGCATTGTTGTACGCTGATACAGCTGCTGTATCAATCAATGGTCCTACGTGGTTATTTTCATTCAAAGGATCACCAATTCTCAGTTGCTTGTAGGCATGTGACAGTTTGTCTTTGACGTTTTGGTACATACTCTCATGCACAATGAGCCTTCTTGTGGTTGTACAACGCTGACCTGCAGTTCCAACTGCACCAAACACTGCTGAAGTCATCAATATATCCATATTGGCGCTTGGAGTTACAATTATGGCATTATTTCCGCCCAATTCCAGCAATACTTTTCCAAATCTTTCTGCCACTGTTTTACCAATAGCTTTGCCCATTCTGGTCGAGCCAGTAGCAGAAACCAAAGCCACACGATGGTCCTTCGTCATATATTCACCTACCTTGTAATCACCGTTGACCAAACTGCAAATTCCTTCAGGTAAGTTATTTTTTTTCAATACTTTCATGAAAATATTCTGGCATGCTAGGCCACAAACAGGTGTTTTTTCGGAAGGTTTCCACAAAACAACATTGCCACAAATCATCGCAACCATTGCATTCCAACTCCAAACCGCAACTGGAAAGTTGAAAGCTGAAATGATGCCTACAATACCCAGCGGGTGCCATTGTTCGTACATTCTGTGTGATGGTCTCTCTGAATGCATAGTCAGTCCATAAAGTTGTCGCGACAGACCTACTGAGAAATCACAGATGTCAATCATTTCTTGAACTTCTCCCAGGCCCTCTTGAAGACTTTTTCCCATTTCGTAAGATACTAATTGACCAAGAGGCATTTTGTATTTGCGCAATTCGTCGCCGTATTGTCTTACTATTTCTCCCCGTTTAGGTGCTGGCATGTTGCGCCAAACTTTAAATGCTTCCTGAGCCGTTTTGATTACTTCATCATACTGCTCTGCGGTTGTAACTGAAACAGAAGCTATTTCTGATCCATCAACAGGGGAATTAGAGTAAATAAACTTTCGATGCCCGGACACCGTTTCAATACCAGTATAGGTGCCATCATTTCTTTTTTTAAGACCAAGTTGCTTTAGAAAATCCATAAATTGTGCTTTTGAATGGCGCAAAGGTAGGAAAATTCAATCAGCCCTCAAATATGGTAGATTTTAATAGAAAAATTAATCGCTTACCAAGACTGCAGTTCTTGGTGATTGTCATATTATTTTATGTCCTAAATCTAAAAGCTCAAGCCAAAGAGACCATGATTGGTGATGAATTGGTTGTGGATGGAGGCTTTGAGGAATTGGAAAGGATTCCTACCAAGTGGTATTTCAATGGAGTAGATTTTAACAATGTCATGAAATATTGGAATTCCCCAACTATGGCTTCGCCAGATGTTTATACTCTCTCAACTAAAGTTCCTCCTGGTTGGCTTGAAAAAGGCAATGCAAGGACTAGTGCTTACAAGGGAACCTGCATGGTTGGGATTACCACCTATGGTTGTGGATTTGGTAAACCTCACTGCAGGGAGTATGTTCAAGTAAAATTGAAAGAGGCACTGGTAATTGGTCAACAATATCAAATTCAAATGTACACCCGACCAATGAACAGAACAGTATGGGCCAATAATTTGGGAATTTTTTGCTCCGTAATCGAAATCAATAAATCATTGGACCAAAGGTTGAAGTGCAAGCCACAATGGAAAATGACCGACATCATCAAAGGCACTGGTACACAATGGACCTTGATTAATGGCAAATTTATTGCTCAAACTGCAGGACAGTTTCTCAATATTGGAAATTTTATAACAGATAGCTTAACGAAGGTTGAAATTCCGCCGGGATCAAATGAACAGTATGCTTACTATTACATTGATGAAGTCAGTTTACGCAAAGTGCCACCAATTATTGTCAAGCCAAGCGAAGAAGGTACTTTTGATGACTGCTGCTTGAAACAGGGAGATACCGTTATTTTGAAACGCATTTATTTTGATTTTGACAAAAGCAGTTTGGAATCCTCAAGTTATGTTGAATTGAATAAGTTGCTGAGAATCATGTCTAATAGGGGAAGCATGAAGGTTCACCTGACTGGTCATACAGATAAAGTAGGAAACATCAGATACAATACTTGGTTATCCCGCAAACGGGCAGAGGTGGTAAGAGAATTTCTATTGGATAACGGGATTGAAGATGAGCGCATCAAAGTAGTTGCCATGAGTTTTAGCAAACCTGCTGCATCCAATAAAACTGACGAGGGAAGAAAATTGAACAGGCGCGTTGAAATGTATGTAGTAGACTATTAACCTAAATTCTGGCGTGATAGGTATGGTGGGTATGGTGGGCCTTGGTTTATGGTTTTTGGTTTATGGTTTATGGGTTTATGGTTTATGGGTTTATGGTTTATGGTTTATGGGTTTATGGTTTATGGGTTTATGGGTTTATGGGTTATGGTTTATGGGTTTATGGGTACGGTGGGCCTAGGTTTATGGTTTATGGTTTATGGGTTTATGGTTTATGGGTTTATGGGTTTATGGGTTATGGTTTATGGGTTTATGGGTACGG
>JBBQJT010000076.1:0-10844 GCA_038326165.1 Chitinophagales bacterium | reverse complement strand
AAGCTCAATTTTTAGAGCATAAAACGGTTTCATTAGAGACGTTTTAAGGAATCTAATTTTATTGAATGCTTAATTGGTTTCTGGATTTTGGGATGCTTAAAATTGAAGTGTAGGGCTTAGAAATTGGTACTTCAAAAAAACAAAAGCTTTCCTAATCTTGATTCATTTATTGGCATTGCTTGGGCAATTATTTTTGGGCTTTTGCGGTTAAATTTTAAGAGTTTTTTGAGGTTGTAAACCATAGCGGTCTTGAATTCATCGTCTTTTTGTTTTCGAAACGCCTTGCCCACCAAACTTATTTTTATCCATTTCAAGGAACGCATTATTTCAAGCCCTAATTTATGGCCAAATAAAAAAAGCAGCTTAAAACGCCTGTAAATCAGCTAAAATAAGCTAGTTTTGGCGGCTTGTGTTAGTTTTATGACAGACTGACGTTAGTGGCAAGCGTAAGGACCGACACAACAACCATTAAATTGACAGGCAATTATCGAAACATTTGGACGACATATAAACTCAACAGCGGACTTTTTTCCGACACGACAGCCCAACGCTTCGTGTTTTATTTTTTTTGCCGACCCGCATTTTTTAAAAACAATTTTAGCCAGCCGCATCCCGAAAGCTTTCGGGAGCACATTTGGTTTTGCCCCGACACACAAAGCCGTCCCTTCGGCAAAACCAAAAGAGCCACTTTTTACCAACGCTTTAATGCCGATTAATTGATTGCTTTTTATCTCAATTAATGAGATATATTTACAAATTTTTACCTATTTTCGACGACCATTATTATTTGGGATATGAACAGAATTAAAGAAGTGCTAGACAAGAAAGGTATTAAGCAAACGTGGTTGGCAGAGCAATTGGGCAAAAGCTACAATATGGCGAATAGTTATGTGCAAAACCGACGATAAACAAGACTTGAAGTACTGAATGAAATAGCTAAAATATTAGATGTAGATGTGGTTGAATTAATAGTATCAAGTAAAATGAAAAACAATGATAAATTATAGTAATGAACTTGATAAATTTTTAGAACAAGCGAAGTCTGGAGATTTAAAAACGAAGCACTTCGAAAACAAATTAGAAGATTTTCAGGTTAAAGTAAGCTTTGGACAAGGCGTAGAGGCAAGAATACCTTGGATTTTATTTTTGAAAGAACCTAATACAACTAGTGACGGAATATATCCTGTTTATCTGTTTTTTAAGAAAGAGAATATTTTAGTATTGGCCTTCGGTATAAGTGAAACTAATATCCCCAAAGTTAGTTGGGAATTAGAAAGCCCAACAACCATTAATGATTTCTTTTTAACCAAAAGTTATTCAAAACCCGACAGATATGGCAATTCTTTTGTTTTTAAATCTTACAAAGTTGATAATTTGCCTGATAACAAGACACTAGACAAGGACCTTCAGGAAATACTTACAATATACTCTAAAATAAATCTGATCTTTGTGAAACAGCCAATTCCAGAATCCGACGGATTTGATATTAATAGTTTTAATTCTAAAGTAAAAGAAGCAGGCTTAATTTTCTCTCCTCAACTTATTCAACGCTTTATTGCTTCTTTATGTACTAAACCATTTGTGATTTGTAGCGGTCTTTCAGGTTCTGGTAAAACAAAATTAGCACAAGCTTTTGCTCATTGGATTACAGCAAATGATTCTCAGTATGTAATTGTACCTGTTGGTGCAGATTGGACTAACCGTGAACCACTTTTAGGTTATCCAAATGCATTAAACAAAGAAGAATATGTATGCCCAGAAAATGGCGTTTTAGATTTAATGATTCAAGCAAAGACAAATATTGAAAATAAAGAAGAACCAACAAAACCTTACTTCTTGATTTTAGACGAGATGAATTTGAGTCATGTTGAAAGATATTTTGCTGATTTTTTAAGCACCATGGAATCGGGTGATAAAATACCATTGCATAAAATTGAAAATAGCGCCCAAGTTGTCCCTCAATCAATAAACCTACCTAAAAATTTATTCATCATTGGGACTGTAAATATTGATGAAACAACCTACATGTTTAGTCCAAAGGTTTTAGATAGAGCTAATACTATAGAATTTAGATTGACTGAAAAGGATTTAACAGATTTTATTGCTAGTGATATAAAACTAGACATGGATTTACTAAAGGCCCAGGGTGCAAATATGGCGGAAAGCTTTATGGAAATGGCCTTGCAAGAAACAGATAAGAATTTAAAACCTACGGAAGCAGATTTAAAACTTTTCTTTTCTGAATTAAAAAAATCAGGTGCTGAATTTGGGTATAGAACTGCAAGCGAAATTGGAAGGTTAATGTATATGCTGAAAGAACTTGGCGAAACAGGCGACAATTTACTCGATATTGCCATTATGCAGAAATTACTTCCAAAATTGCATGGTTCTAGAAATAAGCTTACTAAGGTTCTTCCCATATTGGGTGGTTTTTGTTTGACAGACAATTCGAAAATTAAAGAAGATTACTTAGATAAATTTGTAAGCAATAGTTTAACCGAGGCGGAGCTTAAATCTGACAAAAATATCATTCGAAAAAATTTGCAGAATGTATAAGAATGCTGTTGAAAATGGATTTGCAAGTTACGCTGAAGCATAAAAAGCATAATCGATGAATGAAATTCAACATACAGCCGACTCATTTGTAGCACAAATTAAGCAACTACTAAAAGAGGCACAACATGGTGTAGTACGTTCCGTAAATTCTATTATGGTTCAAACTTATTTTGAATTGGGCAGGCGAATTGTGGAGCATGAGCAAGAAGGAAAGGACCATTCCAATTATGGAGAATACCTATTAGAAAGACTTTCAAGTGAATTGTCAGATGAATTTGGTAAGGGATATTCAAAGCGGAACCTTGAGTTGATTAGAAAATTTTATTTAACCTATAAGATTGCGAAATCACCGATTTCGCAAAGTGTAAGTTGGACCCATTACCTACAATTAATGAGGATTACCAAAGAGGAGGAGCGCAAATTTTATGAAATAGAAACGGAAACCAATTATTGGAGTGTGAGGGAATTAACTCGCCAAATTAATTCTTCATTGTATGAAAGACTAAGGCTAAGTAAAGATAAAAAGGGTGTGCTTAAACTTGCTGAAAAAGGTCAAATCATAGAAAAAGCAAGTGATTTAATTAAAGATCCATACATTCTAGAATTCTTAAATCTGCCAGAATCTAATTCATACAACGAAACTGAATTAGAAGAAGCACTCATCAATAAATTAGAACATTTTTTATTGGAATTGGGCAAAGGGTTTACTTTCGTGGGTCGGCAAGTTCGGTTCACTTTTGATGAAGAACATTTTAGAGTAGACTTGGTTTTTTATAATCGTTTGCTCAAATGTTTTGTACTAATAGATTTGAAGATTGGCAAACTAAAACACCAAGACCTTGGGCAGATGCAGATGTATGTAAACTATTACGATAGATATGTAAAGCTTGAAGAAGAAAACAAAACAATCGGAATTATTTTATGCAAGGACAAAAAAGATACGATGGTAGAAATCACCCTACCTGAAAGTAATAAACAAATATTTGCAAGTAAATACGAATTGATATTGCCTAGCAAAATGCAATTGAAACAGTTAATAGATGCCAACAAATAAATAAATGGAGCAATTTGAATCCATATCATCAGTTAAAATTGACCTTTCGAAAATAAAACACGGATTGGTATTAGAAATAAAAGGTGATGTCAACACACTTTATGAAATTTCTGATGAAGATGTAATGCGATTTGGCGAAGCTAAAATTCAACTCAAAGAAGGTTGCATTTATGAATATCAATTTTCGGATGAGGATATATTTTTCAAAGAAAAAAGCGAAAAAAACGCAATTGTTACCTATTCAAAATTCGGCAAACATAAAGGAACTATTAATCCCAATATTTATGTAGGCACACATTCACTAGAAATAAATAACTCATCAATATTATTAGCTATTGAAGTTCGTTCTGTTAAAAGTGAATACAGGACTGACTATCGATATATGCTTGAGAGTATCACAGAAAGATGCACAGATTTAATCATGCAAATTGATTCACCAATCACTCAACATTTTGAAACCGATTTCAATAAAAACCCGGAAACATTATATCAGCGATTTTCGTTTGTAAAATCATTAATTGATTCCTTAGAATTTGAAGAAGCAATTCAAAAAATTGTTTCCAATCCTACCACCAAATGGGAAGAGGAACATGAGGAAAAAGACATTCGAAGAATACGAAGATTCAATCAAAAGAACATAAAGCAATTGGTTACTAAAAGTAACCGAATGGAAATAAGCAGTGACCATTTTTTAAATAGGTCTTATGTATTAACCTCTATTCCAACGAAAATTGATAGTACACGGAAAACAGAATCTATAGATACAGCCGAAAATCGTTTTGTTAAACATGCCTTAGAAGAATTTCTGTTTTTCTGTGAAAATTGTGAATTGAAATTTGAAAAGTATTCAACTGCTAAATTTGAATCGGGATTGCTTGCAACTAAAATATCTACGCTGTTAAGTCAATCATTTTTCAAACAAATATCAAGACCAACGTCATTAAAGCTAAACAGCCCTGTACTTCAAAGAAAAAGTGGCTATAGAGAAGTATTAAATGCTTGGCTAAAATTTGACTTAGCAGCCAAATTGATTTGGCACGGTTGCGACAATGTTTATGATGCTGGTAAAAAAGACATTGCAACACTATACGAGTATTGGTTGTTTTTTACCCTATTGGATTTATTCAAGGAAGTATTTGATATTGAACCAAAAAGTATTGCAGAATTAATTCAATATGATAAGGGGCAATTATCGCTTAACTTAAAACAAGGAACGGCCATTGCAATGAAAGGTGTATATAAATCACCATCAAGAAATTTAAATATTCAGTTCTCCTATAATCGTTCTTTTGGTGGCGGAAAAACTTTCCCTAATTCAGGAAGCTACACGACCACACTGCGCCCTGACTATACTTTATCCATTTGGCCTGAAGAAATAACAGAAGCAAAAGATGCAGAAAAAACGGAATTGATTACACACATTCACTTTGATGCAAAATACAAAGTCAAAAACTTTTATGAATTAATATCAAAATCGAAAGACGAAGAATTAAGTGCAAAAGAAGAAGAGGATTTATTAAAAGAAGAAATTGAGGAAGTTAAAAAAGGGACATTTAAAAACGAAGACCTGCTTAAAATGCATGCATATAAAGATGCGATTAGAAGAACTGGTGGTGCTTATGTTTTATATCCGGGAAAGGGCGAAGATGAGCCATTTAGAGGCTTTCATGAATTAATTCCTGGATTAGGTGCATTTGTAATTAAACCCAACAAAGACGATAAGGACAAAGAGCATTTAAAAACCTTCATTAAAAAGGTTATCGCAAACTTTATTGACAGAGCTTCACAAAGAGAATATACTGCGGTTAAAATCTACGATATTCACAAAGATGAAAAGGACGATACAAATATTTTAATTGAGCCAATGCCTGAATATTTGGACTCAGCTAAAACGGAAAAATTAATTCCAGATGAAACATTTATTTTAGTTGGGTATTGCAAGAATAATTCGAATATTGATTGGTACAAAAAAGAAGGTAAATATAATTTCAGAATGGATGATGATAAGGGTTCATTAAGTTTAGAAAACAATGTTGTAAATGCTAAATATTTACTTCTTAGAGAATCGGGAAAAGATACCGCAAATAAAATTTTCAAAATAAAAAGCAAAGGACCAAAAGTTTATAAAGGAACAAGCTTAGTTGGCTACAAAACCAGCGACCTGAAAGACTACTATTTAGTAATTGAAATAGAAAAAGAAGAAAGTGCAGACTTTAACGGAGCAAATTTTAATTTTAAAGAGCTAGAAAAATACAAAGAAATTAAATCGAAAAATAATCATGTGACAGCATCTGGAATTCCATTTGCAGTAACCTTAACAGAATTAATGAAAGAGAAAGTGAAATAGCCAACCCAATTTGCAAGCACAATTAAAAACCGCACGTCTTGTCCCGATTTTTCGGGAAGCCCACACACGACCAATCCCGATAGCTATCGGGATTAATAGAGCTTGCAAAGCCGACCAAAAAGAAATATTGTTTTTAATCCCGAAAGCTTTCGGGACCAACGATTCAAAAAAATAAAAATACACCGACTCACAGCCCGACACTCAATGACACGACAACTCAATAACCACAATGGTTTACAGACACGGTGGACAAGAACCACTGCCTATAACAGCATTACCCGTTGCACAACCCTCACAAAAATACAAAAGCTCGATTTTTAGAGCATAAAACGGTTTCATTAAAGGCGTTTTAAGGAATCTAATTTTATTGAATGCTTAATTGGTTTCTGAATTTTGGGATGCTTAAAATTGAAGTGTAGGGCGCAGGAATTGCCTATTTAAAAAAACAAAAGCTTTCCTAATCTTGATTCATTTATTGGTATGGCTTGTGCAATTATTTTTGGGCTTTTGCGGTTAAATTTTAGGAGTTTTTTGAGGTTGTAAACCATTGCGGTCTTTAATACCTCGTCTTTTTGTTTTTGAAATGCCTTGCCCACCAAACTTATTTTTATCCATTTCAAGGAACGCATTATTTCGAACCCTAATTTCTGGCCAAATAAAAAAAGCAGCTTAAAACGCCTGTAAATCAGCTAAAATAAGCTAATTTTGGTGGCTTGTGTTAGTTTTTAGACAGACTGCCGTTACCTGCAAGCATAAAAATCGGCAGTACATAAATTAAACAGACAAAAAATGAAAATAGGATTGATAGGATTTGGGAAAACAGGAAAAGCAGTTGCAAATGTTATATTGGAAAATAAAGAATATAAACTTGAATGGGTTCTTAGGCGAAGTGCACTCCTAGAAAATAGAAGTGTCCCAGAGTTTTTAGGTATAGAATCAGAAGAACCTGGACTAATTTATTCAAGCTCTAAAATAAAAATGTCAGAGCTTCTCGACAAACATTCAGTAGATATTATAATTGATTTTTCTTCAGAAACTGGTATTTATACTTATGGAGAGATTGCAGGAGAAAGAAAAATAAAAATAATTTCTGCGGTTTCTCATTATGGAGAAGCAGAACGGGAATTGCTAAAAAAGATATCCGAGAGTACTGTCGTATTCTGGAGTCCTAACATTACATTAGGAGTTAATTATTTACTCTTCGCCGCAAAGTTCTTAAAAAAAATTGCTCCTTGGGTGGACATAGCAATTATAGAAGAACATTTTAAAGAAAAGAAAGGAGTCTCTGGTACTGCAATAAAAATTGCAGAAGCATTATATTTAGAAAAGTCAGACATTAATTCTGTGAGGGCAGGCGGAATTGTTGGTAAACATGAGTTAATTTTTGGGTTCCCATATCAAACAGTTCGTCTTATTCATGAATCTATTTCAAGAGAGGCATTTGGAAATGGAGTTTTATTTGTAGCCGATAATTTAAAAGAAAAGAAAGCGGGACAATATAACTTTGAAGATATTTTGTTGCCTTACTTTTCTACATAATAAAGAACAAAAATGCCAGCAGGTAACAAAACCTAAACAAAACGGGCTGAGGTGCACCAATTCCAGAAGCCCGCTTCGTTTAGCTTCAACCGTTATAGCCAATGGTAGAAAAACCGACACAACAATGAAAATACCGACCATACACGGATATATCGACAGAAGAATTTTAATCAACTTTACGGCTGACCCAAAAGCTGTAGAGAAAATTATTCCGTTTCCTTTTAGACCAAAAATTTATAAGGGCAAAGCTATCGTTGGAATTTGCCTAATCAGACTCAAAAAAATAAAGCCAAAAGGACTGCCTGACTTTATTGGAGTAAACTCTGAAAATGGTGCTCACCGAATTGCAGTTGAGTGGGACGAAAACGGTGAAACAAAATCAGGAGTTTATATTCCTCGGAGAGACACTTCACTAAAACTAAACGCACTTGTTGGCGGACGAATATTTCCTGGTAGACACTATTACGCAAAATTCAATGTAGAAGAAAATAATGGGAGCTATCACATTGACTTCAAAAGTTCGGACGACACCGAAATATTAATTGATGCTAACGAAACAAAGTTGTTTAATAACAAATCAGTTTTTGAAACATTAAAAGACGCTTCGGACTTTTTTGAAAATGGCGACCTTGGATATTCACCAAACAAAGATAAATTTGATGGACTAAGACTGAAAGCATATAATTGGGAAGTTAAACCACTTGACGTGTTGAAAGTGAAATCAAGTTTTTTTGAAAACGAAGAAATATTTCCAAAAGGTTCGGTGACTTTTGACAACGCATTATTAATGACAAACATAGAACACGAATGGAAAAGCGAAACGGACAAATAACCAATGGCTATAACAGCACCTACCCAAAAGGCGGGGTTTCGTGCTCCGCAGACACATTTGTGCAAGCTGGAAGTTCAGTTCTCCGAATGAAGTTTTGTGGTAAAAATCCCGCCCTTCGGGTAGCTGCAAAACGTTATGCCTCATTGTAGGACGACCGTAACCGAACAAAATTTCGTAATTTGCGAAACAAATAATATGTCAAAAACGAATGGACGAATTAATACAAAATATAAAGAATTTAGCTGAAATTTATTCTGCAAACCTGAAAGGGAAAATTGAAGCTCGAACAGAAGAAATGAAAGCTGATGATAACTCTCATTATCTTATCTATCGTGTTTTGGGTATTTCTTTGCAAGAAGGAAAACTTATTGAGCAATATCAAAACACAGGACGATTTCTTTATAAGTATGCAGGTTCATTTCTCGAAGAAACAGCAACTTTATGTTTAAATTATAAATTTCCTGATGGAATAAAAACTAAAGTAGAAAACACGATAGGACAACGACCAAAAACATTTGAAATTGACTTTCTAAATGCAAATGACGCAATTGAAGTTAAATGGAGAGATGCTACGACTGATGGAGACCACATTACAAAAGAACATACAAGAGTTCAGGTAATTAGAAATCACGGATATAAACCCATTCGGGTTATGTTCTATTACCCACAAAGAGAACAAGCAATCAGAATTCAACAAACTCTAAAAACACTTTATGCAGGTGTTGAAGGCGAGTATTATGGTGGTGATGAAGCTTGGGAATATTTAGAAGCATATTCAGGCGTTGACTTGAAAGCTATTTTAACAGAAATTGCTAACGAAAGAACACCTCAAGATGGAAACTGATAAAATATATCACGGAAATTGTGTTGAAAAACTCAACGAAATTGAAACCAACAAAGTTGACTTAATTTACTTTGACCCACCGTTTTTCACACAACGCAAACATAGTCTTACAAATAAGGATAATTCTAAAACTTATGAATTTAGCGACAAATACAACTCTATTGAAGAGTATTTAAAACTTATAGAAAATGTTTTAGAACAATCAAAACGAGTCTTAAAAAATACAGGTAGTGTATTTCTTCATTGCGACAAAACTGCATCACACAATATTAGAGTTGTGATGGATAAAGTTTTTGGGCGTGAAAACTTTCAGAGTGAAATCATCTGGTCATACAAAAGATGGTCTAATGCAAAAAAAGGACTTTTAAATGCTCATCAAATAATTTTCTTTTATTCTAAAACACAAGATTTCAAATTCAATACTCTTTATACAGACTATTCTGCAACAACAAATCTTGACCAAATTTTGCAAGACAGAGAGCGTGACGAAAACGGAAAATCTGTATATAAGAAAGATGAAAACGGAAACGTAATTTTAGGAAAAGAAAAGAAAGGAGTTCCACTTTCTGACGTTTGGGAAATTCCAAATTTAAACCCCAACGCAAAAGAAAGAACTGGTTACCCAACTCAAAAGCCAGTTTTGTTATTAAATCAAATTTTAAATATCGTTACAGACGAAGGCGATTTGGTTGTTGACCCGTTTTGCGGAAGTGGAACAACTTGCGTTTCGGCAAAATATTTAAAAAGAAAATTTATCGGAATTGACATTTCCATAGATGCTGTTGAACTTGCTAATTCACGTTTAGAGGAAATGGTTATTTCTGAATCAAATTTACTAAACAAAGGAACAAACGAGTACCAAGAAAAGACAGTTAAAGAATTAGCTATTTTACAAAATATTAATGCTTTCCCTGTTCAAAGAAATAGTGGAATAGACGGGTTTTTGAAAGACCATTTTGAAAACATGCCAGTTCCTGTGAAAATTCAAGGAGAATTTGAAACGATTGAAGATGCCATTGAGAAACTAGAAAAGGCATCTTCTGGGAAAGACTATAAAATGAAAATCATTATCCAAACAAGAGAAACAGGAATAAGCAGACTATTTGGTTTTGAATCCAATGTAACTATAATAAAATCGCTTGAATTACAGACTAAGGATTTAATAAAGAAGAACAACGAAGGCATAACACGCAATATAGCCAATGGCGGGTTTAGTAGTACTTTGAAGCGTTCTGCTACGCATAAAGTTTTGTAACGGTGGACAGTAACGCAGCCCGCATTCTGCCACTGGCCATATTGCCAACCGAGAAGCAGAACATCGGTAAATTTTAAGTTCTGCATGCTGTAATTGAGATGGTGGAGACTAGTTGTAGGGTTGACCCACCGCTTTCGCTGTACAGGCAGAGGAAGCAAACCGCCTAAAGGTGCTGTGGTAAAGAGTCATGGTGCTGAGCGTTTAGGTTAAAAGTGACACCTTGAGTGTCATTTGGTATGAATATAGGAGTTGAACAAAATTAAAGCGCTGAAGAGGTCGAGAAGGGGTACAACCTGTCAAAAGCTACGAAGTGCACGACGGAGTTATAAGTTTAGCGGTTACCTGTTTACTGGCTAAACGGCAGGCGTCATACAGGCGACAAGAACTATATTCAGGCTCATTTACGGAACTCGGGAA
>JBBQJT010000075.1:0-10848 GCA_038326165.1 Chitinophagales bacterium | reverse complement strand
TGAAACAGAAGTAATTCCTGCCAAGATCAAGTTTCTGTTAACGAGTCTTAATCGAGGTATCAGTAATTTATTTCATGTTTAGGATTGATAAAAACAAGAACTATAACCGAACCTTAGTCATTCATGTTGGAAATTCGTTGGGGAGTGGATTACTAGGTTTTTTAAATGTTGATTTGAGAATTTGAATCAATTTTCTTGATTGACATAAAATTCATGTGGGTCGATTTGAAATTATTGGTTTTGAGAATACAGTGAAAAAAATTATGTGATATGGAAATAATTTTCAATTCAGTTTGTAATTTTAGTTCTTGACCCATTCCCTTCATTTCTTATTTCACAAATATCTTCTAGTGAAGAATTTATTCGTTTTTATAGTTTTTATCATCATTCTGACTTCATTTACTACAATCAAACAGCCAACCATGAAATCAAATGAAAGTCTTCAACTTGGTGTGTTTTCAAAATGAATAACCGACAAGGATCTAAAAGTTTCAAAGGAATTTTATGAGCACATTGGTTTTTTAGTATTTGCAGGTGATTTCAAACAGAATTACTTGATCATGAAGAATGGAAATTCTCTCATAAGCTTGTTTCAGGGCATGTTCACAAATAATATTTTAACCTTTAACCCAAATTGGGATGACAATGCAAGGAATATTGAGCAATTTGATGATGTGTGAATGATCCAGAAACATTTCAAAAACAGCGGTATAAAGATAGACAACGAAGCAGATGAAAGCACATCAGGTCCTACAAGTGCGGTTTTGACGGATCCAGATGTAAATGTTATACTGATTGACCAACACCTATAAGCTTTCACAGAATGGCATAAAAAAAGCCATATCTTAAAAAGACATGGCTCAATCAAGGTATGATCAAAAAAAACGCTTACTCTAAATATTGGTAATGCTCATTGCAAACACTTTGATAGGCGTGCAGTAAACAGAACTCGTTGATTGGATAGAACCCTTTAGGAATATTTTATTTCCATGCAGCGATTCAACTGTGTATGCCTCACCAGATATGCCTTTGTCGTTCAAAAGCAACAACTGGGTGCCGCCTGCAGCCATAATCCACTGTCCCTTGGTATTGAATTGTTGAAGTTCGCCTCCCCAGCTTTTGGAGTAACTGCCGTCACGATTCAAATCAAGGTTAAAGAATGCACCACGTATTGGTTCAAAAGATCCACAATTGTCAAAATTACTTGCAATTTCGAATGGGTATGAAGCGCTATGCCAGCTTCCAAATACTAACTCTTTAGATTGCTTAGAGGTAGAAGGGCTAGGCATGAAATCCAATTTAATTTCTTTTGCTTCCAAAACATTGCTTAATAGGATCCCATCTTGAGATTTATTGATTTCATACAATTCATCCTTCTGTTCGCCCTTAACGCCAACTGAAAGAAAAGTCTTGTTGTCATATTCTGTTACTTCCCAAGTCTTGGCTTCTACTGAAGTGCCAAAATCCATTCCGGTTGTCAGTATCATCAGATCACCCGACATGTCGAATAAATACATGCTCTTGGTTCCAGAGTTACTTGAATTATCAACGGTCCAAGTACCTAATGCCAAATTTTGAGCAATATTGCTGGAAAGGTAGGTATTGGGTTGGATTGATGATTCTGTTTGAGCATAATAGCCATTTTGAAGGCTGTGGCTATCAGCTTGTGTTGACATCATTGTAATCAACATTACAAGGATAATTTGTGCCTTTTTCATTTTTTTTATTTTTTAAGTTCGTAGGTTTTTTTAATTGTTTGTAGTTTAATGTTCCTGAGACAATTGAATCTCTAAAAAAGTTACAGAATGACATTTCAAACCTGACAAACACATCTTTAATTTAGACAAACAACCGATTTTTTTATATTTGAGACCTAAAAACACATAACAGAATTAAAGATAAATATTTAGGCTTCAAATAAAATTATATTTTGTTTGAAAGCTTGACAGGCTGTATATACAAAATATAATTTGGATCTTATTGTTTGACATCGCAAAGATACGTATAAGACGCATGAAATGCGAGTTTGTTTTGAAATCAAAGGTTAATGATTTCTTAATGTAGTGTTTTGGAGTGTTTTTAAAGTTCATAAGTAACAGAATATCAATAGAATATGTTAATTTTTAGCTGGCTTATTATTTTTCTCCTATTTTTATGCCCTCCAAATAACTCAATGCTTCAACATTCCAGAGCAATCGTATTAAAATCAATCAAGTATGGTGAAACCAGTTTGATTGTTCATCTGCTAACCGAGTCATTTGGGAGGAGGCATATCATTGTAAACGGAGTCCGTAAGTCTAAATCCTCCCAGCCATACATTTTGTTTCAGCCTGGTAGTATCATTGAACTTCAGCTTTACTTTCAAGAGAACAAGCAACTGCTTCGAGCTAAGGACATCAAGTTTGCATATCAATTTACACACGTTGAGCTAGATATTCGCCGCACAGCAATTAGGAGTTTTATGGTTGAACTGGTAGAAAAAACCATTCGTGATCATGAAATAGGATCTTTGCACTTCGCTCTATTGTTTGAATATCTCAAGTGGATTGATCAAGTTGATGCGCCATTGACGCATTTGTCTGGGCATTTTATGCTGCAATTGAGTTCTTGTCTGGGCTTTATGCCACATGGAGAATGGAGTGAACAGTCTCCTTATTTTAATTTTAAAGAGGGAATTTTTACGCAAACAGATGTTGTGAATAGTAGCATCGATTCTGAATGCAGTAAATATTTGTATCAATTAATCAGTATTCCTATACCAGAATGGGATAATTTAATCGTTTCAAGTGCAGTAAGACGAAAATTTATTGTTGAAATGATCCAGTTTTTTAAGTATCACAATGAATCTATGGGAACAATTCATTCGCATGAAATATTTAAGATCATCTTTGAAGCGTAACTTTACCGATTGAATCAATATTATGGCAAGCACTTTTGACAAGTTTATCAAGTCAATTCGTAAATTTTCTTGGCGCAAATGGGTACTTATCGGCTTCGTATTTGTGCTTACATTAATTTTTGGAACAGGATTACTTACTTATTGGGGGCTGTTGGGTGATTTACCTGGTTATTATGAACTTAAAAATATTAGAACCAGCAATGCATCCGAAATTGTGTCCGAAGAAGGCGTTATTTTAGGAAAGTTTTATTTCGAAAACAGAACCAGCGTCAATCTGAAAAATGTTTCTCCATTCCTCACCAACGGTCTTGTAGCTACTGAGGACACTCGATTTTTCCAACACAATGGTTTTGATAGTCGCAGTATGCTTCGTGTCATTTTCAAGTCTATCCTTATGGGCAATGAGAGTTCGGGTGGTGGATCGACTATTACTCAACAATTGGCTAAGAATCTTTTTCCCCGAAAACGCTATTGGTTTGGTTCCATATTGGTCAATAAATGGCGTGAAATTATTACTGCCATCCGTTTAGAAAAAGTTTATAAAAAGCAAGAAATTCTCAATCTATACTTAAATACTGTACCTTTTAGCGATAATATTTTTGGCATTGAGGTAGCTTGTCGCAGATTTTTTGATACTACTCCCAAAGATATCAAAGCAGAGGAAGCTGCAGTACTGATCGGCACGTTAAAGGGAAATCATCTATACCATCCCAAATTGTTTCCCGAAAGAGCAAAGGAAAGACGAAATTTAGTGCTCAGCTTGATGAACAATCAAAAATATTTATCAAATGATGAATATGACCGCCTTAGAAAATTGCCTTTGAAGTTAAAATACACCAAGGAAAATCACGACGAAGGCTTGGCAACTTACTATCGGGAACACATCAAATCAGAAGTGGAAAAATTGCTTGAAGGTATCACCAAACCAGATGGTACTCCATATAATTTGTATCGCGATGGCTTGCGGATTTATACCACCATCAGTTCGCGCTTGCAGCGTTATGCAGAGGAGGCCATGAAGGCGCACATGACTATCTTGCAGCGCAATGTTGAAAAATCCTGGGGCAAGAAACGACCTTGGGAAACTGCAAAACAGCTAGAAGATTGGATGAAGAATTCAGAACGATACAAGCAGATGCGTGATGATGGATACAGCGATCGTGAAATAAAAGATGCATTCAATAAGAAAACCCACATGAGCTTATTCAATTGGGCGGGCGACCGTGATACATCGATGACTCCTATGGATTCCATCAAATATTACGCTTTGATCATGAATGTAGGTTTTCTGGCAGCTGACCCCACTAATGGAGCAATCAGAGTGTGGATTGGTGGAAGTGACTTTACCTATTTTAAGTACGATCATGTCAAAGCAAGAAGACAAGTAGGTTCCACTTTTAAGCCAATTGTTTACTTATCAGCACTTCAGCAGGGTGTCAAACCCTGCGATTACTTTCAGGATACTGCAACGAGCTACAGTTCCTATGAAGAATGGAAGCCATCCAATAGCGATGAAAAATACGGAGGATATTATTCACTGCCGGGTGCTTTGGCTTATAGTAAGAATACCATTTCGGTACAAATGTTGTTTAAAGCTGGAATTAATAATACGGTAAATACTGCAGATCAATTAGGAATAAAAGGCAAAATACCTCGGGAACCTTCAATTGCCTTAGGTACAGCTGATTTATCACTTTGGGATATGGTAACTGCATTCAGCACCATTGCTCATCATGGCAATGTACCCGAATTGCACCACATCAAAAGAATTACTACCCGAGAAGGAAAAGTTCTTGTGGACTTGGAGTCAAAATGGAAACAACCTAAAGCCTCAGGCATCAATCCTGAATATTGTGATGCAGTAGCTCAAATGCTTAGGATGGCCGTTGACAGTGGTACTGCTAAAAAATTGAGAACTCAATTTGGAATAATAGGGCAGACTGCCGGCAAAACGGGAACCACACAAGACAACACAGATGGATGGTTCATTGGCTTCAAACCCAATATTGTAGCTGGTGTGTGGGTTGGTGCAGATCAGCCAATTGTCAAATTCAAATCAATGAGCCAAGGTCAAGGCTCCAGTAGTGCATTGCCCATTTGGGGCAGATGGATGCACAAAGCGCAAAATGATTCAGGTTACCGTAAATGGTCCCGTGATACATTTGCTACCCTTCAAGGAGATTATGCCAATTGGTTGGATTGCCCATTGAGGTTGAGCCAACCTCCTGCTGATACCGTCAAGTCTGGCGTTGGTGCAGTGTTGGACAAAGCCCTAAAATTCATCGGGATAAAATAATGCTTATATTTTTGATTTGGTTTTTATCAAGTGGCTTTAAAATATAAGCGAATTGAATCTTTTATCAATCACTTTATTATTTAAAGTTTACAATAAGTTATTCTTACACTAAACTTGGATTAACATAAAAACACAAACTTTGGTTTCAATATTAATCAAAGCCTAGCTAACCCGTGAGCACCCGAAAAATCGACGCAGTAATACTAAGTGACCTTCATTTGGGACACTCTGCCTGTCACAGCAAGGAAATTGTCAATTATCTTCAAAGTATTCAATGTGATACTTTGATCATCAATGGGCATTTATTGGAACCAGGGAAGCATCCCAAGGATCTTTCAAGTTCACACCAATTTGTTCTGGCTGAAATTCTAGCAATGTCTGAACAAGGGACAATGATTTATATATTGGAGGAAGATCCAACCATGGCAAAATTGCTGCTTGAGATCTTTCCAATAGTGCAGGACCGCCTAGAACTTCTACTATTTTCCAAAAGATACTTAATATTTCCTGGTAGTAAGCTCGAACTGATGGCAAGAATGCCTTTAATTGCTCGGGGCTTTGTCAAGCATAGTTACCATTTCTTGATTCGTATCAATAAGTTGCTCAATCATAGAAGAATTGTCCAAGGTAGAACCTATCAAAACTATGCGGCAGTGATGCGAAAGCGATTCAGTTATGTCGTAAAATTCATTTATGGTTTTCAAAAACTCGCATTCCAGGAAGCATTCAACAATCAGGCTGAAATAATAGTGTGTGCATTAACACATACTCCTGCCATCAATGATTTGATGTTGTCCAACCAGCAAATTAGATACATGAATGCGGGCGATTGGGTGGAGAATTTGACTGCACTTGAATGCAAAAAAGGACATTGGGTCATTTATGACTACAAAGAAGATTTCCTACCAGAATTTCCAATATTGTATCAAAAGGAAAGAATACAAGAATCCATTGGATTATTTTCATCCAGCAATAAAACTTTGATCAAAGTTTAACCCAAATTCAGCATTAGACGCTGAATCGAAGAAATTTATGGATGTTCCAAAAATTCGTTGAGCTTAACATTGACAAAATCAAAGATTTTCGTCGATCCAAAGGGCAAAATCAGTATTTGCGGATTTTGGGTTTAATCGAACCAGCCTCTTTTTTTGAATAGTCCTATCATCCCCAACAACAGCAAAAACATCCCACCCAACACAAAGTAGTATCCATTTTGGGTTTTGAGTTCGGGCATATTTTCGAAGTTCATTCCGTAAACGGAGGCAATAAAGCTCAATGGGATAAATATGGCTGAAATAATTGTCAGTGCTTTCATGATATTATTCATCCGCAGGTTGATTTGGGTGCTGTACAACTCGTAGATTCCGTTGATAATATCTCGTTGGATTTCAATATTATCCATAATTTGTACCAAGTGATCGTACAAATCTCTGAAGTATACTTGGGTTGTATTTTCTATAAAATCTGAATCCAGCCTTGCAAGTTTACCGATTGCTTCCTTGAGTGGGTGCGCACTGCGCTTGATGATGAGCAATTCACGTTTCAAGGTCATTATTTGATCCCTGATAAAATTATGGGAAAGAGAATTGATGCCTCGTTCAAGGTTTTCCATCCTTTCTTCTATCATATCCAATGCCAGATAATAACCATCAACCTGACTATCAATGAGCGCATAGCTCAAATAATCTGGACCTTTTTGCCTGATTCTGCCAAAGGCATTTTCGATTCTTTTTTTTACGGAAGTGTAATGGTCTTCTCGACCTTCTTCGAAGCTGAGTAGTACGTTTTTATTAAAGAAATGGGCGTTCTGAAGAATGGTAACACCTGATTCTGGTGTGTAAATTAGGGTGTCAAAAATTATAAAAATACCTTCCGGCAATTCTTCGACTTTGGGTCTTTGTTCGACGTCCACAATATTTTCAATAGCTATGGGGTGCAAGTTCCAATGCTTGGCTAACTTCTCGACACTTTGGACATCCTGAAGTCCCTGAAGATCAATCCAATGTGTATAATTTGCTTGTAACTTAAGAAAATTATCATTGACTGAGGTGTCAAAACTAAACTGTAGATCATCAATGGAATAGCTGTATTTGGATAATTTAGATCCATTAGGTTCCAAGGTTCCTGTGTAGACAACACTCCCTGGCGACAAGCCAATTTTTCGTTTTTTTCGTTTTGACATAAGTTTTTTCAGTTGAAACAGCTATACAGCATTTTCATTTTATGCCAATCAATGTTCATTTAAAATAATTGGTTTGAGATTGATGCTTGATCCATAAAACAATTTTGCAGCATGTACAAATCCTTCGGTATAATCTGAAACGTAGAATATTCCCTTGCCAGCCGTATCCCTCTGAGCGAGCATGTTTTCGTTGGTCAATATTCCTTTTAACTTCTGAGCCACCACAATGGCACTATCCAATATTTTAATCCTACCTTGGTAAAATGCATTGATTTCATCCTTGATGAGTGGGTAATGTGTACATGCCAGAATAAGGGCATCAATATTGGTCAGTTCGGGATTGTTGAGATATTCGTCAAGTACTACTGAGCTTACCTGATTGTGGTGCAGCCCTTCTTCAATCATAGGTGCCAGAAGTGGTGTGGCAAGTGGATGCAACTCAAGTGAAGGTTTTCTCCTTTTGAATTTCTCCTGGTAAACGCCAGATAAAATGGTTGTTTTGGTTGCGATGATACCTACTGATGAAATATTGTCATTGTTGATGACCTTTTCAATCATAGGATCTATAACATTGATGACTGGCACTGCGCCTTTCAATTCATCTCGTAGCGTTGTGTATGCTGCTGCCGAAGCAGTATTGCAGGCTATAACTATGGCTTTACATTGATGGTGATGTACCAAAAAATCAACTATTCCTTTGGAATAGCTTCTTATCAATTCAATGGATTTGTCCCCGTAAGGCATATGGGCGGTATCGCCGAAATAGACAAAGGATTCATTGGGCAGAAGAGAACTCACTTCATGAGCGACAGTGAGTCCTCCTATGCCGGAATCAAAAATTCCTATAGGTTGATCATTTGGGTGCAACTGCAGGTGCGAGCTCAGGTAAGCCCAATTTTTTACGAACCAAACTGGTTACGTCGGTTGTAGGGTCAGCATAGAGCATAACATTTGTAGTAGAATCAAAGATATACTGATAGTTATTTTCTGCTGCAATTTCGGCGATAGCTTTGTTGACCTTATCCAAAATAGGCTGCAGCAATTCTTCTCTCCTTTGAGAAAGCATAGCTGACATTTCTTGCTCGTATTTGCCTATTTCTTCTTCCTTAGCTTTCAAGGCATCTGATTCTATTTGCAGCTGTTTAGGAGCAAGTTCACCTTTCTTTTCTTTCTCAGAAACTTCAGCGTATTTGGCTTGTAATTCTGTTACCATGCCCTCACCTTTTTTCTTTAGTTGGGTTTGTAAGCCTACAAGGTCAGATTCAGCAGCTTTTACTTCAGGGATATCTTGCAATACAGCAGCGGAGTTGATGTAGCCAAATTTCTGCGCAACAGATGAGCTACTTATGAATAGGGTAACTACAAGTACAAGGGAAACTATTCTCATTTGTGTTGGTTTGTTGATTGTGGTATATTAAGTTAAAATTATTTATTTAGTATTTTTGAAATGTCAGCAGTAACGTCAAATTTTGAACTACTGAATATCATGCCTGCGGTTCCTTTGTCAAAGATAAAATCAAATGTTTTATCCAATGCATACTTTTCAATGGCAGCATAAACTTTATCTTGAATTGGCTTAACAAGTTCCTGTCTTTTTTGAAACAAGGCGCCATCGGTACCGAATTTTGTTTTTTGTAATTCGCGAACTTCTTTTTCTTTTTGGTTTATTTCATCTTCGCGTTGTTTCCTCGCATCATCTGAAAGCAATACTTGTTCAGCTTGATACTTATTGTACAATCCTTTGATTTTATCATATTCCTGAGCTATTTCTTGTTTCCATTTGGAAGCAATATTGTCAAGGTCGGTTTGAGCTTTTTGGTAGTCTGGCAGCTCGTTCAAAATCTTTTCAACATCAACATAAGCAAATTTTTGCGCCGTAATGCTGGATTGAGCCATAAAGGCTACACACAGGAAAAACAAAATCTTTTTCATTCTCGTTTTTGATAAATTTTAAAAATGTGCTCAAAGGTAATCAATTCATTACAATTGCGGAAATGAGCATTTGGTATCATTTGTGAAATGCTTTTGTCCCTGCTTTTGTAACAGACAAACTTGGTTTTAACGCAAACTTAACGGATTTCATAAAAAAATAGTATCCAGCACTTAATTGTTGCACATTGACTCAGCCATGCAAACAATCTGTATATTTGCGCCTTAGAGAAAACCAATAACACATGCCGGTAGATGTAATACTAGGCCTCCAATGGGGTGACGAAGGAAAAGGAAAGATCGTAGATTTTCTTGCTCCCAATTATAAGGCCGTTGCCAGATTTCAAGGTGGACCCAATGCAGGGCATACCCTAAAATTTGACGGTCAGAAGTTTGTTTTGCATACTATACCATCCGGAATTTTTCGCGAAGGCTTGCTGAATATCATTGGAAATGGTGTAGTCCTCGATCCAATAACCTTGAGAAAAGAAGCCGAACAGCTCGATGCCATAGGGCTGAGCTACAAGTCTCGTTTACTCATTTCACGCAAAGCACATTTGATTCTTCCAACCCATCGTTTGTTGGATGCCGCATCGGAAGCATCCAAAGGCAAAGAAAAAATTGGCTCTACGCTCAAAGGTATTGGGCCAACTTACATGGATAAAACAGGCAGAAATGGCTTGCGCGTTGGTGATTTGGAAGAGCCAGATTTCAAGTCCAAATATGAAAAGTTAAAGGCCAAACACCTTGAATTTTACTACAAAGTCCATAGTCCGTTGGTTTTCGACTTGGATCAAGAAGAAGAGAAGTGGTTTTCGAGCCTAAGCTTTTTGAGGGAATTCCAGTTGATTGATGGTGAATATTATGTTGATGCCATGCTCAGAAATGGTGATGCTATTTTGGCTGAGGGCGCACAAGGCTCAATGCTTGATATTGACTTTGGAACCTATCCATTTGTGACTTCGTCCAATACACTTACTTCAGGCGTTTGTAGCGGATTGGGCATAGCGCCTAAGCACATCCGAGAAGTATTGGGCATTACTAAGGCATATTGCACCAGAGTAGGAAGTGGGCCATTTCCTACAGAACTGCACAACGCAGTTGGCGATCATTTGCGCCAAAAAGGTTTTGAATTTGGCTCGACAACTGGCAGACCGCGAAGATGCGGATGGATTGATTTGGTTCAATTGAAATATGCCATCATGCTCAACGGAGTGACACAGCTGATCATGACCAAAATTGATGTATTGGATAATATGAATAGCCTAAGTTATTGCAATGCCTATGAAGTGAATGGCAAATTAACCGAACAACTGCCATATAATCTTGAAAATTCTGATTTGAATGCCCAATATGCTACACACATTGGATGGCCTGATAAAACTGAAGGATCGCAGTCATTTGACCAACTTCCAGAAGCTGCAGTATCTTATATCAATACCTTGGAAGCTTGGCTAAAGGTTCCATTTAGTATGATCAGCACAGGACCAGAACGTGAATCTTTGATTGTGAGGAGTTAGTATTTGGTTGCTTTCATGAAAT
>JBBQJT010000074.1:0-11293 GCA_038326165.1 Chitinophagales bacterium | reverse complement strand
CACTATCAATATTGCTATCAACCGTTCGACTTGCATGTATTAGGCCTTCCGCTAGCGTTCATCCTGAGCCAGGATCAAACTCTCCATAGTGAATTATTGTTGACTAACCTTCCAGTTAGTCCTTTCTCTTCTTGGGTCCTACACTTGTTTTCCTTCCAATCTTATCAATGATCTTTACTTCCTAGAAACAGCTCTTACAAGCCATTTTTCGTAAGCGGATACAAAGATACAACTTCCTCGTTGTGAAATCCAAAAACTTTTTGAAAAAAAATATTTATCGCTTTTTAGCCACCACGACTAAAGCATCCTCAACCGAACTTTCACTGCCGTTCCCGCCAATAACCACAATTTATGGGTATCATTTACTCTAATTCTCGATTTTGCTACCGTGGCAGCCGGACTATTTTTTATCTTCTGAAATAATTTTTTATAATATATATATGCTAAATATACTCCAAATCTGGCACCCTCTGGCAATGCAATGATTCCTTGATATGCCCTTTCAAAATCTTCCTCTATATCTTCCTCTATTATTCTTTTTGAATTTTCATTGAAATTGCTGAAATCTACTCCTGGAAAGTAAACTCTGCCTCTATCATCAAAATCACTTTTTAAGTCCCTCAAAAAGTTGACTTTCTGAAATGCTGCTCCCAACTTTCGCGCTGGCAATACCAAAGATTGATATTTTATGTCATCACCCTCACAAAATACTCTTAAACACATCAACCCAACTACTTCTGCCGAGCCATAGATATATTCTTCATAACCATTTACATTGTAGGTGTTTTGATACAGATCCAATTCCATGCTGTAAAGAAATGCGTCAATGTGTGCTCTATCTATGTTATATTGATAGACTACTTCCTGAAAGGCATGCAAAACTGGATTTAAGCTTATCTTTTCTTCTAGTGCCAAATAAGTATCTTGTTTGAATCGTTCAAAAAGCTCCTTTTTGTTGTAATCATGAAATGTGTCTACTATTTCATCAGCAAACCTTACAAACCCATATACTGCACAGATTGGTTCACGGAATTTGGCATGAAAACATCTTATTCCCATTGAAAATGAAGTACTATACCTCTTGGTGATCAACGAGCTGCATTCCATGCATGTTTTGGTGTACAGATTCATCATAATATTCTAATTTTTCAAATGAGCATCAACTAGGGTAGCGGCTACTCTTCCTGATATGATAGATGGAGGAACTCCCGGCCCTGGGGTTGTTAATTGCCCTGCAAAGTACAAATTCCTGATTTTACTGCTTTTCATGCGTGGCTTTAGAAAAGCTGTTTGCATTAATGTATTTGCCAATCCATAGGCATTTCCTTTGTGCGCATTGTAGTCTGATACAAAATCTGCCATTGCAAATGACTTATTATAAACTATCCTGCTTCGGATTTCTTCTCCTGTATAATGCTCCAACCTGTCCATCATTATATCAAAATAACGCGCTCGCATTTGGGGTTCATCATTCAATCCTGGAGCCAGTGGCATCAATAAAAATATATTCTCATCTTCATCTGGTGCAACACTTTTGTCCGTTTTGGAAGGACAACTGACATAAAATAACGGATCTTTCGGCCATTCAGGATTGTCATATATAGATGATGCATGGGCATGAAAATCTGCGTCGAAAAACAAATTATGATGCAGCAATTTAGAAACCTTGCCTTTAACTCCAAGGTAATACAGCAGGCTGGAAGGTGCCATTACTCTCTTCTCCCAGTACTCGTGGGTGTATTGTCGGTACTCTTCTGCTAGTACTTCTTGATCAAAATGTCTGTAATCGCAAGTCACGATGACGGCATCTGTTTCATGCTTCTTACCACCGGATAGAACACTGGTAATCTTCTTATTGCTTATCGCCAATTGGTCAACAGGAAAATTTGTTATGAATTTCACACCTTTGGACTTGGCAACTGAAACCATGCCTTCAATTATTTTATACATACCGCCTTGAGGGTACCAAGTACCCAGATCAATATCTGCATGATTCATCAAACTATATAATGCGGGCGTGTTTTCGGGTTTCGCTCCCAGAAAAAGAACTGGGAATTCTAGAATTTTTCGAATAACGGGGTGCTTGAAAAGCTTGTAAATTTCTGTGGTGATGTTACCAAACAAGTTCAACTTTATTGCACTCAAGAGTATTCTGATATCGAAGTATTCAAAAATACTGAGACTGGGCTTGTGTACGAATTCACCCATCCCTACTCTGTATTTATACTCCGCATTGTCCAAGAACTTGTCTAGATTCTTTGATGCTCCTTTTTCAAGACCTTCAAATAATTTAGAAACTGCAGTTCTGCCAGCAGGAACATTTATTTCTTGTTGATCTGATAATACTACTTTATAGGATGGATCTAAGCGTGTGAGATGGTAAAAATCGGAAGTCTTGAATCCATATCGTTCGAAATACTGGTCAAAAACCTCAGGCATCCAATACCAACTTGGTCCCATATCGAAAACAAAGCCATTGGATTCAAATTTTCGAGCACGCCCTCCTAGGGTTTCGTTCTTTTCAACCAAAGTTACATCATGTCCTTTAGTTGCTAACTCAGTTGCTGCACTCAAACCAGCAAACCCTCCACCAATAACTATAATTTTTTTTGACATTAGATTTTTAAAACACACCAAACTGAAATAGGTTTTAATTCTTGTTTAATTTTTTTTGATTAAAGATTAAACAAAAACAGCAAGGAGAATTTGTTATAAACTCCAAGGTAATAAAAAAGCCTGAATCTACAAACGTAAATTCAGGCTTCAAATAATTATATTGGAGTTTATTGTTTTATGAGTGGACCAATTGAACTGATTTTGAAAACTGGGAGTCGTTGAACCCGAATTGACGTTAGATTCTGAATCGACGAAATTTTTGCTTATTCCAAAAATTTGTCGGGATTTAACTTCGACAAAATCAAATATTTGTGTCAACCCAAAGGGCAAAATCTGCTAATTCGGATTTTGAATTAAATCTGAGTCTCCTTACTCGTAGTTCGTATCAACCCTTACGCTGGCCTAATTCTGATGACTTTTCCACCAAAGGATTATTTTATGATCATCAATAATCCTCGTTTAAGTACACTGTCATTATCAATCACTTCATAAAAATACTGCCCTGAAAGCAATGATGTAATATCTACTGTACTGATATTACCGTGGTAAAATTCAAAAATACCTCTCTGAATCCCTAGAGAATTAAATACTCGAATTGCCAAATTCCTGTTTTTGTAATCTTCGGTTTGTACTGTTATAAAGTCCGTTGCCGGATTGGGATATAAACTAACTATTTCTTTGGAGGCAGGCTCGTCTGTGCTAACCGTAGCGCAGATCGTATTTACAATCACGCTATTACTGACCAATGAAAATGTATCTTCAGCAGTTGTGATTGTTATTGGTGTTGTTAGTACCGAATTGCCTTTAATAATAGTAAAGGCTAGTGACTTAAAGCTAATATCCTCTAGTGAATTGCAGCCGGCATTCCCTACTTTATCTGTTTTGATCATGTATATTTCGTCTTTATACAAAGAATTATCATTTCCAGTTAAAATATATCCACCATCTTGTGCCAATGCTACCCGCATGTATAAGTCTAGACCCTCTATTCCTGCACCAAATAGGTCTAAAACACCATATTTTTTGGCCCATTTTATTTCGCCATCTGATGTAATTTCACAAACCATCCCACGATTCAGAGTTTTTGTAGAATTATATGGCTTAACAGTATATCCTCCAAATACCAATCTAAAATCTTTGGGCTTGGTTGCTTGTTTTATAATTACTTTCTGAATACCTGCAACTAGTTTCTTTGCCCACAATATACCGCCTTGGTCAGTGATCTTAAAAACAATACTTGTTGAATCTACTACAAAAGTGCTTATTATATACTCATTCGAGGATGATTGTGAGATGGTGGCACCCAACCCTAATCCAAAATCTTGTGCCCATATCATTACTCCTTCACTATTGAATTTAGCGCCGTAAATATTAGAAACCGTAAAATTATTTCCGAAATTAGAGCCAACTACAATTAATTCATTTTTGGCATTTTCAACAATATCATATCCTATTGCTCGTTTTGGGCTATTTATTTTGCTTGCCCATTGTACTTCACCCTGATCATTCATTTTTAGTAAATAAATTTCACCTTTGTCATTGGTATTAACCGAACCCCATATTCCCGTGATGGCAATACCACCGTCTGCTGTGACAATAGCTTTGGTTTCAGTTGAATTAAAATTAGCAGGACTAAAGGTGTGGTACTTTTTTACCCATTTATAAATCCCGTTTTTATCTACCCTCATTACGAAAGATTCCTCAAATCCAACCTTACCCAAGATTGTTAAATCTCCATTCTTCATTTCTACCATCGAAAAAGGTTCCAATCTAAACGCAGAGGTACTGAATGCAGTTGACCACGACACATCTCCTATACTATCCGTTTTAACTAAATGGATTGTACAAACATTAAGCCCATTCGTAAATTCATCCTCAAGTGCCAGATAAATATAACCACCATCCATAGTGGAGATCACATCTTTGCTAAGACTGTAAACTTCACCCATGATTTTTGCTGTCTTGTAGAATTTTTTTTGGGAATAAATATCATTGCCATATAAGACAATAGATATAAAAATTAATATTCTGAGCATACAGTTTGTTTTAAGTTTATTGTTTCAAAGAAAATAAGTTTTTGATCCAAGCATAATACCATCAATGGTTCACCACAAACTTTATGGTTTCAGCTGAATTGTTACTCTTGACTGTTAACAAATACAAACCTTTGGCCAAGTTAGAAGTGTTAACTCTGTAAGTTGAATCATAGCTTGCGTACTCCTCCAAGAGTATCATCCTTCCTGTCAGGTCGGTAATGGCCAATCTGATTGTATGGCCTATTATTAAATCACCCAATTGTATTGTCAATTCATCATTTACAGGATTTGGGCTTATACTGATATTCAGGGTGTTGTGCAGCTCGTTGGCAGCTACTGTGGTGCAGATTGTACTCTCAATAGGATTCAACAGAATAGGTATATTGATATGGTCCATAACTTGCACTGTGAAGGGTACAGAATATCCTACCGTGTCTTGCACGAAATCATAATCAGTCAGTAGTATTGATTCATCTTTCTCAAGACATCCAACATTACCAAGAGAATCGGTCTTAATCGTGATAAGGTTCCGATCTTCCAATACGTCATAATCATCACCAGTCAAAAAATATCCGCCATCTTGTGCTGTACTAATACTGTAACCATCTGCACCAGAAAGACGATAGGATTTGGCCCATTGGATTTCTCCATTCTTGTTCATTGACATCAACAGACCATAATCTCTAACTTTTTTTCGTATATGGCCCGAGAACAATATACTATTCCCCTCTTTACTCAATTTGTTATCAAGCATTCCTAATATTTTGTCATCACTGGGTTTTTTGGCCCAAATTTTATCTCCTTGGCCATCGATACAAATAAAATTAGTTGTAAATTTATTATTACCAAAGGCTACTATTATTGAAAATACAAAAGAATCTTTGCCAATTTGATTGATACTCCATGTAGTACCTTTTCCAAAAGTTTTTGCCCAAATTCTATTTCCATTTGCATCGGTGCGAATCACATAGACTTCTCTACCACTACCAACAATGTCAATACCACCAACTAGCATATATCCCCCATCTATGAGTTCAAGCACACTTGTACCGTCGGATTGACCACTAGATTTATAGGATTTTGCCCATTCTACATCTGCGTTGGAGTCCAATTTTAGCAAATGACAATGGTCTTGACTCGTTGAAGTGCTCTGAACAGAGCCAGTAATCATGTATCCACCATCCTTTGTTTTTATGGCCGTTTCAAAATAT
The DNA here is from genome assembly GCA_038326165.1 of Chitinophagales bacterium. GTDB lineage: Bacteria > Bacteroidota > Bacteroidia > Chitinophagales > Saprospiraceae > JAEUUM01. The sequence goes on along the minus strand of JBBQJT010000074.1, from coordinate 5,430 downwards.
ATGTCAGTTCCAGCTAAGTAATCCTTTCTCCACTGGAATTTACCATTTTGGTCCAATAAAATAACGAAGGTTTTAAATGGAGGACCTTCAAATCCAAATGCCAAATAACCACCTTCTTCTCTTTCTAGAATTTGGTAGATGCGTGATTGTTGGTTAACCTCGTTGATAAAAGAATAGATCCATTCCAAATTGCCATGAGCATCTGTTTTGGTTATCGCCGAACCCAGCACGTTTATTGGTAAGCGAAAAAGAAGTGCGGTAAGATTTCCCCCATCTTTGGTGGACTCGTTTTCATAAACAGCAGAGTCGTCAAACTCATCAAAATATAAAGTTTTTACAAATTGTTCTTGAGCAAGAATCAACTCTGTACCCATGCACGCCAACAGCAATAATATATACTTGATCATGATAATTCGATTGGTAATGTGAATATTTGTTGAGAAGTTCAATTTGATATATAGATACATTATTTATTGGAATAGCTGCACCAATAGCAAATTCTTTGTTTAAACCCAAAAACTGAATTAACGGATAATGGATTTAAAGATTAAACAAAAACAGCAAGGAGAATTTGTTATAAACTCCAAGGTAATAAAAAAGCCTGAATCTACAAACGTAAATTCAGGCTTCAAATAATTATATTGGAGTTTATTGTTTTATGAGTGGACCAATTGCTGTTCTTCTTCCATAGCTTCGGCAGTTCGCGGTCCGAGTAGTTTTTCTACATCTGATTTCAACAATACTTCTCTTTCTAATAGGTGTTGTGCCAATACATCCAGTTCGTGGCGCTTATCTCTCAGCAACTGTTTGCTGCGCTCAAATTCACCCAATACAAGTTTTCTAACTTCTGAGTCAATCATAGCTGCAGTCTCATCTGAATATGGCTTTTGAAATTGGTCTTGCTGCAGGCCATAAAATGAAACATTACCGACCTTGTCATTCATACCGTAGATGGCTACCATTCCGTATGCCATTTTGGTAATTTGGTCCAAATCAGATTGTGCTCCGGTTGAAATCTTACCGAAAACAATTTCTTCGGCCGCTCTTCCTCCAAATGTCATACATATTCTGTCGAGCAATTGCTCAGTACGTGTAATGTGTTCTTCTTTTGGGAGATATTGTGCGTAACCCAAAGTTCCTATCCCTCTTGGCACTATGGTAACTTTGACCAAAGGTGAAGCATGTTGCAAAAACCAACCGCAGATGGCATGTCCTGCTTCATGGTAGGCAATTATTTCTTTTTCTGTTTTTGTGATAAGCTTATTTCTCTTCTCTAAACCTCCAATAACACGATCCAATGCGTAGTTAAAATCTTCCATTTCTACGCTTTTCTTATTGTGTCGAGCTGCTATTAGAGCTGCTTCATTGCACACATTGGCAATATCTGCACCGGCAAATCCTGGAGTCATTTCACTCAAAACTTTTGGATCTACATCTGATCCCAACTTGATGTTTTTCAGGTGAACCTTGAATATCTGTTCTCTTCCTACCAAATCTGGCGGATCGATTCCTATTTGTCTATCAAAACGACCCGGACGCAACAAGGCGACATCCAATACATCTGGTCGGTTGGTAGCAGCCATGATGATTACACCTTTATCGGTGCTGAATCCATCCATTTCCACCAGCAATTGGTTGAGTGTATTTTCACGCTCATCGTTTCCTCCTTGCATCGCTCCTTTACCTCTTGTTCGCCCTATAGCGTCAATTTCATCAATAAAGATAATGCATGGCGCTTTGTCACGTGCTTGTTTGAATAAGTCTCGGACACGTGATGCTCCTACACCTACGAACATCTCCACAAAGTCAGATCCTGACAATGAGAAAAATGGCACTCCTGCTTCACCCGCAACTGCTTTAGCAAGCAGTGTTTTTCCGGTGCCTGGAGGGCCTACCAGCAATACGCCTTTTGGTATCTTCCCACCTAAAGCTGTATATTTCTTAGGATTCTTCAAAAAATCAACAACTTCCATTACTTCTTCTTTGGCTTCATCGAGTCCTGCTACATCTTCAAATGTAACATCAACCTTCATATTTTGATCGTATAAGGAAGCTTTGGATTTGCCGATGTTGAATATCTGAGAACCAGCGCCGCCCGCTCCTGCTCCCACTCTGCGCATTACGAAGAACATCAGTCCGAAGAATAGCAATGGCAACAACAACCAATTCAGTATGCCACCCCACCAATTTTGTCGTGTGGAATAACTGATGTCCATCTGTGCGATGTTGGCAGGTAAGGTTTTGTTGATTGCTTGAATTTTGTTGTCAAAGCTTTCAGAAGGACCTGTATTCATGATAAAATTAGGTTGTGCCTTCCCCAGCATTGTTTCATTGACAGCGTTCTTATAAAGGGTTTCCTTGTAGGCTTTCAACGAATCAGGGTTCAAATAAATTTGAGCTGACTTTTCATTAATTACCTCGAGTTTTTGAACGTGACCTGCACGAATCATTTTTTCCAAACTGTTCATACTCAGCTCTGTAGGGTTGGAGTTTACAACTGTAAATAAGTTGATCACGACCAACGACAAAATGATCAAAGCATAAATCCAATAGGAATTGCCTCTCAATCCGCCGGGTAATTTGGGTTTATTTTCTTTTGGTTTTTCTTCCATAATAGAGTAACAAGGAATATTGTACTAATGTTGAGAATCTAAGTTAATCAAATATTTTCGTAATGGGTAATTTGTGCATCACTCCACAAATCATCAAGATCATAGTAAGCTCTTGTTTCTTTGTAGAATACATGTACAACTGTATCAAAATAATCCACCAATACCCACTTCCCTCCGGTTTTCCCTTCAACGCAGTGTGGCATCAATTTCATTTCGTCTTTTACACGTTTGTTGATGCGTTCAGCAATCGATGAAACCTGTGTATTTGATTCCCCTTCGCAGATAATGAAAAAATCTGTGGGAGTATCTCCTAACTTTCTGAGATCGAACTTGGTGATATTTTTACCTTTGATATCTTGTATGGCATCAATGATGAGATCATTCAGTGAATTCACAACATGTGCCGGAGTTATAGCAGCCTTTGACAATAGTTTATTTTTTATGTTTGAAGTATTATTATTCTTAACGTTTGTATATGGATTTTCGTTTTCATGATTTAAACCAAAGGATCCAATTTCATGAAATCTTGGAATCTACACAAAGATATGCATTAGATTGCATCACAAAAAGCAATCCAAAGTCAGGAACTGCCATTTTGACTTTCAATCAGACCGCGGGGGTCGGCCAATTCGGCAGAAAATGGCAATCTGAGCCACAAAAAAATATGGCGATGAGTATTGTTTTCAGTCCACCTGGGTCCTGGAATATAGCCAATCAATTTGGAGTGAGCATGTTTGCAGCCAATACAATAGCAGATTTTATCGAACAGAAACTCAATATTAAAATTGCGTTAAAGTGGCCCAATGACCTCATCAGCTCCCGTAAAAAACTTGGCGGCATTCTCATTAACAATACTTTAATGGGTCAACAATGGGAATGGTGCACCATTGGAATTGGGATCAATATCAATCAAGAACTATTTGATGACAGTATTCCTGATGCCATTTCTTTAAAGGAAGCAAGTGGCCAATCCATAGATTTGATCTCATTTGCCAACGAATTTTATGAATATTTCATGTCAAAATTGATGATGCTTGATCAATTGAATCACGATGTTATAAAAAACAAGTACTTGAAGCGATTATTAGGAATGGGTCAAGCTGAACAATTTTTGCTCCCGGATGGTCAAAACTTCCATGCCGTATTAAAAGATATTGATGCAACTGGCAAACTAGGGCTAGAAATAAATGACGAAGTAAAATTTTACAGCTTAGTTGAAATACGGATGAAATTATGAATACAACTGTAATCACAATTGGTGATGAAATACTTATAGGGCAGGTTATTGATACCAACAGTGCCTGGATTGGCAAAATACTCAATGAATACGGATTTAGGATACGTGAAATTCTGAGTGTCAGCGATGAGATGAATGAAATCATCTATGCCTTGAGCAGAGCTGCCGAACGGAGTGATTTGATATTGATGACGGGTGGCCTTGGACCAACCAAAGATGATATCACCAAAAAAGCATTGGCTCAATATCTGAATGTGGGAATGGAATTTCATCAAGAGACCCACGACCGAATTCATGAGATATTTACCCGACGTAAAATAGCTTTTACTGAAGCACACGAGGAGCAATGTTTCATGCCCATTGGCGCTGAGATACTCCCAAATGATGTAGGCACAGCACCTGGAATGCTCTTCAAACTCGGCAAGTGTATATTGATATCCATGCCAGGAGTTCCGCATGAAATGATGCATTTGATGGAAAGACACGTCATTCCTTTGTTAACAAAAATAGCTATTGGACCAGCAGTCAGACATCTTACGGTGCGAACCTTGGGTATGGGTGAAAGCCAGATTGCAAGTTTACTTGAAAATGTAGAAACCAATCTACGCAAAGAGATAAAAATGGCCTATTTGCCTGATCTGGGAATGGTCAGGTTGCGATTTTCGGCAACGGGCCTGGAAGAATCAGAATGCGACCTAGAATTTGCGAACATTCAAAATGAAGTAAGCCAGATAATTGGCCATTCCATTTATGCCTACGGAGACACCACATTGGAACTCAGTATTGCCGAACTGTTGCTCTCAAAAAACATGAAATTGGGAACCTGTGAATCTTGTACCGGTGGATTTTTGGCACATCGTATCACTGCCAATCCCGGGAGTTCAGCGTATTTTATGGGCTCAATAGTGAGTTATGACAATGCTATTAAGCACAAGTTACTTGGAGTGACTGATGAAATATTTGAGCGTGAAGGCGCAGTAAGCCAAGCCTGTGTTGAGCAAATGGTGCGGGGAGGCTTGAATCAGCTGAACGCTGATATTATAGTAGCAGTATCAGGAGTAGCCGGACCCACAGGTGGTTCGGCGGAAAAACCGATAGGTACCGTATGGATAGCTGTTGGCACCAAAGACAAGGTAGTGAGTGAAAAGTTCCTTTTCACCAAAGATCGACTCCGCAACATTCAGTACGCTTCCGCTTATGGATTGGTGATGCTTTGGCGGTTTTTGAAAGATTACAAATTATAAATCACAAATTACGATTGAAAAGACGAAAGACGGTGGATGGCGATTGGCTCCCACTCAGCGATTGGCGCTTAGATTTTGGCTAGACAAATTACGAATTACAATTGACAAATTACGATTGAAGAAAGAGAAAGACGAAAAACAAAAGGCGATGTTCTTCCTCAACGACTCGACGACTCAACGACTCAACAAAATAAACTCCTGACTTGTCCCTTATAGTGCGGTGCGTTTAATTTTGCAATTAGTTCTTTCATTTTGATTGTAGGCTCGGCTTTTATATTCACTATTTTATTGGTAATCTGATTCAATATTTCTCCGTCAACAACTTTTTTTGACTCGT
>JBBQJT010000073.1:0-12129 GCA_038326165.1 Chitinophagales bacterium | reverse complement strand
CCGAGATGCCCCTGGAACACGATCTAGACTTTTAAAGTTTTCATCCACAGGAGCATTTATCGCTGCAGGTCCAATAGATAGTAATGGAGGTAACAATGCTGGTTGGAACCAAATGGTAGGTATAATTTACAGCCCCTACTCCGATAAGTTATATACCACATCCTTAAATCCTAATGAAGATTGTATTTACAGATGGGATACCAACCTGACGCCTGAAGCTGCTGCAGTTGGGCCAGTACCTAATCCTTTTGGTGAATGTAAAGCCATAGGAATATTGAGAGAATGCTGCCCAATGAGTGAAACAATTGAAAAATCAGTTTGTGGTTTTTCAGTAGGGGACAGAATTTCATTATCAGAATTACTTACCTGTGAAGGTATAGTATGCGAAGGTCAGTGGGCTACTTTGGTAGGTAACACCAACTTAACCTTTAACCAATGTGATCTAACGGTAACAATAAACAGTTTGCCCGCTTGTGGTTCATTTACTATAACCAATACGGCTTTAGCAAACCCACTTTGTAGTCCGTATTCTATCACATTGAATGTTTCTTATTTAGCCGGTGTAAATGCTCAAGTAATTGCAGGGAATCAGTTAGTTTGTCCTACAGATGATCCTACAGCATTTACAGTCACTACGGCGGCATCTTCCATACCGCCTGGAACACCCATTACCTATAGATGGCAGACAAGCACAACTTCTGCTACGACAGGCTATAGTGATATAATGGGTGCTGTAAATGCAACCTATGATTCAGGTCCAGTATCCCAAACCACCTACTTTAGAGTAATAGCTACTATAACTGGCTGTACTGGTGGAGCATGCAGTGATACGAGTAATGTGGTAATATTAACTTTAAATACTACAGGCTGTGGTCCAATATGTACAATTGGAATATCCTGTACTCCAAGCCCACAATCATCATGCTCACCAGCCAATGGCTCAGCCAGTACCACAGTGACGGGAGGACAAGGGGCTATAACCTATCTTTGGTCTAGCGGAGAGACAACTTCGTCCATCAGTGGGAAAACAGCAGGAACCTATACAGTTACAGTGACAGATGCCATTTTGGGTGGATGTACAGCTGTATGTCAGGCTGTGATTACAAGTACAATAACTTTACCTACTGCCACATGTGCCAATACAAACAACACCAATTGTGCTACTCCCAACGGAACAGCGACAGTTACGACCAATGCGAATCAAATACTATGGTCAAATGGTGCTACAACTGCAGCTATAACTGGCCTAAGTGCAGGCACTTATACGGTAACGGTTACCAATAGTACTAGTGGATGTACAGCTACATGTCAGGCTATCGTGGCCAATACTACAGTAAACCCTACATGTGCGATCACAATTAATAGATCTCCTACATGTGCAAACTTGACAGGCGGTTCGCTCACAGTGGTGCCTTCACCAGCAGGTGCGTACACGTATCTATGGAATACAGGTGCGACAACAGCGACAATAAGTGGTTTGAGTGGTGGCAGCTACACAGTGACAGTAACCAATACAGCTACGAGCTGTACAGGAGTATGTACACAAACATTGGCTACCCCAACAAATTGTTGTAGTATCAATGCATCGTTAACCCAGCCAGTAGATTGCGATAATTCTGGAACTTTTCAATCGAGTGACGATGTGATAAAATTCACATTGAATGTAACAGGAAATGGAGTTGGAACAGGTTTTTCAATAACTACTACACCAGGCTCTGTGACGCCAAATTCTGGAAGTTATAACAATCCAATATTATTAACCATGCAGCCAGGATCAGTTGGCGCTGGAGATGTACAAGTTACTTTAACAGACAATGCCTCACCAACTTGTATTTTGGTGCTGACTATTACTGATCCATTGATTTGTGATGTTGCTGATTTGTGTTTAATAGATGTAAGTGGAATTTCTAATATCATTTGTGATAATAACAATACCTCTGGTTCAGCAGCCGACGATTTTACAAGATTTTCATTGAATCCAAGTGGATTGGGTGTTTCAGGTACATATTCAGTGACTGTTATAAGCGGAGGAGGATCGGTTTCACCTTCAATTGCAGCATACGGGGCAATATCCAATTTTCAATTTAATCCAGGATCATCAACAGGAGGAGCAAAAATCATAAGAATTCAAGATATCGGTAAAATTGATTGTTTCTTTGATGTGACCGTAACAAATCCAGGTCCATGTAGCAATTGTGTAAATCCACCTTGCACTCCAATTCAAGTAATAAAAAATTAAAATTATAGAATTTTTTTGAGTATTATTACTCTAGGCTTTATTTTTAGGCTCATTCTCGCAATGGGCCTATTTTTATTTAGCCCAAAAACCGCATTTGCGTATTTTACCCTTTGGGTGTGACGAGCTAAAGGCTAACAGACTCTGAGCAAAGCCTTATGAGTTGACGAAAACTTTTGATTTTGTCGAGTTTAAAGCCCTGACATTTAAAAAATCGTCAGCGGTTAACCAAACACGAGTCTGATATGACTGAAGGAGTCGTCAGATCCCGACAAAATTTTGTGATAAGCAAAAATTTCGTTGATTCAGCATCCGACGCTGAATTTGGGTTTAAGTTCCCCAAGAAAATTATTGGGAACGTTATCGAAGTAAAAAAAGCTCAGAGATCTGTTGAGATTTCCAGACAGTAACATGCAAATATTTTATTATGGTTTGAAAGATTTTGGGTTGACTAATTGAAATTCTCCTACACAACAGAATGTCACAAGAAGATACTTATTGTTTATTTTTAAATAGTCATTCCTATTGTTCAACCTAAGTTGTGATATTAAAAAATATGTTTAGTCAAATACAATTCTTGGTTTATTCCTCCAATTCTAGATTATTTTTACACTAATTTCACTTAAAAATTTATTACATTTACTCTTTGTTATTTTGATTTTATAATGTCACATTAGTTTGATTGTTTCAGGTGTTAGTTAGTTGAAAAAACTAAATGTTTACAATCTGTTCTTTAGAATAACTTGAATTACAAACGCAGCCATTAATATCTGTGTTTGGTTTATTTGGTAGAATTGAATTTAGCCTAGAGTAGTGTATTTGAAACAATTTTATCTTTTCTAAATCTTTAACTGCACAGAATTTAGAATCAAATATGTGCATTCGATTGCAGAGCAGTTCTAAGATTATCAAGCTATTTGTTCCTTCAAACGACTAAGTTAGGATCTAAAAGTAGACGATAAACTGCATAGAATTTTAGAACACCTTTTATTTATTGACATTTATTTTAATAATACAGTTACTAAACTTTATTTGGTTTTAACTTATTGCAATCATTCTGAAAGTTAACTTTGCGAATAATTAGTTTAGCAAAGAAATGGACAGGAAAATTATCATAGCCATAGATGGTCATTCTTCATGTGGCAAGAGCACATTGGCTCAGGATTTAGCTAAAGCACTTAATTATTCCTATATCGATACTGGCGCTATGTACCGTGCAGTAACACTCTATTTTCTGGATCATGCCGTCGATTTTAATGATGAAATAGAAATCGCCCAAGCTTTGGAGTTGATTCGGATTGAATTTCACAACAACAATGGAAAAAATGAGATTCTATTGAATAAAAGGGAAGTATCTCAGGCGATACGACAAATGATCATCAATGAAAATGTGAGTGAAATAGCAGCAATTCCTTCGGTCCGAAGATTTCTTGTCCAACAGCAGCAAGAAATGGGCAAAAATAAAGCTATTGTAATGGATGGGCGCGATATTGGAACAGTGGTATTTCCCTTTGCTGAGTTAAAGATATTTTTAACCGCCCAACTTGAAGTAAGAGCAGAACGCAGAAGAAAAGAGTACAATGAAAGCGGATTCAAATTGCCCTTGTCTGAGGTTGAAGATAACCTGAGACATCGCGATCAAATAGATTCTACACGCTTGGATAGCCCTTTGCGCCAAGCAGATGAAGCAATAAAAATTGACAATTCTGAATTGACCAGAAAGGAACAATTTCTATTGGTTTTGGCTTATGCCGAGAAATTATTAGGCCAATAATTCGAAACAAATGGTTTAAAAGGCCATTAGTAAAATTGCTGCAAATAGCTTAGGGTTTCCTTGAGGAGTGAAAAATTACTTTGTAAGCTTCCTCAGACCTAAATGCGGTGATAATATAAATGTGGAAACAATGAAGTTCATTATCTTAAAATGTCTTAAATTTACACAGTCTAAATAAAAATAACTTGGTGGGCGTCCAATATACAATCAATGATTTGAGCGAATTAGGTTTTGGAAGAGTAATTCTAATTACAAATCAAAAGCTTGCGCCTCGGATGTATTGTCTTGGTTTGGCTCCTGGCAGCATGGTTCAGCTGGTCCGTAAACAGAGTGGGAAAGGTAGTGTTTACATACGTGTCAAATCGACCGCGCTTGCTTTAAGAAAAGAGGAAGCAAATACCATAATAATAGAGAAAATTAGTTCTGGATTTTGAAGAAAATTGCATTAATTGGTAATCCGAACTCGGGAAAATCCTCGGTTTTTAATTTATTGACCAGCTTGCGTCAAAAAACAGGAAATTATCCTGGTATCACAGTTGACATAAAATACGCAAAGCTCAAACTGCCATCAAATGATACAGCTCTTTTAATCGATTTTCCAGGATGTTATAATTTGTACCCCACCTCACATGATGAGAAGGTAGTAGCAAAAGTGATGAGTGACAATACTCATAAATATTATCCAGACGCTATAGTTTATATTGCCGATTCGAATGCTTTGAGTCGCCATTTGGTTTTGCTGCACCAATTAAGAGATTTGGGAATCCCAATTCTATTGTGTTGCAATATGGAGGATATCTCTACATCAAAAGGATTACAGATTGATTATCAAGGATTGGGCAAGGCACTGGGAATTACTTGTATTTCTTTATCTGCTCGGGAAGGAGTCAAAAGCACCTTGTTTTTAGATGAAATAGAGGAATTATTGACAGAACCTCTATTGGAAGAATACCCTATTTCATTTCAATCATCCGTTCCCAAGGATGCACTTTTGAAAATTAAAGATTTGTTGCAAACAAAGAATGACTTTCAGGCTCTTTTGGCTCTTCATCACTTGCATTTTTTTGAAAAAAGTAATATGGCATTATTCAATTCCTTGAATTCTATAATAATGCCTAGTAAATCACAATTGATTCAATGGGAGGCGGAAGAAATACTCAGCAGATGCAGACAAGTTGAAGAAATATTGCCTAAGTATGTCATTGAACCCCAGGTTCAGGTGGGTAATAGAACTTTTATTGCAGATAAAATATTAACGCACAGCTTCATTGGACCTATTATATTCTTTTGTATTTTAGGCTTGATTTTTCAAGGCATTTTTTCATGGGCTGAAATTCCTATGAATTTTATAGATAATCATATTGCCTTATTGAGTAAATATGTGCATGATGCACTGCCTAACACTTGGTACAGTAATTTGCTTACTGAAGGTGTTTTGGCTGGACTGGGAGGAGTGCTGGTTTTTATTCCACAGCTAGCCATACTATTTTTAACAGTTGGTTTTTTGGAAGAGATGGGATACATGAGTAGGGCAGCCTATCTTTTTGATCGACTGATGTGCAGATTTGGATTGAACGGCAGGAGTATTGTATCATTGATATCAGGTGCAGCCTGTGCTATTCCAGCTATAATGAGCACAAGAACAATTACCAATTGGAAAGAAAGGTTGATCACCATCATGGTAACTCCTTTGATAAGTTGTTCTGCGCGGTTGCCAGTTTTTGCAGTTCTGATAGCATTTGTAGTGCCAGCTAAAAGGGTTCTTGGATTTCTAACCTTGCAAGGTTTGTTTTTACTTGGTTTATACATATTGGGCGTTGTGGCAGCATTGGTATCTGCCTATGTTTTCAAGTTAATTTTAAAATCTGACCAACCCAGTTATTTAATTTTGGAATTGCCTGAATATAAGTGGCCCAATTGGAAAAACGTCTTGATGGAGACGTGGATTAAAATCATTTCTTTTGTAAAAGAGGCAGGAAAAATAATAGTCGTAATATCAATCGTTTTATGGTTTCTGGCTAGTTACGGACCAAATGATACCTTCCAATTCAATTCGAATATTAATAAAATTTCACGATCAAATGGTGATGAATCTGACCATGTTGTGGCTGCAAAAAAGCTTGAAAATTCCTATGCTGGACATTTGGGCAAACTGATTGAGCCTGTAATTGCGCCTTTGGGCTTTGATTGGAAAATTGGAATTGCACTGATAACATCTTTTGCCGCCAGAGAGGTATTTGTTGGAACAATGGCAACGATTTATAGTATCGGAAAACAAGATGCCCCAGCTACCATAAGACAGCGAATGGCTTTAGAGGTAAACCCGCAAACAGGCAAAAAGGTATTTACACCTGCTACTGCTGCAAGTTTATTGATTTTTTACTTATTTGCCATGCAATGTATGAGTACGATTGCTGTTGTAAGGCGTGAAACGGGTACATGGAAATGGCCAATAATTCAGTTGATTTTTATGAGCGTATTGGCTTATTTGAGTAGTTGGTTGGTATTCAGTTTGATGGCGTGAAATTTAGGATTTCATAATTGCCGAACCCAATATTTCATCATATTCTTCATCATTTGTTTCCCAAAGTTCTACCTTGTTTCCATTTTGATTAATAATATACGCGAACTTACCGTATTCGAATGACTCGATTTCATCCAATACGGTTGCGCCTTCCTTTAATTATTCTTCCAATAAGGTTTCAAGATTCCTCACACTAAATTTCAGCATAAAATCTTTCTTTGAAGGACTGAAATATTCTGCATTGTTCGAAAATGTTGACCATGCATTAAATCCTCTGGATGCTGGATTCCTTGAATTTCGCCATTCAAATGTTGTTCCACATTCATCAATTTGGAAGTCGAGCTGTTTTGCATACCATTTTTTAGTGGTTCGGGATTGTTGCTTTTTACAAATGTTCCACCAAAAGAAGTCATGTGTTTAGTCGTAGCATTTTTTTTCTTGATAACAAATACAAAGTAAGGGCTCTAAAATTGTTCTATCCGGGTCAATTTTCGGGAAATGCATTTCCAGAATGTGCTCATAACCAATATTTAAATGATTGATATTCATTGCAAATAGCTTGAAAAGGGTTTGTCATAATTATTCGGACTCTTGTTAATGAAATTACACAAATACAATTTAAATATGGTAATTAAAATTGTGTAAGTAACTGAATATTAATTGATAATTTAATCAATTCTCAGTACAAATAATTATTTTCTTGCATGTAATCTTGTCTTAACCCTGTCACAATTGTATAAGGTTTTGACTGTCAATGGCATTGGTTTTGTTCAATATTTGTTGTCATAAATTAATTCGATTTGTATAACAAACATTAGCAATCGCTTGAAAACATTAAGTTTTAGAACCTCGAGTATTGTTCACTTTACTAATTCTGCTGCGTGCCGGGTTGGTTTTTTTTGTTTTACAAGTCCAATTATAACAAACAACAACACACTAACCTCCTAAAGTTTACCTGAAATGCATCCTATACTGCAGCCATTTAGTTCTACCGCAACAAAAAGTAATTACAATCAAAATTGTTCTGATTCTTTAACTAGATCTACCATGAAAAGATTTCTACTGTTTTCTTTAATTCTTTCTTTTTCAGTTTCTACACTGTTTGCTGAGAAATTTAGACCAGTTCCTAGTTCCAAGGTCAATAAGACTTCGGACATTTTTATTCATAAGAATTCCAATTCTACACTGAATACCTCAGGAATCAGCTATTTATACAATTCGAGTAATGATACTAGGCGGCCATCGATTTTTAAACCAAAGAATAAGGTCAGTAGTGTAAGGGTGCAAGCCAATAGTCAGGGTAATTCTATAAATTCAAAATTGTCCCCGAGTATTATAAATTTCATGCCACCTTGTGATTTGGAGGATGCTAATTTATTTGATGTGGTTTGTAACAACAACAACAGCCCTTATGATCCCAGTGATGACTATACAACATTTTATTTGAACCCTTCTGGGGTTTTCTTAGGTTCGTTCTATACGGTCACAGTTTCATCAGGAACCATAACACCAAGCCAAGGCATTTATGGTGTTCCTACTAAGTTTACGCTTCAGAATGGATCTGCAAGTGCAGGAAACATAACCGTTAGTTTGACGGATAATCTGGACAACCTATGCACACATGATGTATTGGTAACTGCACCAGGAAGTTGCAGCCCATGCGACTTAAATACAAAATATGCTATTTGCCCAGGAGAATCATACACTTTGTTAGTTGGCGGTACCCTCACTGCAATTCAATGGTTCAGAAATGGTATTGCAATACCAGGAGCAAATTCTCCAAGTTATATCGCAAATCAAATTGGGACTTACTCTTTTACTGGAACAGATGGCGGTAATTGTCCAACCTCACAGTGCTGTCCAACAATAATCGAAGAAGGAAAATGTATTTTTGATCTTGCTTTATACAAAAAATTAAAAATAGGACAAGATTCTATATTGGCACCAGGTTCCCTTGTGACATTTACAGTTTATGTTATCAATCAAGGAAATATAGCTGCTGATAATATTCAAGTGACGGATTACATTCCCTCAGAATTGACACTAAACGATGCCGATTGGACTGCTGCTGTAGGTGGTAAAACAACCATTGTGCTAAACAGTGGACAAGAATTGCCAGCAGGCGGATTATTGCCTGGGCAAACTATTTCAGTTGATATAACATTCACACTCAATTCACCACTTGCAGCTGGAATCAAGATTACAAACTGGTCAGAGATCAGTGCAGCAACTGATGATTTAGGTGTTGTTAGAACAGATACTGATTCTGACCCAGATAATACCTTATTAAACGACTTATATTTAGTTGATAATGACATTGATGGCAATGTTAAAAATCAAGGAAGTGATGAAGATGATCATGACCCAGCATTTATCTATACCCAAGCATTTGATTTGGCTTTAGCTAAAGCACTATCGAATGGTCAATCACCAATGGTTAACCCTGGCGATAATGTGAATTTCACGATCACAGTTACCAACCAAGGGGATATTGCAGCTAATAATATTCAGATAACTGATTATATACCTGTTGGTTTCACCTTAAATGATGCTGACTGGACAGCGTCTGGTAGCAATGCAACCATAGTTTTAAATTCTGGTCAAGAATTACCAGCAGGGGGCTTGCTTCCAACAGCAACAGTAAGTGTTGATATAACACTCCGAGTTGCAAATCCTCTGCCAGCCAATACCAAATTGGTGAACTGGGCTGAAATTAGCGCCACAACGGATGCTAATGGCAATCCTGTTGTTGATATTGACTCAACACCTGATCAGAATAATACTGATAAATATTTAGTTGATAATGAGGTCAATGGAAATGGAAAAAATGGTGGTGATGAAGATGATCACGACCCAGCAGAGGTTGTTGTAAATCCTTTTGACTTAGCCTTAATTAAAAAATTGGCAAATGGTCAAAATGCTATGATTCAGCCAGGTGACGACGTGAATTTCACGATAACAGTTACCAACCAAGGCTTAATCCCAGCAAACAATATTCAGATTACGGATTACATACCAGTGGGTATGACATTAAACGACCCACTTTGGACAGCTTCAGGTAGCAATGCTACAATTATGCTGAATACAGGTCAGGAGCTTCCGGTTGGTGGCTTAATTCCAGGTGCTTCGGTAGCAGTCAATATTATTTTGAAAGCTAATTCTCCACTTCCAGCCAATACCAAATTGGTGAACTGGTCTGAAATTAGCCAAGCACAAGACTTGAACGGAGTATTCCAACCCGACATAGATTCTTCACCTGATAATAACCAAACAAACGATACCTTCCTCACTGATAATGATATAAACGGAAACGGAAAGAACGGTGGAGATGAAGACGATCACGATCCAGCAGAAGTTGTTGTGAATCCATTTGATTTGGCTTTGTACAAGCGTTTAGCGAATGGTCAGCCTTCTATGATCAATCCAGGTGATAATGTGAACTTCACAATAACTGTTGTTAACCAAGGATTAATCGCAGCAAATAATGTTTCATTAATTGATTATATACCTGTTGGCTTTACACTAGCTGATGCTGATTGGACTGCTTCAGGTTCAAATGCAACACTATTATTAAACATAGGTGGAGAATTAGGTGCCGGTGGTTTATTGCCAGGCGACAGTGTGAAAGTAGATATAACACTTCAAGCAAGTGGAGTTTTAGCTTCGAATACCAAATTGGTTAACTGGTCGGAAATTAATTCGACAACAGATGCCAACGGAAATCCAGTGGTTGACGTGGATTCAACTCCAGATGCGATTAGAACCAATGACGGCTATTTGTCTGATAATGAAATCAACGGAAATGGAAAGAATGGAGGTGATGAAGATGATCATGACCCAGCAGAAGTTGTGGTGAAGCCATTTGACCTAGCCTTGGTTAAAAAGTTGGCACCTGGGCAAAATCCAAATGTTCAACCTGGCTCTCAAGCTACTTTCAGAATTACTGTTACCAACCAAGGTATGATCACTGCCAATGACATCAGAATAATTGATTACATACCACCACAATTGACTTTGACTGATCCAGATTGGGCAATATTGGGTTCAGATGCAACTATACTATTGAATGCAGGTCAGGAACTTCCAATAGGAGGACTTGTACCAGGTTCAAGTGTAGATGTAGATATTACATTTACTGTTGTAGCTCCATTAGTTGCAAATACTAAAATCATAAACTGGGCTGAAATTTCTTCTGCCACAGACATGAATGGCAACTCTGTTCCAGATGTTGATTCAACACCAGATGGTAACAATACAGATACTTATTTAGTCGATAATGACATCAACGGAGATGGCAAGAATGGTGGTGATGAAGACGATCATGATCCAGCAGAACTTGTGGTTCAAGCTTTTGACCTTGCATTAGTAAAGAGATTGGCTCCTGGACAAAATCCAATTGTTAATCCTGGGGATAATGTGAACTTCAGAATAAGCGTAATTAACCAAGGAACGATAGCAGCCAACAATATTACAGTAACGGATTACATACCGTCACAAATGACATTGAATGATGCAGATTGGACTGCTGCAGGAGCAAACGCCACTATTTTATTGAATATTGGTCAAGAGTTACCTGTAGGTGGATTATTGCCAGGTGATAGCGTAATAGTAGATATCACACTAAGAGTAAATTCCCCACTACCAGCAAATCAGAAAATTACGAACTGGGCTGAAATTAGTTCAACTTCTGATGCTAATGGAAATCCAGTAGTTGACGTAGACTCAACTCCAGATGGAAGTAATGGTGACAAATATTTGGTTGATAACGATATCAACGGAGATGGTAAAAATGGTGGAGACGAAGATGACCATGATCCAGCTGACGTTTTTACAAATGTTTTTGATCTTGCTTTGTACAAAGTTTTAGCTCCGGGACAATCAGAATTTATTGAGCCAGGAGATGATGTCAACTTCAGAATTTATGTTGTAAACCAAGGTGGAATTGCAGCGAATAATGTTGTAATTACAGATTATATACCTTCAGAAATGACACTCAACGATGCTGATTGGACTACTGCAGTAGCTGGGAAAACAACAATAACTTTGAATATTGGACAAGAGTTGCCAGCTGGTGGTTTACTTCCAGGTCAAAGCGTATTTGTTGATATAACACTAAAAGCAAATAGTCCATTGTCACCGAATACAGAAATAACGAACTGGTCAGAAATAACCAGCGCAACTGACAACAATAACAACCCACAAACTGACATAGATTCAAATCCAGATAATGTCAATAATGATCTTCTTCTTGTAGACAATGATATCAACGGAAACGGAAAAAATGGAGGAGATGAAGATGATCACGACTTGGCGAAAGTAATTACAAAAGTTTTTGACTTAGCGTTGTACAAGAAATTGGCACCAGGTCAAAGCTATGTAATCGAACCGGGCGACGATGTGAACTTCAGAATCACAGTTGTAAACCAAGGAACAATAGCTGCGAACAATATTATTGTAACGGATTACATACCGTCACAAATGACATTGAACGATGCAGACTGGACAGCAGCGGGAGTAAATGCTACAATTACGTTAAATGTTGGCCAAGAACTACCTGTAGGTGGATTATTACCTGGCGATAGCATACAAGTAGAT
>JBBQJT010000072.1:0-13144 GCA_038326165.1 Chitinophagales bacterium | reverse complement strand
GCCATTCCAGTCAGTGAAACTGAAACTTTGGCCGACCGATACAAGTTGGTAGAATTGAACAGCACCAGGCAGCTGGTTATTCCATCTGTGGTTAAAAACACGACTAACGATGCTGTATTGTTTGGCGGAATTCAATATGAGGTTGATACTACCCTACTTTCTAATCAACCAATATTCGCCTCAAGAGCAGAATCTCAACTTTCTTTCAACCAAACCAAGCTTCAATCACGCGGTGGCAGTTGGGATTATCTGCCTGGCACAGAGCGTGAAGTGAATGCCATTGAAAAGATCATGACATCAGGAGGGATAAAAACCACTTTGAAAAAAGGATACGAGGGAACGGAAGAAGCTTTCAAGAGTATAGGTGCAAACAATTCCCCTTCTCCCAGAATCCTTCATGTTGCAACACATGGCTATTTCTTTCCAGATCCTAAAGAGAAGAACTCAAAAAGCACTTTTGGTAATGATGAACCTGTGTTCAAATTATCTGATCATCCAATGTTGCGGTCGGGCCTGATCTTGGCAGGTGGAAACAAAACATGGAAGGGAGAAAAGACTTTGGAAGGTAAGGAAGATGGTGTGTTAACCGCTTATGAAATTAGTCAGATGAACTTGTCCAATACCGAATTGGTTGTGCTTTCAGCTTGCGAAACTGGGCTTGGCACAATCCAAGGAAATGAAGGAGTATATGGCTTACAGCGTGCCTTCAAAATTGCTGGTGCGAAATACCTCATCATGAGTCTGTGGCAGGTACCAGACAAACAAACTTCCTTATTGATGACCACATTTTATAAAAAATGGCTGGAAAATAAAATGAACATACCTGATGCATTTCATGCAGCGCAAAAAGAATTAAGAGATATTGGATTGGATCCGTATCAGTGGGCAGGATTTGTGTTGGTGGAATAGGGAGTTTATCATTAAACCCAAATACAGCGTTATTAACTGAATCGACGAAATTTTTGATTATTCCCAAAATTTGTTTGGGTTTAACCTCAACAAAATCAAAGATTTTCGTCGACTCATGGAGCTTTGCTCAGAGTCTGATAGCCTTTGGCTCGTCAGACCCAAAGGGTAAAATCCGCTAATGCGGATTTTGGGTTAAATTCAGGCCTTTCCCATGCGCAGGACTATGAAGCTGCGATCACCAATATTTATGGGCGGCAATTTTATAAATGCAGTATTCCTGCTTACGGTTATATCCATAAAATGAATCTATTTGATATGCCATCAGGGATATATTTCTGCGATTTCATTAAGAACAGACAGGTATTTGCAATACAAAAATTAGTGGTGGTGGATTGATAAAACATTGCATCATTTAAACAAAAAATTAAAGGCCGCTCCCTTTCGGAAGCAGCCTTTAAAGGTATTTTAGCCGGTTAGAATTACTTCTTTCCTTTTTTAGGAGCTACTGTTTCTTCATTCAATTGATCTTTTAGATCACTGAATGCAGCAAGGTCGCCAAGAGTAGAAACTTCCAGTTTGTCTTGTTGCTTTGTTGCAACTTTACGAGGTTTCTTTTCTTCTGTTACTGTTTCTTTACCTTCTTTACTTTCTTTACCATCTTTACCTACTGTATCTTCAGCTTCTTTGGTAATATCTTCGAGGTAACGTGTGTGAGAAACCAAGATGCGCTTGTCATCACGGTTAAATTCAATCACTTTCACAGTCAGCGTTTCGTCATTGTTGGCCATAGAACCGTCTTCCTTCTTGATGTGCTTTAATGGAGCGAAAGCTTCCAACCCATAAGGCAATTGAACGATAGCACCACGATCATCTTTTCTTAAGATGGTAGCTTCATGGTATGATCCAACAGGGAAAACATTTTCAAATGTATCCCAAGGATTTTCTTCCACTTGCTTATGTCCTAAAGAAAGTTTGCGGCTTTCAGAATCAATTTCAAGAATTACGATTTCAATTTCAGCACCAACTTTTGTAAACTCGGATGGATGCGCGTAACGCTTGGTCCATGACAAGTCACTTATGTGAACCATGCCACCAATGCCTGCAGAAAGTTCTACGAACACACCGTATGGAGTTAGATTCTTTACAGTTCCAGTATGGCGAGAACCAACAGGGAATTGTTGCTCTACATCGCCCCAAGGATCTTGAGACATTTGCTTCAAGGAAAGTGACATCTTGCGTTCTTCACGGTCAATGGTAACCACTTTAGCCTCATATTCTTGACCCAAACGGAAATGATCACGTGCATTAATTGGTTGATTGCTCCATCCAACTTCAGAAACGTGGATCAAACCTTCTACACCAGGAGAAATTTCAAGGAAAGCTCCATAATCTTCGATGTTCACGATTTTACCTTTTACAGTACTTCCTTCGTTGATATCAGCTGTTAACACATCCCAAGGGTGAGATTGCAACTGCTTAAGACCGAGTGAAATACGTTTTTTGTTCTCATCGTAGTCCAATACTACAACATTGATCTTTTGATTCAATTCCAATACTTCAGCTGGGTGATTGATTCTACCCCATGAAATATCAGTAATGTACAATAGACCGTCTACACCACCAAGATCCATGAATGCTCCGAAATCAGTGATATTTTTAACAATACCTTCTAATACCTGACCTTTTTCAAGACCTTGAATGATTTGATCACGTTGGCCAGCAAGATCACTTTCGATGAGTGCTTTGTGAGAAACTACAGCATTCTTGATGGTTTCATTGATTTTAACCACTTTGAATTCCATTGTTTTTCCCACATATTGATCGTAATCAATGATTGGTTTAACGTCAATTTGAGAACCTGGAAGGAATGTTTCAAGACCATCAGCGTCCACGATAAGACCACCTTTGGTTTTGCTAACTACCACACCATTGATGATGGTTCCATTGGTATATGAATCAACGATTTTCTCCCATGCTTTAAGCAACTTTGCCTTCCTGCGTGAAAGAACCAATTGACCATTAGCATCTTCTTGTGTTTCAACATAAACATCAACGTAATCTCCAACTTTAAGGTCACCCATGTCACGGAATTCAGAAACCGATACCAAGCCATCAGACTTACTATTGATATCCAAAACCACGTCACCACCACTTATTGCAGTTACCAAAGCTTTAACTACTTCGTTGTCAGTTACTGAAGTCAATGTAGCTTCATACTTCTGCGTAAGCGTCAATTTTTCTTCAGGTGAGTAGAACACTACAGCTCTCTTACCAGCAGTCCAATCATAATCGTCATGATTTTTCTTTGGAGATGAAGGCTTCTTTGCAGGTGCTTCTTCTACTGCTGCTTCTACTACAGGTGCAGCTTCAACAACAGGTGCAGCTTCAACAACAGGTGCAGGTACTTCTTCTACTGCTTCTACTACAGGTGCAGCTTCAACAACAGGAGCAGGTACTTCTTCTACTGCTGCTACTACAGGTGCAGCTTCAACAACAGGAGCAGGTACTTCTTCTACTGCTGCTAATACCGCAGGTGCAGGTTCAACAACAGGAGCAGGTGCTTCTTCTACCGCTACTTCTACTGCAGGTGCAGCTTCAACAACTTTTTCAACAACGGGAACGGAAACTTCTTCAGCTTTTACTTCCTCAACAACAGGGGTTGCTTCTGGAACTTCTACTACAACTTCTTCAGTAGTAGGAACATTTTCATTTGACTCGATAATTTCAGAAGTTATTATAACTTCTTCATTTTCAAGATTCTTTTCATCCATCATAGGGAAGAATCAGGTTTAAAAGGTGAATAATATATTTTAAGCGGATGCAAAGGTAAGGGAATTCTATTAAATATAAAAGACCCTGACACACAAAAGATTAAAAAAATATTTAAACTTAAATAGCTTGTTTTATTTGTCAAATTATTTTGTTTAATAAATAATAATTATTTATATTTGTATCAATTCCAAAATCCTAATTCTGAACACATGAATGCCAAAATCATTTCCAAAATTTTATTCCTTCTTTTTTGTTTTGGAACTAGCATCGCCTATGCCACAATAGTAGCACCATTTAGAAATCTTCTTGAAGTAGCCAAAGTTGCAGATGCGGTTGTGTATGGCAAATGTATGCAACAATTTGATTTTCAAGAAATCGAATCGACCACACTTTCTTACACCATCCAACCGATAAAATGGCTGAAAACCTCAGGGAATAGCAGTATTACTGTAAAATCTTTAACTCAAAGTGGGTTGGATTGGCAAAAAACAATCAGTGGGGACTTTCAAGCCCAAGTTGGCAAAAATTATTTGTTGTTCTTGATGAAGAATACTGATGGAACATATTCTCCTCTATGCTTAAGTTTTTATTCATTTCACGAACAAACTTGGGACGATATTCAATACCTCCTTCCTTCCGAAGAAGCGGATGAAATTCATTTAATGGAACGACCTGATGGCGCCCTTGTTGAGCCTTTGATGGTTTATGAAAAGGAAAAACTCTTGGATCATTTGAGTAAATGTATTCAGAAGGGACTTACTTGGAACTCTACATTGGCAGGCATCTATTTGTCCTTAAAGAATTTTGAAGCAAAAGTCTCCCCTAGGGCTAACCCGCCAAGTCATTGCAAAAACTTATTTCCAACCGAACCTTGGGTCAGATGGACAGGATTTCCAGGATCTATTGTGAAAGTTTGGTACAGAATTGGAGGAGATGCAAACTGCGCCAGTGCAATTACATTCACTGAAGCTGCCGTTGATGAACTAGAGGCCAAGTATCCTGGAATAGGATTGACAAAAAATGGAGCATTTAGTGGTTACACACCCAATTGTACCAATGGAAGCGCCTATCAAGGCAATTTTACTACTTGGGTAAATACCAATTTGGGAGGCAGCAGGCACATTTGTGTTATTTACAATGACCCTTGTGAAGAAATTCCTGATTTGTCCGGATGTGCAGGAACTTTGGCAATTGGCGGGCTTTATACAACAGGTTCACAACACAGTCATCAAGGACGGAATTGGAATAATGCAGCTTATGCTTTTATTGTTGTAAACGACAATACGGGAACTTGTTATTGCACAGCTGCTACTTATGGTATCATGATGCAACATGAAATGACACATGGTCTTGGCATCGGGCACATAGAGTCAAATTTTGGTGTGGCCAATATGAATCCAAGCTGTTGCAACGGCATTACTAATTTAGATATTGATTGCTTGGAATATACTTATCCATCATCATTGCCAGTTGAGCTTGCAAGATTTGAAGGATACAGCAAGGACGAAAAATTTATTCTTCAATGGGAAACCTTATCTGAAAGGGATGCAGAAAGCTTTACACTTGAAATGAGTCAAAATGGTGTTGATTTTCAAGATGTTACCACCAAAAAAGCTTTCGGAAATACAAGTTCATCGCAAGTTTATAGCCATTCAATGCCAGCCCAGTCAGGTAAAAATTACTTTAGACTGAAGCAGACTGATATGGATAAAAACTATAGGTATGTTGGAAACTTTATTCTTTTGGAAGGCGAAATCTCAAATCAACAAGAACTTATAATTGTTAGTCAAAATACCAACACTATCCAATTTTTTGTAAGCAATATAAAATCGAGTGACGCAGAACTATCAGTTTTTGATGCGCAAGGAAAAGTTGTGTATCAGTCTAAAATAGTCTCCGACAGTGGTTTTTCGAGTGGGATAATTTCCATTGCTCGATTTCCTGCAGGAATATATCAATTTCATGTCAAATCGTCCTCAGAATCAAGTATTGCAAGATTTACTTTGACAAAATAACATTTTATCATTGCTTGTTCAGAGCCCAATCGTAATCATTGTAATTAAGATCAGCTTTTTCGGAGATTTTGACCTTTGCAAAGTCGTTGATGAATGCTATCACAGGTTTCTTTTTCTTGAAATCACCTGCAAACCAAAGGAATACTTTACTCAATTTGGGATTACTTGCCGTAATTTGATTTTTGCTTAAGTCGTTGATGAATCTTTCGGCTTGCTCGTTCAACTGTTTGTCCAAGGATTCTGCATTAAATGCCTCATTTCGCAAATTAGGGCATGAAATTGATGCACAATTTACAGCAAAGTGGATTCTGGGATCTTCAAATTTGGGTCTAATAATACCATGCTCAATATTGTTCAAATCATAAACTTGATTTTCGATCTTGATAAATTTGATGTCCCAAACTGTATTGACAAAAGGAATACCATTCTTTACATCTTTAATTGATGCAATTGGATAATTATCAGCTACAATTTTTATGGTGAAAGCATTGTAGGTATTGATCCAATATGCCAATTGCTCCGACTTACTCCAATTCTTATCATTGGGATGACTGGAACTGAGTACTTTAAGGTAACGATTCAACTCATTGCTGTCTTTGACAAATCCTTCATAATTTACCTTGCCATTGTTGTCAACATATTTTTTGAGGAGTTGATCGAATATTTCATGGGTAACTGCCTTTTGGGAGGAAACAACGTCTTTCTGTACGGCGCAAGATCCACAACCGAATAAGCTGACAATTGCAATAAATAGTAACAATTTTTTCATTTCAATAATTTAAATTAAATACGAAATAAACTTAAATTCAGTTTTCGGATGGAAAAATCAATAACTGGTCTGGTGCAAGACTCAGCCACCCATCGGGACACATTATGGCTTTGAGGTCCTTAGGAATGACTGCAGGTTTGGGATATTTCTTAGTCTTTAAGGTTCGCAAATCGAATTTGAACGAATATCCATCTTCATCATCATACCATATTTGCTCTTGACTCATTCTGTTTATATCCTTATCTGGCAGTGGAAGCGTTTGAACAAAATTGGCATAATCATCAAATTGCAACCAGCCCAATCCGGGGCTTCGGATAAACAAGAAATTATCCAATTCCCATATCCTGCCTTCTAATTTATTATTGCCTATCAGATCAATTAATTCATTGCTTTGTCTGCTTACTTGTCCTGTTGGATCCAGCTTAACGAGTATTAATTTTTCGGCATCGTAAATCCATATTTGATTGTTCGCCCCCAAGCCAATTGCGGAAATAGTTTGGTAGCCCAATACCCTCAAATTCAATTCGGATTGCAATACGAGGTTCCTATCCAATATCTGAGCGACTCCGAAGGCTCCATAATACACCAACACACTCAGCGGATTGCTCATATCAGCTTGTGTAATGGCGCCGTACCTTGATTCACTGTAACTGAAAGCCATTTTTCCTTGCCAATCGTAACGAGCCAGTGTATTGCCCTTGCTCAATGTGTAAATTTGTTTGAAGCCATCACAATAGCAGCTTTGCAAACTTGGAATAGCTACCTTGGGATAAATGCCAGAACTCGGTTCCTGACATGAAATTTCAGCTTTCATTATCACAAACTGAATAAAAACTACAAGAAAGATTCTATTGATTTTCATTAACAGTAAAGATAGTTTCTTTTCCCCTATAACGCATCAATTGCAAGTTTCCATCTTCGAGAACACCGTAAGTGTAATATTTAAGCCAATCACCCAAATTGATGTATTTACTTTGACCAAATTGGTATTCAATGGGCAAATGACGGTGTCCAAACACATAATAATCATAGTGTTTCTTTGTTTCTATTTCATGACAATATTGAACCAACCATTCGTGGTGGACACCCAGAAAATAATCCGGCGAAGCACTGTTCACTCTACTTTTGCCAGACCAAAAATTTGCGACGCCAAATCCCAAATTGGGGTGAATCCGTGCAAACAACCATTGGCAAACTGGATTGGCAAATACCTTCTTGATAAATTTATATCCATGATCACCAGGACCTAGTCCATCGCCGTGTCCCAGCAATATTTTTTTGCCTTGGTGCTCAATGCTTATTGGGTTCCGGTGAATTGGTACTCCAAGCTCCTTCTCAAGATAGTCAAACATCCACATATCATGATTGCCAGTAAAAATTTCAATAGGAATGCCTGAATCCTTGATACTTGCAAGGGTGCCCAAGAACCTTACAAAGCCTTTGGGTGCGGTATATTTATACTCAAACCAAAAGTCAAATAAGTCACCAACCAAATAGATGCGCTCAGCGTCTTCGGCTACTTTCAACAACCAACTCACCAGCAACTTTTCACGTTCCTCGGACGAATTAAACGGGCTATTGAGGCCCAGGTGAAAATCTGATGCGAAATATATTTTACCCATGATTCAATTTAAAATCAAACTGCTGCCATCACACTTCCACAAGCCTTACAAGTTCGCAGATCCTCAGAATCCATGAAATTTTTCATAATGGGAGGAAGTTCTTTGACAATATCCGTGACTGGGAAAGAAGCTTCATGCAATTTGTTGTTGCAGGACTCGCAAAACCACATTAATTTGTCCATTTCGCCTGGCTTACGGTATCTTTCGATAACGATTCCGACAGTGTTGGCTGGTCTTTGTGGGCTATGAGGCGTTCTTGGAGGCAATAGAAACATGTCTCCTTCGCGAATATCGATGGTTTCAGGAGTTCCATCTGGGTGAAATATTTTAACTTGGATGTCTCCTTCAAGTTGAAAAAATAATTCTTCCCCGTCCTCAAAGTGATAATCTTTCCGACCATTTGGGCCACCGACCACCATTACAATATAATCATCATTGCCTTTATAAACTTGTTGATTGCCTACTGGTGGTTTGAGTAAATGACGGTGTTCATCAATCCACGCTTTGATATTGAAGGGCTTTAAAATGTTTGACATGTGTTGATACGATTAATAAGAATAAAGGTAAATGTAGGAAAATTCCAGCTTTGTATCTTAAATTTTTCAAGAATTCAATCGGCCACAAAGTATTTTAGGCTTTACTATAAACTAGCAATTATTCTTTAAAACCCAGCATCAAAAGCGCAACAAAGGAGTTTAGTTGAATAGGGTCAATTAAGTATTTGAATTATTGTGCCTAAGCTCAGAAAGCCAAACCAACACAGACTTCCACTTGAACCAATTTTCACCATCAATAAAACTGTTGTTGTGCCAGATGGTCATCATCTCGCCGCCGGTCAATGCCATTGATTTCCATATTATTTCCAACTTATCTTGGGCTTCCTGCGGAGTTAGCTGGAGGTAATCACGCATGCTCACGTCCATGGCTACAAATGGGTGAATGCGCAATGGAGTTTCTATTTCTTGCTGTAGATCATACCATAAAAAGGAATGCGCTGTGCCTGCCCTAAATCCTACTTTATCATGAAATCCCATTGAGTAATCGTGACTGATATTTGATTCTAAAAGAGCCCGATAGCTATCCGGAAAATTCAAAATTAAGAAATGTTGACGAGAGGAAATTATTTTCCTTCCAACAGCGTCTTCCAATAAATTTTTCTCTTCTATCAAGTTATTCGGTTTTTGATTGCTCCTGTAGGAAGGATGAATACCGATCTCATGATCTTTGGCAAATTTCCTCAAGAATGTCAAAAAATGAATATTTCTTGGGGCAATATTGATATCAATACCGCCATATTTGCCCATCAAAAAGAAGAAAATTGGATTTACAGTCTTTTTATGAAATTGGTCAATTTCCTCAAAACTATGATAGGGATCCACTTTAGCACCCAATAAAACTTTGAGTCTTTCAGTTACTCCTGAAATATTGAATAACAATAAATCCTTTACCATTCCACCTACATTGCGCACAAGGCCTTTGTGTATGTACTTCCAGGCATGGTCCACATCAAAACTCGACCTATATTGCGGTTTGTGTTGTTGCGTTTGTATTCCAAATAGTCGCTCCAATTCCAATCCAAATTCCCTTATTTTATGATCTACAAGAGGAATTTCATGACATCTTGACTTCACTGACAGCAAGTTCGCACTGTTGATTCTTCCATACTGGTCTTTGTGATTGAAGTGATATTCCTCATACCTGCTCAAGAAAAAAAACACATAAGCGAAAAGGTCTTCTTGGAATGTGTATTTCTTCCCCTCACTTGATCTAAAAAAAGGAATGCTCCCATCTTGTTCTATGGACAATCCGTCTTTGTTGATTTCGCTACCTTGAGCAATAAATCCACTGTAATATTGGTTGTATTGATGGTTTTGAAATGATAGTTTATACTCGTCGATTTGAGCCTCCTCTATTCTATAATTCATACCCAATATTTCATGAAATATGAACCTGCAAACAAAATCAAGCCGATTTGAACGCTTGGGCACGATTATCGTTATAGTATTATTGATTAAAGTACGAGACATAATCCGGCTTTATTCATCAAGAACTCATATATTTACTGCAAATATGGCAAACATTCATCTGTGATTGGCTTCATTAACTTATTCAAGACATTTTTATTGCTGTGCATGTTGTATTTCATGTCAATTCAAACGGTATTTGCGCAGTACAGTGATGAAACCATTCGCAACTACGATTCCAATAAAATCCTTTACAACAGCGAACGATCTTTTAGCACCAGATTTCAAAACAATGGATTTGCTATGGCCTGGAATACGGGTAAAATTAGGACCTATTACAAGACCAACACCGTGCATTATGAGCTCGGTTGGTTGAGAAGTCCTCGTGAAATAAGACAACGGTTTGACGTATCCACACCCTTCTCCAATGCCCAACCCAAAGCATTTGTGTTTGGAAAGATAAATAGTCTTTATGTAGCACGTGTAGGCTGGGGCCAAACCCGCTATTTTAGCGATAAGGCGCGCAGTAGAGGCGTATCAGTAGGCATTCATTATGATATGGGCGTTGTGCTTGGTATCTTAAAGCCTATTTATTTGGATCTGATCAGATATAGAGACAATGGCAGTACTGCTTATATCTCAAAAGAAAAATACAGCGAAGAAAACAAGGACTTGTTTTTGGATGTTACTCGGATAGTTGGTGGATCTGGATTCTTAAAAGGATTGGATGAAGTAAAAATCGCACCAGGTGGATATCTCAGATCCGGTCTTGTATTCGAATTCGATGCATTTCCTGAATGGTATGCCAAGTCGGAAGTTGGATTCCAATTGGACGTCTTTCCTCAGACAGTAAAAATGCTTGCGAACAATCCCAACAGGTTATTGTTTCTAAATCTATACATAACTTTGGAGCTAGGAAAGAGAAATTGAAACAATGTTAGAACTTCCAATAGTAGAATCAAAAGAGCAACGAACCCGTAAACCGGACTGGTTGCGTGTAAAATTACCCATTGGCGAAAAATACAAAAAAGTTCGCGAACTGGTTGACACCTATCAACTTAATACTATCTGCCAAAGCGGAAATTGTCCCAATATGGGAGAGTGCTGGGGAGAAGGCACAGCCACTTTTATGATTCTTGGCAACGTATGTACCCGCTCTTGCTCATTTTGCGCTGTCAAAACTGGCCGTCCCAATGAATATGATGAAGACGAACCAAGACGCGTAGCTGAAGCCATTCGGCTCATGGAAGTCAAGCATGCAGTTATCACCTCTGTAAATCGCGACGAATTAAAAGATCGAGGTGCTGCTATTTGGCATGAAACGGTAAAGCAAGTAAAAGAGCAATCACCTAAGACAACCATTGAGACCTTGATCCCCGACGTGAAAGCCAATTGGGAAGCCCTTATGACCATGATCAGTCCAGGGCAAGAGGTGGTAAGTCACAATATGGAAACTGTAGAGCGTTTGTATCGGTTGGTGCGTCCACAAGCCAAATACGCCAGAAGCCTAGAGCAAATTAGACACACCAAAGATTTTGGTAAAAGAACCAAGTCTGGAGTAATGTTGGGATTGGGTGAAACACCCCAAGAGGTTTATCAAATCATGGATGACTTGATATCACATGGCTGCGACGTATTGACATTAGGCCAATACCTTCAACCTACCAAAATGCATCTTGAAGTAGCAGAATTCATACACCCCGATTTGTTTGCCCATTACAAAGAGGAGGGATTGAAACGCGGCCTACAATATGTAGAAAGCGGCCCATTGGTGCGCAGTTCATACCATGCCGAAAGGCATATTTGAATCAGATTACCAATCATTCATTTAATTTTTATTCTCAGTTATAGCGCTAAAAGTCTTATCCAAGATGCTAATGGTTTTCCGTTAGGGAATAATGGGTTTGTTCATGTTTTAACTGAATCGAAATTGTACCACCATTGTACTGCTGACAATTGTCAAAGCTGTTTTTAAGATGTATACTTCAATCATTTTTTACCAGTCTAACAAAAGTTAATTGAAGTAGGCTCATTATTGATAATTTAGCTTGATTTGAAGATAACCGCAATGCGGTTTTTGGATAGCCGTATTTATCAGTTCATAAAATAAACCTTTTGATGCTCCATGTCTGTTAAATCTCCAAATGTATTCATCCAAATAAGCTTGTAAATTCCTAACAAAATGGTGTTGTCCACGCAACCAACTTTTGAGACTCATTATAAATCTGTGAAGTAATTTAAAGTTTTTGCCGCTATCTGATTTTTCCATTACAAGTCCAGGATAATCTTTTTGTAGTTTCTTGCAGGATCTCCACTTATCAGATCTTATATCTGCATCTTTTGCTATTGTTTGCTCAAAGAATGATATCAACTCTTTGGTCGATGTGTTTTGAATTACCTTGCAGCTGGCAAAAGCTATTCCTTTTCCCTTTTTCTGAATTGCCACTGCTACTATCTTCTTCTTCAGCACTTTACGGCCCACCGCACCTGTCTTTGTCTCTTTGCCCCCTACAAAGGTCTCATCAACTTCTATTTGATCTGACAACTTGCTTTCTTGTTTCATTGCCTTCATGAGCTTTTGCTTAAATAGCCAGCATGTCTTTTGCCGAAGTTGTAGTTTACGGGATAATTCGCATGAACTAATTCCCTTTTTGTTGGTGCTAACAAAGTAAATAATCATGAACGCTTTTTGCAATGAAAATTTTAAGTGATGGAATACTGTACCGCTTGTGGGTGAGTGATCAAATCTGCATTTTGTGCATTGTCTGTGTGCGGCAGTTATTCCTGCACAATACTAAACATGTTGGCAAAGATTACAATTAAATCCATTGGACCATCGCAGATTTATAAGATAATTTTGACAACTCTGATCATCAGGAAATTCCTTCATGAATTCGTAAATGCTAAGGGACAAATAGGGTTTTTCCATTATTTGTTGCTTTATAACATAAGTATATACAATTTGTGTTATTAGCTATGTGCCTACTTCAATTTATTTTTTTAATTGTAGGCTAGGTTGATTGTTTGGTTGTTAGGTCTTTTATGCTTGCTTATGACGGAGCAATTATACTGCCTAATGTTAGAACCAGATAT
>JBBQJT010000071.1:0-13188 GCA_038326165.1 Chitinophagales bacterium | reverse complement strand
GGGGACACTGAATCCAAATATTTCACCTTTAACCAAACACACAACTCTTCTTCCGTTTCGACCATAGAGTTATATTTTGAATTATGAGTAATGCTACAAATATAATCTCTTTTCAATGGCAATTGCTTAACGCAGTATATTCATTATTACTAAATGTTGTGAAATG
This sequence comes from Chitinophagales bacterium, assembly GCA_038326165.1. Classification (GTDB taxonomy): domain Bacteria; phylum Bacteroidota; class Bacteroidia; order Chitinophagales; family Saprospiraceae; genus JAEUUM01. The sequence continues at coordinate 13,022 of JBBQJT010000071.1, read as the reverse complement.
ACATTAATGATCACTTTGGCATTTATGATTTTAAGCAAATTTAGTGTTAGAGATTAATTGGCCAAATTCATTTGCTTATAAACCCACGATTATTGGTTCAGGGGTGATCATTCTCCAAGGCTTGGACAAAAACTAAAAATTGATTTTGAAAATCGCCAAACTATTTGATTGCGGAATTGCATTGACTTGTTATGAACTTGCCCAATGAATGCCTTAAACCTAAATTCAGTATCTAACGCTGAACTTTGGTTTGAGCTTCTTAAGCTCCAAAATAATAAATGGCACCAATATCAGAGTCGGCCCCAACCACAATACCACATTGGGCAACGGAATATGCTCTGCTTGATTGACTAAAAAAGCAGTGATAGCACCTATATAGCTCCCAATCATTCCGGCGATATGATTCTTAAGCCATAAGCTTGGATCGGTAGGTTTTACAAAAAACTTTCTCGCGTTCAAATAAACATTCCGTAGTCCTATCAATCCAAAAACAATCGGAATTGCTGCATCGACTCCTGCGCCATTGAGGTAATCTTTTATGCCATATACCACAAATCCAAGGTTGGCCAAACCTGCTACTACATCAATCACATAATCGATATTGCTTGGCTTTTGTTCCTTGTGTAGATTCTTCAACTTCAATGATCTATATGCAGTAATCAACATGTGATACACAAAAAATGAAATGAATATAAAGAACAAAGATTCTCGGTAGATTGAAAGGAAAAGCCCTGATACAAATATGTAGCTCATATTCCAAAAATAGATCTTTCCAGCTATTCTGTGTTTTGGCGTATTGGTTTTTAACAACATGGCACAAGCACCAGCTATTAATGATGAAACTCCTGCAAATACATGCACTGCCACAATAATTTTAACGACGATTGGTTCCATTACTGGTTATTTTTTTGTGTTCTGTGATTGGAATAAACCTTGCCTCTGCCAAAGAAATGTACCCATTGGATAAAATTAAATTCAAGGTGATCGAACATGAGTTTCTTGTTGTCAACAGTCATGCTTAGATTCGGAGTGTAGCGCAAATTGGTTCTCAATAAGCTGGTACCAGTCTGTGTGACTCTGATATCCCAGCCAAATACTATTCCCAAAGCTGGCTTGTTCTGTTGGCTGATCATCTTACCATTTTCACGTAGTATCAAACTTTCATAAGATAACATTGGCCCAACATAGGGGACAAATCCATGGTAATCAAATAGAAATTTGTAGGCCTCTATTGAAATACTTCCTCTTAAAATGCGTAGATCCGTATCGAATGCCTTGGCCTTGAAAAACATGATTCTCGATGAAGCTCCCACATTGGCATCCAATTTTGAGAAGTAGTACCCAAAGGTCAAATCAGGAATAAGTGTGCTGTTCAATTGTTGGTTGTTTAAAAAGGGATATTTCTCCTGAATGTAAGCGGATTTAGACATCTGCAAGGCTGCGGACGGGCCTATGCCCAGATACCAGGAGCTTAATCTGTTGTATTTTTTAAGTAAATGGAGCTTGATGTTCTCCTGATCCACTTGTTTTGGAGTGGCCATCCCGATATCAGAATCAAAATATCTCAGAATAGAAATCGAAAAGTTAACAGGATTTTGACGGATTCGGGCTGTTGAACCTTCAGCATAATAATAGTCAAATTGGTTCTTCCAATTGTAGCGCATACCACATGAAAATAAGAACTTGGAAGTGCAATAAGTCAATCCTAATTGAATAGGAGAAATGTAGGAATGGAATTTTGGAGCGCCATTCTTGAATTCGCCACCTTTATTTTCGTAGCTGAATTCGCGAGATTGGAATGACATACCTACATAGGGTCGAAGTTTGCCAGGCTTTAGTGCAAAAGGGTATATTTTGAAACCGGTTTCCAAACCTTCCACATTTTTGAACTTGTCTGCAAAATCTGGGGTATTGTTCAGCCTCAATCCAATGGGGAAAGTGACAAAAAAGTCGGCGTGTCCCCAAAAGTGCAAACCGCCAAAAGTGAGGCGTGGTTGATAAGTTGCGCCAAAGTCTAATTTCTGATTTTGATACATGACCGTTCCTCCTGCAATCCCTAATAGGTCACCACCAAAGGTTAATTGTGCAAATGATAGGCTTTTTTCAAGTTTTTCTAATGTATAAAAACTATCAACTTGAGTTTGAGCATTGAGTTTATATAAGCAAACCAGTGCCAAAAGAAGTGGTAGAATTGACTTTGCCATGACTTAGATTTTTTTGTTGAGCCAAAGCTATTCCGCTAATCCACAACCAATCAAATCAAAGGGTCAACTGACAAAGCCTTGGGATAAACAGCAAACAATTGGGGCAAACAACAAAGTCTTGGGACGTTTGACAAAGTAAAAATTGATCAAACTTAATTTTTTAATACCGAAAGTATTTGCGCTGCATAGTTTCTGGCAACGGCAACACTTCCATTTTCATTCTTGAAATGCAGTCGGTAACCTTGTGCATTTCCAGTAATGGATTGAACTTGATTTAGATTGACAATATAGCTGCGGTGACAACGTAAAATGTATGGATAGTTAATCTGCGATTCAACACGTTTAAGAGAGCTGCGCATTAAGGTTTTTTGTTGGGCTCCTTGTTCAAGACTCACAATGTTGCAATAATTATCCGCACTCTCGATGTAAAGCAATTGGTCGGCCATTAAACTGATCTCATCCTTCTCATTTTCAGCCAAAAATTTGATCCAATCTTGATGGTGATCTTCATGTAGTGTTTTTACTTGATAACCTTTCAAATCTTCAGAAATTTCCTGCGCTTCCCTTGAATTCAACGCCAAGTACTTATTGTGCTTCAACATTACACTTGCTAATATTGGGAACATTCCTAAAAGTATAACAGTAGTTGAAATGCCTAGAAACGAACTAATTGTAAAATTGGCAATATTGATTAAATTGGCATAAAATAGGTTGCCAACAGAAATAAAAAGCAATACTCCAACAAACATCAACAATTCTTTTCCAATTGTCCAATTGTTTTCGAGTTTCTCTATTGGGTAAAAAGTTATCAATAAAACTCCGAGAAGTGTGGACATGGCGAATGTCACCATACCATAACCAAACAGCTTTAAAACCTTGTATTCGTCCTCCCAAAGATTGGTGCCAAATGGCTGGAAGATCACCAAAAATAAAGCGATAAATAAGCCAATCAAAAAATTGGTTCTGACAATTTTGGGAATATCTTTTACAAATGGATAAGCTTGTCGAAAAAAAGCAAGTATCAAATTGTTTGTTTTATTCTTGTTGTTAATTTCATGAAATCATCAAATGCTTTGAGCTATTTGGACACCTGAGTCACTCGAGCATCTTTCAATTCATACTTTTCACCTGATTCAGGACAAAAAGCCGTCCCTGTGCTATCAAAATCCAATTTGTGACCATTGACACTGACCCAACCCATCTGCCTAGCCGGATTCCCTACAACCAAAGCAAAGGCTTTGACTTCTTTGGTGACCACTGCACCTGCTCCAATGAAGGAATAGGCTCCTATTTCATAACCGCACACAATGGTTGCATTGGCGCCAATACTCGCTCCCTTCCGGACGATAGTTTTTCTATATTCATCCTTGCGGATCACATGACTTCGAGGGTTGATAACATTCGTAAATACCATAGAAGGTCCAAGGAAAACATCATCCTCGCATTCCACACCGGTATAGATGCTGACGTTGTTTTGAACCTTCACATTATTCCCTAGTATCACACCAGGTGACACCACCACATTCTGACCAATATTGCAATTCAATCCTATTTTGCAATTGGACATGATATGGCTAAAATGCCAAATTTTAGTGCCTGCTCCAATTTCACAGCCAGGATCCACAAATGCTGATTCGTGTGCAAAAAATCCCATAAATTTTTAGTTTATTTCAGGATACAATGGAAAATCCTCCATAAACTTATTGACCCGATGGCGCACATTTGATACCACCTTTTCATCTCCTTTGCTTGTAATAACTTCATCAATCCATTCTACCACTTGCAGACAATGATGGGCATCTAGGCCTCTTGTAGTGATAGCAGCAGTGCCAATGCGTATTCCAGATGTTACCATAGGTGACTGTGTATCGAACGGAACCATATTTTTGTTGACGGTTATGTCCGCTTTGACCAAAGTCTGCTCCGCTTGCTTGCCTGTTACATCCTTCGATCTGAGGTCGATCAACATCAAGTGGTTGTCAGTACCACCAGAAGCAATATCATATCCACGCTGCAAGAAAGCATGTGCCATGACTCTCGCATTCTCAATGACTTGCCTGCCATATTGTCTAAAATCCTCCTGCTGGGCCTCGCCAAAAGCAATTGCCTTGGATGCGATCACATGTTCAAGTGGGCCACCCTGCGTTCCTGGGAATACCGCTGAATTTAATATATCGGACATCATAATGGGGCTGCCATCCTTTTTGGTTCGTCCAAATGGATTTGCAAAATCATTTCCCATCATGATGATTCCACCTCGCGGACCTCGCAACGTCTTATGGGTAGTTGAAGTGACTATATGACAATGCTGAATTGGGTCTGCCAACAAACCAGCGGCAATCAAACCAGCCGGATGCGCAATATCTGCCAAAAGCAGTGCGCCGACTTCATCTGCTATTTCACGAAAACGCGCATAATCCCAATCACGTGAATAGGCCGAAGCACCACAAATAATTAACTTGGGCCGCACATCACGGGCTTTGGCAGCTACTTTGTCCATGTCGATCAAACCTGTAGCTTCCTCTACACCGTAAAAATTTGCTTTGTAAACTTTGCCTGAAAAATTGACGGGTGATCCATGTGATAAGTGACCACCATGCGACAAGTCAAATCCCAATATTGGATCTCCAGGTTTGAGCACACCCAAAAATACAGCAGCGTTGGCTTGTGCGCCTGAGTGAGGCTGAACATTGGCATATCTGGCGTGAAATAATTCCTTCAATCTATCAATGGCCAATTGTTCAATTTGGTCCACTATTTCACAACCACCATAATATCTTTTGCCAGGATAACCTTCGGCATATTTGTTGGTGAGGCATGATCCCATGGCTTGCATTACAGGAAGACTGCAGAAATTTTCGGAAGCAATTAGCTCCAAACCCATGCGTTGGCGTTCCAGCTCACGGCTTATAAGATACTCTATGGTTTGATCCTTGTACATATTAGTAAAAATATTGTTGTTAATGTGCAGTTAAATTGCCCCCAAATTTAGACTTTTGTACTCAACTATTGCGTATATTTATTCACATGAATCGTCACCTCATCATATTTTTATCATTGCTTGCTTCTGTAAGTGTTTGCAATCCCAGCTTTGGGAAGGCAGATAAGTTCAGGTGCATGTGGCGTGAAAGCCCTGCTACCACAATGGTTATAGGGTGGAATCAGGTGAGTGGAATCAATCCAATTATTTGTTTTGGGCCGATTGATTATGGTCAAGATGCTTCAAAATATCCAAGTGTAAAGAAAGCAGACAGAGTTGTAGCATTTCATGAAATGAGCAACCATTTCGTGCGCTTAACGGGTTTAAAACCCAACACCAATTACTTTTTTATCATCAAAGATTCAGAGGGCGTAAGTAAAAGATATTATTTTAGAACAACTCCCGACGATCCTACTTCACGCCTATCCATAGCCGCTGGTGGTGACTCACGCAATATGAGGGAAGCCTGCAGGAAGGCCAACTTGATGGTAGCCAAGTTGAAACCACATTTTGTACTATTTGGTGGCGACATGACCGACTCAGACAGTCCCATGCAATGGATACAATGGATGGATGATTGGCAATATACCATCGCTGATGATGGCAGGATGACGCCTATTGTAGTAGCCCGTGGCAATCACGAATACTCCAACCAAAGCTTAATAGATTTGTTTGATGTAGCCAGTAGCAACCTGTATTACAAACTAACTTTTTGTGGGGACTTGCTTTCAGTTATTACCCTAAACAGTCTCATAGCCACGGGTGGTGATCAAAAAGACTGGTTGGCAAGTGCATTGGCAGGCGATCAAGATAAAACTTGGAGAATAGTACAATACCACTTCCCAATAAGGCCACATACTTCCGCCAAGCTGGAACGCAATGATCAAGCTGTTAACTGGAGCACCCTCTTTCAAAAATACAATGTCAATTTGGCTATTGAGTCGGATGCGCATTTGGCTAAAATAACACACCCCATCAAGCCATTTCTTGGCCCAGGCAATGATGAAGGCTATATTCAGGACGCATCCGGAACTACCTACATTGGTGAAGGTGGCTGGGGAGCGCCTTTGCGCCAAAACAATGACGATAAGGATTGGACCATGGCATCGGGCAGCTTCAACCATTTCAATTGGTTGTGGGTCGATCAAATGGGCATTCAAATCCGAACTGTCAAAACCGATGCTGCTGAGAAAGTAGAAGAATTGAACGCCAACAATCCATTTGCTATTCCCAAAGGCATTGACCTATGGAATATGGGAGAAAATGGAACTACCGTAACCTTACCAAGAAAGGACTTCAATAACAATGCGCTTTTTGCTTCAAGAGGCAGTGAGACTGAATCAGCTCCCAGTATTGAGGTATTGAGACCCGATGGCACCGGAAAAATCAGATTCAGCTATACACTGGATGCTAAAAGTGATCTGCAACTTGCATTGATAGACGGCAAGGATAAAGCAATACAGTCAACCACAGTGCCAGCGCAAGCTCCTGGTCGATATGACAGACAGATAGAAACCAGAAACGTTCCACCTGGCAAGTATATACTCATCCTAAAGGCCAATGGCAAGTTGATGAAGAAGTTTATTGTGATGAAATAGCTTTTATTATATTTGACACGATTTAATGGAAGCATATTCAGGTCATTAGAAATCCAATGTTCTTAACTGAATAATAATACGGCCCAAATTCAGCGTTAGACACTGAATTGATGAAATAAAAGATTTTCGTAGATATAAGAGGCTTTGCTGAAAGGCAAAATCCGCTAATTTGGATTTTTCATTCAACTCAAATCCATATCAACACCAGCTTTTTGGGCTTTGTATCTCCCTTTACCAAATTTGGTTCCATTGAAGCTTGTTGTCCTTTTCAACTCTGTTTGCTCGTCAACACTTAACTGGTTGAAGTCCCTGCATTTGCTTGAACAACACGATTGAAATTTTGACTTACATGATTCGCATTGAATGAACAAAAGATGACAGGCATCATTTGCACAGTTAACATGTGTATCGCATGTGGACCCGCATTGATGACATTTGGCAATAATTTCATTACCAATTTTTTCACCCAATCTTTCATCAAAAACAAAGTTCTTTCCGAGGAATTTGTTCTCCAAATTTTTTGATTGAACTTGGTGGGCATATTCGATGATTCCACCATCCAATTGAAAAACATTCTTAAATCCTTTGTGTTTAAAAAAAGCACTGGCTTTCTCACATCGGATACCACCGGTACAATACATCAACAAATTCTTGTCCTTCATACCCTCCAATTGCTGTTCAATGACTGGCAGTGATTCTCTGAATGTTACTACGTCAGGTGTAACTGCCCCTTGGAAATGACCAACTTCACTTTCATAATGGTTCCTCATGTCGATAGTGATGGTATTGGGGTCTTCTAGAATTCTGTTGAAATCTTGGGCATTAACGTGGATGCCTGCCTGAGTGACATCGTACTCATGATCAGGTAGCCCGTCTGCTACTATTTTTTCTCTAACCTTAATGGCGAGTTTGAAAAATGACTTTCCGTCATCTTCTACTGCTTGGTTGAATCGTATTCCTTGCAAGAAGATGATCGTATCCATTGCTGCTCTGAGCTCGTTTACTCGATGACTTGGCACTGAAATCTGCCCGTTGATTCCTTCATAAGCAAGGTAGATTCGCCCCAACACTTCTATTTGATCCAACAAAATATAAAGATGATTTCTAAAAATTTTAGGTTGAAGAATATAGTGGTACCTGTAAAAGGAAATAGTTGTTCTTTTCTCAGAACTTGTTTGCAAACGGTGCTTGAGTTCCTGCCCGTTTACCTTATTGAATAATTTCATTTTGTTGAGTTTGTAAGCAAAAAATACAAGTTGCAGTCTTGTCTTGTTTACAGACCTCTCGATCTAAGGCACAAATTTCATGAAAATCCTGATGCAGTACAAGTTTTTCAGCCCTTATTTTATGAAATGAAAAGAACCCAGAAATTCATCTGAGTTCTTTTGCTATCTGTATTTTTAGAATTACTTTTTTAGTAAATCGCGGATCTCTGCAAGTAGAACTTCTTGAGCAGGAGCAGCGGCAGGTGCTTCTTCTTGCGTTTTTCTCATTTTATTCACTGCCTTAAGGATCATAAACATCACAAAAGCCACGATGGTAAAATCAATTGTAGCAGTGATGAACTCTCCCCATTTTACTGCTACTTCGGGCGATGTAAGTACACCGGCAGCGTCTTTTACCTCTGCTTTAATAACTGACTTTTGTTCTTCCAAATTAACGCCGCCCAGCAATAGACCAGTTAATGGAGCAAACATACCTTCAACAAAAGCAGTAATAACCTTACCAAAAGCAGCCCCCATTACAAAAGCTACCGCGGTGTCCACCAAGTTTCCTTTGTAGGCGAACTCTTTAAATTCCGAAATCATTCCCATGTTAGTGTATTTTAGTTAGTTAATAGACGCAATGTTAACTAAAAGTCACACACAAACTAAAATACTCCTTGATCCTTTCGAATTTTATTTAATGCACTACCTGCTTTGACCCATTCTATTTGTTGTGGGCTGTAACTGTGAGATACTTCAAATGATTCGGAAGTTCCATCGACATGGTTCAAAACAACAATCAGATTTTTGCCTGGCGCAAAAGTATCCAAGCCTTGAATACTGATTGAATCATCCTGTCTTACTTTGTCGTAATCATCTTTGTTGATAAATGTCAAAGCCAACATTCCCTGTTTCTTCAAGTTGGTTTCATGAATACGGGCAAAAGATTTTACAACAACTGCCTTGACGCCAAGGTATCTTGGTTCCATTGCAGCATGTTCTCTGCTGGATCCTTCACCGAGATTTTCCTCACCAAAAATGATGGTACTTATTCCGGCTGCTTGGTAGTGTCTTGCACTATCAGGCACTTTCATATAGGTGTCGTTGTCAAGATTAAGCACCTTATTGGATTCATCATTAAATGAGTTGACGGCTCCTATGTAGCAATTATTCGAAATATTTTCTAGGTGACCACGAAATTCTAACCAAGGACCTGCCATTGAGATGTGGTCAGTTGTACACTTACCTTTTACTTTGATCAACAGGCGCATATTTTGCAATTGTGCATTATCGACTGGAACAAATGGCTTCAACAACTGCAATCTTTTGCTATCGGGTGAAACCAAAACTTGAACCTTACTTCCGTCTGCTGCTGGAGCAACGTATCCTGCATCCTCAACATCGAATCCTTTTGCTGGTAATTCTGCTCCTGTTGGCGGATCCAGCATTACCATTTCACCAACTTCGTTCATCAACTTATCGGTAAGAGGATTGAAAGTCAGATCACCTGCTATTACCAATGCTGTGACCAATTCAGGTGAAGCAACAAAAGCGTGTGTGTTGGGATTGCCATCATTCCTTTTTGAGAAATTTCTATTAAAAGAGGTAATGATCGAGTTTTTCTTGGATGGGTCCGTAGTGTGTCTGTCCCATTGTCCAATACAAGGTCCACAAGCGTTGGCAAGTATTACACCACCTATTTCCTCAAAAGCATCTAATAAACCATCTCTTTCTACCGTGAAACGAATCAGTTCCGAACCTGGAGTGACCGTGAATTCGGATTTGACCTTTAAGTTCTTTGCTTTGGCTTGGCGGGCTACAGATGCAGCACGATCAAGATCCTCATAACTTGAGTTGGTGCACGACCCAATCAAACCAACCTCTAATTCTTTTGGATAGTTGTTGTCACGAACAGCTTGGGCAAACTTAGATATGGGCCATGCCAGATCCGGAGTATAAGGTCCGTTGACATGTGGCTCCAAGGTATCCAGATCAATTTCTATTACTTGGTCGAAATATTTTTCAGGATTTGCATAAACTTCTGGATCGCCGGTAAGATCATCAGCTATTGAGTCTGCCAAGGCTGCAACATCGGCTCGACTGGTGGCCTTGAGATATCTGCGCATACTGTCATCATATCCAAATGTTGAGGTAGTTGCGCCAATTTCTGCGCCCATGTTACATATAGTTCCTTTTCCGGTGCATGATAAGGAAACAGCTCCAGGACCAAAATATTCTACAATTGCACCAGTTCCGCCCTTAACGGTTAAAATTCCTGCAACTTTAAGGATTACATCCTTCGATGATGCCCAGCCATTTAGTTTACCTGTCAATTTCACGCCAATCAGCTTAGGCATTTTTAGCTCCCATGCCATGCCAGACATCACATCGACGGCATCAGCACCACCAATACCGATTGCTACCATACCCAAACCACCTGCATTAACTGTGTGAGAATCCGTTCCGATCATCATTCCACCTGGGAAAGCATAATTTTCAAGAACAATCTGGTGGATGATACCTGCTCCTGGTTTCCAAAAACCAATACCATATTTATTAGAAATCGATTGCAAAAAAGAAAACACTTCAGAGCTTTCGTCCAATGCAGTTTTAAGATCCGTTTCTGCGCCTGATTTAGCTTGAATCAAGTGATCACAATGCACAGTTGATGGCACAGCAGCTTTGGTTTTGCCAGCCATATCGAATTGCAACAAAGCCATTTGAGCGGTTGCGTCCTGCATAGCTACTCGGTCAGGGTTAAAATATACATAATCCTTACCGCGCTCATAATCCTTAAGAGGAGAGTCCTCGTGCAAGTGTGTGAAAAGAATTTTTTCGCTGAGTGTCAATGGTCGTCCAAGGTGTTGCTTGGCTGCTTTTACTTTAGCAGAAAAACCAGAATATAGATGACGTATCATCTCAAGATCAAATATTGCTGACATAGGTTGACGTTTAGAGAACGTGAAGTTAATAATTATTAACGAATTTAAAGACTAGAATGATTCCTTTACACATATTGACAATTGATTGCAGCAGTTATATCGAAGTGGCACTACCTCTCAGGAAGCTTTATAAATCCTATAATTCTTATACTCAAATGGGCGCCAGCTGGTCGTTTTTTCGATCCAATGGTGTGGCTTAACTATTCTATTTGGATTTTTAGGAGTTTGGAGCCAAAATGAATTGACAAGTGGTTGGGTGGAATCAAGAGTTCTCAAAATAATTATCAACAATGTAAAATTTTAACATAATTATTCAACAATTTAATTTGATTCTACAATGAAATGGTATTAACTTTACAGTATCTTTACTTATCTAAAAACCAATAATCATGCAATTCAACATTCAACATTCAACATTCAACATTATTTCTGTTAATAACTTGTATGATTATGTTGTCTAGCTGCAAAAAAGATTCGAATCCTACTCCCAAAAGTGACGTAGCATCTGAAGAATTTACATCAGGAGAGATTGGCCTTAGAAGTGGTGGTTCAAACAACTCAACTTCACAATCAACTTTGCCTAATTTCCCTTCAACAACCGTTCTTGGATCCATAAGAGCCAATCCTTATTCAGTGGCCAATATGTTAGCTGCCTACAATGAGTTTTATGAGCCAGATATCAGCAATTTAAATGCCACTCATCAATACATCAAATTTTCTCCACAAAATGATGCGGAATTGGATTTATTGGTAAGATCAAATTTTGAGATCTATGATTACCCTCTAGATTATGAAGTAATAACTATGGGTGAGTATTATCGTGATCCCGCAGTTGCTGCCAATATTCCAAGCTTTCATTATGCTGTTATACCAATAGGTAGAACCCTTCCAGCTGTTAGTTACACCACATTAGCGAATTTGCATTTATTTTCAGCGGATGAAAACCTAATCCGGCAAGCTTTAATAAGATTGGGATATGATCCTGATCAAGAAGGTTATGTAGTGTCTACCGACGGATGGGATCCAAACGCAGGTCAAGACCCAAATTCAGATGCCGAGAATGCACCACCACCTGCAGCATTAGCACCCATAGTTGTAAATGGAAATTGTAATTGTAAAAACGGATTGCCCAGTATTCGAAATCCTGCAGGTTGCATCCGTGTAATAGATACCCAACTGTCAACATTTGGCAATTGTGAAACCTATAAAGCTGTCAGGCATGTCAAAGTTATCCTAAAAGATAGTTGGTTTTCCGAGGTGGAATATTGGACCAATAAGTATGGCTGTTTTTCAAGTGCCAATCGTAAGTTTAAGAATAAGTGTTGGATGTGGGTAAAATTCTACAATAACAATATTAATATCAGGTACATCCAAAAAGATATATCTGCGGCAATAGACTGGAAATACATCGTCAAAGATTATGTTGGGGTTAAGTGGGGTCCTAATTTTAATAATTTAGATGTTTGTTACAATAACTCCAACGATATTGAGTCTAATGGTCACAGATATTGGAGGTCTGCTCATATTAATAATGCACTTTTTGAATATAGAGATTGGGCATCAAGCAGAGGCGTTACCTTGCCATTTAATGATGTTGACGTAATTTCAACTAACTATGCCTCCAGTGGTGCTGCGCCCTGCCTCAGTAAATTATCCGGTAGTGCCGTTACTGCGCCTATTGCTTACGGCATAACAATTCAAATACCAATTATATTTGCACCTGTTAAACCTGACGTTGTAATAAACCGAAATACAACAAGTAGGAATACCTCTGATAACTTAAAAGAATTGTGTTACCATGAATTCGCACATGTTAGCCACTTTGAACGGTTAAGTACACCAAATTATTGGCTTGCAAATATCAACTACATTATAGCCAATAATGGATATGGTGATGGAACAGCCACTGGTGCTGGGCGTTGTGCTACCATAGAAATGTGGGCCTACCATTGTGGTCCAGCTTGTGCCGATAAGGCTTATGGAACAATGCATAGTAATGGGGGATTTAATCCTAATCTCCAACGTTGGATTGCTGGACAAGAGCAAACAATTGTTAATTCGGGTTTTATACCATCAGGAGCTATTACCGACAT
>JBBQJT010000070.1:0-13379 GCA_038326165.1 Chitinophagales bacterium | reverse complement strand
CTCTATTGGCAAAAAGCACGATTAGAGGTACTTATCAATTGATAAAGCAATAATATAACTAATCCGTCATTTATCCAAATATTTTATGAAATATTTTTAATACTTAACTTTTAACCAAATTAATTAACATTGGAATGAAGTAGGTTTTTGGAGAAATTGATAATATGGAGCTGCCGAATTGGTTGTTGTTCCTGAACGATTAAACATCTGAACCTTAAACTTGGCATTAGCTTTAGCCTCAATCCCCCTTTTGTCTGAATCCTAACGTGTCTCCAGTCAGGACAGGCTGTGATTCTTATGATTAAATGATTAGTAGGATTTCTAATGCTCTCAATTTTTGAATAACCCATAAACCATAAACCATAAACCCATAAACCCATAAACCATAAACCATTAACCATTAACCATAAACCCATTAACCATTAACCATAAACCCATTAACAATTAACCCCTTTGTCTGAATCCTGACGTGTGTCCAGTCAGGACAGGCTAAAATTCTTATGATTAAATGATTAGTAGGATTTCTAATGTTCTCAATTTTTGAATAACCCATAAACCATAACCCATAAACCATAACCCATAAACCCATAACCCATAAACCATAACCCATAACCCATAAACCATAACCCATAACCCATAACCCATAAACCATAAACCATCAACCATCAACCCATAAACCATCAACCCATTAATCATCAACCCATAAACCATAACCCATAAACCCATAAACCATAAACCCATAACCCATAAACCCATAAACCATAAACTATAACCCATAACCCATAAACCATCAACCCATAAACCATAAACCATCAACCCATAAACCATAACCCATAACCCATAAACCATAACCCATAAACCATAAACCATAAACCATAAACCCATAAACCATAAGCTATAACCCTTGGCCTGAGCCTTAACCAATCATATCCGCATTCAGCGCACACATAAACAGTTCACATTTCTTAATTAGCTTACTAGTTAATCACCCAAAATTAGCCGAACTTATAATTTGGTTTAAAATTAATTCAATGAATAACAACATTGCCAATCTATTTTATGTTATTTGCGCATGCAAACTTCGATCTTGACAGAAATCCAAAAAAATAAAGCAAGCAAAGTTTTTGAACTGGGGCAAATTAAGGTAAAGTTGTTCCTAGATGCAAAACAATTGGACAGCGACTGGGATAAAATTGCAGATCAAAAAACGATCTTCTTAAGCAGTAAGTATTTGAAAGTACTGGAAGAATTTCCGCCTCTTGGGATGAAATTTTGTTATTGCACCCTATATTTCAATGATCAGCCTGTCGGAATTTCGTACTACCAAATCCAATTCTTTAATGCCCACCAAAGCTTGAACGACACTGAGAGAGTTGAAAATCCTTGCTTTTTTACCACTATACACAAGTTTATTAAAGGCTTCGTCAGTAAAAAAGTCGAATTCAATACCCTTGTCAATGGCAATCTGCTCTTGACTGGTGAAAATGGATTTTACTTTACAGACAGATTTAAAAGCCAAAACAATATTGCAGATATCATGATGCCTCTCAACAATCAGGTGAGAAGCATTCTATCGGACAAAGGCATGAAATGCCAAGTAATATTGGCTAAGGATTTTTATCCGGAAAATCATTCCGTCATCAATGAGCTTAAACAAAATGGAGAGTATCATCCATTTACTTTGCAACCCAGCATGATTATGCCAATTCAAACGAATTGGTTGACTTTTGATGATTATATGAATGATCTGCATTCAAAATACAGAATTAGAGCCAAACGCGCATTCAAAAAAAATGAATCTTTAGAACACAAATGGCTTAGCGATGATGAAATAGAAAAGTATCAAAATGAATTTCATTCAATGTACAGTGAGATTGCGGAGAATGCTGGATTCAATGTAGTTAATCTGAATGAAGCTTACCTATCGGGCCTTAAAAAATACCTAGGCAAGGATTATAAAGTAAAAGCTTATTTTTTAAACAATGAATTGGTCGGATATTTTACACTCATACTCGATGGCAAAAACTTAGAAGCTCACTTCCTTGGTTACAAAAAAAAGGTCAACAATGAAACTCAGCTGTATCTCAATATGTTATTTGAAATGATCAGCACCGCTATTGAATTGAGGATGGAAAATCTAATTCTATCCAGGACTGCCCTTGAAATAAAAAGCTCTGTGGGTGCGGTTCCTATTGAAATGCTTTGCGGAATGAGACTTTATAATTCCTTCAGCAATACCTTTTTCAAACCCTTGTTAGATTTTTTGAAGCCGAACACTGAATGGGTTCAACGACATCCATTCAAATAGCTTATTCGTAAGTTGGCTGCAATGTTAGCTGGTGATAAATTGCCCTTAGCTGATCTTTGAGCTCAACACGTATTTTATCATCAATCTGCTCAATGTTAAGAACAATACTTGTATCATCTTTTACTTGGCCAATCCATTTACCGTTTGACACAGATTTGACATCGAATACATAGACTCTTCCGTCAAAATTTGCAACCAACAACACAGCAGCTGCCTCCTTTTGAAATACCAATTTGGCATCAACTTTATCACTATCTGATTTATTAATGGTCCACAATGAATTTACAGCAGTAGATTTTATGCTTGCATAGCAATTCACACCATTATACTTGCCATAATATGGGCTGCGAATAGTGCTTGGCCAAAGTAGTGTTGGTTTTGAATCATTTGATAATTTATAGTCTGAGCTTGCGGAATGACCAGGTAATATTGCTTTATCTTCTCTTGTACTCATTATTGGTGACTCACTAGACGTTGAACCTGTCTCGATAATCCGTTTAGGCTTGTGCTCTGCAACAACTTTTTCTTTTGCTTGAATATCAGCTTGTTCTTTTGCTGCTATTTTGGGTTCGGTTTCTAAAAAAGGTGCTTGTACAACTTCAGGAATAGCTGATACTGGTTCCATACGATTGGCCAATTGAATTTTTTCGTTGCGATTTTTATGCATGAAATAAGCAATTATGCATAGGCCAAATACCAGAATCATTGCTGCCGCTGTCTGCAACCAAATCTTTCGGTAAAAGAGCCTTTTTTTATCCTTGCGTTTGGGCAATTGAGATTCAATCTTGCTCCAGGTTTGACATGATGGTTCGAGGTTCAACTTTTCTTCCAATTTTTTCAATTGTTCTTCCAATGAGTTCTTGTTCATTTCAGATCAATTAAGAGTGTTGAAAATTTCGGATTCATAGCAAATAACTTCAAAAGTTTTTGACGGGCAAGTTGATACTGAGACTTAGATGTACTGACTGAAATACTCAACATTTGTGCAATTTCGGGATGTGTCATTTCTTCAAATACGTACAGATTGAATACCGTTTTACAACCTACTGGCAATTGTTCCAAAATATTCAACAGTTCGGACTCCTCATTCGGTTCAACAGGTAATTCGGCGGTGTCATTCGATTCTATAAGTTCCGTGAAATTGATTTTTTGTGATCTCAAATGCATCAATGCCTGGTTCATAACAATTCTTTTCATCCAAGCAAACAATGCTTCTGGATTCTTGATGTCGCTGAGCTTGGTATATATTTTAACAAAGGACTCAATCAAAATATCCTCTGCAGTATTGTATTCAGGGATATATCGTCTGGCTACTGCAAACAAACGAGAAGCATATAAATCGTACAATCTCTGCTGAGCCTTAGGATCTCCTATGCTACATGCTTTCAGCAATTCAAATGTATTCTGATCCAATGTTCCCAATTCGAATATCTATCTTGATTAAAGATGCATAATACAATAAATGAGTTGGACTGTTTGTTTTTTAATTACAAAAAATCCACATCCACAGCGAATGGATATTTCATGATTCTATTGATGGCCTTGTCAATGGGATAGGCTTCAAAAACAATGCTGTAGAGCATGAACGTTATCGGAACATGCAATTTATAATATTTAGCAAGCTCTCGACTTATGCGCAATGTCCTGACTCCTTCCGCCAATTCGGGCATTGATTTCATTATTTCATCATAAGACTCCCCTGCACCCAAACGGTAACCAAAGATGTGATTGCGGCTCTGTGTACTTGTGGCAGTTGCTATAAGGTCACCAATACCAGCCGTACCCAAAAAAACACTTGGCTCAGCCCCCATTTTTTGACCGAAGTAGATCATTTCAATCAATCCTCTTGATATGAGCATTGCTTGCATATTCTTACCCAGACCTTTTCCTGCCAGAATTCCTGCGCCAATTGCGACAATATTCTTTAATGCTCCTGCTAGTTCGGCACCAAACAGCTCATTGGATCCAAACAAATGAAATAACTCACTGTTGAGTGCTTCCTGACCTACTTGAATTACTTCATCATATGGGCTTGCTATCAATGATGCAGTAGGTTGCCCTGCAATAATTTCTGCACTTAAATTGGGCCCAGACAAACAACCTACCCTTACCACTGAACTTTCTTCAAGAATAACTTCGCTCATGGTGCGGATATTCTCTCTTCGTATGGATTTTCTTGAAATTTCATCATAACTGACGTCTACTAAATCCAATCCTTTTGTACCGTGAATGAGGATATGACCTGGATTTAGATAAGGTCCCATTGTCCTGATGGTCTCTCTAAACTTGTTGGCAGGAACAACTGGAAAAATCAGGGTACACTCTCTGCAAATTTTGACTAAATCCGTTGTTGCTTCAATTCTTGGAGAAAGTTTGATACCATTAACCTCATGATTGATGTTGATCTCTCTGGCATATTCCTCCCTTCTGGTAAATATATAAACATCACATTGATGCGCAAGCAAGTTGGCAATGGCACGCCCAAAACTGCCAGCTCCAACTACGCCAACTTTACCAAGGTTTTGGAGATATTTTCTTTTGCCTGCCATAATTATGATTGCAAAGCTAAGGCGAATTTAGGGCATATACCAATTGGAAAAATTAAGAGTTTTTGGTAGAACCTAAAAAACACTCAAGAACTGAGTACCAAACACTAAGCAACAGTATCTTTCAAAATAGATTTGTCGCGATTAATGGCAATACTTGCATTCAACTCGAAACCTAACAATAGAATGATGGCATTGGTTTGAATCCAAATCATGACTGCTATCACTGTTCCAATAGAGCCATACAACTTGTTGTAATTGCCAAGATTATCGACATAGAAGCTAAACAGATAAGAGGACAGTAATGAAAGAATAGTGGCCATTGCGGCACCCGGAGTGAAGTATCTGAATCGTCTCTTTGCGGAAACAGCAAACCTGTAAATCACACTGATGCCTGTATAAAACAACAAAATAATGGTTAACCATCGCAAAGCATGAAATAGAAATGATTGGAAACTTTTGGCTTCAATGTTGATTGTATTTAGTAGCCAATTCAATAATCCACCCCCAATAATGATCAACAGTACCGATGCTGCAAGAATGAATGCCAAAAGAAATGTCAATAAAACAGCTCTTAATCTCTTGTGCCACGGATTCCATTTTTCGAAAGTGTCAGGATAAATTTTTTCAAATCCTTGTATCATGGCCATTGCACCATTCGAAGCAAAGAATACCACCATTATCGATCCAAACGACAATAAATTAGATTGAGGACGAGTTGCTAAATCTTCTATAAACTTAAACAATCCATCTCCTGCATTACCAGGTAATAATTCTTGGATGGAAGTACGGATTATTTGATTGAAATTTTTGAAAATTGGAAAATAGGGCACCAACGTAAACAACACAATTAACAAAGGGAACAATGACAGAAAAAAACTAAACGACATGCTGTTAGCCCTTGCAACTAAATCTGATTGTTTGGTTTCTTTTCGGATAAAATCCAAAACTTCATAAATAGTGACACCGTAAAAACCAGGCAATGAATTGGTCTGAATCCAATGCATAGGACGGCTTGAGTAGATCCATTTTTTTATTTTATCTGCAGCTTCCTTAAACATGTGAATTTTTAAAGAATGGAGACAGAATCAAAGTAAGTGATTCGGGAATTTTAACAGACTTTTTCACCTCTATATCAACAAATGCCAATATCACCGTGCCAGTTGTGGCTAACTTACCTACTTCATTAAAAATTTCAACATTAAACTCAATTTCGGTATCAGGCATTTTGGATATCGTAGTTTTCAATGTAATGAGCTCATCATAAAATATTGGACGCAAGTATTTTATGTTTAAGGATTTGACAGGCATCATAACCCCCAATACAGATTCCATATTCTTATAGGCTACACCAATACTTCGCAGTGCCTCTACCCGACCTACCTCAAAGTATTGAGGGTAATTGCCATAGTAAACATAGCCCATTTGATCTGTTTCAGCATACCTGACGCGAAATTCAATTTCATGTGAAAACATAACTTGATCTAATTATTCCGCTCGTTGAATCGGACATGTCATACAATGCGAACCTCCTCTGGCCCTTGATAATTCATTGGATGGAATTGTTATAATTGTCATTTCCAGATCCTTTGGATTCAACATACCGGCATTTACTTGTCTTAAGAAATCATTTGCAGTGATGATACTGTAACCAAAATCTTTAAAAGCCTCTTCAGTTTTAGGATTTCTATCGTAAGTGATGGCAACTCCGGGTTTTATGGCCACTAGGTTGCAACCGTCAGTCCATTGCTCTCTCTCTTGATATGGTGATTCTCCCCTAGCTGAATAAATAAACTGCATATCAGGATTGATTTCGGCAAGTATAAATTCCTTTACTGTATCATAAGTAACCAAACTCCCATCAATTTTATGTACTTCAACATAGGAGCCTAATCCATCTTCTATTATTGGCTTGTAAGCTATTATGTGGTTGTGGTTGACTTGGGTAAAAATGGTATCTATGTGCATATAAGCCCTGTCGGCCGGAATATTGATTTGAACAACATTTTTTACAACTCCCTTTTCAAATAGCTTCGCTTTTAGTAAATTGATGGTGTACTCTGTAGTCCTTTCACTACAGCCAATCAACAGGTAATCCTTATTGATGATCATAACGTCACCACCTTCAATACTTACTTGTTCACCTTTGCGAGAAGGCGGAAATTCATTGATATGGTTCAGGTTAATCAGTCTGCCTGTTTCACGCAAACCTTTAAAAATAGGATGACTCCAAAAAATGAATCTGGTAAGAAAATTTTCACGATGTCTCGCTTCCTTAGCAGCTCGGGTTATTATTACAGTATCATTGATTGTTACAGCAATGTCTCGTGTAAATATAAAATTGGGTATAGGATCAAACAATATCAAATCTTCTCTTGGGGCATAACCTGTAATGAGTGCATCAGCCAATTCGTCATTGGGAAGGCTCCTTAATATTTCAGTATAAACATCAGGTAATTCTTCGTAATCTGCTATAAGTTTGATGATTTCCAATTTGGTTTCGGCGTCGGCCACAAGTGCCTGAAATAGTAAATCACGCGTTTCTAACACGTTTTCTTCACCCAGAAAGGCTTTCAAAACTGAGGTAAACACATCGTGTTCCTCCTGCATGTTTGGCAAATGAACAATATCATCAAACAACAACTCTTCAGCCCTTTTGGGCGTAATTCTTGCTATTCCTGCATCCGGACGATGCATTATTACTCTTAGAAGCTGATTGACCTCAGAGGAAGAGAAGACTTTATTTTGAGACATAAAGATGAATTTTTACTGTTGTGGCTACTTCAAACCTTAGTGAAATTTATTTCAGAATTATCAGTAACTCGAATCGAATTTTAGGCAAATATCGTTCATGATTGCTCAAAAACCTAAGAGATGAATTCAACTGGTTCCAAATGGTGGTTGTGTAAAATATTCAAAGTTGATTATTTCTTCTCTTTGGCATTCAATCCTTTTGTGATTTGTTTAGTCACATCATCGTCTGATGGGCCATAGAGCAGACTGCCTCCAGCATGCTTGCTGAGAATAAACGTGTATGAATTTTCTTTTGCGAATTCAGCTAAGTAAGCTTCAATCTTTCTTAATAACTTTTTGTTCAGCGCCTCCTCTTCTTTCATCAAGTCGCCTGCTTGCTTGTTTTTATAAGCTTCTAGATCTTTCTGCTTCTTCATTAAACTCATTTCTGCTTCTTGGAGTTGTTTGGGCGACATGGAAGCACCTCTGGCTTGGTAACCCTCATATTCTGCTTTCAAGGCATTGGATCTCGTTTCCAAATCCTTGTCCAATGTCTTACCTTTTGAAGTCAAGCTATTCTTTATCTTTTTGTAATAATCATAGTTTTCCATGACACTATCAATTTGAACCCATGCTATCTTTAGAGGTGAGTTTGGAGTTATTTCGGACGCACTGGGTGTTGTAACTGCAACTGGACTTTTGGTTGCTGATTTTTCATTTTTGCAAGAAACTACCAAAAGACTACAGTAAGCTACAAATAGAATTAATATATTTTTCATGATTAAATTATTGAAATACAAAGGTAGTATTTAGTTGTATCGAAATTAACATACCCAATATAATTTATAAATTAAAACTTATTGTATCTTCATAAAATAATAATACGTAATATATTGCTAATAATATAAGCATTTAACAATATTAAACAAATATACCATTCTCAAGTACCACTAAATTATAAAAATAATTATTAAACTTAACATACTACATTCAAACAAAATGGATTTTTTATTTGGCTGTTCAAACGGATTGATTACTTTTGTATATAACTGACATAATACACCAAACTTAAATTCCTATATTTTGGAGCAGGATCATAACAGACCAGAAAGTGTTTACACAGGTAAGTTGAGAGCTGGAAAAAGGCGCACTTATTTTTTTGACATTCGCCCTACAAGGAATCAAGGCTTCTATATTACGCTTACAGAAAGCACAAGAAGACAAGAAGGAGAAGGATATATCAGGAATAAAATATTTATTTATAAGGAAGATTTGAATCAATTCATCCATGCTTTTGAGTCATGTGTAAAGCACATGAAAGAGGAACTGATGCCTGAATATGATTACGATGAATTTACAAAAAGACAGGAAGAATGGGAGGCGCAACGCGCATTAGAGTTGAGCAACAACCCTGAAGATAAACCAGAAAGTCTTCATGATGAATCAAACACAGCATCAAAAGACAAAGCCGATGATGAAACAGAAATAATTTGGTAAATCCTGATTTACCTTAACAGATGGTTGTTTCACTTATTCAAGCCCGAATCAATGACTTCGGATCTTATCTCAATTCTCAATTTCACGACAAAGATCAATCGCTTTGGCTTTGGGAATGGTGCACAAATTGGCAAGATGCTAAAGCTACTATAGACAGAAACCAAGACTTTCTTCGATTTTTTGAAAGTGGGATGTCTCATTCCAAGACCAAACGATTCTGGC
Organism: Chitinophagales bacterium; assembly: GCA_038326165.1. GTDB lineage: Bacteria > Bacteroidota > Bacteroidia > Chitinophagales > Saprospiraceae > JAEUUM01. The sequence continues at coordinate 4,073 of JBBQJT010000070.1, read as the reverse complement.
AAGAACCTGGTTGGTTTCCCAGAGATGCTATGATCCAAATGATTAAATTTGATCCCAGCTTCTTACAAATGATGTTCAGCGACTTGTTCAACAATGACAAAAACCTCTCTGGAAGGCTGGATCGCTTCGTTTTCTATTGCGACAATTTATGGGAAAGATTCAATGAAGAAAAGCAAATCAAATTATTGCGTCAACACGACCACACCCAGAAGTTTGTGATTAACTATCTGTCATTAGAGTATCCTGAAAAGTATCCCTTTTATGATGCAGATCATTTTTTTAAATGCCTTATTGCTTTTCAAGCCAAAGATCAAGCAGAAACATTTGATCCTGAACGGTTTTACAAAGTAAGTCCACTTTTATTCAAATTGTTGAAGGAAAATCCCTCAGTCCAAACCGGGCTACAAAAACAATTGGGAAAAAACGAAAAACTAAACACGGGTTCACAACTTCAAGTGTCGTATTTTTGTTCTTTCGTTGCCAAAAGCATAAAATGATAAAACAACTTATACTGCCAATTCTATTAATTCTGAACAGCTTATGTATTGCTCAATACAAGTATGTTCCAGTTTTTAGCGGTATATCTGGAATAAATAATTTGCGTCCATTATTGACCAATAGCTTTAAACCTTTGGTGGTATTTGATTACGGAACGGCAAGAGATACACTGTTTTTTAAAGTATTTAGGAGAAATGATTCATTGGAATGCTTTTACTCGAGTTGGAGCATTGATCTTCCAAATGGCGTGGATCCAACTACTTGGGTGTTTAAAAGTGGACTTCCAACAGGCATTAATACAGAACATGCATTCCCGCAAAGCAAAGGAGCCGTGGGTGCCGCCAAAAGCGATATGCATATTCTCTATCCAGTCAAAATACCCGTAAACGAGGCTCGAGGAAATTTGCCTTATGGCGATATTCCTGATAACCAAACCCAGATTTGGTATTTAGACAATAAGGCACTTACCTCAATTCCATCAGTCAACAAGGACTTATACAGCGAGTTAAGCGCCACCGCATTTGAGCCACGAGAGTCTGTGAAAGGAGATGTTGCTCGTGCAATATTTTACTTTTATACTATGTACAAGGAAGAGGCAGATGCTGCCGATATTAATTTCTTTGAGGGGCAAAGGAATATACTTTGTCAATGGAATTCCTTGGACCCCGTTGATGAATTCGAATGGAACAGGAACACCATCATAGGTTCTTACCAAAGCAATAGGGTGAATCCATTCATCTGGGATTGTACACTACCTAACCGAACATACTGTCCGTCCTATCCTGTCAATTGCAATATTTCCTTAGCCACATCAGAAAAATTTTTGAAGCTAAAAATGTTCCCAAATCCTGCTGAGAATCTACTGATAGTTCAACTTCTTAGTTCGAATTCAGATGATAGAATAATTGTCATGGATCTTTATGGTCGTGAAATTATTTCTCAAACAGCCATCAGTGGCAATAACGAAATTCCTCTTTCTCAGTTAAATTCAGGTATGTATATCGTGAAATACTTGAGTACACAAGGTAATTCAGGAATAGATTATTTGATCAAGCTTTAGGAACTTAAGTCAGTCTATTCGAAAGATGTTTTGGGATTAGAAACACCAAATCAGGCGTTGTAAACTCTATACAGCAAAACTATTCCTGAAATTATCAAAAGAATTCCCCCAACTTTTTTGATGTAAATGATGTAGAGGGACTTAAGTGCTTGCCCAATCCTTTTAGCCAGTAGAATTTTAATCAAATCAGTTAACATTAAGATCAGTAAAATGCTGCCAAAATAAGCCGTCGCACGCTTTGGGGTAAATTCAGGTTTTGTAATTATCATGGTATTTACACCTAGCCAAAAAAAGATTGTAAAAGGATTGAAGGTGTTGATCAAAAAACCTTTAGCAAACAATTTGGCATAGGAAACTTTGACATATTGAATATTGGACATTGAGTCAACCTTGCTAAAAACTGAAACAAGCCCAAATCCGATTAAGATAAAAGAGCCAATAATACCAACAATGAACATGAAATTGGGTGAATCTACAAAGGCCGCTATTGCTGCCATACTTTGGTACATCAAGAATATAATCAGAAAATCACTCAGCCACACTCCAGTGGAATAGGATGTCCCTGCTCTGAAACCACTTTCAATCCCCGTTTGAAGCAATGTTAAAAAGACAGGGCCAATTAAAAGACTCAGGGTTAATCCTAACAAAGCACCTTCTAGAACCATCTCAAACATGCTGATTACTCGATTTGGTGCTGCATATAAAATTGTTCCATCGGTTGTGTTGATCAGCTTTCATGACGCGAGGCATTTTGCTTTGTCCAAAAGACCTGCCTTCAAATTTCAGCCAAGCAAAAAACATTTGAACAGGTACAACTTCTAGTTCAATATCAAGAAATGCACTCCTTTCTGTTTTATAGTCCTCATTTATTTCACATAAAAATGAATCAATAGTTTCTTTTAAGATAGTTGCATCTACAACCGGTTCGCAACTTACATACCATTGATGCTTAAAAAACGCGCCTGAGCGCAAAGCAGTCACAGTATACTCCTGAATACACACACCCAAGGCATGCTGAGCCAATTCTATTGCATGATTCATATTATCAACCGAAAGATGTTCTCCAGTTATGCTTAAAAAATGTTTAGTTCGCCCAGTTATCACCAATTCAAATTTATCCATATTCACAAACTTAACCACATCACCTAAAAGATAACGCCAAGCCCCTGCGCATGTACTCAACACGATTGCATATTCATTACCTTCAATGACATCATTGATAGTATAAGCTGTAGGATTTTGAACCAAATCACCTTCGGCATCAAAATTGACTTCATCAAAAGGAACAAATTCAAAAAAGATTCCATTGCGTGCCAACAGTACCATACCATCAGCATTTGGACGATTCTGAAATGCTATGAAGCCCTCAGAAGAGAGGTAAGAATCGACGTAATTAATAGGATTCTTAATTAATTTATCGAAAGAAGATTTGTAGGGACCAATTGCTATTCCACTGTGGACAAAGACCTCCAAGTTTGGCCAAATGTCGCTGATTGAGTCCAAATTATGGTATTCGATGATTTTTTCAAGAGTGAGTTGAACCCAAGAGGGTACGCCGACTATACTTCCAATATCCCAGTCTAGTGCATTTTTGGCAATGACTTCAATGCGTTCATTCCAATCGGCAATCTTTGAAATTTCAGTACCTGGTCTGTAATAGCCTTTTGCCCACAGAGGTGGCATTTTGGCATTTATTCCACTCAAATCTCCAGCAAAATAACCACCGCAATCCTTTAGATCACTCGAACTTCCAACTGCAAGCATCTCACGCGTATAAAAAGCAGATTCAAATTTGTATTTAGACAAACTAAAAAATACCTTAAATGAGGCTCTGCGCATGTATTTCAGCATTTCGTCTGAAATTGGGATGTGTTTTGAAGGAGCGCCAGACGTTCCGGAACTCAAAGCAAAATACTCGATTTTGCCAGGCCAACAAACATCTTGTTCCTGATCCAAAAGTCTGTGCCACCATTCGTTGTACATGCTATTGTAATCATGTATTGGAACAGTTTCTTGAAATTTTTTAATAGGATTATCAGATGATAGAATCCCTTTAAAGTCATAATGCTTACCGAACTGCGTTTTACTCGCAGAATCTAAAAGCCTTCGGAATACCATTTTCTGCAAAATCCAGGGAGAAATCAATTTTAAGTCAATTCCTTGTCTGATTTGCAACCCCCTTTTAATAAGTGATCCTAAAATATCTGACATTATTTCCTCTTAAAGTGAAAATTTAATTCTTATCAATACTAACGGTTTTAATCATCTCAAAATATCCCATTTATCCAATTTTGGGGATTTAAAAAATTGATAATTGCGAAACATTCATTTTGGTTCGTAAAACTACTTAGTAAATATACAATTTGAAAAAGATTTGGAGTACCACTTAAAGCAAAAAATCTACGAATCCTTTTTTAGAAAATATCAGCGAATTAGGCACCCATATTTTGTACAATGCAATTTTTAGAGCCATACCCAATCAAATTATTGGAGCGGGCAAGCTAGTTATTTGGGC
>JBBQJT010000069.1:0-13559 GCA_038326165.1 Chitinophagales bacterium | reverse complement strand
TATGAGTTATGGATATATCAATGATGATGAATTCTGGATTGACTTCTCAGGCGAGACTATAGGGGAATTGTGTGAAATTGGAGGAAAGAAGGCTCGACTCATCGACATGAGGTTAAAGCAACCGCATCCAGATACCTTCGTAGGAATAGCAAGATATAGCCAAAAACTATTCGACCCTCCTGTACTTGATGTTCCCGTGATCTTCTACCGGCAGAGATGAGCACTATGAGTATATAATAAACCGCCATCATCCCGAGTTGAAGTTCATCTCGGGATGCTTTTGTTGTAAAACTCAGTTAATGTAAAGGAATAACCATTGCATTATTTGGGTCTAAATCAAATTTGTAATAACCAAATGATCCAATATGAAAACAATCATCTTTCTGGCTTGCATGCTCTTTCTATTGTCATTGCCTTCATGCAATAAAGAATGTGAAAAAATCCCAAAACCTATTTGTGAGAAAGGATTTGAAATCGACACAAAAGGCGATTGTAAATGTCCTAAGGGTAAAATAATCGTTAATGATTTTTGTAGGAAACCTCGAAAAATTGAATTTGGAAATGCGAATGCAAATATGCCGTGCTACAAAGATTTTTACATTTCCTTTTTTGAGCATTTTTTGAATCCAACTGATACAACTTTTGAAACAACAAAAAATTCTCCCAATTCCATGGGTAGCTGTTATATCAACACAGATTCTACAGGAAATTACGCTCAACATAAAGATGCATTATATTGGTGGGAGAAAGACTCGGCGGCTTTAAGGATAATTTTTACCCCAGCAAATACTTTCACTAGATGCGATTTTAATGGCAAGAAAACGGTCATTACGTATATGCTTCTTAAACAACCACATCCTGATACATTAAGAGGTCGAGTGAGATTTGCAGATAAAGATTTAGGTTATACTTGGTATTACGACTGGCCCGTTGAATTCTACCGGCAGAGATGAGCACTATGAGTATATAATAAACCGCCATCATCCCGAGTTGAAGTTCATCTCGGGATGCTTTTGTTGTAAGGGGTTAATCTGTGTATTGTTGATACAAATTACTATTTGATCAACAGAAAAATATCTTTCCTAAATTTTATTAAAGAACCGGAACCTAACATCATTCAGATCAAATGCTTAAAATCAAGCAAGCTTATTTTAGCCATCTCCAAAGCTTCATAATTTAATCTAAATTCAGCGTTGGACGATGAATCGACGAAATTTTTAGTTAATCCAAAAATTTGTCGGCTCTGATGACTCCTACAGTCGTATCATACTCGTAGAAGGTTTAACCCCCTGACGATTTTTTAAATATCAGGGCTTTAAGGTCAAAAAAACAAAGATTCTCGTCGACTCACGGAGCTTTGCTCAGAGGCAAAATCCGTTAGTGCGGATTTTGGGTTTCTTAATTACGCATGCTGTTGCAACAAATATCAACTGTGGGACATTATAATACAAATACAAATAATCCAAAAATTATCAGATATTTTATAGACCTAATAATTATTTGAAACAAATAATATGGTGTAATTTAGCGACTGATATCTATTTTAACCAACTTTCAAAACTTGTCAAAAATGAACACGAACAAACTTTTAACTGGAACCCTTATTGGTGGAGTAGCTGCTTTCCTTGCTGGATGGTTACTATTTGGAACATTATTTAAAACCGTTTTGGCTGATAATATGACGGCAGCAGCACGAACCATATCCAAAGAGGAACCAGACATGTTTTACTTGATTCTAAGTTGTTTACTATTTGCATTGTTGCTAACTTACATTTTTGAAAAATGGGCAGATATACGGACAGCAATGGCAGGATTAACTGCTGGTCTAACTATTGGATTTATAAATATCCTGGGACTTGACTTAAGTTTGTTCAGTATGACAACAATATTTAGCGGAATCCAAAATATTTTACCAGATGTAGCTATAAATACAATTTACTCCGGTATTGTAGGCACAGTGATAGGCTGGTGGCTTGGATTCAAGCGCAGCTAAGCTTATTGTCTAAATTTAAAAAGCCACTTGACTAATTCATCGAGTGGCTTTTTTTGTTATTCTACTATTTTCATTTCTTCAATCAAATGACCAGCACCTCCGTATTTTTCAATCACCCATAACACATAACGCACATCGACCATGATGTTCCTGCATATACTGGCATCATAATTCAGATCGCTCATTGTGCCTTCCCACACCCGATCAAAATTTATCCCTATCAACCTACCCTTCGCATCTATTGCAGGACTCCCACTATTACCTCCAGTGGTATGATTGCTGCCAATAAAACAAATTGGTAAAGTTCCATTGAACGCATATCTGCCAAAGTCGCGCTTCTTATATAAATCCAAATACTTCGAACTCAAATCAAATTCATAGTCACCGGGAATATATTTTTCTACAACACCATCAATGTCAGTTTGCCATTCATATTGCACCGCATCACGAGGGGCATAGGATTTTACTTGCCCAAAACTCACTCTCATTGTACCATTGGCATCCGGATAAAATTTTCTTTCTTTAAAAACTTCAATTTGCGCTTGCATATACTTGCGTTGCAATGGACCAATGAGCCCGAGATATTCATTGTACTTGGGCAAAATATTGGCAATAAAAAAATTATTGCATTCGCTGACCAAATTTACCAAAGGATCATTCTCCAAAGCAACCTCAACAGCTTCAGGATCCAAACCGAGGAGTATATCGAGTTTATCCTTAGACCACACCGCAGAATTTTGCCAAACTTTATCCAGTTCCTCCTGGGTTATGTTTCGTAAAATACCAGGCTGCTGATCAATCGGGATGCGCATTCTGTATATCTTGATCAATGCTAGAAACATTTCACGATCAATATTTGCATCATAATTGGTATAGAAGCCAGGTAAATTTTCCCGGAATTTAACCAAATCCGCTTTAAACAATTCTGCGCCTTTTTGATGTGCTGTATTGATTAGGTTTTGGATTTGAGATGCCAACCGCGGAGCGTCTGGCAACCTGCTAAACACTTCCGAAAAAGCTTCGCGATTCAGTGCATATATCTCTAAATTCATATAGTTATTGCTAAGGTCTGTGGTCAAATTGCCATATTTGGCTTTCCAATCAGCATTTGCCACCACCTTGCCATTAAAATCACTTTCATACTTGTTCTTTCGCTCTAAGCCATTGGTCTTGGCTATTCCTTGCGATTCACCCAACCATTTTTTCCAAGAGTTTGCTATGCCTGCATATTTACCTGCATACTTAATCTTGGTTGCCTCATCTGTGCGCATATAGCTGTCCATGATCTTTAAAGCACGATCACGCAACTCAACCCTAAGTGGATTGATCACCTGGGCGGTCTGTGCTACTGCAGCTCCAGTCAGATATTCGTCTGTCCTGCCTGGGAATCCAAATACCATGGTAAAATCACCTTCCTTAATCCCTTTCAAGCTGATTGGAAGAAAATGCTTAGGCTTGTATGCCACATTAGAACCACTAAAAGCAGATGGCAAATTATCCGCTCCTGCATAAATACGGAAAACGGAAAAGTCGCCTGTATGTCTTGGCCAAACCCAGTTGTCAGTATCAGAGCCATATTTACCGATTGATTCAGGTGGCGCACCTACCAAGCGAACATCCGTGTAAGTAACAGTTACAAAAGCAAAATATCTATTTCCAGTAAAAAATGACCTTACCACCAGATCTTCATGTGCAGCCAGATTCATGGCAGGCTTTAATTTGGATATGTTTTCATCTATATTTTTTTGGCGTGCCGCTTCAGTCATACTTTCCTTCACACCCATAAATACCGCCTGAGTCACTTCTTCGATTCGAGATATAAATGTGACAGATAATCCAGGACAGGGTAATTCCTCGGCCATCGATTTTGACCAAAAACCATCTTTTAGGTAATTGCGTTCAACAGTACTATGGGATTGAATCTGCCCATATCCACAGTGGTGATTCGTAAATAACAATCCTTTATCGGAAACTACCTCACCTGTGCATCCACCACCAAATAGCACAATTGCGTCTTTTAAACTTCCTTTGTTGATATCGTAAATATCTGATGCTTTCAATTTCATTCCAGCTGCCCGCATTTCCTTCTCATTCAATTGAGATAAGAAAATTGGCAACCACATTCCTTCATTAGCAAGAGCTGAGCTTATCCTTGAAACAAAGAAGATCAGGCAGAGAACCAGGCTTTTCATTTTCATGCTTTAAAATTTGCAAGCAAATGTAATCATAGAATTACTAAAACCCACAAACAAAAAAAGCCCATTCCAAATGGAACGGGCCTTTTATTTCTTTAGAAAAAAGAATTACTTCTTCATTTCTTCAACTGGTGTAGCCATAGAATCAACTGGAGCAGCAATAGAATCAACTACTGCAGGAGCAGTTTCAGTTTCCATTGGAGTTGTAGTTGTTTCTTCAGCTGGTTGGTTCTTGCAAGCTGTGAATGAAGCAGCAACGATAGCGATAGCGAAAATAGCTTTGATAGTTTTCATCTTAAATGAGAGGTTAAATTTTGTAATAAGTTTCACTTGACGATACAAATGTATCATGATACATTGTTGCGCAAATATAATGATCTGCAAAAAATTCTTAACGAGTTGTTAACATGTTTAAATTGCTGATTATCAGTAATTTAAATTCGAGTAAATCAGACTACTTTGTATAAAAGAATCTTGTCGATCCTGGTACCATCCATATCCATTACTTCAAACTTAAAGTCTAGCCAAGATAAGGTGTCTCCGACCTCAGGTATTCTCCCCAATTCATCCAAAAGTAATCCTCCAACCGTATCAAAATTGGCTTCTTCATTGCCATGCTCTAAGTCGAAATAGTGCAAAAAATCCGGAAAAGGATAGTGACCATCAATCAAAAAACTACCGTCCTCTCGTTCTTTTAAAGTGTAATCATCCTGATAGAAATCAGAAGAATATCCAACCAAAGATTCTAAGAGGTCATTTAGGGTGATAATTCCTTGCATTTGGCCATATTCATCAATCACAATTCCATAGTGGATTTTACTAATCTTGAATTTCTCTAAGGCATGAAATGCAGTGGTTTTTTCTAGTATGAAGTGGGCGGGATCACAAATTTCCTCAAGCCTCATTTTGTCATTCTTGATGTGCGTAAAAAGATTTTTTAACTTCAGCACACCTATTACATGATCTCGATCTTCTTTGTAGACTGGATAGATAGAGTGCATTTCTGCCGTGACCTCATGGATAATTTCACTTATTGTTTCTTCCCCCTCTAACATTATGACTTGGCTACGAGGAGTCATTAGGGTACTTACTCTGCGATCACCGAGCATAAACACGCGTTCAACAATATCCTGTTCAATTTCTTGAACTTCACCACCTTCTTTTCCTTCTTGGATGATTGCCTTGATCTCTTCTTCTGTTACCCTGTTCTCGTCCGAAGGCCTGATATTGAATAGTCTACAAACAAAATCAGTGGACTTGGTCAACAACCACACAAATGGACGTGTGATCCGAGATAGAATGCTCATAAACCCGGAAAGACCTTTAGCGATTTTCTCAGGATAGGTCATTCCCAGTCGTTTTGGAATGAGTTCACCAAAAACAATTGCAAAATACGTAATACAAACAACTGTAATACTTACAGCCAGACTGTGTGAAAATGGCGCCAGGACAGTTATTCTATCAAACTGAGCAGCTAGCTGGTTTGTTAAAGAGGCTCCAGAAAATATCCCCATCAGAATCCCAATTATTGTGATTCCAATTTGTACAGTGCTAAGAAATTTATTGGGATGTTCTGCTAAACTCAATGCGAGCTTTGCTCTGCTACTTCCTTTTTTTGCAGCTTGTTCCAATCTAATTTTTCTGGATGAAACCAATGCCATCTCTGACATCGAAAAAATCCCATTCAAAAGAATGAGAAAAACTATAACTAGGATTTCCATGTCGTGAAATTAATACAAAACAATGGGGATTTCTCCAAAACAGCTGAGAAATTGTAACAAATACATAACTCTAGAGGATTGTTAATTCTTCTTCTCGAGAGAGGGTCTGTTTGATCCAATATGTTATCTTTTAATAAAAGTACCGAAGGCGGGAATCGAACCCGCACGACATTGCTATCACAGGATTTTGAATCCAGCGCGTCTACCAATTCCGCCACTTCGGCTAATGCGTTGCAAATTTAAGGATATTCTCCCTCATTCGCAAAATGTACTTCAATTTTAAATAATATTCTTTTAGCCCGACTTCGTCAAAGTCCTCTAAATCATAGGCTTCAATGAGTTTTTTTCCTTCAAAATTTATTTCCTCACCAAATGCATTTAGTCGATCAAGCAAAGTTTTTTGTAAATTTTCGTTTTGTTTGAATTGTGCTTCTTCGATCATTTCATTCAAATCCATGACTTCCATCAAAAAATCCATTGGCAACTTGGCTTCACCTTCCGCAGGCAAACTGTTGTGCAAACTCAACACATAAGCCAGTCGTTTTGTGTCGTCACTCAGAACTTCATACGCTTTGTTTAAGTAAGCCGTGAGCTTTTCAGCTTCTTCCAATTGAATAGAGTGACCATCTGAATGCAAATCAGGGTGAGCCGTCTGACAAGCCAATATGTACCTTTTGCGGAGATCTGATTTATTTATTAACAGTTTTCTTGGTAGACCCAAAAGTTCAAAGAAATCTTTTTCCATTATTTACTGAAACTCCTGAAGATATCAAGTCCATTGGCATATATCATTAAAGCCAAAAGCAAGAAAAAACCTATTGAAACTGCACGCTCCATAAATTTATCGCTTGGTTTTATGCCGGTGATCATTTCAAATAAAAGAAACACCACATATCCGCCATCTAGGCCTGGTATCGGAAGCAGATTCATAACTGCCAATACCAATGAGAGAATGGCAGTCATGTTCCAAAAGCGCTCCCAAATCCATTCTCTTCCAAACATAGAACCGATAGATCCAAATCCACCCAAACTTTCTGAAGCTTTAATCTTTCCTTTAAACATTTGTCCAAAAGCGGCAAATTGATCACCCAAAAATCCGACTCCTTTTTTGATTCCTGCTGGAAATGCCTCGCCCAAAGAATATTCTTGTCTTTCAGTTTTAAAATATGCGTTTGGCCCTTTTGGATAAACTCCAACTGTTCCTTGAGCAGTTGTTGTCAATTTTATGCTAATCGTATCAACTCCTCTTAATATTGAAAGCTCAATTGGAACTGATTTCAATGCCTTACAACGTGACTGAAAATCATTAAAATAAGGAGTGCTTTCATTATTGAGCGCTATGATTCTGTCATTTTGTTGAATACCTGCTTTAGCTGCTGGGCTTCCGTCCAATATTTTCTCTGCTGTAAATGGAAAACGGGGTCCAAATAATGGTGCCTTAGATTGCTTGGCGGTTGCCATTTCAGCAGCAACAGTTTCATTGATAGTCAACACTTCCTCATTGCCATTTCTGTTGACAACAATACTACGTGCATTATTCAGTATCACTTCCTTGATCAAAATGCGATCATTGAAACGTTCAAAATTAGTATTGCCAATCTTAACAATCTGATCTCCATCTTTCAAGCCAATTTTTTTACCCATCTCTTCTGCATAAATACCATACTTTGCTTCCTTGGCTGGCATGTATTCTTCGCCCCAGACCCACATGATGATTCCGAACAGAAAAAATCCTAGTATAAAATTTACAGTAACTCCACCCAACATTATTATGAGCCTCTGCCAGGCTTTCTTCGAGCGAAATTCCCAAGGTTGTGGCTCTTTGGACAATTGTTCGATATCCATACTTTCATCAACCATTCCTGCTATTTTTACGTATCCTCCTAAGGGCAACCAGCCAATTCCATATTCAGTATCGCCAATCTTCTTTTTAAAAACTGAAAACCAAGGATCAAAAAAAATGTAAAACTTGTCTACCCTGGTTTTGAACCAACGAGCTGGAAGAAAATGCCCCATTTCATGTAAAACCACCAATATCATTAGGCTCAACATCAATTGGCCTATCATAATTGTAATACCCATAAATAATTTGTCTTTAGACTTTGGAATCAAAATAACTCCTTATGTCATCTTTTTGTTGTGAATTGTTGAACTTTGTCCTGCAAATGTACCAACTCTATGCAACTGTTTTATGCTTCTTTGAATGAGGATTCCTCAGCAGAGCTTTTTTTGGATGAAATACATCACTGCTTGGATGTACTTCGACATAAGATTGGCGATAAAATCAATATCACTAATGGAGAAGGTACCATCTGCAAAGCTGAGATAATATTCACCAATAAAAAGTCAGTAAGACTAAAAATATTTGAGGTAAATCATACTCCTCTCCCCTTCTACCATCATATCAGCTTGAATTTTGGAATTCTTAAAAATATGGATAGGATGGAATGGATGGTGGAAAAAGCATGCGAAATAGGTATTGGAAAAATTCAAGCTTTCGTTTCCAAAAACTGTGAACGCAAAGTTATTAATATGGAACGCTTTCAAAAAATAGCACTGAGCGCCATGAAACAATCCAATCAAGCTTGGTTGACTAAGATTGAACCGCTTGAAAAATTTTCTGTCCTCATCAATCAAGAATCAGCCAATACCAATTATTTTGCTCATTGTTATGAAACCCAGCTCACGCATTTATTTCATGCATACAATAAAGAGCAACCAGCTAAAATTTGGATAGGCCCTGAAGGTGATTTTTCGCCCGATGAAGTCGAATTGGCTAAAACAAAGTCGGTAAATGAAGTAAGTTTAGGAAATACCAGATTAAGAACAGAAACTGCATCAATATATGCCCTCATGGCTTGCCATCTCCAACATCTGACAAGATAATTCGTTATACATTTCATGAAAAAGATCTCTTCTTACCTTCTGATACTCACTTTAGGGATTTGTGTTCCAAAAACTCAATCTGAAACACCGACACTTCCTTCAAATCCACCTGGTATCAAAATTGCATTATTGAAATACAGCGGAGGTGGCGATTGGTATTCAGTTGTAGATGCACTGCAAAACCTCGCAAATTTTTGCAATCAACAGATGGGAACAAGGATCGACCCAGATTATGCAACTGTGGATGTGGGAAGTTCTGAGATTTTTAACTATCCGTTCTTGTTTTTAACGGGCCATGGCAATATTATTTTCTCTGCGAGTGAAGCTGAAAATATCCGCAATTATCTCAAGGCGGGTGGCTTTTTGTTTGTTGACGATGATTTTGGTTTAGATCCTTACATCCGACCGATTTTGAAGCAAGTTATGCCTGATCAGGAATTGCGTGAAATACCTTTCTCACATCCAATTTTTCATCAAAAATTTGATTTTCCTAAAGGATTGCCTAAGGTTCACAAGCACAATGACAAAGCTACGAAAGCTTTTGGCCTGTTTGAAGAAGGTAAATTGGTGTGCTTTTATGGATTTGAAAGCAACATAAGCGATGGATGGGAATCACAAAATGTACATAAGGACAACCCTGAAACGCGTTTAGCTGCTTTGCGAATGGGCGCAAATATCATCCGTTATGCCTTCGGAGAGTAGTATCAATCTAGGCTAACTCGGTTACTAGTACCCAAATATTTCTTAATGTGTATCCAAAAATACCCAAATAGGTATAATAATATTGGCGAACCCAATGCGGCGAAACTCAAATAAATAAAGTACATACGAACGATAGAAGTATTGATCCCTAATTTAGATGCCATATAGCTGCAAACCCCAAATGCAGAACGTTCACACAAATCTTTGAATAATGGCATTGTTTGAAATTTATGGAGCGAATTATTACAAGACAAAACTAGCTCATTAATATTAATAGTTCATGCACAAGTCAATTATATTTCTGGACGTCTTTCATGAAATAATTTTTCATTCCATCAACGAATCAGCTGTACGTCTCCTTTGAAAAATTCACTAGACCCATCCGCAAAGTTGATCAATGCGAAGTAAACAAAAACTCCGGATTTTAATTCTTTGCTGCGGAAAGTACCATCCCAACCTCCATTAACACCATCGGGAATAAAATCAGTTGCACCAAAAACCCGCTCACCCCAACGGTCAAATACCTCAAATGATTCTACCTTTAATGTATTGGCACCTCCAAAAATTGTGAAGAAATCATTCAAGTTATCACTATTGGGCGAAAATGCATTAGGGATATAAACCCTTCTATTCTTTACAATAACTATGTTCATTTCATCACCGGCCAAACAATCCTGACTGGTAACTACAGCTATCCTATATTTACTGGTAAACAATGGAGATACTGTGATACTCTCACAATTCACACATTCAAAAACCGCACCATTTTCGCGCCAGTTGATTGACTTTACATTTAAGTCCAAAGGAATAAGCTCAGAAACAATGGTATAATTTTCACCCGATTCCAAGGTAATGTCTTCCGGCAATTTCACCATTGGCAAATTTGCTTTTTGGATCATAAAAGTAGTATCCCATTTACATCCATAATTATCAGAAATACTTATAAAATGAAAGCCTGTGTTCAGATCAAAGCTATCTTTAAAATTCTGAAGTACTTTGTTTAAAAAGAATTTGATGGGCATGGTACCTCCCAATAATTGTTTCAACTTAATTTTTCCTTTTTCTCTTTTACAGTCGGCATCAAATAAATCCAAACCAGATAATTTGATTGGCTTGTTAAAATCCTTAATCACAATGGACTTGGACAAAGAACAAACTCCTGAGTTAACAGTAAATTCATAAATTCCTGCTTCTCCAATCTTGATGGTTGAGTCATTTTTAAATAAGACACCGTTTTTCTTCCACTGAAAAGTATTCAAGCTTATTGAAAATACCTTAGGCGACAAATCAATTGATGGATTTGAGCATGAAATAAAACTATCCTTTTCAAGCGAAAAATCAGGAGTCTTCACAATCTCAAGGACCCAAAAGCTTGTATCACTCGGGCACATGGGATTGGATTGATTCAAATATGCAAAATGGTGCTTTCCCACTTGAAACTGTTTAGCTGGAATCACATTGCCTTTTGTTTCCCACTTTTCAGTTGAAGTACCAAAATTTTTAACATAAAACCACAAGCCACCTGGACTGTAGGCACTAATTTGTTCAAAAAGTAAAAGCGTACTATCTTGACCATCGCATAGGCTCAAATTTGGACCTGCAATTCCTGCATTGTTTGCAGCTAATACTTCTATCTCGGTTAGTTTAAATGATGGACAATTGGGTAAGCTATTTTGTAAAATATATTGAAATCGATAATTACCTGGCAAGCAATTATTACAAACAAATGAACTTCCAGACAGGCTTCCTTGCCCGGTTCCTGAAGGAGCATTCACAAGGGTCCAACTTCCTTGAGATGCTGTAACAATTAAGCTATTTAGGTCAAATGATCCTTGGGCTTGACACAACTCCATGTTCGGAATTATTTCAAACTCAGGGCAAGAACAGTTTTTGACTTCAACACCGATTGTGTAAGATTTTGGCAAACAAGGGGAAGTTGCCTGAAGACTGTATTGAAATTGATAGATTCCAAAAGGAATGCCACTGAAATCCCAAATAGGATTGCTCACATCAAAGCCTGATAAGTCAAGAGAAGTCCACAAACCACTTTGATCACCTGAAATGAAAAAATCCTTAGGGTTAATTTGACTGGAGGCTGGCCCTTTGGTGGTGTCGCCACAAACAGAAACAAGTTGGACCAATTCGGCTTTTGCGCTTTCAACCAATTCAAACTCGACAAGAAAAGCATTGGGGCAAGTTTGAGGTACAGAATCAAGCTGAAATAATAACTCATAAATACCTACATCTTTTTCAAATACATTCAGCAAGGAATTCGAAATATTTGCAGAATTGGAGCCAAACGGCTTGTTTTTTATGATAAAATTCCCCTTATCCAAATTGACCAAAAGGCCATTAAGGTCATAGCTAATTTGATCATTGCATATTTTCTGATCTTTCAGCAATTCAACAAAAGGACATTTGCAATCCTTCACATTTAAACTCAAATTATAAACTACGTCCTGACAAGGTGCTGTTGCAGATTGAGTGGTATAGCTGAATTGATAATTGCCTAAAGCAACACCGTTAAAATCCAATATTGGCAAATTGCCAGTGGCATTATTGGAGGTGATTGCCTCCCATTTACCAATGGAATCTCCAGCTGTAACCGAATTTGCAAAATCATAAACAGTAATATTACCTCCTTGACTGGTATTACAAATTGTATCCAAAGCAATCACATTTGCCCATGGCTGAATATTAACTTCAATATATAAAGGCATGAAAATTTCACATGAGCCGGCCTTATAGTTGATAAAAACAATTGTGTCTTTTAAAGCATTCAAAGTGTTGCCAATTTGATTGCTCAAATTACATGGTGTCATGTCATGAAATGTAAAAAAGCCGCTCAGATTATTGGTATCAACGGGCATTGAAAGGTTCAAATCAACTAAATCCTGTTCGCAATATTGGGGTAAATTTTGAATTATTAAAGCCGGAACAATCGAATCTCTCAACACCTTCAACTGAGCAGTATCGGTACAAAACTTATTGAACCCTGATATCTTATGCTGTACAACCAAACTAAAGAATCCAGTATCCGCTATACTTATGGATGAATTATTTCCAATAAAATTCAAAATGCTGGAATCCATTTTAAACCACTGATAACTCACTTGATTCAATGGAATTGACTTGAGGCCGTCTAGCAATACACTATCAACATAACAACCCAAAATCCCAATCAGAGCAGGTATTGACATCACAGAATCGACTTGAATCTGAAAAACAACTGTACTGTCACAATATGGAGCGTAGTTTGTTGAAAACACTTCCTCGTAGTTTCCCGGATTAAAAAATGGAATTCCATTGACTACAAGACTATCTCCAGAGCATAGCGGAATTATTCCTAAATCGTTTATTTTTTCAGGAATCACTCCTAAATTAAACTGAACAACGCTGTCGCAATTATTAAAAGAAGTAAATGTAACTTCATAATCGCCAGGACCAAAAAATGAATCGTTTCCAAAATCAAACGGCAAGTCTGTTTCACAAACTACAAAAGGCCCGACTTTGGTAATGGGGATTTCCTTTACGAGAATATCTATACAAGTCTCCACTTCGGCAGGAAAACAAAGATTGGAAGCCTTAACACACAGCTTATGGATTCCAGGTTCAGTAATTATAAGATCTTTTATTTTACCATCACCGATGTCGACGCCATCGAGTGTCCAGAAAAACTCACACGGGTTTCCAGTCGAAGGTGGAACCATGTAAATACCAGTCTGCCCGGGGCAAATAACCGTAGGGCCTGAAATCAGTCCATTGAAAACGATAGGCTCGGTCTTGGTGCTACCCATTACCACATTGACACTGAAACTACAAGTGTTGGGACCATTCTCATCGATCACTAAATAATGTACCTTTCCAGGCATCAATGGTTTATTTGAATTGATGGGCCATGTTTGATTTGGGAACATGTCGGTATTACAATTTGACACCAATGTAAAGTTGACGCAGTCGGAACTTTGGTAAATTCCCATTTCCAAGCCACCTCCCATTGGAATACAATTAAATACAGTAATATTTAGATTGAGATCTGTAGTCTGAGGAATAAAGCCAATA
>JBBQJT010000068.1:0-13652 GCA_038326165.1 Chitinophagales bacterium | reverse complement strand
TGATCATCACAAAAAAGAACATGAGTGTTAAAAGCAATTAATTAAAGTCAAAAAGCAAAAAATCATGAATCAGTTAAGAAACAACGTTCAATTAATCGGACACGTAGGCAAAGATCCAGAAACTATCACATTTGAAGGAGATAGAAAGTTGGTAAAATTTTCACTTGCAACATCAGACCGCTACAAAGCTCAGGATGGAGAATGGAAAAGTGATACCCAATGGCACAATGTAGTTGTTTGGGGTAAAGTAGCCGAAAGCATTGATGGAACCATCCAGAAAGGCAATGAATTGGCAATCAACGGCAAGTTGCAGTATCGTCAATACACGAATAAAGAAGGCGTGAAGTTGAACATTGCAGAAATCAATGCCAACGAACTGGTAAAAATTTCAAAATCAGTTCAAGAATCTCAAATAGAACCACAAGTGGAATCACAAGTAGAATCTTAGTTTCAAAGTAAGCATTTATAATAGCCTCAAGTCCTTGACTTGGGGCTTGTTTTGTATAACCCAAATTCAGCGTTAGACCCTGAATCGACTTAATTTTTGGTTGTTCCAAAAATCTGTTCAGGCTGGCGACTCCTACACTCATATCAGGCTCATAAGAGGTTAACCCGTGATGATTTTTTAAATATCTTGGCCTTAAAGTCGAAAAATCAAAGACTTTTGTCAACTCATGGAGCTTTGCTCAGAGTCCGATAGCTTTTGGCTCTAAAGACCCTAAGGGCAAAATCCGCTAAAACGTATTTTTGGTTTAAGGATACAGGTATCTTTGGCGATTTGAAATCATCCAATCACATGCCAGCGTTATACTCTCAACTAATTGAAAGTCCTATTGGACATATACTGATTCAATCCAATGAAAGAGCAATCACTTCAATTGCTTTTACTGATGAGCCTACTTTGGCAAATAACGAGCATTATGTCACGCGTTTGGCGGTTTTGCAATTGGGGGAATACTTTGAAAATAAACGTAAAAAATTTGAACTTCCATTGGAAATGAATGGTTCAGACTTTTCAAAATTAGTCCTAAATGAAGTAGTAAATATTCCCTTTGGCAAAACTAAAAGTTATAAGGATGTGGCAATGAAAATAGGACAGGTGCATAAGTCACGAGCAGTAGGGCAAACAAACGGAAAAAATAAAATACTCATCGTGATTCCTTGCCACAGAGTTGTGGGATCGGAGGGGGATTTAATTGGATATTCTGGTGGGATTTCAAGAAAAGAATGGCTATTAAAACACGAGGGAATTGCATTGCCTAACAATCTGTTTTAAAAAAAATATTTTTTTAATTTTGAAGGCATTGAATAATGCCAAACAATGCGTAATTTCGTACAGTCTTAATTAACTCAGTCAAAATTAAATTTTTAATATGAAACACGTCTACCTTTTTCTTTTTTTGATTTTTTCGGTAATGAGCGTTTCCTCTTTGGAGGCTCAGGCCAAGAGAATAAAGCTTTATGAGCATTTTACTCAAGCAAGTTGTGGTCCTTGTGCGACTCAAAACCCTGCTTTTTCAGCTATTTACAATGTCAATGCCTTTTCAATGGCGCACGTGGCATACCACACATCGTGGCCTGGTGTAGATCCAATGAATGCTGCGAACGCTCCAGAGGTTGCGGCTGCTGTTGGTCTTTATGGGGTTATGGGTGTTCCCAATATGATTGTTGATGGTGTTAATGTTGGAAGTCCGACAAACGTGAGTCAGGTAAGTGTAGATCAAGCTGGTATAAGTCCAGTTAGAATTAAAGTTACTGATACTGATGACAGCGCAGGACTGCACACTGTTGTGGTTTCTGTTCTACAATTGGGTGATGTGCCTACAGGTTCATATATCATTCGTTCAATGGTGGTTGAAAAAGAGATCGTTTATGCAAATCCTCCAGGTTCAAATGGAGAAAAAGATTTTCCTAACGTGTTCCGTAAATTCTTAGGAAATGGATTTTCAGGTGAAGCATATATCCCAACTGGAATTGGCGAAACAGTAACATTTACTTATACTTATAATGTAAACGGTACAGTTTGGGCTGAAGATCAAATGTATCCATTAGTTTACATTCAAGAGACAGCTTCTAAAGCTGTACTTCAAGCTGGTTTTGAAGGAACATTGAATGTTGAAGGTTCAAATGTTGAAACAGAAACTTTCCAAAAAGGTGATAAAACCAATGGAAATGATTTCGATTTTACAATGGCTAATATTGGCGAAATCGACGAAATAGTAACAGTTTCTTTAACTGGTACTTGGCCTTCAGATTGGTCAGCTCATGTTAAGGTTAACGGCCTGGAATATGGAGATGGTGATCAAATCAATTTGCTAGCCAATTCAGTAACGAGCGGTTCACTGCACGTTACAGTTGGTCAATTACCTGGTATTGGCGATTTCCAAGCTGGGATAATTTCTGGTGCTTCGAATGCTTTACAACAGTTTGCTTATATTGTAATATCTGGTGTAACTGACCTTATAATAGTTTCAGATAATAAACCTGCGACAGGTAATCCTGACTTATTTCAACCTTACGAAGATGGTTTGGTTGCTGTTAACGAATCTGCAAGAGGAAGGGTTGGATCAACCTTGGTTCTAAAAGGATTTCAGGCTAATGTACTTGATGAAGTAGATCATATCTATTATAGCATTGGATGGACATTCCCTGCTATGACAGACGAAATGGCATCATATTTTCAGGATTTTATGGATACTGGAGGTAATTTGATGATCGCTGGTCAAGACGCTGGTTGGGATATGGCTTCAGGAGATGTAAATGCCAATGGCACTGCATTCACGAAGAGTTTGTTTACTGATTATTTCAGTGCTAACTTCAAGGCTGACGGTGGAACTGCCAATACACAAATTAAGGCTGTTGCTACTGATGCTGTTTATGGAACTTCACTTCCGTCTGGTATTAAGCAATCATATGGCAGTGCCAATTACTATCCCGATGAAATGGATGCAATTGCACCTGAAGGTTATGGTTTTATGACTTATCAGAATAATAAGAATTGTGCTGTGCGTGCTAATCATGGCTCTTTCAAAGCAGTTGTTTTGGGTATTGGTCTTGAAATGGTCAACTTACAATCAGTAGCTACTGGAATTATGGCAACAACTCATGACTGGTTCCACGGTAAGTTGACTGATACAGAATTCGACCAAGCAATAGAAGCATTGAAAATGGGTCAAAACTATCCAAATCCTGCAAATGAGTTCACATACGTAAGATTGAGCGCGCCTTCAAAAGAAGAAATGACTCTAACTATATTTGACATGATGGGTCGTCCCGTGCTGAATGATGTTTTCGCTGCTGGTGTAACTGAGCAAAGAGTTGATGTTTCAACTTTAACGCAAGGTGTTTATACTTACCAGTTGTCAAATGGCAAATCATTTGGTTCAGCTCGTCAGTTGACTATTGTTAGATAATATTCAATAAAATATACGTTTAGAGCTGTCAGATATACTTTCTGGCAGCTCTTTTTTTTTAGCTTTGCCCTCTAAATTTTAATTATCATGAAATTGCTGTTGAAAAATCGTCTGCCGCTGCTAGTTTTGGGACTGTTGATTGGTTTTCAAGTATTCGGTCAACAAAAAATGTTGACTCTTGAAGATGCCATTTTGAAACAAAGAAGCTCACTGGCACCTAAAAGGCTGGCTCAATTGCAATGGGTAAACGGAAGTAATAATGTAATTTTTATCAACGATAACCAGTCATTGGTTTTATTTAATTCAATTCAAGGTAAAATTGAATCAAGCTTTTCTTTAAAAGAAATTAATTTGATTCTTAGATCAAATACAAGGGATACCTTGACTTCGTGGGGAATAATTAGCAGTTCCAAAAACAATACTATAGAAATAAGGAATGTCAAAGGGATTTATTCTTTTTCAACAAATGAAAAAAGTGTGGTCACATTCAACAAGGAAATTGCCTTGCCTGAAAAAGCTTTTTACGAGGACAGTGAAAATCCTGTTAAGCATATTGCCTACACCATCGATAACAATTTATGGGTTTATAATGCCAACAAGAAAAGTTTCAAAGCGGTCACTAGTGAGAAAGATAATAATATCGTTTGTGGCCAGTCGGTGCATCGTGATGAATTTGGCATATCGAAAGGAAGCTTTTGGTCTCCTTCTGGGCAAGTTCTTGCCTTTTACAGAATGGATCAACGGATGGTTACAGATTATCCAATCATGGAGCTTGATAACAGACCATCAGGCACTACCATGATTAAATATCCAATGGCAGGCAACAAAAGTCACCATGTTACTGTCGGACTGTATAACATGAAATTAGGCAAAGTGGTTTATTTGAAAACTGGATTGCCTGCTGAACAATATCTAACCAATATTGCTTGGGCTCCAGATGAAAAGTCGATTTACGTTGCGGTATTAAATCGTGACCAAAACACGTTAAGACTCAATCAATACGACGCAAAGTCAGGTAAGTTTTTGAAGATGATCTTTGAAGAGCTTGACGAAAAATATGTTCAACCACTTCATCCCATGCAATTTTTGCCAAATAATCCAGCACAATACATTTGGCAAAGTAAACGAAATGGTTGGAACCATGCCTATTTGTATGATTTGAATTCTGGCATGATCAGAGACCTAATACAAAACAAAGGAGTTCCTTTGGAAGTAACTGAAGTATATGGCTTTAACCCATCGGGAACCGAATTATTTTTTCAGGCAGTTGAACAAGATAAAATTGATCGTCAAATTTATGTTTCAAGTGTTTCGACAGGACTTGTAAGGAAATTATCAAAGCTTTCAGGTACAAATTCAGCAAGCTTTAATAGTGATTATACTGCCTTTATAAACACAAATAGCAGTTTAAAAGTCCCCAAGATTATAGATATTATCCACGTTCAGAATGACAGAAATGATAATTTGTTGATCTCTGATAATCCAATGAAAGATTACCTGCTTGGAGAAGTAGAATTATTGACTCTCAGGGCTGATGACAATACCGTTTTGAATTGCAGAATGATTAAACCAATTGACTTTGATCCCAATAAAAAATACCCAGTTATGGTTTACGTTTATGGTGGCCCAGGAGTTCAAATGGTAACGGATACTTGGCTGGGCGGTGGTGATATGTTGTTTCAGTACATGGCACAGCGAGGGTTCATTGTATTTACTATGGACAATAGAGGAAGTGCCAATAGAGGAAAAGCCTTTGAACAGGCCAGTTTCCGTACTTTAGGAACAAATGAAATAAACGATCAAATGAAAGGAGTGGATTACCTAAAAAGTTTGTCTTTTGTTGATGGCGAAAAAATGGGCGTTTTTGGTTGGAGCTATGGAGGATTTATGACAACATCCATGATGACTCGAACACCTGAGGTATTCAAAATTGGCGTGGCAGGTGGGCCTGTGATTGATTGGTCATTTTATGAAGTGATGTACACCGAACGTTATATGGATACACCCGCAACCAATCCTGATGGTTATGCCAAATCAAGCTTGTTTCAATATGTCGATAAACTTAAGGGAAAACTTATGCTGATTCATGGTACCTCGGATGATGTGGTGGTTTGGCAGCATAGTTTGAAATACCTAAAGGCAGCAGTTGATAAAGGGATACAGCTGGATTACTTCGTATATCCTGGACATTTACATAATGTTCAAGGCCGAGACCGAGTCCACTTGATGAGAAAAGTTAGTGATTACTTTATCGACAATTTGAAGTAAGATATCAATAAGCTGATAATTTCATGAAATCTTTACTTGTTTCATGAAAGCATAGAATCTTAACCCAAATAAGATCTGAGGTTGTTTCTGTTGTATGACTTTCGGAGTCTGCGTATCGCACGTTCTTTGATCTGTCGTACACGTTCCCTTGTCAATTGATAGACCTCACCAATTTCTTCGAGCGTCAGTGCCTTGAAACCATTTAAGCCATAGTATGCTGACAATACCTCAACTTCACGTGGAGATAATATAGATAGACCCTGTTGTACTTCTTCTTTAAGAGATTGTTCCATCAGAATTCTGTCTGGGCTCTCGTCAGTGACAGAAATTATATCTAGCATTGTTGAATCACTGTCATCACTTGCCAATGGTGCATCAACGGACACGTGCCTGCTGTTGCCACGAAGCATGTTGGAAACTTCTTTTGGAGTCATATCCAACAGATCAGCCAGTTCTTCATTGGTAGGTTCTCTTTCAAATTCTTGAATGAAAGTTAAGAAGGTTTCATTGACTTTATTGTAAGAACCAACTTTGTTTAGAGGAAGCCTAACGATTCTAGAATATTCAACAATAGCTTGCAATATTGCTTGGCGAATCCACCAAACTGCGTACGAAATGAATTTGAAGCCTTTGGTTTCATCAAAGCGTTTTGCAGCTTTCATAAGACCAACATTTCCTTCATTGATCAAGTCACTCAGCGAAAGACCTTGATTTTGGTATTGTTTTGCAACAGAAACTACGAAGCGCAAATTTGATTTAGTGAGAATATCAAGTGCTTCTTGATCACCATCTCTGATTCTAACCGCCAATTCCGCTTCTTCATCAGCAGTAAGCATGCCAATCTTGCCAATATCATTGAGATATTTGTCAAGTGCAAGACTTTCTCTCGTGGTAATTTTATTGGATATTTTTAATTGACGCATGTTTGTATGACTTTATGTTCTGTGGGCAAATTTTCTATACTATAGATACGTTTATACCCCCATATAGTTGCATGGGTATTTGCGAAGACTTGCTTTTTTGAAAAATAGATTTTAAATTGCGTGGTTTCTATTGCAAATCTAAAGCGGATTGCCAATTGTGGTTTTTGCAGCCTTGATCTACTGTTTGAATCAGTTGGGAACATTTTCTATTGATTTGAATTTATCTATGTGCAAATGATTTTTGACAAGGATTCTTGATTTGCTGAAATCTCTTTACTCCTAATTGGTTCATGGTTTTCCATTTTAGGCTCTATGAAAGATTTTGATTCCACTTATATTTAACTTGGATCAATTTCTTTATTCCTTAAACTTTGTAGCTTTGTGTACAACAATTAACACCATACTATTATGAGTCAAGAGATAAGAAATTTAGAGCCCAAGCAGCTTTGGAACAAATTTGCAGACTTAAATGCGGTACCAAGGCCTTCCAAGAAAGAGGATAAGGTTATTGCCTTTATGAAAGATTTTGGCAATAGTTTGGGGCTTGAAACTTTTGAAGATGAAATACGGAATGTAATCATCAGAAAGCCTGCCACTCCTGGTATGGAAAATCGCAAGCCAATCGTATTGCAGGGTCATTTAGATATGGTCCATCAAAAAAACAATGATACCATTTTTGACTTTAACAGCCAAGGTATAGACATGTACGTAGATGGAGACTGGGTCCGGGCAAGAGGCACCACTTTAGGAGCTGATAATGGTTTAGGCGTTGCAATGATGATGTCTATTCTGGAATCCAAGGAAATCAAACATCCTGCGATAGATGCACTTTTTACAATTGATGAAGAAACAGGAATGACTGGTGCCTTGAATCTAAAGGGAGGGATTTTAAAAGGTGAGATACTTTTGAATATGGATACAGAGGAAGATGATGAAATAGACATTGGTTGTGCAGGCGGTCTGGATGTTACCGCAACCCGTAGCTATCAATCGGTTTCAACTCCATCTGATTGTCAGGGATTTACCATAAGGGTCAAGGGCTTGAATGGAGGCCATTCAGGAATGGACATTCACAAAGGATTGGGGAATGCCAATAAAATAATGAACCGTTTGCTCTATGATGGATTCAACAAATTTGGACTAAGAGTTTCTGAAATAAGTGGTGGAAGTTTGCGCAATGCAATTCCAAGGGAAAGTGTTGCCAAAGTAACGGTTGATGAAAGTCGTAAGAAAGATTTTGATGCTGCAATGAAAGGATTGATGAACGAAATCAAATTCGAGTTCAAAACACCAGAGCCTAATTTGGTCATAGAAATCGAAAAGTCCGATTTACCAAGCAGCGTAATGGATTCTGAAGTTCAAGACAAATTAATACAATCTATTTATACTGCACACAATGGCGTTTATAGGATGTCAGCAGATATGGAAGATTTGGTAGAGACATCCAACAACATTGCAAGAGTTTTGGTGAAGGAGGGCGAAATTTCTATTCAGAATTTGACAAGATCATCAGTAGAAAGTTCGAAATTGGATTTGGCTAATGCTTTAAAGTCAGCATATGAGCTTGCTGGTTGCAATGTTGAGTTTAGTGGTGATTATCCTGGTTGGACACCAAACGTGAAGTCGGAAATACTTGATCTGTTTGTACACATTTATGAAAAGCAAAATAACGAAAAGCCAAAAGTAGTGGCATGTCATGCAGGCTTGGAATGTGGAATCCTCGGCAAAAATTATCCGGGTATGGATATGATTTCATTTGGACCAACTATTCATGGCGCGCACAGTCCGGACGAACGAGCTTCAATAAAGTCCGCTCAAAAATTTTGGAAATTCGCGATAGAAGTTTTGGAGAATATTCCGATGAAGAATTAAAGATTTCAAGCTTGGGAAGAAATTTAATCAGTAACATCTATATACAACAAAAGGGGCTTTATTAGCCCCTTTGTTTTCCTTTTCAGGAGGTTTATTTCATGAGATTATAACGGCTTTCAATCAAATTCATAGTAGCGTATAATGCCTTTGACTTTTTTGTCAGAGCGCAATTGTGGGTGATAGTTAAATATAAATGGATGCATATCGAAATCCAGCTGAAGACCTTCGCCCAATGCTTCCATAGCCTCGTACTCTTCATTTTTAGCAAAATGTGCGACAGATTTCATGTAGTAGATCTCTGGCCCAGTGGTGTAGTCTTCTGCTTCTTCCAACAATTCCAATACAGCATCGTGATCGGCTAGTTGATAGTGATAATCAGCGGCAGCAATCCAAGCTTCCGGTATTTCAGGACCTATTTCAGTTGCTCTTCGAAAAAAGAGTTGAGCCCGTTTGTGTTCACCTTGAGAGGCGTAAGTTTTAGCAAGAGCGATAAAATACTCTTCATTTCTATCGTTTAATGAAATGGCACGTTCGAAATAGTTGGCAGCAAGGTTCCAAGTTTCATCAGCGACATAACTTAAGCCTAGTAGGTAGTAGATTTCGTCATCCATCGGTTCCAAATTGCGAGCCATAAGGAAGTATTTTCTTGATTTGATTTGATTTTTCATCTGATAATATATCTGGCCTATATTTTTTAGGCCATCTGCATCTGGTTGAAATTTTTCCAGGTAATCATAATAGCATTCAAGAGCCATTTTGTATTCCTTAATCAGGATGCAAACTTCAGCGCAATACTTATAAGCCAATTCGAAACTAGGTTCGAATTCTATGCTTTTTTGAAACGATTCTATTGCGTTGTTGTATTGGAACAAATAATACTGAGAATGAGCCAAATTGTACCAAGCCCTGTAACAGTTGGGATTTACTTGAAGGATTTCTTTGTGAAGTTTGATGCTTTCACGATAGTTCTTAGTCATCTCTATGCTCCACCAGATTTCTTGTAGTGCAGTTTCATTATTGGGATCAATATGCAATACATTTTTTAAGCATTGAAAATTATTGTCAGCGTCATTCATCAATTTATGAATTGCAGCTTCTTCATTATATATGTGTATGGATTGTTCAAGAGAGGCATATGATTTCCATTTTTCTAAACAGCTCAATGCTTCAGCATAATTTCCGTTTGCTCTTGCTGCTTCAAAAAGCAATTTGTCTAATCCAGTATCAAATGGCAACAAAGCTGTGACATGCGAAACCAGGTGATAGGCCAGTTCTGATTGTTCAGATAATAAAAGTGACTCAATTTTGTATTTGAGGTAGGGAACAGATATCCTTTTACGTAAAATATGTTCCTCTACTACACATACCCAGTCTTCAGTGAATGAATGAATCTGGAATAACTCTGCAATTTGTCTAAATGCCTTTTCCTCAACAGAAACGACCGTTCCATTCTGTGACACTACATTTGTCTCATTGATATGGTTCTTGATGGGCTCGTTTGGTGTGCTAAATTGTTGTTTCATTGCTAATTTCACTGTGGTTATATGCCTCTAAGATACGGCAGTTCTCCATATTTGCTTCACATTGAATAAAATGTTTTTAGGAGGTACAAGTTGATTAAATAACATAAAACAATGAAGTACAATAAAATAAGAAAATAATAAAAATAAATATGAAAATATTAATTATTTTAAAGCCTTGGTTTGTATGGCTTTTCTTACTTGTGATACTTTTTACTTATAATGATACGATATAAAGTAACAAATAACTATAAATAAAATTATTAATATATATAATGTGACATGATAACAAAAAAAAGCTATGTCAAGAGACATAGCCAAACTTACCCAAATTAATGGTTACGGTTTTTAAGGGATCTATATTGTACTCTTTCGGAGTAAGGTATTACGGTTTATTATCATAATATTATCAGTGCAAAATGTATGCCAAAAATAAATATATGTATATACTTGATTTAAGGTATTGACAAAATTGATTTTTAGGTTTGCAATTTTAGTTGGTAGAAACCTTTGTAAATTTTCTTATCAATGCCTTTTAAATGCGATTTTCTCAGGCCGTGGGTGCGATTTAATAATTTAAAGTTTATTTTAGAATTGTTTCTATGCAAACTTGATGCATCGTTTTTGGTCGTATCAGTATTTTAGATATGAAATAGGATATAAATCAATTGCTTTATCTTTATCTTTAAAGAATCTAGGGTCCAAATGAATCAGATATGTGATGTTATAATAAGTTAAGCAAGAATAGTGGTTCAGCTAAAATAGATTGTCTTTATATTTTGGTGAACTTAATTAAGAGCAAGATTGACATAAATTCAACCAACTAAAAAATACTAACAGTATAAAAAACTTGATTGTGCTTTTGTTTGTCGCTCTTTCTCAACTGTCTCAAGCGCAAATAGTAATTATATCAGACATTAATTTCAAGAATGCCCTTATTGGATTAGGCGTAGATACAAATGGAGATGGTCAGATACAAGAAAGTGAGGCTTTGGATATTATAGGTTTACACCTAAAGTCGAAAAATATTTCATCTCTTCAAGGTTAAAAAGTTTTGTCAATTTAAAACATTTGAATTGCCAAGGTAACCAATTGACTAGCCTGGATCTTGAGGGACTTACGAATATGCAAAATTTATTTTGTGACAACAACCAACTCAACAGTTTAAATCTGCACAAGCTATTATTTTTACAAGATTTGTTTTGTGAGTTTAATAAAATACAAAGTCTAGAATTGCAGGGACTTACAAATTTGACAAGAATATATTGTCAAAATAACCTGCTCACTAATCTAAATGTACAAGGACTTACCAATCTCCAAGTTTTAGTTTGTTCGAGCAACCAACTCATCAATCTGGATGTACAAGGATTTACCAATCTCCAATTGTTATATTGCCAGGGTAACCAACTCACCAATCTGGATGTACAAGGACTTCCCAATCTCTCTTATTTAGATTGCAGTTCTAACCAACTCACCAATCTGGATGTACAAGGACTTACCAATCTCCAAACTTTAGGTTGTGACGATAACAAACTCGTCAATCTGGATGTTCAAGGACTTCCCAATCTCCAATCTTTTTCTTGTTACTCTAACCAACTTGTATCACTCAATATAAAGAATGGAAACATTTTTTCAAGTGTATATTTTTATGGTAACCCAAATCTTAAATACATCTGCTGCGATGATTTTGAAATAAAAGATATTTCAGCTCAAGCAACCCAATCCGGTCTGACCAATTGTTCTGTCAATTTCTATTGCAGTTTTACGCCTGGAGGTAAGTTTTATACCATCAAAGGTGAAAACAAATTGGATATTGACAACAATGGTTGTGATGCTGGTGATATTTTATACCCCAATCTTAAATTTTCAATTACCAATGGAATTGATTTTGGGTCCGTTATTGTTAATACCACTGGGGAATATTCTATTCCAGTTCAAGCTGGAACTCATATCATGACTCCTACTTTAGAAAATCCAAGTTATTTTCAAGTGAGTCCATCCTCAATTCAAGTATCTTTTCCTAATGTCGGTGATTCTTTGATTCAAAACTTCTGCATAACACCCAATGACATCTACAATGATGTGCAAATTACAATTCTACCCATTACACCAGCAAGGCCTGGTTTTGATGCAAACTATAAAATTGTATACAACAATTAAGGCACACAAATTGGAAATGGTACCATCAATTTTCTTTTTGATGATTCCGTGTTGGTTTTGGTAAGCACTGACTTAACACCTGATATCCAAAGCCCTGGACTTTTAAGTTGGAATTATACAGACTTACAACCATTCGAGAGCAGGTCTATTAATTTAGTGCTCAATGTAAATAGTCCAATGGAAACACCACCAGTAAATATTGGAGATCTGTTGAGTTTTGAGGCGAATATTTCTATTTCCGATCCTGATGAAACACCTCTAAACAATGTGTTCAACTTTAGGCAAACAGTTGTTGGATCCTATGATCCCAAGGACAAAACCTGCTTGGAGGGCAATACCATTACACCCGATATGGTAGGTGAGTATGTACATTACCTTATACGATTTGAGAATACTGGCACTTTTGCAGCTGAGAATGTGGTGGTCAAGGATGTGGTAGATGCGTCTGTATTTGATATACAAACTCTCGAGTTGATAGACGCTAGCCATGAATTGTTTACAAGAATCAAGGGCAATGTGGTGGAATTTATTTTTGAAGGCATTCAGCTGCCATTCGACGACGTTACCAACGATGGTTATGTGGTGTTCAAGATCAAAACCAGACCGACATTGATTTTGGGTGATTCTCTAAAAAACAAAGCCGAAATTTACTTCGATTACAATTTTCCAATCATCACCAACGAAACACAAACTCTGGTAAAAAATGCTGTAGGTACCACAGATACCAAAGAATTGAGTGTTGATTTTTTCCCTAACCCAGCAAAAGATCAGGTACGCTTCCTGATCAATGAACAGATCGAAAAAGCCCATATTTACGATCTAAATGGCAGGATTTTAAGATCAACCACTGTAATTAATAATCAATTGAATATTGAAGCATTGCAAATCGGCACATATATGGTAAGGTTGTTTGCAGGCCAGAAGACATATATTGCAAAGGTGGTGAAGATGTAAATAAAATTGAGAGGTGTTCTATTGTTTAGTTTAAGTTATTGTTCACATCATTTAGGACACCTATTTCGCACCAAACAAAAAAACTCCGGAGCTTGTAAGCTCCAGAGTAAGATAGTTTTTCAATTTACTAGAATGGGTTGGGACTGGCTTTTGTGATTTTCACGAATTCATTGATGCTGATTTCCGTAGTATTCATTTTAGCACCATCCTTGTTGGTGTACTGTCGGTACTGCAATTTGCCATTGATGGCCACTTCATTACCTTTAGCAATATGTTTTTGAATATACTCTGCTGTTCTACCCCAAGCTATGGCGCTGTGCCATTGGGTATCACTTTTCCACTCCCCATCTGTTCCTTTATAGCGATCTGAGGTTGCTACTGAAAGTTTTACCAACTTTTTGTCTCCTTCAAATGTGATAGTTTCTGGATCTTTGCCTACGTGTCCGATTAATTGAACGTTGTTTCTTAACTGATTCATGATTTTTTGCTTTTTGACTTTAATTAATTGCTTTTAACACTCATGTTCTTTTTTGTGATGATCA
>JBBQJT010000067.1:0-13953 GCA_038326165.1 Chitinophagales bacterium | reverse complement strand
TCACTGATCTTGTTTCCAATTATAGCCGTTCAAAATATTGAAAGCTTGAAGAGTAAATGGTACTACACCAAATGGGATATGAGTCAATTGAAGGCTGGTAATGTTTCGGATTATTCTGATGGTGGACGCTTCGTTTCCTATTTGGTCGGTTGGGATATTTTTAAGAAAAACCCGCTGTTTGGTGTCGGCCCAGGAGATATGGACGATGTAGTAAAAGAAAGATTTAGAACACAATTCCCGGAGGTCAAGGAAGCCAAGCAACCACACAATCAATTTTTGCATACTGCCGCATCCAGCGGAATAATAGGCTTGTTGATATTCTCCTTTGTTCTTTTTTGGAGCATTAATTATGCTTTTCAAAAGCATAATTATGGCCTGTTCCTGATAATCATCTGTAGTATTTGTGCATTTATGGTAGAAGCATCTCTCGAAACAGCGAGAGCTACTGCCATGATTGCTTACTTTTGGTCTTTTTGGGCCAAAGATTAGGCAGAATAATTATTAACTCATTGCTAACAAACATTTTAGACGCAAAAAACGTCCTATTGATAATTCAAAGTTTTTAAATGAAAGTATTACTCATATTCGTTGGTCTTTTATCATTGGTTAACGCAAACGCACAAACCGAAAAGAATGACCCTGCTGCCACGGCAATATTGACAAAGGTGAAGACAAAATACAATGCTTTTAAAACCCTTCAGATGGACTTTGTTATGACCACTGAAGTGCCAGAACAAAAGTCAAAAATTGAGGCTGGTACTATGGCCCAAGCAGGAAAAAAATACCGGGTAAGCCTACCTCAAGTTGTAACATTCTCTGACGGAAGTGTCACATGGACCTACATCAAGAAAAACAATGAAATACAGATAAATGATGCAAAAAGTGGAGGAGCTATGGCTTCCATTGCACCCAAACAACTATTAAAAATATATGAGAGCAAAGATTTTATTCATGCTTTGACCGGTCAAGGCAAACATGACGGAATACTTTGTCATGAAATAGAGTTTAAGCCCGTGAACCGTAGAACAGATTTTTTCAAAATCAGGATTGTGGTTGAAAAAGGAAGCAATAATATCAAATCAGTTAAAGCTTTTTATAAAGATGGAGTACGGATTATACTGGACATGAAAAAACAAATAACCAACACTGCAATTCCTGCAGCACAATTTACATATAAGGCTTCAGAGTTTCCAGGAGTGCCAGTTGAAGACTTGCGTTTAGATTAAATATCTTTTGCCAACGAACAATTATTTGTTAATAGTTGTTAAGTTTTTATGTTCTTTTCCCACAAGTATAGATACTTAATCATATTGTTTCTAGCCCTCTACACCTATGTCAGTACATTGGTGTGTGATGTCTATTTTTATTTTGGCTTAGAGAATATCTGGTATTATGATTTCTTGGTGATACTCTTGGTTACTTTAATGGCTTGGGAAACGGGACGTTGGACTTATCCGCTTATGAGGCGTTGGATTCCTCAACCTTGGGACATGAAACGGAAGATAATGCTGTTGTTTGCATGTTTGATGATTACAACTTTTAGCTCAATAGTAATCGTAAGTTTTTTTCATGAAATAGTACTTCACAGTAACAAGGACATGCACAATCCCTTGAAGCTTATATTAACCTATAATTATTTGGTTGTCTTATTGTTTCATTTGCTGAACGCTGTTTTTTATTATATGAATCAGTTTAAAATTCAGGAGTTCGCTACACAGGAACTTAAAAGGGCGGGAGTTCAAGCACAATTGCAAAGCATACAATCCCAACTCAATCCCCACTTTTTATTCAACAATCTCAATGTATTGTCAAGTTTGGTGCTCAAACAACAACCCGCCTTGGCCAATAAGTTTATTGAAGCATTTTCAAGAGTCTATCGAACGCTTCTTGAGAATCATGACAAACAATTGATCACATTGAGCAAGGAGATAGAATTTTTAGACTCCTATATGTACCTTTTGAAACAACGGTTTCCAGATTCGATTCACTTTGATTGGGAAATTTCACAGAGCCACAAACAATTTCACATTATTCCTGCGGCACTTCAATTATTGGTAGAGAATTCAATAAAACACAATACGACCTCTCCGGCAAAACCTCTTTTTATTACGATTAGAAGTACACAGGACAATTGTCTTGAAGTCGTAAACAATAAACAACTCCGCAGATCAACCCAAGAAAAGGCAACTGGTATAGGATTGGCTAACATTGCACAGCGATATAAATTGATATTGAATAAAGAAATACTGGTAACAGAAAACGAGAATGAATTTATTGTAAAGCTGCCATTGGCAAAAATCAAAGATTATGTCCATGAAAGTCGTGATAATTGAAGATGAAAAACTAGCCGCAGAGCGCCTTATGTACTTACTGAATCAGTACGATCCCAACATTCAAATTGTTGAACACTTATATTCTGTTTCAGATTCCGTTCATTACTTGTTGACCATGCCACATCCTGATGTGATATTTATGGATATTCAATTATCTGATGGAATATGTTTTGATATTTTTCATGAAATAAGCTATCAAAAGCCAATAATTTTTACCACAGCTTATGATCAGTATGCTTTGCAGGCATTCAAACAAATGAGTATCGATTATCTGATAAAGCCCATTGGTATAGACTCACTATTTTCGGCAATGGAGAAACTAAAGAAAATGCTCCCGGCCAAAGAGGAGAACAGTTTGACCTTATTCGACCTTGTTAAAACGATGAAGGGGCCAAGCTACAAAAAACGATTCATGTCCAAAATTGGTCGTAAAATTTATTTTGTAGAGGATAAAGACATCAGCCATTTTCAAGCAGATGACAAAATCGTTTATTTGGTAGATAAGGAAGGGAAGAAATTACCTATAGAATTTACAATGGAAAAACTAGAAACATCATTGGATCCAAAGCAGTATTTCCGTTTGAATAGAAGTTTTTTGGTGCGCTACAATAGCATAAAACAAGCAATGCCGTATTTAAACAGTAGGTTGAAAATATCACTTTCATTTGGAGCTGGCAAGACAGAGGATGTAATCATAGCTCGTGAAAGGGTTTCTAAATTCCGTATTTGGGCGGATCAAAACTAAAATTCTGATATAAAGCAATATCAAAGACAGCGCCCAAAGGAGAAAACGGCAAAACACAAAATCTAGCTTATCAAGGCCTTCAAATTGATTCCGAAAATAAGGTCCAAAAAATTAAGGAGTTAAGCTAGGCTTTTAGTAGTCTTTTAACTTTAGTTCAGAAGCGCATTTTTGGTGGCTTCCAATATTTGAATCACCTTTTCATGATTTTCAGCTTGGGCATAAACCCTCAGCAAGGGTTCAGTACCTGATGGCCTGATCATGACCCATGAATTGTCATCAATGTAGAACTTGTAGCCGTCGAGATCTTCCATTCTCAGCAAGGGGTATTGCCCCAATTGTTTGTACAAACCGTTCTTACAATTTGAGATAATCCTTTCTTTTAAGTCATTGTCAAGGTGCAAATCATATCTATCAAAGGCAAAGGAACCAACAATAGCATAAAGCTCTTGGATGAGTGCTTTGAGCGACTTTCCAGTTTTGGCCATAAATTCCATAATCAGCAAGCCTATCCATACACCATCCCGTTCAGGAATATGACCTTTGACAGCCAATCCTCCACTTTCTTCTCCTCCCACAAGTACATCAGAATGGGACATTATTTCAGCTATGTATTTGAATCCAATCTTAGTAACTTCGAAATCCAGCCCAAAATGTTCAGCAAGTTTTTTCATTTTATCTGTGACAGAAAAGGTAATAACAACCTTGCCAGTCATTCCTTTAAAGGCATGTAGATACCAAAGCAACAATAATAAAAGGTGATGGCTGTCAACAAAATTGCCATCTTCATCATACATACCAATTCTATCTGCATCACCATCATTGGCCAGTCCAAATGTGAGCGAGGCATCAGACTTTATGACATTACTCAATTCAAGCAAGTTCCTGTGAATGGGTTCAGGAGCTTGTCCGTGAAATCCTGGATTGTCGTCACAATGAAGCAAATAAGCGTCCGGAAAAAGAGATCGAACAGCATTTTGTCCAGCTCCATACATTGCGTCGTAAGCGAGATGGGTAGAAAGTTTCTTCATTGCGTCCAAGTCGAATGAAGCAATGGCGTGATCCAAGTACATTTTTTCTAGATCAATATTTTCGATAAGA
Source organism: Chitinophagales bacterium (assembly GCA_038326165.1). Classification (GTDB taxonomy): domain Bacteria; phylum Bacteroidota; class Bacteroidia; order Chitinophagales; family Saprospiraceae; genus JAEUUM01. The sequence goes on along the minus strand of JBBQJT010000067.1, from coordinate 9,777 downwards.
CCTATTGACATGAAATGTTCAAAAGACTCATCAGGAAGCCTATGCGCTTGAGGGATCAAAGCCTCCACTTCGTTGATTTGATTTTGAACCATTGGCCCTCCCAAGTAAGACTTCAACTTAAATCCATTGTATTCAGGTGGATTGTGACTGGCAGTAATAACGATTCCTAATCCTGCATTGCATTTTACGACACCCAAAGAAACCATTGGTGTTGATACAAACTTTTCGGCAATGAATACTTTTATACCATTGGACGCAACGATTCTGGCAGTAGTTTCTGCAAATAGCTTTCCACCAAACCTGGTATCATGGCCTATTACAATGCTCTGAGGCAGTCCATTTTGGGCCTTCAGCCACAAGACAGAGGCTTGTGCAACACGAGCAAGATTTTCAAGGGTATATTCTTGAGCAATGATGGCGCGCCATCCATCGGTTCCAAATTTAATAGTAGTTGACATTCTCGTTATTTGATAATCCACAAAGTTTGGGCTTTTATGTACAACCACCAACTATTGTATATGAATTCGAAGCAAAGAAATTCTTGGTCGGTTAAGCGAACAGTGATTCGGCCAGCTCAGTAATGCGGCTGATAGGATGGATAACAATGGAATACCGGTCAAGCTTTATGCCCTTTAAGTTGTTTTTACTCAAAAAGATATGTTGAAACCCCAATCGATCGGCTTCCTGTATTCTTTGTTCGATTCTGCTGACAGTTCGGACTTCCCCATTGAGTCCTACTTCCCCAGCAAAACAAACATCATGCGACACAGGAATGTCATGAAGTGATGATATCAAAGCGCTTACAATGCTCAGATCGACCGCCGGATCCGTAACTTTAATTCCCCCTGCCATATTCAAAAACACATCTTTCTGCCCGAAGAATATCCCACAACGCTTTTCTAAAACGGCAAGCAGCATATGCAATCGTTTGGTATCAAAACCTGTGCTACTTCGTTGTGGAGTGCCAAAAATTGCGGAACTTACCAATGCTTGTGTTTCAATTAGGATGGGTCGCATACCTTCCAAAGTAGCACTCACACAACTCCCGCTCAATAAATCTTCACGATGAGAAAGCAATAATTCAGATGGATTGGAAACCTCTCGTAATCCACCACCTTGCATTTCATAAATACCCAACTCGTCAGTTGAACCAAATCGGTTTTTAAGGGTGCGTAATATCCTGTATGCATGTTGACGATCTCCTTCAAACTGCAATACAGTATCCACTATATGTTCCAGTAGCTTAGGTCCTGCGATGGAACCATCCTTGGTAATATGGCCAATGATTACAACGGGTGTGTTTGTCTCCTTTGCAAAGCGTTGAAGTTCAGCTGTACATTCTCTTACCTGTGAAATGCTACCAGGCATAGCATCCAAATGAGGAGAAGCAATGGTTTGAATAGAATCTATAATGAGCAATTGAGGTTGTATGTTTTGGACATGTTGGAACAAGCGTTGTGTGTTTGTCTCTGTAAGCAAATAGCAATCGGAGTTAATTGGTCCCAAACGATCCGCACGATGTCGTATTTGCTCTTCGTTTTCTTCACCGGATACATAAACGATCTTGCCTCTCAACTTCATAGCCACTTGTAACAAAAGTGTTGATTTTCCTATGCCAGGCTGACCACCTATCAAAATGAGCGATCCTGGAACAATACCTCCGCCCAAAACTCGGTCGAACTCCATGTCGCCTGATGGTAATCGTACCATTTTTCCTGTTTGTACATCCCCCAAAAGCACAGGCACTATTGCGTTGGATGGAGAATCTGTCTTCCAGTTTTGCCTGCTTTCTATTGAGGTGGAGGGCATGCTAATTTCTTCCTGATACGTATTCCATTCTCCACATGACGGGCAATTTCCAATCCATTTAGGGGATGTCACACCACATGAAGAACAAGAGAAAAGTGTTTTTACTTTAGCCATAGAACAAAAATAAGCATTATCTGGGCTTGTAGCAGAAGCGATTGTAGAAAAAAAATGTTCCAACAATACAATTTTAATGGTTTTTGTATGTTTGTGTTATTAATATTATGGTGCGGTGTTACTTTTCCATAGAGTGCACGTCAAAACGATTGAAAGCCAGTTATGGTTTTTAATATACATTGTGAATTAAATTCACTTTGTTTTTTGGGGTTATTCAGGGTGCCATTTCTTTATGAAGTGAGCACCCTGATTTGTTTGAATAAGCTACAATAAACTCAGCATTTACTTACCTTTGCTTGTGATGAAAGATTTATTGCCATATATTGAGAGCCTCATATTTAGTTCAGAGCACAGCATTACAGTTGATGAACTCAAAGAGGTACTTGAACAGACTCTTGGCATTAATATCGCCATGAAATCGATCAAACAAACACTTGAGGTCCTACAAGAGAGATACCAAGCCCCAGAATTTGGAATTGAGTTGATAGAGGTGTCAGGAGGATACCATTTTATGACAAAAGCAGCATATCATCATGGTATTTCAACCTTGTTGAAGCAAGCATCTAAGAAAAAGCTTTCTACAGCGGCGATGGAAACACTATCAATAATTGCCTACAAGCAGCCGGTAAGTAAAATGGATATGGAGCGCGTAAGAGGCGTCAATTGTGACTACAGTGTTCAAAAGCTTTTGGATAAAGAACTCATAGCTATTATAGGAAGAAGTGAAGGACCAGGACGACCTATATTGTACGGTGTCAGTGAAAAGTTTATGGATTATTTTGGCTTAAAAGGCATGAACGAACTTCCAACTTTAAAAGAGTTCATACAAACAGATAATGAAATTGGTTTTTATACCGACGAAGTACAAACTGAAACAATTGACACAAATACTTCAGCATAATAAACCAAAACCGAATATTCAACGTTCAAAATACTATGGAATCAATCAATACGCCATTAATTAATAAAGTTGCCCAAAGTGGCTTAATTACTATTAACCTAGAAGATTATTTTCCAAGTCAGGAAATGGCACATTTCGATTTGAAAGACCAGCTTTTTATGGGTATGATCTTGAAGGAAAAAGATTTCAGAGAAGCCCTGTCGACTTGGGATTGGGAACAATACCAAGATAAAAACCTTTTGGTGTATTGTTCAGCTGATGCCATTATTCCTACTTGGGCATATATGCTTGTTGCTATTAAAGCATCCAAATATGCGCTACGAGTATTTCAAGGGACAGAACAAGAGTATATTAAAGAATACATGTACCAAAGAATCGATGAAATCCAACTCAGCGATTATCGAGACGCACGAGTAGTTATCAAAGGTTGTGGAGATCTCCCGGTTCCTGAATCCGCGTACATCGATATTACGACCAAATTACAGCCGGTAGTTCAAAGTCTGATGTATGGTGAACCGTGTTCAACTGTTCCAATATTCAAAAGGCCTAGAGTACAAGAATCCAAAATAGAATCATGAAAGAATCAAAAATATATTTGCTTTCAGGGCTGATGTTTGTTCTGGTGTCAGCCGGAATATGGCTTAAAACTGAGACAAAAGGAACCCTAGACAAAGGACAATACAGCTATGCTGATGTCAAAACACTGGATTTGAGCAAAAGCTATACTTTCGCTGAGGAGAAAGTCCCTATGGACAATTGGGATGCATTGGAGCGTTTAGAGAGAGAGCTATTGGTAAATGCATATTGGCACTCAAACACCTTGCTTATGATCAAAAAATCCAAGCGATATTTCCCCTTTATAGAGCAAATATTAAAAGAACAAGGACTCCCTGATGACTTGAAATATATAGTGGCTGCAGAAAGTTCCTTCGCATACGCCACCTCTCCTTCAGGAGCTAAAGGTTTATGGCAAATGATGAATGCTGCTGCAAAGGATTACAGTCTAGAAGTAAACGAAGATGTTGATGAACGCAATCATTTAGAAAAATCCACTTTTGCTGCTTGTAAAATGCTGGGTAGATTAAAAGAAAAGTTTGGCACTTGGTCATTGGCAGCAGCAGCGTACAATATGGGCCCTGCCGGCTTACAAAAGGAAATGAACAATCAAAGAGCTGTTGATTATTATGAACTCAACTTAAATACAGAAACACTGAGATATGTATTGAGATTGATTGCTATAAAGGAAGTCATGCAGCATCCAGATCAATATGGCTTTGCTACCGATGATGGACCATTGTACAAACCATTGAACAAGTACACTGAAGTAAGCGTAGACAGTTCCGTTTCCAATTGGGGTGATTTTGCCAAATCATTTGGAGTGAATTACCGAATGTTAAAAATATACAACCCCTGGTTAATTTCTAATGGATTGCAAAATTCTGGCAAGAAGAAATATTTGATAAAACTTCCAAAAGAATAGTTTTTTTACTTCAAGTTGGGCTTTTCCTTGACTTATGCTGTCTTCTCACTTTTGGCATTGCCCAAATACAATATAGATTCCTTATTACTATTCGGCTTCAATCTTAGACAATATGCGATCAATGGATTCATTCAAGGATCGGAAGAAGTATTTGATGTCTTTTTCGGATCCGTTGGTGAGTGGTGTTGCCTTGTACAAGAGGACATCGAGCCATTCGTAGGTATATTGAATAAAAGCTGGATCAACAATCTTAAAATAATTTGGATTGTTGAAAGTTACATAAACCACAGGTTGATATGGATTCTTAACGGTGATTGCATTATTGGTGTGAATAATCTCATTGTGATACAGATTCATGGTGGCATTACTTGAATGGTCAGTAGCCATGTCATGAATGTCAGCAATCATCTGTTTGAATTCGGACAATATAAGCATTACACTTGCTTTGTCACCGAGTTGGCCTGACAGAAAATAGTATTTGAGTTGATTGAGGGTATTGGTCAATACGTTGAGATTCCATATTTCGTACCTTTTGGTATTGAGATAATATTGGTTGATGAGTGGAATCATCTTCAAAACCTCATTAGAGAAAGAGCGTTGAAAATTAGCAAGTGATTTCAAGTCATCAGGAGTGTCACGTCTGTTGCCCAACAAAAGGCTATACAGCTTGAAATAGCTCAGATTGGGATATTTGAGGTAATAAAAGAAAGGCAATTCTTGACTTGCATACCATATCTCGACGTTGGGTACAGCTCTAAGCATACTTAAGTCGGCATATATTGGATTCAGAAAATTGAGCAGGGTAAGATTATGATTGCCAAGGGCTGCAAACTCAAATGTGTATTGGTTTTTGATGAATCCAAAATGTTCATCCAATGAAATATGAAAGAAAGCGGCGAGTTTGTGAAGTTCAACCATAGTGAGTTCAGTAGTTCCAGCTATTTTTCTACCTGCAGTTTTAAGGCTGGTAGGCAAGATTTCAGAAATTTGCTTTGCAAGCAGAATTTTAGACCCTACAAGTGCCGAAAGCTTGTTGAAAAAATCCAATTGTAGATCTGACATATTTGCGAAATTTTATGCAAAATGGACAAACTTGTCTATTTCATGACAAAAAAGTAGAAAAATGTTTAAAAAAGGCCAAATCTGGACAAATATTGTCTATCAGAAAACCCCAAAAGGACAAACTTGTCCATTTTTTTAATTTTATAAGTTTGAACTTTGTGAAATCAATATCCGGCCGGGCTTGATGTAATTTAATTAAATAACTTAAAAAATTTAAGATCATGAAAACACAAAGCACGTTGATGCGGTGGATTAGATCCAGCATCCAGCATCCAGCATCCAGCATCCAGCATCCAGCATCCAGCATCCAGCATCCAGCATCTTTAGATATTTTAGTGGAGCTAAGATAATACTTTGTATGGGTATTGTTGCTTTTTTGGTGCCACAATTTATTCAAGCACAAAGCCAGTTCAAAATGGTATATCAGTACAATGCCAGAAAGGAAGTAAGTTATTCAGTTCCAAGCACAATGAATCTTGATAGTATTACCGCATTTGATATTGCGACAGTAAAGCCTTATACAGAATACTCCACAACTGTTAAACGCATTGATCAGAGTAATAATTATTCCGTTCAAGAGACTTATTTGGAGCCTATGGGTGGTTCAAATGATTGGCCCTCCAAAGTTTATGGCAGTTTTATGAGCATTAATGGTACTTCACTTGTGGATAACACTGGATCAATACTGCATACTGCGCCTATAAGTTCAGAAAATTTGGAAATGTTTATTGTGCCAAATGATGAGGTTAATTTAAAATTCAAAACCCCACCTGTCACTGCACCATCACAATTAGATATGATAAGTCTAAACACCGCAGGTTTTGTTACCAACGTTTATAGTAACAATGGAAGTCCTACTTATGAAATCTATAATGACACTTTTAAAGTTGTTCTGATTCCAAATAAACAAACTGTCAAACAAACAGAATATAAGAATGGAAGAATTATTTCAGAAAGTGAAATTAGGTTGGCAGAATTGTTTCCGGGCAGTTTTGTTCAAATATACCGAATGGATGCAAGCTACTTGCCGATGTTAAAAGGTGGCAGATTGCGCAAATGTGAAGAGACTTATTTTACCAATCAATATCTAGGTAGTAACCCACCGAATATTTCAGCCAAAATTACCTCTATCACTTCTGAGGGAGAAAATTCCATTGATAAATCATTGATGATTTTTGAAGAGGAAAGTTTAGAAAGTCGAAATTTGTCAGAGCCTAAAATATATCCGATTCCTACCAATTCGGATATTATTGTGAATGTGCCGGGTGTTACAAATGAGGTATTTGATGCCTATATTTTTGATATCTCAGGCAAGCAAATTATAAGCGCTACTAATTTGGCCTACAATCTTGATCATCAATTAGCTTCATCATTATTGAAAACAGGCACATATTTGATCCAAATTAAATCTGCTCAAGGAACTCATACCAAAAGGTTCATAAAAAATTAACTCATCCAACAATAGAATAAAATGAAAACAATATTTAGCATAATTTTTTTGTTGAGTATGCTTACAAGCTCAACAATGATAGCCCAAGTAGGTAATAATGGCAATAACAATAGCGATGGTCAGACCCAAAGACGTGACATTGTGAACGATGGCCCTACCATGCAAATCCCGACACCTGAAATAACAATCAATCAACCTAACCCACCAGCTGGCCCTGCTACAGATTTTGAAAGACACGTTTTTTGGGTACACGGACTAAATGGAACAAGTGGCACATGGGGTCAGGCAGCGTTCATTTCTCAACACAATAAACCCAATGTAGATTTCTCTGCACGAAAGTTAAAGTCAAATGAGAATTTTACCTATAATGAAGATGGTTTGGATCCGGCTGTCACCAATCTTGAAGATGTAATCGAGGGGGTTAGAGGTAGCCAATTGGGTTTAACTCCCATTGAAGATCCAGGGCAGAATTTTATTATTGCCCATAGCCAAGGAGGTGTGGTCAGTAGGAGTCTTTTAAATACTGAATTGTGTTACGACAATTTACCTAAAGCTCAACTTGGTTTTGGTGGTATAGTTACATTCGGTACTCCCAATCAAGGAGCTAGGATTATCAATAACAAAACAATGTTCGTAGCGATGGCTTCAGACATGTGCGTAAGTTTGGGAGGTGGAAAAATTCAACAAGCATTAACTTTTAATTTTTTGGGGTTTACCTTTCAAACAGTTGTAGATATTCAAAAACTTTGTGATCAATTTAGTGGTATTGTGGTCCCTTTGATAACAGAATTTGAAACACCTAATATAACAAACAGCTATGCTGTGGGTGCCTCAGATTTAACAGCTATCAACAATGGATGTCCTGCCAATCCTGACTTTGTTTCTTTTCCTAAAGTTGCCTTTTATGGTGTTGAGCCACCACAAAATTTAATGCTCAGAACAGTACTTTATTTCAGCCAATCACCGAATGAATTTGAACACTTTCAAGCCAATGATGACAATGCTTTAATTACACAATTTGACTTATTAAAACTAGATTATATTGCTAAGGCTGCAGAATGGAAAGGACATTATGAGTATGCTGAGGACAAGAAAAAGTATTGGTGTAATAATTGGGTGGGATACATACCAACACCAATAACTTTACCGTTGTATGCAATAAAATGTGATTATTGGACTTCAGAAGCCAAAAAGAAAAAGTTGGTTTATGATCTTTATCAGAATGGTGTTGATTGGTTTGACCGATTTGACGATCAGTATAAAGCCATAATTGGTTCAAAGGGCGTTACTCTAACCACTAAGAAATACTGTGTTTGCAAGAATGAAATAACTGGCCAAAAAACTGAAACCCTCATTACCTTAGACAGTGAATGTGAATCTGATCCAAGTTCTGCATTAATTTGCTTTTTAAAAAATAAAATAACTACAACTAAATGGGAAAAAGAAAGTGACGGAGTAGTACTTGCTGAGTCCGCAAGCAATATCCCATTCGCTACTGCACCTCCAAGACCGATGGTTAACTCTTCCCACATGCAGATGCGCAATGACGTCAATACCAAAACTTCATTGAATTTGATTTATGATGGAGGTGTTGGTTCCTTTTTTAAAACAGATGAGAAATAGTAATTCTGTAAACTATAGTGTGGGGGGCATATGCCCCCCATATTTAAACTAAATATTATGAAGTTCTCATTCATTAAAACTGCAATTTTGTTTTGCATTGTATTATGTTCTTGCCACAAGAAAGACATGCCAAGCCCTGAACCATGCACCAATCCACCTTGTGACAGTATGGTGGTGCCAAAAGATACTTTTATGGTATGGCAGATCCCAATGTTACCGGATTTTACCTATGGGTTTTCAATGGATCCTGAGTTACATGGAGACGGATTATATTTTAGCAATAATTTGACTGTATACGGCGAACCAATTCATAAAGTAAATAAACTTACTGGGCAAACACTTTGGAATACGAATGGATCTTGCAAATATCAATCCTCTCGCTCTTTGGGCTTTTACCAAAAAGAAACTAAAATAGTATTTAAACAAGAATATTGTCTAAACATTCGAAATGATTCAGATGGTTTTATCACAGGATCTATTGATTTTCGTATTTTTCCAAATGGCGCGTGTGATCCGCGGATGTCAGGTTTTGGGGAATGGGTCTTCGTTAATGTGATCCCTTACAATGAAAAAAAGGATAGCACTACACACCATTTAACTAGAATAAACATAGAAACATTAGAAATTGACACCTTACTCGCCATATTCAGTGAGGATACCTACTATCCATTGGTTGAAGCGCCTTCCGCGTATATTGAATCAAGTGGTGATACACTATTATTGTTTTCAAATAGGAGCTATAGTTTTAAAAAAGGAGATGGCAAGGTAGACTTCTATTGCTTCAACATGACGCAAAAAAAGCTAGAATGGAAGAAAGAGGATATTGAGCAAACTGGAATAGGAGCAATCTATACTCCCCAAATATTAGGAGACAAAGTATATTATCAAGGCTCAAATGAAGTATTCATGTTTGACATAGCTACAGGCAATAAGATATGGAGTAGAAGATTTTTAGGAGAGAGTTATTATTTTACTAAAAATTTGATTGTTGGAGATAAAATATTTGTCAAAGATGATGGATACCGCTTCAAAGCACTTGATGTTAATACAGGCAATACAATTTGGGAGACTGATCCTGATAAAAAGTACGGAGGAGGATTGGGTCCTGCCTATGCAGACGGCAATGTATTTATCATGGGCACCGATAGTGGAAGTTACGGGGCAATATTTGGATTAAGAGCAAGTACAGGTAAGCAGTTCTGGCAATACCGTACCCCCAATTACAAAAAATACTCATCTTCTACATTTGGCTACATCAATATGATCGCTGATCCTGAAACAGGGTATCTTTATACAGGTGATGGCGTATTCATGATGTGTCTAAAACCACCCAAGTAA
>JBBQJT010000066.1:0-14632 GCA_038326165.1 Chitinophagales bacterium | reverse complement strand
GGTTGTTTTTCGGGTATCTAATATAGTGACGGGCAAATCTTCTACTTCAAAAGCAAAACGATTGCTCATGCTAGCAATGCCACTCATGCGTTGCATAGTATTAAGTATCAGCCGTTCAGCTTTTAAAATAGCGTGGGTATGTGCCTCGGTTGTGAAGGCAATTTGACCATATTCAACGGCATCTCCATCATGTAGATGAAATTCAGTTTGATGCCCGGGGTCTAATTTGTCCAAAACTGCCTTTGCTACTGCTATTCCAGCAATTACGCCAGCATCTTTTACTTTTAATATGGCTTTTGACTTTTGGTCAACGGGTACACAAGCCAATGTAGTATGGTCACCTGATCCGACATCTTCTATTAATGCATCATCAATGAAGCCGTTCAGTCGTTCGAGGGTAACGTATTCTGGTAATATCATTTTCTGGGTTACGGTAATAATTTAGAATAAAACACCAATTCTTAGTACAATACGATGTGGTGTGCCTTTGCTTTTGTCTGTTCCTGAATCCCCTGTGACATCAGTAAATCCACTTTGGTAGTATAAGCCGCCAACTATGTCAGTATCACCGCTAATGTTATAGATAGTGCCTACTCCTACTCCCCAACTCAAGTTGATCAAGCCTGTATCTTTGGTGATATTTTCACCAGAAGACCCACCAATATTTGCTTTTGCTCCTGTTCTGAAGCCTAGAGTAAAGGAAGGAATTTCTGCAAAATATCTGAATTGGCCGTATACGTTGGTTTGCATCTTCAATGCAAATGGTATTTCAAGATAGTTCAGTCGGTAACCAATATCCGTACCTCTTGTAATGCTGTCCAAGCTTGGTGAACTCAACCCACTATCGGGAAATAAGTTTGTGAATTGACCTACTGGTATTTCATTGTGCTTCAAGGTACCACCCTGACCAAATGAAAGGCCCAACCCTAAGCGTACAGCTAAATTTTCGGTAAAATAGTACTCTCCACTTGATGCCAAGTTAAGACCCACTCTGCTTCCAGCTGATTCAATGGTTTTTTGATCGGTTTTCATCCAGCTAACAAATGGTGACAATTCGAAGCCTGCACGGAATTTTTTATCCTGAGCTTCAACGCGAATAATTGAAAAAAGGCATACAGATAAAATTAATAATTTTTTCATTACGATTTGAATTTAAATTTATATACTAAAATTGAGATAAGCTTTAGAACTTTGCAATTCTGATACGAAGTTAGGCATTTAATTTAATTGATGTAAAATATATAAGCAACTTAACATGAAATATAGTCCTATTCTTTTCTCCGCTTTGGTTCTCACTTTGCTGCTTTTCGTCGGCTCATGCAAAACCGAGGAAAAGAAAAATCTGCCAGATGTATCGTCAATAAATATAGAAATGAAGTGGACAAGATTCGAACAAGAGCTATTTTATATAGATACCATTCAATTTAAGGCTGGATTGCAGAACCTTAAGGTGAAATATCCAGAATTTACAGACATCTATTTCAACCAGATTCTCGGCACTGGAAATACAAAAACGATTCCTGAAGGTGAAATGAACTATTTAAGAGGATTTGTGACTTATCCTAACATAAAGAAGCTTTATGACACGACCCAAATTGTTTTTGCGGGCATGAAATCCGAAAAAGAGGAATTCAAAAAAGCTTTTCAATACTTAAAGCATTATTTTCCTGAAAGGCACATTCCAAGTGTAACAACGTTCTTGTCAGAGTACACCATTGGGATATTTGTTTACGGAAAAGGAGATTTGGGTGTGGGTCTCGACTTCTTTTTGGGACCCAAATATGATTATCGCTATTACAACGGCGACAATTCGAATTTTAGTAATTACCTCATAAGGACCTACAACAAGGATCATTTGGTAAGTAAAAGTATGTATGCCGTTATTGATGATATTACTGGCAACAAACCTCAACAGGAGAAATTGATTAATTTTATTCTGCATGAAGGAAAGAAACTCTATGTGCTTGACCAAATAATGCCACTTGCGCAGGATAGCGTCAAACTTGAATTTTCGAAAATTCAACTGAATTGGTTGAATCAAAACGAAAAAAATATTTGGGCATTTTTTACCAGTGAAAAGCTTTTGTACGAGAGTGATTATGATAAAATCCGAAAATATATTGAGCCCAGTCCAAATTCACCGGGTATGCCTGCGGAAGCTCCAGGGCGTGTGGGCACTTGGTTGGGTTATCAGATTGTTAAAAGTTTTATGAAAAATAACCCGCAAATCACATTGAATCAATTGATTGCAATTACAGATGCCCAACAACTCCTTGAAAAATCGAGGTACAAACCTTAGAAGATTCAATCAAGCAGTTGGAAATTTATTACCTTTGTTAAACGTTTAGATCTTTCAAACATCTAATGTCTATGTCAGCACGCGCTATTCCTTTAGTTGATCTCCATGTTTTTATAGATGGGTCGCCCTCAGAACAAGCTGAGTTCACTGCACTATTGGGCGATGCTTTCAGAAATGTGGGCTTCGTTGGCGTAAAAAATCATGGCGTATCCAAGGACTTGATTGATCAATTTTATGCATCCGCAAAAAATTTCTTTGCGCTTGATACCGCCACCAAACGGAAGTACGAGATTGGAGGACTGGCTGGACAGCGTGGTTATACATCTTTTGGAAAAGAGCATGCCAAGCAAAGTGAGATGGCAGACTTGAAGGAGTTCTATCAGATTGGTCAGGTACCAGCAGAACCAACCGCTGAAGCTTACCCTGATAACGTAGTAGTGGCCGAAACTCCGGAATTCAGTGTGCTTGGGAATCAATTGTATAAGTCGTTTGAAGCTTGTGGGGGACATCTATTGAGAGCAATTGCTTCGTATTTGAATCTCGAACACGATTATTTTGATACTCAAATCAAAAACGGCAACTCCATTTTACGTGCAATTCACTATCCTCCTATTTCTAGTGAACCTGCATCCGCTATCAGAGCCGAACAGCACGAAGATATCAATTTGATTACTTTGCTTGTAGGTGCATCCGCAGGAGGCTTGCAGCTATTGGATAAAGATAATGTTTGGCAGGCAATTGTGCCCGGCGAAGATGAAATAGTAGTAAACGTGGGTGACATGCTTCAGCGATTGACCAATAACTTATTACGAAGCACAACCCACAGAGTAGTTAACCCACCAAGGGAAGAATGGCATTTACCGAGACTATCTATTCCATTCTTTCTCCATCCTGTTAGTGCAATGGACTTGTCTTGCCTTGAGGATTGTGTGACAATAGAAAATCCTCAGGATTATGAACCCATTACAGCAGGTGAATACCTCGATGAACGACTTAGAGAAATAGGCCTTAAAAAATAACACAATAAACTAAGCATAATGAATAGTTTTCCTTTAATTTTTAACATGAACTCCTGGGAAGTTCTTGTTATAGTTTTCTTGATTCTCCTACTTTTTGGTGGCAAAAAAATTCCTGAATTGGCAAAAGGAATTGGAAAAGGTATCAGAGAGTTCAATAATGCAAAGAACAATATTGAACAAGAGATCAAAGAAGGTATGCGCGAATCTGATAAAAAACAGAACGAGCAAACCAATCCTTAATTTATAGCCCTTGTATTTCACATTTTATGAATAAGAAAACAATTCTTCTGGCCATTGCCGGATTCCTCTGTTTTGGCTTAAATGCTCAAACTGCTCCTAAGTATGGTCACCTGAATTCAGGCAACTTACTTTCTCTATTGCCCGAAGTTGCTTCTGCGGATGTATCCTTGGACAGTTACCAAAAGATATTGAATGCCAAAGGCGATTCTATGGTGGCTGTATTGAAGTCTACTTATGACATCTACATGAAGCAGAACAGTGAAGGCTCCTTGAATCAAAATCAAGTGAAGCAAAAAGAGCAAGAACTTCAGGGCATGCAAGCGAAACTGCAAGAATATGACAATGATATCAAACAAAAAATGATGGTGAAACGTCAGGAATTGTTGGATCCTGTCTTAAAAAGAGTGGATGAGGCTATCAAAGCAGTAGGAAAAGAAGGTGGTTATTCCATGATCTTTGACGAATCTACCGGAGCTATGATGTTTAGCCAAGTTACTGCTGATGTTGGCCCTTTGGTTAAGAAGAAACTCGGACTGTAGTACTTAATCGCTACTTGCTGTTCAAATATTCGTACAGTGTCTCTCGGCTTATTACACCTACTGTAACTCCATTTTCCATAACTGGAAACAGATCTTGGTCGTATTGCTTTGAAGCCTCCCAAGCATGAATGATGGTGCTGTTACTCTCAATACTGACCATCAATGGCGTAGTGTATTGTCCCACCAAACCCGACTCATGTCGTTGATCAACAAATTTGAGGATGGACTCCTGAAGCAAACCAATGGGTTGGTTGTATTCATCGAAAACAATAAAGTTGGTTTCTTCGCCTGATTTATATCTTGAAATAGCGAAATCAACTTGTTCAGAATTATACAAATGCGAGAACTGTCGCTGCATTAGTGAAGCGACCGTTGTTCCCTTCATCTTTTCATCCCAAACTACAGCTTGATATTCACTGCGTGCCATTGAGAAAATTACAACGCCGATAATCCCTAATGTAAACTGCCCAATTGAGCTTGTGATATTTCCAAAAAGCGGATAATTGAAAACTGCACTCAATACAAATATTGCTGCAATACCTTGGCCTACATAAGCTGCAATTTTTGTAGCTTTTAACTTGCCTAATTTCATGGCAAGCAAAGCCCTCAATACTCTACCACCGTCCATTGGGAAGGCAGGAATCATATTGAATAATACCAAAGTCAGATTAATCATGGACATAACAACCAAATACCTCAACAAAAAGGAGCCCTCGGATAAGGTTTCAGAACTCATAGTCAGAAATGTACTTTGATACGATCCAAAAATGACAATTCCCAATAAAATCAATATAACGACATTGACCAAAGGCCCTGCTACGGCTACCAGAAACTCATGCCAAGGTTTTTCAGGCAAACTTCGCAATCTTGCCACACCTCCAATTGGAGACAAAATAATGTCCTCGGTTATTACTCCATATCTGCGAGCCATAAGCGCATGACCATATTCGTGCATAGTCACACATATAAACACAGACATGAGTATCAGAAAGTGAAAAAGAATTGCCTCGAGTGGTTCGCCATCCATGAATGCTTGACCTACTACGAAAATCACGAGCAGAAAAAAACTCCAGTGCAGATATACCGGTATTCCTGCAAGTTTAAAAATCCTAAATGATTTGAACATACTCTTTTATTCGATGAGACTGCCGATGGCAATCAACAATACAATTTTCCATTTAATACCTCACGTGAAATGACAATGCGTTGAACTTCACTCGTGCCTTCGTAGATCTGTGTTATTTTAGCATCGCGCATCAGTCTTTCTACATGGTATTCTTTGACGAATCCGTAACCACCATGAACTTGAACAGCTTCGACAGCTACAGCCATTGCAGTTTCCGATGCAAAGACTTTTGCCATAGAACTTGCCATACCGTAGTCAAGACCTTCGTCCTTCATCAACGCTGATTTGTACACCAATAGTCTAGCAGCTTCAATTTTAGTTGCCATATCTGCTAGTTTGAATGCAATGGCTTGGTGTTGACTGATTGGCTTACCAAATGCGGAGCGCACTTTGGAATAAGCTACAGACAGCTCATAGGCTCCTGCAGCAATACCTAAAGCCTGGGATGCAATACCAATACGTCCACCTGCAAGGGTCTTCATTGCAAACTTAAAACCGAATCCATCTTCGCCGATTCGGTTGGCTTTTGGAACTTTTACATCTGTGTACATGATAGTGTGCGTATCCGAGGAACGAATTCCCAATTTATCTTCTTTGGCTCCAATGACCACACCTTCCCAATCTGTTTCAACTATTAAGGCATTGATGCCCTTGCTGCCCAGTTCTGGATTGGTTTGAGCAATTACCAAATGCACTTTTGAAGTACCACCATTGGTTATCCAGTTTTTGGTGCCATTGAGCAAATAATGGTCACCCATGTCTACAGCTGTGGTTCTTTGCGATGTAGCATCACTTCCTGCCTCCGGTTCCGATAAGCAGAATGCTCCTATCCATTCACCTGTTGCTAATTTGCGTAAGTATTTGTCCTTCTGGAACTCATTTCCAAAAGTTTCAAGGCCCCAACAAACCAATGAATTATTTACAGAAACGATAACACTACAAGAGTTATCTACTTTTGAAATCTCTTCCATTGCCAATACATAACTGAGTGTGTCCATTCCGCCTCCGCCATATTCCGGTGAAACCATCATACCTAAAAATCCCAGTTCACCCATTTTGCGGACTTCATCTTTAGGATATGTCATCTTGTTATCACGATCTATTACACCAGGCAATAGGTCCTTTTGAGCAAACTCTCTTGCAGCTTGTTGAACGGATTGTTGTTCTTCGGTAAGTTGTATCAGCATAGAAATAAATTAATCGTGTAGTTAAGAATACAAAGAAACGTGAAATTAGTTTTCTCAACGAACATTTTCTGTCATAATATTTACTTTGTATTCGTAAAATCGTCCTTTAGTCGTTTTTGATTGTAATATTGAAATACAAGGGTGATCATCATCAGCACCGACATGACCAAAAAAGCATATTTCACGCCATCACCGTCTTGAAAAAACGCATTGGTAAAAGCAAGTGCTAAAAGTAAACGCACGGCGAAATTGATAAGATACAATACAGTGCCGACCCTGCCATAAATTTGATTGGGTACCGTGTGAAACAAATAAGTTACCATCAAAATCCTAGAGCCAGCATTGGCAAATCCCATGATGAGAATCATGATTAAAAATACCATGACATTGTTGCTTGCAAAAACCACAAAATACAATATTGCAGTTGCCAAGGTCATGATCATCATTGCAATAGGGATGCGGGTACGTGCAAAAATTTTATGAACAACAAATCCTGCCAATACGGCACCCAAACTGTAATATATTTCTTCATTGGCATACACATCTCCTCCTTCCTTCAGTACATTTTTAACATAAGGAGCAGCCAAATAAAATGCTTCGATCATAGCAGTTGCAAAAACCATATAAGCCAGCACACCAAACAAAAATAGTTGGGAGTGATTTTTTAAAAAATCAAAGCCATACTTCAAACGGGTAAGGATTAACTCTGATTCAACTTCTCGTTTGGCAATAAAGTTGAATTTTATGCACACAATAATTATTGCAGAAAGAAAATAAGTTAAGCCATCTACCAGAAAAATGGATTGAATGGACCAAGGCTTTATGGTTATCGGAAAGTTGATGTCAATTCCACCAAAGTTGATCACACCATTTTGTACTCCTTCTAACAAAAAGGCAGCAAGTGCGCCTGCTAGCATCCCAGCTCCTTGGCCTTGTATTTCAATATTTGCAGTAACAGATTCGTATTTATCGGGTTCCGTGACTTCTTGCAACAATGCATATAAATTGGGATAATGGATATTGTAATTGAAGAAGGTCATCATAAATATGGCTCCAATGGCATAAATGGGCAGAATCCCAGCTATCAGGCCCCAAACAGCAACCGAGGTGATGATTGCTCCGCACGCCAATGCAACATAAACATAAATCTTTTGTCTGGAATATTTGTCGATGAGCACACCACTGTATGGCAACCATACAAAGGCGACCAGATGACAAATGATATAGAGATAACCAAACTGAATGGTCTGATCATGTTGTGCAAAATACCACGGAATTGCCAACATGGTTATACCTTGGGCCATACCTGATATCGTATTGGCCAAGTACAACAAATTCAGTGCTTTACGATTCTTCACAACACTGTCGAGTTGTTCAATACTCACACAAAACCTCTAAAGTTGATCGGAATGCAAGAGCTTGCTCACCGTATCTAACCAAATGTTCTTCTCTCAAAAGGGAAGCATATTGATTCAAGTATCGATCAAGTTCTGACTGATCTTTGTAATGATACTGGACAGCAAAGGTGTGCGCCCCTTCATTGTGCTGATCGTCCAAAAGCTTTAGAAGTTTTGAACCAGTAAAACAATTGGTAGCCAAAATATCTGGAATATGAACATTCTTCATCCAAGATTGCCAGTCATCTACTATGGAATCTTCAACCCTGACAGTTACATTATAAATAAAATACGACATGAAGTTTAAAATATATTGTACAACAAAGGTAATAAGATATGTGCAAAGCCATCCTTCAACTTAATCAAGGTACTTAGCAATAAATACATTCAAGTAAATATTTTCATGAAATAGAACCCCTGTTACCTCAGCTTAGACCAACTTGGCTACACAGATAATAAAACTCACGAGTTAAAGAAAATACCAAAAAGCTAATTTCTGAAAGTAAAGAGTAATGGATAAATCTGGAAGATGGTTCTAAAACCTCTGAAGAATAAGAGAGTTTGTAATGTGCGGGTGGAGGGACTCGAACCCCCATGCCGTGAAGCACCAGATCCTAAGTCTGGCATGTCTACCAATTTCATCACACCCGCATTGCAAAATACAAAAAGCATCATTTGTTGCTTATCGAGGTGCAAAGATAAATCTTTTTATTATTTCACGCACCTACCTTTTGACATATTCAGAAAAAAATCTTAAATTTGACCTAAACCTAAAGTTGTAACAAGTCTTTTTTATGCATGGCTGAGGAATTAATAATATCACATTCTATGGAAGATGAACGTCTGATGATTCAGCGTGCATATAGGAATTTGCTCAAATCAGTCAAAGATCCGCTCGACAAGGAAGATCAGGAAATGATCCGAAAAGCTTATGAAATGGCCGTTGAGGCCCACGGCAAGCAACGCAGAAAATCAGGTGAGCCATACATTCTCCACCCCATAGCAGTAGCTCAAATCTGTGTCGAAGAAATTGGCTTGGGGCCAACAGCCATTGTATGTGCCTTGCTTCATGATGTTGTTGAAGACACCGATATTGGCCTCGAAGAAATAAAAATAATTTTTAACGAACGTATAGCTAGTATCGTTGATGGCTTGACCAAATTGGATACTGCCTACAATACTGACATTCCCCAAGCTGAAAATTTCAAGAAGGTACTTTCAACCTTGGTCGAAGATGTGCGGGTGGTCCTAATAAAAATGGCAGATCGCCTGCACAACATGCGAACGCTTGGCTCCATGCCTAAGCACAAGCAGTTAAAGATAGCAGCTGAAACCAGTTACATATACGCTCCTCTCGCTCACAGATTGGGACTGTACAATATTAAAACCGAATTTCAGGATCTGTGCATGAAAATTACAGATGCGGAAAGTTATCATGAAATAGCCAAAAAACTCAAGGAAACCAAACGCTCCCGAACGGATTACATAGAAGATTTTATTGCCCCGCTTCGAACTGAATTGGATGAATTGGGCATAAAATATCGAATTGTCGGTAGGCCGAAATCAATTTTTTCCATCTACAATAAAATCAAAATCAAGAAAATTCCTTTTGAGGAAATTTATGACCTTTTCGCCATTCGAATTATTGTAGATGTTATTCCAAAAAAAGAAAAACCTTCTTGCTGGCAAGTTTATTCCATCGTCACGGATGTGCACACACCCATTCCTGAGCGTCTGAAAGACTGGATTACCACCCCTAAATCCAATGGCTATGAATCGCTACACACCACTGTTGTTGGGCCCGAGGGCCGATTTGTAGAGGTGCAGATCCGCTCCGAAAGAATGGATGAGATAGCTGAAAGAGGCTATGCCGCCCACTGGAAATACAAAGGAATGGGCAATCAGCAAGATGTATATGAAACCTGGCTTGATAGCGTGAGAGATCTTCTTGAAACTCCAGAAAGTGACGCACTTGAATTTATCAACGACTTCAAGACCAATCTATTTGCAGAAGAAGTTTATGTTTATACTCCCAAAGGAGACTTAAAGATTTTGCCTAAAGGTGCATCTGCACTTGACTTTGCATTCGGAATACACTCAGTTGTTGGTTATCATGCAGTAGCCATAAAGGTAAACAATAAGCTTGTACCTATGGGTTATAAGCTTGTCAATGGCGACCAAATCAATGTCATTACTTCTAAGAGCCAACGTCCCAATGAAAGTTGGCTTAAAATGGTTATTACAGGTAAGGCAAGATCCAAAATCAGATCTGCATTAAAAGAAGACCGCAAGAAAAAAGGCGAATTGGGTAAGGAAGCTGTGATGCGCAAGTTTCAAAATTTAAAGCTTGATTTTGAATCCAACATTGAAACTCTGGTAAGGCACTATGGATTGCGGACTCGGATCGATTTGTTCTACGCCATTGCTATGGAACAAATTAAACTAAGTGACTTTAAGAATTTTAAAGTTGAAGCTGGCAAATTGATATTGTTGGACGAGCTTATTTTGGCTCCCCAATTTAAACCAGATCTAATAGACGAAAATACTCCAGCATACATTCCTCCTAAAGATTCCAAGCTTCAGCTACTTATTGGAGGTGATGCTGCTGAAAATTATGAATATTCGTTCGCCTCGTGTTGCCAACCGAATCCGGGCGACAAAGTATTTGCCTACCTTACAAGCAATGCAGGACTAAAAATCCATAAAGCAAACTGTAACAACGCTTCCAATTTGTTCAACAATTATGGCTATCGCATCATGAAGGCCGAGTGGGCACGTATGGATGCGAGTTCTTTTGTTGCCGATTTAGTTATTACAGGCATCGACACCGGTCCAGGGGTGATAGAACGACTTTCGCAACAAATATCTTCAACCTTAGGACTCGATATCAAATCATTCTATATCGACGGAAATGAGGGCTATTTCGAAGGCAAAATCAGCATTATTGTTCCCAACAAAGAATTCCTCACCAAAGCCATCAAATCCTTGAAAAGCCTCCAAGGAATATCAACTGTGGTTCGGTCGGGTGATTAAAATTTCATGTAAACAAAAATAAATATACATAATTCACAATTCGTGATTAAATTTGCGAGAACATAATCCCTAACCGCGCTTATCATGGCCGAACAACCTTACAGCGAAAAAATAATGGCTGAGGTAAACTCTATCTTTTCAGCCCATCTGGAAAAACAAAGCCTGCGCAGGACTCCCGAACGTTATGCAATCCTCGAAGAAATATATAAACGCACCGACCATTTCGATGCCGAAGCACTCTATATTCATATGAAAACTCAACAGTATCGTGTCAGTCGTGCTACTGTTTACAACACCCTCGAATTATTAGTTTTATGCGATTTAGTCAAAAAACACCAATTTGGCAAAAATCTTGCACAGTATGAAAAGAGCTATGGTTACAAACAACATGATCACCTGATTTGTGTGGACTGTCACGAAGTGTTGGAATTTTGTGATCCACGCATTCAACAGATCAAAACCATGATGGGGGAGATGCTGCATTTTACTGTCATTC
The DNA here is from genome assembly GCA_038326165.1 of Chitinophagales bacterium. Classification (GTDB taxonomy): domain Bacteria; phylum Bacteroidota; class Bacteroidia; order Chitinophagales; family Saprospiraceae; genus JAEUUM01. The sequence continues at coordinate 3,296 of JBBQJT010000066.1, read as the reverse complement.
ATCACTCTTTGAATCTTTATGGTGAATGTAATCGTGACTGTGGGCGCAAACCCAAGGTCAAAAGAAAAGAGACTAGCTGAACATTGAACAAAATTTAAACATATCACACACTTTTAGAAAACCGAAAAATCAAACCCATGAACAAAATCTACAACATTGTCCAACAGGACAATTTACAGGTTGTAAACGTAAGTAGTCTTTTTAACGAACTGGAGAATAGAAAAATCCTTGACGAGGTATCAAACCTGATTGAGCAAGGTTCCAGAAACTTTAGAGTTGACCTGAGCAGCTTACCATTTCTAAATAGCGTCGGACTTAATTGCTTGCTGTCTATTCAGCACAAAAGCATGAAAGTAGGTGGCTCATTTAGCTTGCAAGGTATTTCACCACAAGTTTTGAAATTGCTTGAAATCACTAAATTAAAATCATTCTTCTCAATTGTAGCTACGGCTTAGTTACAGAAAAATAGGATCTCTCCTCATTTAACAATGAGGGGAGATTTTACCAAGTCTTTTTGATAGATTTATTGTCTACCCATTTACTCCAAGACTTATTGTATGCATGAAGAATTTTGCTTGGCTTACCATTTGCATCTTCCAAAGGCAATCCTTCGTTTGCCCATTCAAAAATGCTTCCATATAGGTTGGTCACATTTTTATAACCCATTTTGCGCAACTTCTCACTGACCTTTTCGCTTCGGTACCCGATACTGCAATAAACAACTATCTTTTGATCCTTTGACACAAGATTTAAAGCGGATTTATCAAGGCTTGAATATCCAATGTATTTGGCATCAGGAATGTGACTTACTTGAAATTCCTCCTTTTCACGTGCATCCAATATGACATAGTCCTTCTTATTTTTATTCAACTCATCAACGCCCATTACAGGGATCGAAAAATTCAAATAAGAATTGATCTTCTTTCTGAAGGCTTCATTGGCCACCAATTTTTCTGTGCCGGGATGTTGCGACTGACATTGATAAGGCAGAATGCAGACTAGTAGCAGGCTAAATATAAGCGGAAGTCGGTAAAGAATTGATTTCATATTTGAGGTATTATTTGCGGTCCTTGACCTACCTTGTCTTTTAAATAAAATTGATCTTTACAAAAATGAACCAGATCATGATCCACCCATTCACGAACTTTTGAAGCAATATTATCAGGGTACAATAAATGAATGTTTGGACCTGCATCCAGCGTAAAATATACCGGAAGTTTGGTCTCCGCCCTGAAATTGCGAATTTTTTGAATTATGGCGATGGAATTGGGCTCCATCAATAAATAAGATGGCTTTGATAACATCATCAAAGCGTGCAATGACAACGCTTCTTCCTCACACAAAGTTCCAAAGGCTTCAATATCTCCCAATGCCAAACAATGGATCAAATCATGCATTCTTTGCTCCGCCTGTTCATACCTCAAGCTTGCAAATGGATTTCCTTCCATCAACTGATGCCCGGCAGTACTGCTGACCGACTTTTCATTTTTGCTGACAATGAGAATATCATCGTGAAATGTATGAAATATTTTATGCAATCGATCACCACAGGGAATAGCATACTCATCAGAAGCATTCAATTGCTCCAATTTGCCCCATGCGGCTGCAATAGGATAAACAGAACGTGAAGCACTACCTGAACCTATTCTAGCCAGAAAAGACGCTTTTTTCAAAAATTCATCCTCAGCATAGGCATTGTCGAGCATCTGCTCTTCGACACTCAACAAACACAATGAAAGTGCACCAAATGCCGAAGCCGAGGAAGCAATACCAGCGCCATGCGGGAAGGTGTTGTGGGTGTGTATTTCATAATCGTAGGAAGCAGTCCAAGGCAGGTAAGCTTCAATATGCTTCAAGAAAGCCATAATTTTGGGCTTGAAATTTTCATTTTTAAGGCCATCAACAATAACAGTTACTGAAGAATCTGTCATTTGTTTGGGCATCACTTTGACGGTGGTGTCAGTATGAGCCTTGTCCAATGTCAGACTTAAACTGGGATTGCGTGGCAGTTGCAACCCAAATTTACCCCAATATTTTACAATCGCAATATTGGAAGGACAACGCCATGAGGCATAAAAACAATTGGATTCTGAATAATGTAAAGGATTTGGAAATAAGGACACAGTATGAAGCTATGTTGATGAATATTTAATACAAAGCTCAAAACTAATGGTTTGGATTCAGAATGGAATTATTTTTTTAAGCCAAATTAGAGATATAAAGCGAACACACGAAATTTTTAATATTACGAAAATTTTTCAACCTTGACGAATCGATAAGATCAAATACTCACAATGTCAATAAACACGCCCAGTCAAACCCTGTAGAGTATATCCTAAAGTGCATACTGTCAGGGCACGCTATTATTAAAAGGATTAAATAAAAATCGCGGATTTTTAAAAGCTCTCAAAATTTTGCGAAAACCATAAACCTTTGCACATCATACCCATTATGCCCACCATACCCACCATAAAATCACATCTTCATAAACTTCACGGGCATACTCTGCCAATCACGATCATAAACCTTGATTAAGTACATGCCCACAGGTAGCTTGTTAACGTCCACCTCATTAGTATTCTTTTCAGAATCAAATGCTCCGGATTGAATCACATAGCCTGACATGGTTAATATTTGGCATTTTAAAGCTCTAGGATTTGGTATATTGTTGTGGTATTTTAATGGTAAATATGTCCTAGTGCCATTGTCCTTAGTTGAATAGACCTTTCTCTTCAATACATTGCCCACGGTATCCATCTTAACTAAAATAGCTGAGTCTGCTTTGTTGACTGTGGACTGACTATATTGAACTAAATAACCATCATGATGGGTTGATCTAGAACTATACCGAATGGTATCTTTTGGCACAAAAGACCTAAGGTAGTTTAAGTTGGTATCCAAGACAAGCCAAGCAATACTTTGATTAATATTTTTTTAACTGAACACCACATTCTACAAATAAGTATTTATCAGATTTGAATATAGTGTAGCCATTTGAACCTGTGTTAAATATCTCATTGGAATCGAAATACTGAGCTTGCACATTCAATGCAAGAGCTAAAAACAGATACAGTATGAACGGATTTTTCATGTTGACCAATTTAACATAGTTTGGCCTGTCAATGTATCAGCACTCAATACTCCTTTGCCAATACGGGGACACTGAATCCAAATATTTCACCTTTAACCAAACACACAACTCTTCTTCCGTTTCGACCATAGAGTTATATTTTGAATTATGAGTAATGCTACAAATATAATCTCTTTTCAATGGCAATTGCTTAACGCAGTATATT
>JBBQJT010000065.1:0-15704 GCA_038326165.1 Chitinophagales bacterium | reverse complement strand
AACGGTGGGGGATCAGATGGTAAGGAATTCACCTTTCCAGCTATTTCGGTACCAAAAGGAACATACATTCATATTGCTGCTGACAGTGCTTTATTCCATCAATATTTCGGTTTTGATGCTGATTTTATAAGTTCATCCATGAATATAAATGGTGATGATGCCCTTGAATTATTTGAAGAAAATACTGTAATTGACATTTTTGGTGACATCAATCTTGATGGAACTGGAACTGCTTGGGAGTACTTAGATGGCTGGGCGTACAGAGTAGATGGAACAGGTCCTGATGCCACTACGTTTATTCTGAGTAACTGGAAATTTGGAGGAGTTGGAAGTTTAGATGGCGCGCCAAACAATAGTGGAGTAGCCAATCCATTCCCAATAGATACCTATAGTCCGATTTCAGGAACTGCAACTGTTTGCACAGATGATGTATTTACCACTAGTTTTAATTCAGCTCTAAATATGAATGTTCTAACCAATGATAAACTGCCAAATGGTGTTGAAACATTGACTTATACCAATCCTTCCAATGGAACGGTAACGGGAAATCAAAATGGATTGGTTTATACTCCAAACAAAGACTATTGCGGACTTGATGGCTTTACATATACGGTCACCGATAAAATTGGAGGAACAGATCAAGCCAATGTGAGCATCACAGTAAACTGTGCCCAAAATTATCCACCTAAAACAATTGCTGAAGTAACAGGTAATGATGCAGCAGGAGTAGCAAGTTCCATTAATTCCTTCTGTCAACTGAAAGGAATTGTATATGGTGTTGACTACAATGGCTTAAATCCTATTCAATTATTTATGATTGATGCAACAGGAGGAATATCATTATTCTCGAATAAAACTTTTGGCTATATGGTAGTAGAAGGAGATGAAATTACAGTTCAAGGTCGGATTTCACAATTCAATGGATTGACTCAAATTTCTCCTGATACATTATGGAAATCTGGAACTGGTTCGCTTAAAATTGCTGCAAACGTCACTGACTTGGATGAATCAACGGAATCTGAGTTTGTAAAATTGAGTAATTTAACTTTTGTCGATCCAGGTCAATGGACTACAGGTATTGGAACTGGTTTTACTATTGACGTACAGGATCCAGGTGGAAAAATATTTAAAATCCGAATAGACAACGATATTGATTTATTCAATACAGTTGTTCCTAATTTTTCAATGTTTAGTGTTTCTGGTTTAGGATCACAATTTGATAATACTTCTCCTTTTATTGAAGGATATCAGCTACTACCAAGAAGGACGGTTGACATTGATGGTATTGTGTCTACGAAGGAAGCCAATAGAGAATCAGACTTTTTTATAAGCCCTAATCCTGCCTATGAAAATATTACTATCTTTTTAAGGAAGAATTATTCTGATCTAAAGTTAGTGTCCTCAACAGGCCACCTTTTGGAAACACGTAAAATTGGATCTGATGAAAAGATTCTTAATTTGAATTCACATAAGTTGTCAGCAGGGTTTTATTACATCTTCCTCAGCAACAGCGAAGAAGTTAGATCCAGCAAGGTGATTGTAATTAAATAGAGCTTAACTCAAACTTGCAGAATATTGATTAATATCTTTAAGGTTCACGTCAATATTCTGCAGTAATGTTGTAGCCAAAGACAGGCCGACATAATCAACTTTGATAGGGAAGTTTTTATGTTTTCTGTCCACCAGCACAGCAACTTCAATTTTCTTAGGAATTGTATCCATAAATGGTTTCATTGCATAAAACATAGTTCTTCCAGTATTTGCAACATCGTCAATTAGGATTATGACCTTGTCTTTAAAACAATCAATATTTCCCTCATTGAATTGGATAGGGTCAAGTGGATGTGCAGGATTTAATGTGATTTGAAATGATTTAACTTTTAAGGCATATTCTTTAGGTACTTCGTTTTGAATCAACTTTGAAAACGAATATCCATTATTATTAATCCCAATTAGGTTTATTTCAGTTTCCGTGTAATTGTGCTCAATCATTTCTATAGCAAGACGTTTTATTTTTTCTTTTACTTGAGCGTCATTTAATAATTGCATGATTGGGCTTTTAATTCTGCACAAATCTAAATATCAATTTCTACTTTCTTGAATAAACTTCATTAGAACGATTCTAAAATATTATCATGAAGATAAATTCGTTAGAATGTACTACAATCTGAACAAGATGTATTTACCTTAGATTAGAATTTTATTTTTATGATTCAACAAAGTATATTCATTGTTTTGGTAGGATTGATTTTTTTCTTTGCCACCAAAAGATTCCTATTTCTTAGGTCTAATATTTTACAAGGTAGAGATATTGAGATATCAGGTAACAGGTCTAAGAGATGGAAAAATGTATTGTTAATTGCATTCGGTCAAAAGAAAATGTTTTCAAGACCTATTCCAGGTTTTTTGCATCTTTTTATCTATGTTGCATTCATATTTACCCAAATTGAATTGATTGAAATTCTGTTGGATGGTGCTTTTGGATTTCACAGATTTTTTGTGGACAAAATTGGCGGTTTGTATAACATAATTATCAATTTTATAGAGATTTTGTCACTGTTGGCATTTATTGCTACTATAGTTTTTTTGGCAAGGAGAAATCTTTTAAAACTTCCTCGCTTTAAGATGTCAGAAATGAAAGGTTGGCCGTCAATGGATGCCAATAATATTTTATTTGCTGAAATTGTGCTAATAGTCGGCATATTTACCATGAATGGTTGTGATGTGTTACTTCAAGGTTTGGAACCAGAACACTTTAAAGAAACAGGTACTTTACTAATAAGCGATAATATAGGTCCTGCCATTTTTGGAGGATTTTCTGTAAATTCCTTATATATTTTAGAACGATTTGGTTGGTGGTTGCATTTGATGGTCGTTTTAGGATTCATATTGTATTTGCCATATTCTAAGCACTTACATATTTTCTTAAGTTTTCCAAATGTCTATTTCTCCAAACTAAGTTCTATTGGGAAAATTGAGAATATGCCTGCTATAATGAATGAAGTTAAGTCAATGTATGGGATTGAAGTAGATGCAACAGGCGCAGCAGAACCAGATATGAATTTTGGAGCAAATGATGTAACTGGACTAACTTGGAAGCACCTCTTAGATGCCTATAGCTGCACAGAATGTGGAAGATGTTCAAATGTTTGTCCTGCTAGTATTACAGGAAAACTCCTAAGTCCCCGAAAGATAATGATGGACGTACGAGATAGAGCTGAAGAACTAGGAAAAGCAAGATCGGTTGCAAAAGATCCTTTATTTTATGATGGCAAATCTTTGTTTGATCGTATTTCAAGAGAAGAAATCCATGCCTGCACTACCTGCAACGCATGTGTAGAAGCTTGTCCGATTTTAATAAATCCATTGGATATAATTTTAGAGCTGAGAAGATATGAGTTATTGACAGAATCAGCTGGGCCTCCAGATTGGTTATCAATGTTTAATAGTATTGAAAATACAGGTGCAGTTTGGCAAATGCCTGTTAGCAGAGATAATTGGATACACGAATCATAAAATAATAGGAATGAGTAATATAAAGACGATGGCACAGTATGCTGCTAATGGGGAATCTCCTGAGATATTATTTTGGGTTGGTTGTGCTGGAAGTTTTGATGCAAGAGCCCAAAAAGTAACAAGAGCTTTTTGTGAAATTATGTTGAAAGCTGGCGTAAAATTCGCCGTTTTAGGAGATGAAGAAAAATGTACTGGAGATCCTGCTAGACGAGCTGGTAATGAATTCCTCTTTCAAATGACGGCACTTCAGAATGTGCAAACTTTAAACATGTACGAAGTAAAATCTATTGTAACTGCATGTCCACATTGCTTCAACACCTTAAAAAACGAATATCCTGAATTAGGTGGCAACTATAATGTCATTCATCACAGTCAATATTTGCAAGAGCTGATTGCAACTGGCAAGATTCAAGTAAACGAAACAGCAGAAACAATAAGTTATCACGATTCCTGTTACATAGGAAGAGCTAATGACATTTATGACGCTCCACGAGAGGTGCTGGAAGCACTGAAAATGAATATCAAAGAGATGAAACGTTCCAAGGTAAATGGATTGTGTTGTGGGGCAGGAGGAGCTCAAATGTTCAAAGAAGATGAGCCAGGAAATAAAAGAATTAACACAGAAAGGGCTGAGGAAATTTACGAAAACGGCAATAAAATAGTTGTTGCTAATTGTCCTTTTTGTATAACAATGTTACAAGACGGGATAGCAGCCAATGGAAATGAAGGAAAAGTGATGGTATATGATCTGGCTGAGATGGTATTAAACAATATAAAGTAATACAAATGAATTTGCTTCCAACAAGCGCATCAGTAAAAGTTTGGGTATTTCAAGCCGAAAACCTATTGAGTGATCAGCAAAAAAATGTAATTAGTTCAAATATGAATGAGTTTTTACCAAATTGGAAAGCACATCAAATAAAGCTAGATCCTGGTTTTGAATTTGTAGGTAATTTGGGTTTTGTGGTATATAATGATGAAATTAATAGTGGATCTAGCGGTTGCTCAATAGATAAGTTAATACATAACATTAAAATAATCGAAGATCATTTAAATATAAATCTCTTTAATAGAATGGGAATTATTCTTTATTCTGACGGTGAATGGGTTCAAGTGAGTTTGGATGAATTAATTGACTTATTTAACAAAGGTGCATTATCTATCAACGACAATATTATAAATCAAGCAGCAATTTCGGCTGATCAACTTATTATTCCTCTTAAAGAGTCATGGGTTCAAAAATACCTCAAGGAAACAGTTAACTAATGGTTACAATTTTTTGGTTTAGGCGTGACCTAAGGCTGAATGATAACGCAGCATTGTATCATGCCTTGAAATCTGACTTCCCTGTACAGCCAGTATTTATTTTTGATAACTACATCTTAGATAAACTCACTGATAAAGAGGATGCCAGAGTAAGCTTTATTCATGAAATATTAGGGCAAATCAAATCGGAATTAATCGCACTAAATAGTGATATAAAGATCTATCATGGAAATCCAGAAGATGTTTTTACTGCAATTTTAAGTGAGTTTGAAGTCAAAGCAGTGTTTACGAATCATGACTATGAGCCCTATGCGATCGATCGTGATTTAAAAATCAAATTGATTTTGTCAAAAGAGAATATTTCGCTTGTAACCTTTAAAGATCAAGTAATTTTTGAAAAAGATGAAGTAGTCAAGGATGACGGCTTACCATATACGATTTTTACGCCCTATAGCAAGAAATGGAAATCAAAACTACTTTCAAAGCTTGGTTCTTCTGGTTCAGAGTCATTCTATTTAGAAAGTTATAATAATTACCAATATTTTTATAATTTTAATAATTCCCAAGGATACGAAATGCCTTCTCTCAGTGATTTAGGATTTATTCAAAGTCCAATTATTGCCTCTGATGGAAAGGTTAAACAAGGAACGATAAAGGACTACGAAAGAGATAGAAATTTTCCAAGTATTAAGGGTACTTCGCATCTAGGCATTCACTTCAGGTTTGGTACAGTAAGCATTCGAGAAAAAGTCAGAAACGCCCAAAAATTAAGTGAAATATTTTTGAATGAACTGATATGGAGAGAATTCTACATGCAAATATTATGGCACTTTCCGCATGTTACTATTTCTTCGTTTAGAAAGGAGTATGATTTAATTGTCTGGAGGAATGATGAAAAGGATTTCTTGGCATGGTGTAATGGTGAAACTGGTTACCCTATTGTTGATGCGGGTATGCGAGAATTAAATGCTACAGGTTTTATGCATAACCGTGTAAGAATGATAACTGCTTCATTTCTAACTAAGCATTTGCTAATTGATTGGAGATGGGGTGAAGCATATTTTGCTCAAAAATTATTGGATTTTGAACTTTCGAGCAACAATGGCGGTTGGCAATGGGCAGCTGGATGTGGAACTGATGCGTCTCCTTATTTTAGGATTTTTAGCCCCAAAGCTCAAACTGAAAAGTTCGACAAAGAATTAAGTTATATCAATAAATGGGTACCTGAATGGAACACAAATGAATACCCGGTTCCAATTGTTGATCATGATTTTGCTCGAAAAAGATGCCTCGAGGTTTACAAGGCGGCTTTGCAAAAATAGAAAGAGCCGCACAAATAGGGCAGCTCCTCTGAGTAAGTTTGGTTAAATATCTTAATCTACCTTGCTGATTGTGAAGGTATAAGTCTTTCTTCCATTTATTTTAACTTTAACAAAATACAAGCCAGCTTGTAAATCATTCATTGGAATCTCAAACTGACTAAAATTAGATTGAAGATCTATAGATTTCATAATTCTACCATACGTGTCAGAAATTTCAATCAAGCTATTCTTTTTAACTTCTCCAATCTGTTCGATCCAAAGTGTATTTTGAACAGGGTTAGGGTAAGCAATAATTGGTCGTAATTGTGCATCAGTTATATTAATAGATCTGATGTTGCTAAAGTCGTTATCTTTTGCGTTTGAAATCAATCTGATACGATAGAAATTTTTGCCCATACTAGGTTGTGGATCTGTAATAAAAGACCATCCATCAGAGTTTGGCTTTAAATTGACTGCATTGATGGTAATGAAATTAAGACTATCCTGAGATCTTTGAATTTCAAAAATAGATTCTGAATCACCATTGATTTGCCAAGCAAGATCTGTTTTTAACTCCTCATTTAATTTAGCATCAAAGTTAATTATTTGAATTGAGTTTGTGCATTGGTACACTTGAACCATAGCCAAAGACTCAGTTACACAACCTTCAAAGCTGACAGTTAATTTGATGTTTTTCATGCCGCCAAAGTTCCATTTAGTACTTGGATTCAATCCTGAACCAGTTTGCGGCAATGCTCCAGAACCAAAATGCCAATCATAGCTTGTATTTGGGCCTTGATCAAGTGCGGTGAAAGATCCCAATATTTTATTGCATATAGGAGTTGGCGTATTTAGAATAACTGCATCTTTTCCGTTAACAACTTTTTTTATAATGATGTTTGATTCACCAGCATAGCTTTTGCAATCTTTACGTTTTGCACATCTGATGTAGTAGGTCGTAACAAAAATATTTCCAGGTTGATAAGATGGTGCATTGCTATTCGGAATTTCTATCCAATCTGGGTCTAATGGCGTGTAATTAGGATCAGAAGTAGAATACAACCATAAGTATTCTATAAGTCCGCCAGAACCACCAGAAGCAGGGGACACACTTGTAATTACAGTTGGAGTTGTGCCAGGTTTGCAAATAGTTTCATTACAACAAATTACTCCGCCGGTTGTAACATTATCACAATATTGGTAAATACCAGCATCAAAGCTTAAGTTATCATTATCGTCTTTCTTGATGGTGAATTTATCAGTTTTTCCAGTAGCGGGATTTGGGTCACTATCCAATTCATCATTTCCTCCTTTATCTTTTCCAGTAAACACATATTTATCCTGATCGATAAAGAACATAATAGTGTAAGTTCCTGGTTTAACATCCTTAAATAGATAATAACCTTTTTGTATACCAATGTTTTTTGTTGATTCTGTATCAACAATAATATCATCCCCTGTGCCAAATATTCCATCAGCACCGCATTCAATTAAATGAACTACAATTCCATTAACACCCATTTCATTGGCATCTTGAATACCATCTTTATCTGTGTCAATCCAAACATAATCACCGATATTCAGACTGCACTTCTTAATTGAAGCAATAATTTCAATTGACTTCGTAACAGAACATCCTTTTGAATCGGTAACAGTGACTGAGTATATTCCAGGTAAAATATTTGAAATGGATGAGGCTACAGAACCTGTTGACCATATGTAGGAGTATCCAGGAGTACCTCCAATTAAATTGGAAATAGAAATTTTACCATCAGCTAAACCCAGGCAATTTTGATCCATTTTATTTAAAGCAAAATCTATAGGAATTGGCTGGTTAATGGTCAGGCTTTTAGTGACGGTGCAACCAGATTTATCTGTAACAGTGATAGAATAGGTACCAGCTCCAATATTATTTAAATCCTTTACAGTTGAGCCATTTGACCACAAGAATGTGTACCCTGGTGTTCCTCCTAATACCGTGATGGTAATAAAACCAGTTGTGGAATTAGGGCATATTAGATCATTGCTTATTGTGCTTAAGTTCAGCTTATCAGGATTGGATAATATGATAGACACTATTTTGGTGCAATTATTTGCGTCAGTAACGGTCACAGAATAAGTGCCAGAATTCAAACCTGAAATTGATGAGGATGTCGCATTGTTGCTCCACAGGTATGTGTATGGGGCTGTTCCTCCACTTACATTTGAAGTTATTCCGCCATTGGAATCTCCAAAACATTTAATGTTTGACGGGGTAAGTGTAGTTATTATATTTGTTGGTGAAATTATTGCTGTTGTGCTTGTAGCTGTGCATCCACTAACGTCAGTGACCGTAACTGAATAATTCCCTGCAGACAAGTTGTTTACAGTACCAGAATTAGAAAGTACTGGAGACCAAAAAAAGTTGTAGGGACTAATACCTCCTGTAGGCGTGATTGATATTGATCCATTGGTTTGCCCAAAACATTTGATATCAATCTTTGACACATTAAGTTGAAGATTAGCGCCTTCATTCAAAGTAAATGTTTTAATGACACTACAAGCTTTAGAATCGGTAATTGTTACTGAATAGTTACCTGCACCTAAACCTGATATGCTAGAGTTTGTTGCGCCATTTGACCAAATCAAGGTATAACCTGGAGTACCGCCGGAAATATTTGAAATAGTAATGCTTCCACTTTTCCCGCCATTACAATTTGGATTTACCAAAGCTTCATTAAAAATGATCGGATTTGGATCAGTCAAGATATAAGAAGCAATTTGTTTGCAAGCTTTGGAGTCTGTGACGGTTACCGTATAAGTTCCAGCTTTAAGATTTATTATTGGATTGGTGGTTGAGTTATTGTTCCAAACATAACTGTAAGGCATTGATCCATTTGTCGGATTTACAATGATTGAACCATTTGCAGCTAAATGACATGATGGACTGGTAGCTATTCCTGAAAGTTGAATAACAGGAATTGGTTGAATCGCATAATTCCCCACAGCAATGCAGCCATTAGCATCAACTACTGTGACTGAATAATTTCCAGGCAATAAATTAGAGATACTATTGATATTTTTTTGTCCAGAACTCCAATCAACACTTAATGGGGCAGTTCCTCCTGTTATATTTATGGATATGCTGCCGCCAGTTGGATTTAAACAACTAGCCTGTATAATTGTCTCTTGGATTAAAATATTACCTTGATCGATTACAGTAAAATTACCAGTTTTTGTGCAATTATTACTGTCAGTTACTGTAACAGAGTAGTTGCCTGCTGCAAGATTGGTGAGATCTTTGGCAGTACTGGAATTTGACCATTTATAAGAGTAAGCTGGGTTACCGCCTGATACATTCAATGTGATTGATCCTTTGCTCATAGCACAGAATGTGTTGCCTGTAGAGCCAGAAACTACCAGGTTGTTTGGAGCTTGAAGCACTACTGTTATTTCTTTGGTACAACCATTTGAATCTGTAACAGTTACACTATATGGCCCAGCTGATAACCCACTGATATCTTGAGTCTTGGCATTGTTCGACCAATTATAGGTATAAGCTCCCGAACCACCTGTTGGAGTAATATTTACGCTACCATCTTGACCACCGAAGCATTTGGGTGGCGTTGAAATTGCTGATGTATTTAAAATAGGATTTTCTGAAATTGTAAAGTTTTTTATTGCTGAACAAGATTTGCTATCTGTAACTGTTACACTATAATTTCCTGTGGAGAGGTTAAGTTGATTGGCAATAGGTAGAAGAGAATTGGACCATGAATAAGCATAAGGCATTGTTCCGCCACTAACTGTTGTAGTTATTGAACCAGTTTTGAGGCCAAAACAGTTTACATTATTTACATTTCCATCTATTTGCAATAAATTTGGTTGTGAAACTATGAAGCTTGCAGTTTTGATGCAATTATTATCATCAGTAACTGTAACAGTATAAGTTCCAGCAAGTAAATTAGAAAGTGATGAAGTCTCTAAAGAATTGGACCATTTGTATTTATAAGGGGTTTTGCCGCCACTCACATTTGTGGTTATACTTCCATTATTGCCACCAAAGCAAGTAACATTAATGGAATTTCCTGTTAAGTTAATTTGTTGCCCATCAAGCAAGGTGAAACTCTTCACTGATGTACAGGATTTAGAATCCGTAACAGTAACAGTATAAGTTCCAGCTGTTTTATTTAGTATAGTTGAAGTTATTTCGCCAGATGACCACAAATAAGTGTATGTGGGTGCACCACCCGATACTACTGTTGCGATTTTACCTGACCCACCTCCAAAGCATATTGGATTTTCACCAGTTCCATTGATTATAATTTCAGAAGCGCCAGTTAGTGTTACAAGTCCTTTTGATGTACATCCGTTGATATCAGTAACTGTTACTGAATAGAATCCGGAAGAAAGATTATTAATGGTTTGATTCATTGAGCCATTACTCCACTTAAACATAAATGGACTTTGACCCAAAAGTACATTGACAGTAATGATGCCATTATTTGAATTAAAACATGTTGGATTAACAGGGGTAAAGTTTATTGCAACTCCTGTACTTACTGTGATTTTTACAACATTAGAATATTCCCAATCGTTACACATTTCAACTCTTGCTCTTCTTACATAGAAAGTTGTTGAATTGATACTTGGTGGGTTATAAGTGTTCATTGTTGCGGTAGGAATTGAGGTCCAAGTGCCATTATTAAAAGCGCCCCCTGTAGGAGAAGAAAGCCACTGAAACTCCAATGGACCATTTCCACCCATCGGCGATTTCATATTTGATAACAAACTCGGATTGTATGGAGTAACGCAACTGTTTTGTTCTTTGGCTATTTCTCCACCATCAGTAATATTTCCTGGACAACATTTTATTTCTTTTTTGATAAAATTTGATTCTACAGCATAAATTGTACAACCCGATCTTCTTGCACATCTGATAAAATAGGTAGTTATAATTATTGACCCTGGATCGTACGTTTCTGTATTGGTATTTGGAATAGCCGTCCATATTGTTGAAGGAAAGTTGGGATTTTCATTGGTGAACATCCATAAATACTCTAATGTGCCAGTTCCGCCTGATGCAGGAGTGATACTAGTAATTAATTTTGGATCAAAAACGGGATTAGGACAACCGTCTTCGTTGCCGCTTATCGTTCCGCCAATTGTGGCATTATCACAAACATCGCTTGGAAAGGAACAAATAATTGTTCCTTCAACTGATAAATATTTGAAAGGAATTATTGGATTTTTTGCTTGTGTTTGAATTGAAACAAGTAAAAAAATAAATAATGATAAATTTGATAACCTTAACATACTCTTCAATCAATTTTTGGATGAAAAATTGTTTACAGAAAATATCTGTAAGCTTGTTTATTACGGTAATCAGGATAATTTGAGTAAGAACAAATCAAAAGAGTAGTTCATCCCATAGGATTTTAAAACAATTATCATGCCTAACAATAAAAAAGGCTCCCATATTACGGAGAGCCTTATCACTACTTATTGTTTTAGATCTAATTTCCTTGTTTAAGAATTTTTGATCTACTTAAAATTCTGTGACTCTCATCCATGATCGTAATATAATACATGCCTGAGGAAATATCTGAAAGGTCAATTTCAGATTCATTTTCGAGTACCTGCAATGATTTAACCGCAATACCGTTCACGCCAACTATTTCAATTGATAGTTTTTGATTGGTATATTTTGCCCTTTTGATATTTAACATTTCACAAAAAGGGTTAGGATAAAAGACAATATCATCAGTGTTTTCATGAATATTGACTTTTCTTACTTCAGATAGTTCAATATTTCCGTTTTTGTATGCTAAAACTATACGGTAGAAATTATCACCCTTAAAAGGATTGAAATCAATTTCATTATAATTTCCAGAGAATGATTTAATACCAGTTCTGATTGCTATGTCCTCAAAGTTGATACCATTATGTGAACGCTGAATAATGTATTCATGATCATTATCAATTAAAGAAGTCTTCCAAGCCAAATCAATAGTTAATTTATCATTAGTAACAGCGGTGAAATCTTCAAACTTAATTTTAGTGGAGGTGCAATTATTAATTGTAACAACCCATTGAGCTTTTGTTTTACAGAATCCCTTGACACTGACTGTTAAGGTGACAACTTTGATTCCAGGAGTGGACCATGCAGTTGTGGCAGTGGCTCCAATTGCTGCTGATGGGAATGCAGTAGGGCCAAAATGCCACTCGTACTGAACATCAGGGATATTGTTGATTAATGCTTCAAAGGTAAAGGACTGATTTTTGCACAGTGGAGTTAATGGTTTCTTTGTAATTGTAGCTACAGGAAGTTTCAATAAAACTTCTTTTGTTATTACATCAGTTTCTCCTGTATAAGTAAGACAACCTTCTCTTCTTGAACATCTGACAAAGTAAGTAGTTTTGAATAGTTGTCCAGGAGCGTATTCAGGTGAATTACTATTTGGCACCATATACCAATCAGGATTATTTGGAGAGAATTTTGGATCCTTTTCACTATACATCCAAACATATTCTATGTTACCAAAACCACCAGATGGAAGTTCTAATGAAATAATTTTAGAAGCTATTGAGCCAGGGCCACACAGAATTTCATCATATCCAATTTTTCCTCCGTTTGTAATATTATCACATATTAACCACAGGCCTGCATCAAGGCTAAGATTATCAGGATCTCCACTATTAATAGTAAATACTGGAGTTTTGCCGTTCAATTGACTTGGGTCGCTATCAATATTGTCATTGGCGCCGACATTAGCAGGACTATATTTGTATGTTATCAAATCTGGCATGAACATTACTATGTATTTTCCGGGTATGACATTTGGGAACAAGTAATATCCTTTTGAAACTCCTTTTGTGGTAGTAATTGTTATTGCTACCATTTTATCATCACCTGTACCTGATATCATATCGGGACCAATATCAATCAGTGAAACATTTATGCCGTTTATGCCCAATTCAGAAATATTCTGAATGCCATCTCTGTTACTATCTAACCAAACATAGTCCCCAACATTATTGCAATTGATTGTGCCAAGCATTACCATAATTGTAAGAGTTGCAGTACAGCCTTTGCTATCTGTCACAGTTACTGTATAGTTTCCGGTGCCCAAGCCACTTGGATCTTCTACATCCGGAGTAGTACCTGACCAATTGTAAGAATAAGGAGCTGTTCCACCTGATACTGTCAGATCAATTGATCCGTCTTTGCTGGTTTTGCACGTTGTTGCCTTTTGTGTTGCAGTAAGAATAATCTTAGTAGGTTCCTTAATATTGAATGTCAATTTAACAAAACACGATTTGGAATCAGTAACTATCAACGTATAACTGCCAGCCATTAATCCATTTTGGTCTTTAACATCCGCTAATATGTTCCAGTCAAATGAATAGGGAGCAGTCCCACCAGAAACATTTACGATTATGCTACCATCTTTACCACCAAAACAAGTAACATCTTTTGTTATTCCTGTTACAATCAATTCTGTTGGCTCCATGATGAATGATGTACAAATTATAGTACAACCGTTAGCATCTGCAACTGTAACAGTATAATTGCCAGGCGCTAAATTTGTTGGATTTTGGACATCTGGTGCATTATCCCAATTAAATGAATAAGGTGCGGTACCCCCAGAGAGAACAACTGTAATAGAACCATCATTGGCTCCTTTACATGAAATCATTTTTGAAGCACATGAGATAACTAATTTATTTGCCTCTAAAATTATGGCTGTAGCAGTTTTTGTACAACCATTTGCATCAGTAACAGTAACCAAATACGTACCAGCTGTCAAACCAGTTGGATCTTCAACATCTGGAGTTGAGCCTGACCAGTTGAATGTATATGGAGCAGTACCGCCAGTAACTGTTAAGTTGATTGAACCGTCAGTTCCGCCGTTACACTTCACGTTGACAACTGTTGAAGTCAATAATATTGCAGGGGGTTCTGTGATTGTAGCTGTAGCAGTTTTTGTACAACCATTTGCATCAGTAACAGTAACTGAATACGTACCAGCAGTCAAGCCAGTTGGATCTTCAACATCTGGAGTTGAGCCAGACCAGTTGAATGTATATGGAGCAGTACCGCCAGTAACTGTTAAGTTGATTGAACCGTCAGTTCCGCCGTTACACTTCACATTGACAACTGTTGAAGTCAATAATATTGCAGGGGGTTCTGTGATGGTAGCCGTTGCAGTTTTTGTACAACCATTGGCATCAGTAACAGTAACTGAATACGTACCAGCAGTCAAACCAGTTGGATCTTCAACATCAGGAGTGGATCCTGACCAGTTGAATGTATATGGAGCAGTACCACCAGTTACAGTCAGGTTGATTGAACCGTCGTTTCCACCGTCGCACTTCACATTTACAACTGTTGAAGTCAATAATATTGTAGGGGGTTCTGTGATTGTAGCTGTTGCAGTTTTTGTACAACCATTTGCATCAGTAACTGTAACAGAATACGTACCAGCTGTCAAGCCAGTTGGATCTTCAACATCAGGAGTTGAGCCAGACCAGTTGAATGTATATGGAGCAGTACCGCCAGTTACAGTCAAGTTGATTGAACCGTCGTTTCCACCGTTGCACTTCACATCAGTTTTGATGATAATTAGAAGCATTCCAGGATGTTCCTTAATCACTATTCCATTTATTACTTTAGAACAAGCTTTTGAATCTGTTACAGTCACGCTATAAGTTCCAGGAGCCAAACCTGTTTGATTTGGAATTGCTGGCAATCCATTTGACCAATTATATGTATAGGGTGAAGTACCACCTGTTACAGTTAAATCTATTGTTCCATCATTATTTCCAGCACATTTCACACTGGTTGAGTTGATGTCAATATTTAATTCTGGTAGAGTATTAACTGTAATTGATTTCACGTCGGAGCAACCATTAGCATCCGTAACAGTCACGGAGTATAAACCTGCAGGAACATTAGTTTGATCCTCAGTTGGAGGTAAGGAACTAGTCCAACTGAAAGAATAGGGTAATTTTCCACCACTTACAGTAAGGTTAATTTGTCCGGTATTAAATCCAAAACATAATACATCTGTAACGTTTATATTGGATATAATTACAGCAGGATTTAGCGTGATCTTTATAGTGTTTGAGGAAAGATAGTCAGGACAACCTGCTCTTCTTACGCAGCGCGCATAATAAATTGTTTGAGATGTAGTTGGTGGGTCATAAGTAAGTGAGTTTGCACCAGGAATAATAAACCAGTTTATATCATCAATAGGTCCGCCCACTAAACTTGATTTCCAAACTATTTCCAGGTTTCCCGAACCCCCTGAGGGAGAAACATTATTATTGATTAATGCTGGATCAATTGGCGAAAGACAAGTAGATTGATTAGCAGATATGCTCCCAGGATTGGAAATATTATCGCAACATTGGAGTTTTTTCTCAACTATGTTGCTTTCTCCTGTAAAAACACTGCATCCTGATCTTCTTGAACATCTTGTGTAGTAAGTAGTCTGTGATATTGGACCCGGATCGTAAGAGGCTGAATTAGAATTTGGAACAGGACTCCACAACATTATCGGCTTGTTTGGATCATCGGTAGTCATCATCCACATATATTCAATGGTTCCTGTTCCCCCAGTTGGCGTAACAACGTTT
>JBBQJT010000064.1:0-17061 GCA_038326165.1 Chitinophagales bacterium | reverse complement strand
ATTGATAAAGCTGCTATAGAAAAAAAATACCAAGGCGGAATTGCACAGTTTCGAATGGACCATTCAATAGATGAAGATAATGACAATCAGGAAGACAATGAATTAATAGCAATGTCAAGCATGGATATTGACGATTTTGATATAGATCATCTTGTTTCTAGTGGATTGCATTACGATGAGACTTTGCATTTCTCAACGGACTTCACATTGATACCACGATATGGTACCAGTTTTTGGAAAACTTATTGGCTTAATGACAACAAAGTTTTTGCCTGGCACAAACAAGCGAGTCAAGCTTCAATTGATAGAGCTATCGAACTGGGAAACACGACAATGGAAACACTCGGAATAATGTGGGAAAATGGGGAGAATCCGCTGAAAACAATAATCTGAGCCTTATGGGGCATAGCCTAGGCCTGTCTGCTAGCCCTATTTCATTTTGATGTATCTGAGATTCAGCCTTGTCAAAACTCGCTGATAGAATCCAAGACTGGAGTATGTACGATTACTGCATCTCTCTATCGACCTGCTTACCATTCCACCTTGCTAACCCAATAGTCCTCAAATCAACTTCAGGCTCTGAATTAGAGATTGGGCATACTCAATAATATTGCGATCAGTGTGCATAATTCCGGTTTTAAAATGGCATATTTGCCATTTCTTGCAGTGGTTATACTGACAGATAAAGTAGAATCGTTTAGAACTTTGGCAATAAAACAAATATCTCGTCGATATAATTTCTCTTTGAAAAGACAGGTTGAAAACCTGGTATTATATGGTTTTTATATTTCACTAAAACTGATTGGATTGCTTTAACTTATGCTATTTGGTTACTTTTGGCATTGCCCCAAAAGTAACCAAAAGGTCTAGCTAGACAAACTCGCTTGATATGGACTTGTCTTTCTTGAGATATCGGGAGCAAAGCTGATTGGAGTCTCTGTCTTACGGACTTTCTCAGTCCAAGGATTCCTTCGAAAATCCTGCGTTGCTGAGCTCAAACAGTGTCTAGCGATTGTTCCGCTTTTGGGCGGAATTGGGTTTGGGTATTTAGTTACCGCTGATCGGCTAGCTTAGAATCATGTTGTCATGTACCTTTTAGCATTGCTCATAATTTAGACCATTTCCTACCATGGTTTATGCTGACAGAAATTGTACCATTGATCAGATCCGTAGTACTAATATTTATATCTCATCAGTGTAATTCCATTGTGAAATGACAGATAGGCCATTTCTTACAGTGGTTTATGCCGATAGAATTATACACATCGATCAGGACTTTAGTGCTAAAATAAATTTCTCATGGGTATATTTGGCTTCATTTCATGCCGATCCAATCCAATAAACAAAGCAGTTTTTTGCCAAATTGCATATATTAGCTTACTTTTGCGCCGTCCTTTCAAAATACCACTTGAATAGACTTACAAAAAAATAAAACAAATTAAAAAACCAACATGGAATCAATGATGATTTACATGCCTATCGTAATGGCATTAATAGGACTGGCCTTCATGGCTGTCAAAAGATCTTGGGTGTTAAAACAAGATGCAGGTGATGGAAAAATGAAAGAAATTTCTGATTATATCTACGAAGGAGCACTCGCTTTCTTAAAAGCTGAATACCGCTTGTTGGCAATATTTGTGGTTATTGCCAGTATCGCTTTGGCAGGCATTACTTTCCTTCCAGGTGTCAAGACTCATTTATTTATTGTCGTGGCTTTCATTTTTGGTGCTTTCTTTTCTGCATTGGCAGGTAATATGGGCATGAAAATCGCAACCAAAACCAATGTTAGAACTACCCAAGCTGCGCGTACGAGTTTGCCGCAAGCTCTAAAAGTGTCTTTTGGCGGAGGAACTGTTATGGGTCTTGGAGTTGCTGGGTTGGCAGTTTTGGGCTTAACAGGGTTCTTTATATTGCTATTCAATCTATTCATGGGTGGTCAATGGACCAACACTGAGGATATGACCATTGTACTAGAGACATTGGCTGGATTCTCACTTGGAGCTGAATCCATTGCGCTTTTTGCACGTGTAGGTGGAGGTATATATACCAAAGCTGCAGACGTTGGCGCTGACTTGGTGGGAAAAGTAGAAGCTGGAATTCCGGAGGATGATCCCCGCAATCCTGCTACAATTGCTGATAACGTAGGTGACAATGTAGGTGACGTTGCAGGTATGGGTGCTGATTTATTTGGCTCTTATGTAGCAACAGTTTTGGCTGCCATGGTACTTGGTAATTATGTTATCAAAGACATGGGAGGTGCCATCAATGACGCATTCAATGGAATAGGTCCTATTTTATTGCCTATGTCAATTGCAGGATTCGGAATTCTATTCTCTATTATAGGAACATTGTTGGTTAAGATATCCAACGATACCGCCAGGGAAGCTGAAGTTCAAAAAGCTTTGAATATTGGTAACTGGGTGTCTATTGTTTTAACAGCAGTATCTTGTTATTTCTTGGTAAAATTGATGTTGCCTGAAGTGATGCAAATGGAATTCTTCGGTGAAGGAATGAAAGATATTTCTTCTATGAGGGTATTTTATGCAACATTGATAGGCTTATTTGTCGGTGGAGCTATTTCATCGGTTACCGAATATTATACTGGTTTGGGTACAAAGCCGGTTCTTGCCATAGTTCAAAAATCATCCACTGGTGCAGGTACCAACGTGATTGCCGGATTGGCAACAGGTATGATTTCAACTTTTCCAACGGTATTGTTGTTTGCCGGTGCCATATGGTCAACTTACGCATTAGCAGGATTCTACGGCGTGGCGTTGGCAGCATCAGCTATGATGGCTACTACTGCTATGCAATTGGCAATTGATGCCTTCGGACCAATCTCCGATAACGCTGGTGGAATCGCTGAAATGAGCGAATTGCCAAAAGACGTGAGAACCCGTACAGACATTTTGGATTCAGTAGGTAACACCACAGCAGCAACTGGCAAAGGATTCGCTATCGCTTCTGCTGCATTGACTTCATTGGCACTATTTGCCGCTTATGTTACCTTTACAGGAATAGATGGCATCAATATCTTTAAGGCACCTGTTCTGGCTATGCTTTTTGTTGGCGGTATGATTCCAGTTGTTTTCTCTGCCTTAGCAATGAATTCAGTAGGAAAGGCTGCAATGGATATGGTATATGAAGTGCGTCGTCAGTTCAAGGAAATTCCAGGCATTATGGAAGGTACGGGCAAACCAGAATATGGAAAATGTGTTGAAATTTCAACCAAAGCTGCTTTACGTGAAATGATGCTGCCAGGTATTTTGACTATCGGTTTCCCTATCGGTATCGTATTGCTCGGCAAATTGGTGTATGGAGGAAACAATCAAATGATTGCTGAAATGTTGGGCGGATACATGGCAGGTGTTACTGTGTCAGGAGTACTTTGGGCAGTTTTCCAAAACAATGCTGGTGGTGCTTGGGACAATGCCAAAAAATCATTCGAAGCTGGTGTAATAATCAATGGTGAAATGACTTACAAAGGTTCAGATGCACACAAAGCTGCTATAACAGGTGATACAGTAGGTGATCCGTTCAAAGACACTTCAGGACCATCAATGAATATTCTTATCAAACTAACCTGCTTGATTGGTTTGGTAATTGCACCAATATTGGGTGTAAGTTCAGCTGAAGGTCACTCGGATAACTCTAAGATTAAGCAGGAGATTCCAGTGGAGTCTAAACCTGTTATTGAACAACCGGTTATAGGCAAATAAAACGCTATCAACTAAAACGAAAAAGCCCAATTGAAAATTCAGTTGGGCTTTTTTTATGATTCATAAAATTTTGTACCATCGTAATCCAATCAAATCCTGATTGATTAAGCTTCTTTGCTGCGTAAAATGATTATCGGGTCTCTTTCAACTCGCCCAAGAAGCGATACAACTCTACTTCATCACTTACCAATACTTCGCGGGGTTTAGAGCCTTCTCCTGCGCCAACTATGCCCATGGCCTCAAGTTGGTCCATAATTCTTCCAGCTCTATTATAGCCCAACTTTAAACGTCTCTGGATCATACTGGTACTTCCATGCTGGTTCATTACAACCAATTTTGCAGCATCTTCGAACAAATCATCCAAGTCGGTATATTTCACTCCACTCAAACCATGCGTATCTCCCTCTTCATCTTCACATTCAGGAAGGAAATAAGGTACCGAGAATCCCTTTTGTCCACTGATGTGGTTGATTACATTTTCAACCTCAGGCGTATCTACAAATGCACATTGTAGGCGAATGGTATCCGCACCTACGGACAACAACATATCTCCTTGTCCTACCAATTGATCGGCTCCCCCTGCATCTAATATGGTTCGGGAGTCAAATTTTGACGAAACCTTAAACGCCAATCGGGCCGGGAAATTGGCCTTGATTACTCCTGTTATGATATTAACGGAAGGGCGCTGTGTAGCAATAATCAAGTGTATCCCAATCGCTCTTGCCAACTGTGCCAATCTACCTATCGGCAATTCAACTTCTTTGCCAGCTGTCATGATCAAATCAGCAAATTCGTCAATCACCAAAACTATAAACGGCAAAAACTTATGACCTTTCTCAGGGTTCAATTGGCGGTTTACAAATTTGGTATTGTATTCCTTGATGTTTCGGACCTCTGCCTTTTTAAGCAAATCATACCGCTGATCCATTTCAATACACAAGGACTTCAAGGTATGGATTACTTTCTTCGTCTCTGTCACAATCGGCTCGTGCTGACCCGGTAAAAATCCTAAAAAGTGGTTCTCCAGTTTTGCATAAGGGAACAATTCTACTTTTTTTGGATCAATCAATACCAGCTTGACTTCTGATGGATGTTTCTTGTACAAGATTGAATTCAACACCGCATTAATCCCTACTGACTTACCCTGTCCAGTAGCTCCGGCTATCAACAGATGGGGCATTTTAGCCAAATCTGCTACAAATACTTCATTGGATATGGTTTTGCCCAAGGCAATTGGTAGATCCATTTTTGTGTTCTGGAACTTCTCGCTGCGCAGCACCTCCATTAAAGACACTACTTGACGTTTTTTATTGGGAACCTCTATGCCTATTGTTCCTTTGCCAGGTATTGGTGCAATTATTCTAATACCAAGTGCTGACAATTTCAAAGCAATATCGTCCTCCAAGTTCTTGATTCGTGAAATTCGGACGCCAGCTGCTGGAATAATTTCGTACAAGGTAACTGTTGGTCCTACGGTTGCTCGAATTTTCGTTATTTCAATTTTGTATTCAGCTAAGGTTGCTATGATTTGATCCTTATTGGCTTCTAGTTCAGCTCTGTCCACTTCAACCATATGCTCACTGTGGTCATGAAGCAAGTCCAATGTCGGATAAACGTAACCTGACAGTTCAAGATTGGGATTGTATGGTTCATCTAAACCGTGATGTCTCACATGTTCAGGTTTGGTATCAGATACAGTTTCCATCACAGGCGGGGCCATAATTTCAAGATCCAGTTCTTCCGAATCTACCGCTGACGCCTCAGGGCTTGAAACTTCTTCTTCTAAATCTCCTGCATAATCCAAAGTTAATCCCACTGATTTGGGTTTGTTGAGATCTGCAATTTCATCTATAAATTCCTCTTCTTCTTCATCTTCCTTCAACTCCTGTAGAATTCTTTCACGCTTTTCCTTGCCTTTTTGAACAGTGTCATTGATGACTGTTTTGATGGCAGCAATTTTATCTGTGCTACTTGCCACATCAGAAGTAGCCGACTTAGCCGATGACATGAAATTTGATAAATTAAACTGACTGATATCGGGATTAAAATACCAAATAATCAAAGCAAACAAACCAAAAAACAACACAACTATCATTCCGATGGTCCCAATAAATGACTGCATCCAATCACAAGCTTCGTTTCCAAAAATTCCACCTGCAGGAAAAGATGCTGCTCTAAATAAAAACGCGAGATAAATGCTGGAAACAATGGTGACTATAAAGGTATTGGCTAATGTTCGAACAGGTCGCTTTGGTTTTTTCTCAATCAATAGATGATAACCTATCCAGGAAAGTGTGTAAACTACCAAAAAGCTAGGTAATCCAATACCCCAATAAAAGAATCCATTTGATACAATTGCACCCAATCTGCCAAACCAATTCTCAACTTTTACATTGGACTGGAACATGAGATCCCATGAAAAACGCAAGACTAAATCCTGATCGTTTTGCCAAGTGAACAAATAGGAAACAAAAGAAATAAAAAGGAAAACAGATACGAGCAGCAATACCACCCCAATAATCTGTGCTGGGTTCGATTTACGACTAATTGATTTGGATTTTGAACTTGTTTTCTTTGTGGACATATTAATGGGCTAAATTCTCGGTAGGTATCTTGGCAAAATTATGGTTTTGTTTCATATGTTTTATACTAAATAGTAATAAAAACACATTTAACACAAATAAAAATGCCTTGCATTCATTTGAATACAAGGCATCCCATCTTGTTGATCGTATTATTTTACCTTGGCAGTATATCCCAATTGATAAATAATGGAAGACTTTGTTTCAGGATTCTTATTGGTTAAAATGATGTTGATATTATCATCTACTTGTTCGCCTTTGTCTTTTGGAGTTGAGTCCAGAAGCGCTTTTACGAATCCCTTTTCACCTGGTTTAATAACTCCTTTTGTCCAATCCAATGTCATACACTCGCAGGCATTACAAAGATCTATTTCTACATCCACACTGCTTACATTCGTAAAATTGTAAGTAAACGCACGCTTGTCGCCATGAGGAATAATCCCATAAAAATGCTTCTCGTCCGTAAATTTCAACAATTTTGTAGGTGTAGCGGGTTTAGTCGTGGAAGTTTTAGCTGGATCATTCACTTTTGCAGGAGGAGTACTTGACGGCTTTTCAGTTGCTTTAATCAACGGATTGTTGATAATAACTCCTTCTTCTTTGGAGCCTTTTAGGCGTTTCTTGTCAATTTTGATAGAAGTAGGTCCTGACAGAATCTTAACCTCAGTGCGTCTGTTGAAGCGGTGTTCTTCATCTGAACACTCAACAAGATTAACACACTTGTTCAGGATGAATTTTTCACCAAATCCAACTGGTTGGATTCTAGCAGTTACAATTCCCTTTTTAACAAGCCAGTTCTTTGCCGAATTGGCACGACGCTGAGACAATGACTGATTATAGGTGTCATCTCCGCGAGCATCTGTATGTGATCCAAGTTCAATAACCATGTCAGGATATTGATTCATCAAATCAAAGATTAACGTAAGGTCGATTTCAGCATCTGGAAGGATTTTGTCATCATCGTAATCATAGTAGATATTATTTAGACGAATTGGTTCTTCTGTGCTGTAGATTTCAAATTCAGGTTCTTTCGGCTTTAAATTTACCTTCCTGTCATAAACCATTGATTTGGTTAAACTGACCGTATTAAAAGCAATGGTATCTGGATAAAAACCTGCTTTATTGAAAATCATACTGTAGCTCTTTTCCAATTCAAGATTGGATGAAGTTGCATTGGTCTTGCCGGTATTTGATGGTGTAGTCATACCCATTTTATCAGCTTGCATCTCAATTAACTGAACATCAACCCCAAAAATCGCTTTTTTGCTTTCTGCGTCATACACAGTGGCATTGACTGAAGCTTTGTACTTTTCGATTTTTACGTCCCAAATGTCATCACAACAAGTTTTGGATTTGAGTGATCTGCCACCAGGTCTGTTTGACACCAAGGCACCATCGTATCCTTCCTTGCTGACGATATAATACATGTCATCAACACTACTGTTATAACCTTTACCCATATTGGTAGGCGCGCTCCAGGCAGTTCCGTTCCAATTGGATGAAAAAATATCCATACCACCTAAGCCCGGTCTGCCATCAGTTGAAAAATATAATTTTCCATCTTGATAAAATGGTGTGACCTCATTAAAAGGTGTATTGATTAATGGTCCCAAGTTGGTGGGCTCCGAAAATGTTGCTTCACCCATCATTGTTGAATAGTAGACATCTTCACCTCCTAGGCCTCCTGGCATATTTGCTACAAAGAACAAGACTTCTTTACCAAATAATTCTCCACAAGCTGGATGTTTGGCTACAAAATCGCCATTTACACCAACTACTTCTGTAGCAGCTCCCCATCCTTCAGGTGAATAACTTGCAACAAATATTTTGGATTCAGCTAATACATTGCCTTTCAGCACTGAGCGGTTGAAATACATTCTTTTACCATCGCGGCTGATGGTCATATTTGCATTGTGTACATCTAGTCTGTTTACTTGCTCACTCAAAGCCTTACCTGGCTCCCAACCTTTTTCCCCTCTTTTGGTTGAAAACAACTTCATGTGGTAATTCTCAGTTTTGCCATCGAGAACAACAGCGCTGTCTCTTGCCTCTGAAGCATAATATAGCGTGCCACCGTCAGAAGTCAAGAAAGGGGAGGCATCGGATGTTGCACAGTTGACATCTTTTCCTGCATTGGCAATGATCAATCTTTCATTTAAAGTAAGCTTAGATACCATTTTACAACCGGCTAGTTCATTTTCTGCAATTGCCTTTTCAACTGGATCTATTGACTTTTCAATAATATATAGAAATTGAACCATTGCGTCTTCATACTGCTCATTCATTTTTAATGCCTTGGCATAATTCAACTTACCTGAAGCGTAGTCACCCTTTTTATCTTTCTTAAAAACCCTAGCATATTGATCTGATGATCTTTTGTAATCTCTAAGGAGAAAATTTAACTCCGCCATTTGAAACAACACCTCCATATCTTTCTTGTTGTCGTCGAAGTATTTGTCATAATATTCCAATGCATTGAAATAATCCATTGAGTCCTTGCGCGCCTCGGCAGTTTTTATCAAAGCTCTTGGAGTAGAGCGGTTTAAGGGCTGTGCTTGAACAATTATTGCCAAGGATAATATCAGGCCGATTGTAAAAAATATTTTACTAATGAGTTTCATTGTTATTCTTTTCATGAAATGTAAAACTGGGCAATCAAATTAGAAACGTGGACAAAAAATAACTGGATTAACCTTTGGTTTTTTATAGATCTTGCCGATGTAGGTTGCTGCAATTTCATAACCACCATTAAAAGATCCTGTTACTCCGCTAGTATTGGCATCCCAAGACATACCCACGCGTAAGTCATTCCAGTCCATGCCTACCAATATCTGTAGGGCATCTCTCAGTCGGTAACCTAAACCAGCATTCAATTTGATATTCTTGGCTGGTTTTAACATATATCCTCCAAGCATTTGAATGCCAATTTCATCTTGAGCAGCTATCGTCTGATAGATAAATGAAGGTGTAACGGACCATTTGGGGTTCAAATCAACATTGAATTCACCGTGTCCAACATATCTTGGGCCAAATTGACGCGCATCTGCAACTCCAGAATTTTCAAAACCATACTCAGGCCTGTTGATGTGGTGCATTGCAAATCCTACTGTAACCCGCATTTGCTTATTAAGTTGAGAACGCAATGTAACGCCACCGTTGATATCAAAATAATTCGTTCCATTTTGTCCTATGTTTCTATCTGAGCTTTGAATAGGATTGACACTTGCCAACTCCTCATACAATAGGATTTGGTCTCCCTGCAGATTCAAACTTCTGCCTTGTGACCCACCTTGAATCCCAATTGACAATACGCTTGTACCTTTCTTGTTCAAGCCAAGGTGATAAGCAGCGGATCCAAGAAAAGCTGTCCTACCCATTCTAGCAGTTCCGGCACGATCCGAATAAAATACCAACCCGACGGCAAGCCAATCTTGAGGTCTAAATCCTGTAATGACAGGAACATCAACAAAAAAAGATGGAGTACTGTAGGCCCTAATGACACTGGACCATTGATTTCGATAAATACCACCTATACGATAAGACCCTAAATAGTTTCCTGTTAGTGCAGGATTAAGGGTCAATGGTGACATATTGAATTGAGTGAAATGTATATCTTGTCCATATAAAAAACTGGAAATCAACAATATACATGATACTAAAACAGGTTTAAACAGCCGCATATTCTAAGTGTTTATTGCAATACGATGCGAAATATATAACTTTTCTTTAAGTTGTTAGTCGATTTTAAATAATAAACTTGCCGAAGCCAAGAAAAAAAATTAAAAACTGACAACAACTATACAGAGCCTTCAAGCTTCAATTACGCTGCGTAAACTCTTTTAATGCCGCTTCTTTTACTGCCGCTGCTACTCTTTTTACGACCATTTCATCCAAAGACGCCGGAATTACATATTCTTTGGTAGGCTTACTGACACATGAGGCGATGGCATGAGCGGCCGCTAATTTCATAGATGGTGAAATAACTTTTGCTTTGGCATCCAACGCACCCCTGAATACTCCTGGAAAACCAAGAACGTTATTAACTTGGTTGGGCATATCGCTTCTGCCTGTCCCCACAATAGCAGCACCACCTTTGTAAGCTTCTTCGGGCATAATTTCTGGTACCGGATTAGCCAAGGCAAATATGATTGCATCTTTTGCCATTGTTCTCACATCTGCAGCTACCAATAAATTAGCCACACTAACACCTATAAATACATCAGCATTATGAATTGCTGTGTGAACGGAACCCGATTGCCCGATTTTATTGGTAAAGCTCAGTAACTCTCTTTTTGAATTATTTAGGTCCCCTCTTGATTCATGAATAATACCTCTGCTATCACATAAGATGATGTCAAAAACAGATATTGAATGTTCAAGTCCTTCATAACCAAAACCGTTCAGCATTTTTGCTATAGCAACTCCAGCCGCACCTGCGCCATTTATGACAACTTTGAGGTCAGACATTTTCTTTCCTACAACCTTGCAAGCGTTTATAAGACCTGCCATTACTACAATAGCTGTTCCGTGCTGATCATCGTGAAATACTGGAATTCCCAAATCTTGAAGTCGCTCTTCAATTTCGAAACTTTTGGGCGCTGCGATATCTTCTAGATTAATTCCTCCAAATACAGGAGCAATTCTTCTTACTGTTTCGATAATTTCTTCAGTATCCTGAGTATCCAAACAAATAGGGAAGCCATCTATTCCTGC
Source organism: Chitinophagales bacterium (assembly GCA_038326165.1). Taxonomy (GTDB): domain Bacteria; phylum Bacteroidota; class Bacteroidia; order Chitinophagales; family Saprospiraceae; genus JAEUUM01. The sequence continues at coordinate 6,047 of JBBQJT010000064.1, read as the reverse complement.
AAATTTCTTAAAGAGCATTGCTTTTCCCTCCATTACTGGAATTGAGGCTAAAGCGCCAATATTTCCCAATCCTAACACTGCGCTGCCATCTGTAACGATAGCAACTGTATTGCCTTTGATTGTGTAGTCATATACCGTATCCGGATTTTTGAAAATTTCCTTGCAAGGTTCAGCTACACCTGGTGAATAGACCAATGATAAATCCTCCGCAGTGTTTACGGGTATTTTTGATACTACTTCTATCTTCCCCCTATACTTTTTATGAATTTTTAACGACTCCTTGAAGTAGTCCATGGTAAATATTATAATTGATTAGTTTGTACAAAGCTAATGGTTATATGCCTAAATCATCCATCATGTCGATATATTATTAACATGCAAAATTAATTTCACTAGAAGTATAACGGCTTAATCTGCAATTTTGATTCAAATATATTGTTTTAGATGTATAATAAATAACCTTGCTCATCCAAGCAATTATTAAGTTGATCTATATTCCAACCTTACTTCAATGTATTGCCTTACATTTGAATAGAAAATCTATTTCATGTCAGTATTAGAAATCATTAGGCAGGCATTATTCAACCTTAAAAACAACAAGCTTCGAAGTTTATTGACTCTGTCTATCATAGCATTTGGTATAATGGCCTTGGTTGGTATCCTAACTTCCATTGATACTGCTATCACAAGTTTAGGCAGTAATTTCAGTAGTATTGGTGCAAATACATTTGAGATACAGCCAGGTGGTGAAGGAATGACAGGAAATAGAAGGGGAAGAAGACTTGCCTCTCCTGACGCTATCGGTGTCAATGAAGCACTTGCATTCAAGGATCGTTTTGACTTTCCATCTAAGGTTTCCATTACTTATCCAGGAGCCTCAAATGCCACAGTCAAGTACCGCAATGAAAAATCCAATCCTACCATCCAGGTCAGTGGTATTGATGAACAGTTTCTTGATGTAAAAGCTTATGATTTGGTCAATGGGAGAAATTATACGGGGCAGGAAATAAAAGGGGCTTACTACAAAGCAATAATTGGCAATGGAATTGTAAAATTACTTTTCAATGGAAATGCGGAAAAAGCGCTGAATCAAGATATAACTATTAATGGGTATCGGTTCATGGTGTCAGGAGTCCTCAAAGAGAAAGGATCAACCATGAGCTTTAGTGGCGATAATCGGGTCTTGATTCCGTTCGAACTCGCCCGTAGGCATTTCGGTCAAAAAAATGTCAACATACCTATATATATCCAAGTGGTCCAGTCGGATGATTTGCCAGATGCTGAAGTGGCTTCGATAGGATTGATGCGTGCAGTCCGCAAACTTAAAATCCAGGATCCCGCCAATTTTCACATTGAAAAAAGTGATGGCTTGGTACGCAGTCTCAAAGAAAATACTGCCAATTTGAGAGCTGCAGCAGTGGCAATAGGTATTATTACCTTGCTTGGTGCCGCCATAGGGTTGATGAATATTATGTTGGTTAGTGTTACTGAACGAACCAGAGAAATAGGAATTATGAAGGCACTTGGAGCTACCAAAAAGAATATCCTCATTCAATTTATAACTGAGGCAATGGTAATTTGCCAAATAGGAGGACTTGTAGGTATTGTTTTGGGTATTCTTATGGGCAATCTGCTCACGATATTTTTTGACAGTGCGTTCTTGATACCTTGGGCTTGGATCACTTTAGGTGTGGTAACATGCGTAGTTGTTGGCCTTATAGCTGGTTTCTATCCAGCCATGAAGGCTGCCAATTTAGATCCAGTAGACTCATTGCGCTACGAATAAGCTACAGACTCTTTGTTCTTCCACCATCAACTGGCAGGTTTATTCCATTGATATATCCTGCAAGTGGAGATGCCAAAAAAACTACTGCTGCTGCCACTTCTTCCGGTTTGCCTATTCGCTTGGCAGGTGATGCGTTGGCCATTTGTTCATATATTTCTTCGATGGTTTTATGCTGTTTGGCTGCAGATACTTTGGCTATTTCCTCCAATCTTTCCGTCTCCGTAGCTCCAGGCAAAACATTATTGACCGTTATTCCAAATTGTGCCACTTCATTGGACAAGGTCTTGGACCAACTCGCAACTGCGGCCCTGACAGTATTGGAAACTCCTAAATTATCCAATGGCTGTTTAACACTGGTGCTGATGATATTGATAATCCTACCGAATCCAGCTGCTTTCATGCCATTCAAACAAGTCAAAGCGATAATATGATTGGCAATAAGATGTTGATTAAATGCAGCCAAAAACTCCTCGGGGGTCGCTTCTGTTATTGGCCCTGATGGTGGCCCACCAGAATTATTGACTACGATATGAATGGTCCTTGTACTGGTCAACAAATTCAATTTCTTCCGAAGATCATGAGCATCATTTGCATCAATCGACATGAAATCAGGTTTTGCCCCAGTTTCAGATTTGATAATTTGGCAGGCTTCTCCCAATTTTATAGCGTTCCTCGCTACCAATGTGACATGAGCCCCTGCAGCTGCCAATCCTTTTGCACTTGCAAGCCCTATTCCTTTGCTTCCCCCAAATACCAATGCATTGTATCCTTGAAGTACCATCTTAAAATATTTGACGTGAAATTAATCCTAAGCCATGAATAATAGGCTATTATACTTGATACTTATTTGAATTGTGCTCAACTTGGTACAAGATTTGCACTAACAGATATAAAAAAATTAATATGCGTTACCCAATCGCCGTTATTCTATTGTCAGTTTTGTTGATTTCCAATATAGCCTCAGCTCAAAATTCAAAAGTGCCACCAAGTTTTGTGATGATCCCAGCAGGGAAAGTAACAATGAGCGGCCGGCCGTTCTCTATCGAGACTTTCTATATGTTGGATCATGAAGTTACAAATGCTGAATACAAAGCTTTTTTGGCTTGGTTAGAGCAGAATAAAATGACAGCCGAAAAGCTTGTTTGTACTCCTTCTCTTTCTAAGCCAGATTGGAAGTTATTGCCAAAAGGATATTTCAAGTCAAATAAATTCAATGCCTTTCCAGTAGTAGGAATAACCCAAGTTGCGATTGAATATTACCTCCAGTATTTGTTGGCTACTCACGCTGAACTGGGAGGATTGTATCGATTGCCTCATGAGCGTGAGTGGGTATATGCTGCTCGCGGCGGAAGTGATCATTATTCCTATTCTTGCGGAAATGATACAAAGAACATGGAAAACAAAGTGCTTTTAAATTTCAAAGGCTCAATCGAACCTTCAGGACCAATGGCATCTATATCTATGACCGCTAATGGATTCAAACTCTACCACATGAGTGGCAACGTTGCAGAATGGTTGAACGCTCCTTCAAGAACAAAAGGTGGAAGCTGGAATGATGGTGAAGAGTCGCTTTTGGTAACCGGAAAAGATCCATACATGGGAACATCATCGGCTTCTCCGTTTATTGGATTTCGCGTTGCCTGGACTCCAATTGACAAATAGTCATTTGGGCCGCATGATACTCTGAATTTGCTATTTCTTCCATTTTATATTGCAACCCATACTTGGTAATTGAACTGAGTTGGGCGGCACATCTTGAATGATTGCATCTAGTGCTGATCTGATATCACTTCCCTTTAGCGGAATATCGTTTCCAGGTCTTGAATCATCCAATCTGCCCCTATAGACCAATTTCAAGTTTTTATCAAATACATAAAAATCTGGGGTACAAGCTGCATCATAAGCTCTGGCTACTTCCTGGCTTTGATCATACAAATAAGGAAACCTGTATCCCACTTCATGAGCATGTGTTTTCATGAGTTCCGGACCATCTTGAGGATAATGGACAGCATCATTTGAGCTTATGCCAACAAAACCTATCCCTTGGGGTATATAATCTTTTGAAAGATGAACAATCTCAGGGTTTACGTGGATCACGTATGGGCAATGATTACAGAGGAACATCACTACCAAACCTTTGGGTCCTGCCAAATCGTGGATGTTGATATTGGTATTTGACACCGTGTCGTGAAGCAACGCATTGGGCGCAATTGTCCCTAATGCTAACATAGTCGATGGAGTAAGTGCCATTTTATTATTTTATTTGCATGCAGGATTCAAACCTAACATATAATCTTCAACTATTTTCAAATCTATTGCAGTTTCTGCTCCTGAAAAATCAGAAAACATTTCATTCGTAATACTTTCCTTGACTTCCTTGGTAAAAGCCAAAGAAGATGGCTGATAACTCCAATGCCATTTTTCCTCATTATAGCCATTGGGACGTTCTTCGTCTTTAGGTGTGTAGGTCTGACAAAACCCGTAAATATGCGCGTTTTTTTTAAGCCAAGCATAGATTTTAGCTCCTTTGCTTCCTCGGAAAAAAGCGTTCTCAACACTACACATGTCAATGTCAGTTCCCCAATGATGTCTTGATGCTCCAGGCATTGCACTGTATCTCAGAATTCTTTTAGCCGTTTTAATTTTGTCCTCATAGCTTGGGTTTGGGGGACAGATATTTTGCCATTTTCCTTCCCAAATCTTTTTTTGGTAATCAAAATTTCTTGTTGCTGATAATATTTTTAGGTCAATACCGGCCAACATAGCTGCCTTGTGCATTCTTTTATAGGCTTCGTAAACCTCTTTTCTGAGATACAATCCTGATCTGTCTGCGTATTTTATGCTGATCTTTACAAAGTCAGAATGATTGCTAGGGTCAAATTTCCCCATTAAATAGTCCGTTGTCAATAAGTTTTGCTCCTTCATCGGTGACCAATTAATAACTTTCCTTTGGAATTCATGTCTCAAACTAAAGCCTAAGGTGATTAATGAAATGAAAATTAGCAAAACTATTTTGAAAATCGGTTTCATTGAACTATTTGGTATTGAAATTATTCATAGTGAATTCAATTCCTACAGTCCCAAAACTCAAAATACATTCACCACAGGCTGGAATAAGATGACCTAGGTCTGCTTTTTCTCCTTCAGTCCATTTTCCCAACACAAAATTTACTTGCTGCCCCTTGTGAAAATCATTTCCTATTCCTACCCTTAAGCGTGCGTAATCATTGCCGCCAGTAAGTTGATCAATACTTTTGAGCCCATTGTGTCCACCATCACTTCCCTTGCCTCTTAGCCTCAATTTCCCTAACGGCAAAGCCAAATCATCTAAGACCACCAATATGTTTTCTTTGGATACATTGCTTTTTTGCATCCAATATCTGACTGCCTTGCCACTTAAGTTCATATAGGTAAATGGCTTCAGCAAAATAAAAGTCCTGCCTTTGTGTTTAACTTCTGTTATGTAACCATGCATCTCATCCTTCCACTTGACTTGAAATTTTTCGGCCAAGGCATCCAATATCTCGAATCCAATATTGTGCCTAGTCCATTCATATTCCGCTCCTGGGTTACCTAATCCTACTATCAAATATTTCATAACATGAAAATAATTTGCGAAGATAGGCAACAAGACCAAGCCAAACGGTCAAAAACGTCTTTAATTGGATACCAATAAGCTTACTCAAAACAAAAAAGAGATTCAAAATTTTCATTCTGGATCCTAGTCAATAAAAAAACTGTCAATCCAATTAAGGTGCCGCAGCAAAACGCTATAAAGAAACTGTACTGAATCCTGAAAAACAAATATGTGTTGAATCGCAATTATTTTATCTACAGTGTTCACTCCTCTGTTGATTGTTTAAATACCATTATTAAAAGCCTCTAGAGTAAGATTATCCTCAATGAATGGAAAATCAAAGCGACAATTTAACTTGAATCCAAAATCCGCATTAACGGATTTTGTCCTTTGGGTCGACAAAAATCTTTTATTTTTAGACTTTAAAGCCCGGATATTTAAAAAATCGTCAAGGGGTTAATCACCGACAAATTTTTGGAATAACAAAAAAATTTGTCGATTCAGCGTCTTTAGCTGAATTTGGCTTGGATTTAATGACCATGCTCACTAAAAGATCTTTATTCTGTTCTGTGTACTGAATGAATAGCTTAATCTCAATGTGCTGAAATTGTATACCTAATTTTTGAGCTTATCTTTGTACAATGAAATGTTACTTGAAAATTTCTGTTTTGACCTTGTTTATGT
>JBBQJT010000063.1:0-17860 GCA_038326165.1 Chitinophagales bacterium | reverse complement strand
TTGAAAATAAATTCAATTTCAGAGTGCTTTACTTTATCGTGGTGTTTAACATAGTTGTTTTGATACTTTCCGAAAATTTCTATTAGCCTTTGAAATGTATTGCTTATTTCAGACGAAATCCCTTTATGCTTTTGGTATTTCCCTAAAAATGGAATTTGATTTTCTAATGTTTTTTCATTTCCAAGAATTGAACGAAGAAAATATTCGACAGATAACCTTAGGTCATCTAAAATATGTCGTTCATCATTACCACTATTGAAATCCTTTAATGCTCTATTATATAATTTTTGTGCTTCGGGAAATGCTTCAAGTCCTTTTAGTGTATCAGCAATTAAATTTTCATCAATTTCTTTTGAAGCAACTGCTTTCGCAAAAATGACTTTCCTGATGTCAACTTTCCCACCATTAATAATTGTCCTAATGTCTTTTGCTTCATCAGGATTTGTTTGTTCAACGGTGCTAAGAAAAATTTCAAACAAATGATGTATAATGTCGTCAGGATAAGAAAGAAGAATGTCTTTGAAGTAGTCCTTTTTTGTTGTGCTTTTTTCTTCTTTTCGTCTTTTTTCAATATAGTCCATATAGTCAAGCAAGTCGGGGTCAACTTGCTGAACTGTCTTGATAAATTGAGAACCTGTATAACCGTCAAGGAATTTATAAAGTCTTCTGTATGCTGCTATCCAGTCTGTCATATTTTTCTGTGCTGTGTCGGTTTTTAAAATGGCTTATAACGTTTTGGCGCTTGGCGAAGAAGCGGATTTCGAGGCACTAAACTGTCTGCCAGCACTGAACTCGATACGAAGCACAAAACTTCATTTAAGCACAGAACCCGCTTTTTTGCCAAACGCCTGTTAGTGGCAGTTTTTATTTTTCTTGTTTTATTTCTATTTTTCTGTCATTAATAAAAAGTCTGCAATTTATTTTTACTGCTCCACTCAAATTTACTTTAACATTTTCTCTTTCATTTTTCCCGTTTATTAAATGTCCTGTTAAGTCGGTTGAGAATATTCCCGCTTTTTCGTCTTGCAAAATTCCATTTACAAATAAACGTTCTCCATTGAACCAAGTATTTTCAACTTTGATTTCATTGTTTTCATAAATTGTTGTCCAAGTACTTTTCATATTTTAATGTTTGTTTAATAAATCTATTATTGTTCCAATTAATACTGGAAAAATCCAAAAAGTAATCATTCCTAAAATGTATGCAAATAATCCTTTTAAATAGCTGGAAGGTTTTTTCTTGTCATAAAATTGTCCGATTGCCCAAACACAATACCCAACTCCAATAACACCAGCAATTGTCATTACGTTTAAATGAGTTAAACCTTGTATTATTACAAAAATTGAAAAAATCAACATTCCCATTCCCATAACAAAACAAAGCATTATTAGAATTTCATAAAAATTGAAGTCGTACTTTCTAAAAAACAATTTTAACCATAGAGCTATAAAAACTCCCATCATAATATTTGCATAACCATAATGTTCTTGTACCCATTTTACCATTGAACCGACTGCACTTGGTGTTTCTCCATTTGCTTCGTGATACTTTACATAGCCGTCTTCAATATGAAACAAGTGGTTTAAAATTGTATAAATCAATGAAGTTATAATAATGAATATGATAGGCTTTACAAGTCTAGTTCTATTTTCAGAAAGATATTTTCGTATGTTTTGCCCAGGATTTGTTGCTATTTCTCGTATTGTATATAAAATTCCACGTTCAAAATGTAAAACGTGTTCAATTTCGTGAATTATGTAATGACCATTGATTCTTTTTAATTCTGTTGGTTGTCCACAGTCGGGACAAAATTTTGAATTTATTTCTTTATTACAGCTTTTACAGTCCATTTTTTTTAGTCATTTTTTTTGTTAATTCATTTGTTTGCAGTCGGTTCGGTAAAATTGCCACTAACTTACATATACACGCTACACCATAGCGTGAACACAACCCCCCTTAGGTAGATACACGCCACTGCGTAGCGCTTATTTGCAATAGCGAATATGGTACATTTTATTCTCATAATGTATCAAAGGGGGATATAATTTTACTGATATAACGGGTACTCACATGGGTATAAATTTCAGTTGTTTTACTGCTGCTATGGCCCAATAATTCTTGAATGTAGCGCAAATCGGTACCTGCCTCTAGCAAATGGGTCGCGTAACTATGCCTAAGCCAGTGCAATGTTACTGGTTTGGTAATGTTTGTCTTAGCTAAGGCCTGTTTTAAAACTTGCTGAAGGCTTCTAATATCATAAGCCACTCCCGCGTTCTGTCCTTCGAATAGCATTTTTGTGGGTTTATAAAGTGCATAATACCCGCGCAACATTTTTAAAATGATGCGACTCAAAGGTACAATTCTGTCCTTGCGCCCTTTAGACTGCCGTATAATTAAAATGTTCCTTTCGCTGTCTATATCTGCAGGCAATAATCGCAACAGTTCGCCGCAACGCAAGCCGCAAGAATAAATTAAGCTGAGCATAGCCCTATGTTTTACATTGCTATGCGCCCCCAAAATCTGTTTTACCTCTCTTTTGCTGAGCACGTTTGGCAATACTTTAGATCTTTTGGGCCTGTGGATCAATTCTATATCTAAGCTGCGGTTTTCTATCTGTCTAAAAAATAACTTTACACCATTTACGATCTGATTTTGATAGGAGGATGAGAGTTTGTTTTTAAGGATGTAATCATTATTGTAGTTTAGCAAATCCTCATTGTTTATTTCTGAGGGAGTTTTGCTTGCGTAATATTTTAAAAAGGCAGTGGTGACAGCTAGGTATGTTTTTATTGTGCTATCGCTATATCGCTTAGATTTTAACCATTTGCAGAAATGTGAAAGCATGGCTTCAGTTTGCGCTGGGAATGCAAATTCAGGTTTTATTTTTTCAATGGCTTTTGGTGTTTGATCCCGTTTGAATCCCCAATAATCTACAAAACCATATTGACGTGTGATTTTTATAACGGCTTCAAAATTTTCTGCAGTGTTGGGCACATACCAGCAGCCCATGCTTTGGCTAAATTGCAGACCCGAGATGGCTTTTAAGGCTGCGGTTACAGTAAGGTTTTTAGGGTAGCGAATGGCAATGACTTCACGCCCATGATGGACTGCATTTGAGAGCTTGGTTCTAAATTGTATATTTTCCATAAGCTTAAATAATTAGCCGCAACTTAATTATTACGACGCAATTTACATATATATTCATCCAAAAATGGAATCTGCACAAAACTAAAGTTTCCAATTGGCAGATTCAGTTTATTGGAATGTCTGTGCTTGCGTATTAGTTATGTCAAAGCAGCTTCGTATTTTCTGTTTGTGCTTGGTATTTTTTCCTTTTTCCTGCCTGCTCTGTTTTGTTTTTTATAGAAAGCAATGAAGTATGAAGCACTGATCTATGAAACACACCATTCAAAAACTTAAGCTCATTTTACGAATCGCTCTTCCGTTCATTTTAAAGCCAATTCCTGAATGATGCTCAGTATAGATTTTGCTTGGCTCAAGGACTTGACTTGTTCCTTGAATATGAACAAAGAATTGTTGGATTGCTTGACTTGAAAATTCAACTTCAATGCCAATGTTTGTAATTGACTAAATAAGGCTTGAAATTGCTTGGATTCGTAGTATAAGGATTGTGGATTGGCGGGAAAGTAACAACGCAATTGGTTGTTCTTGAGTATGATACGCTCAAATCCTAGCTTGCGTGCCGTCCACCTCAGTCGCAATCCTTCACACAACTCCTCTACCTGAATAGGTAATTTGCCAAATCGATCGACCATCTTTTCATGCCATTCCTGCAGCCCCGTTTCATCTTCAATTCTATCCAACTCTGTGTATAGGCTGAGTCTTTCCGGAATATTGCTTACGTATTCATCGGGTATTAGCATCTCGACGTCGGTATCTATCTGAATGTCTTTGATAAAAGAACTTTCTTCCAACATCTCTGCATTCTCCAAAAAGCTGTCTCGCATTTCACCTGTTTTTAATTCTAAGATGGTTTCATCCAGAATTTTCTGAAATACTTCGTAACCAATATCCGCTATGAATCCACTTTGTTCTCCACCGAGCAGATTCCCTGCGCCCCGAATATCTAAATCTTTCATTGCAATGGTGAATCCACTGCCAAGATCGCTGAAGTCTTCTAGGGTTTGTATGCGTTTGCGCGCATCACTGGTCATGGTGGACTTGGGTGGGCAGAGCAGATAACAATAGGCTTTTTTATTGGATCGACCTACGCGCCCTCTCAATTGATGCAGATCGCTCAAACCAAATTGATGGGCATTGTTGATCAGGATGGTATTGGCATTGGGTATATCCAATCCTGTCTCGATGATGTTGGTGCAGGCCAGTACGTCATACTTTTTGTCTATGAATGCTACCAATATCTTCTCTAAATTGTTGGCATCCATCTGTCCATGTGCCACTCCTACACTTACTCCTGGGCAAAGTCGCTTGATAACCGCCGCCACTTCTTCTAGGCTCTTTACTCGGTTGTGTACAAAGAATACTTGTCCGCCTCGTTGGGTTTCATAAAATATGGCATCTTTGATAACGTCTTCATTCCATACCCTCGATTCGGTATGAATGGGTTGCCTGTTGGGCGGTGCAGTCCTAATGACTGAGAAGTCTCTTGCTCCAAGCAGTGAGAATTGCAAGGTTCTTGGTATAGGTGTTGCTGTTAATGTCAGGGTATCCACATTTATTTTGATGCTGCGCAGTTTTTCCTTTGCAGCAACGCCAAATTTTTGTTCCTCATCAATAACCAACAATCCCAAATCCTTAAATTTTACGTCTTTGTTGATCAAGGCGTGGGTGCCAATAACGATGTCAAGTTTACCGGTTCCCAGTTTGGCAATCACTTCTTTTTTCTCAGCTGTACTTCGAAACCGATTCATATAATCTACCTCCACCCCAAAAGGTATCAAACGTTCAGAGAATGTCTTGAAATGCTGTAAAGCGAGAATGGTGGTTGGCACGAGCACTGCCACTTGCTTGCCGTCAGTTACAGCTTTGAAGGCTGCGCGTAAGGCAATTTCGGTTTTTCCAAAACCTACATCTCCACAGACCAATCTGTCCATTGGGTGTGGTTTTTCCATGTCGGTTTTGACATCTACAGTTGCTTTGTATTGATCTGGGGTATCCTCGTATAGGAAACTGGCTTCCAGTTCATTTTGCAAATAGCCATCTGGAGGAAATTCATAACCAGGCGTCACTTTTCGCTTTGCATAGAGCTTGATCAACTCCGCCGCTATGTCTTTTACCTTCTTTTTGGCCTTGGCTTTGAGGTTTTTCCAAGTGTCGGAACCCAGTTTGCTCAAGACGGGTTCGGTTCCGTCCTTGCCTGTGTATTTGGATATTTTATGCAGTGAATTGATCCCTACATACAACAAATCATTGTTTTTGTAAACCAAGCGAACGGACTCCTGAACGTGCCCGCCAAGGGTAATTTTTTCCAAACCTGAATACCTTCCTACGCCATGGTCAATGTGCGTCACAAAATCTCCGGGTTGCATTTCACGCAGCATTCTGAGGTTCATAGCCATATCACGCGTGAAGCCCTTGCGCATGTGGTAGGCATGAAATCGATCGAAGATCTGATGATCCGTATAACAGGCAATCTTGAGGTCCAAATCAATAAATCCCTGATCTATTCCCTTAAAAACAGACAGATAATCCACTTTGGCTCCAAGGTCAGTAAAAATGGCGTGAAATCGCTCAATTTGCCTATTGTTGTCCGTGAATATGTAATTGGTGATTTTGCCCTTGGTATTGTTTTGAAGATTCTCAATGAGCAGCTTGAAATTTTTGTTGAAGGAGGGTTGTGCGGCTATGTTGAAGCTGATGCTGTGGCCCGCATCCATGTTTTTGACATAGTAAATGCGGTTGAAGTCATTCAACTTTGACATGAAATCCCCCGGCCTACAGAATGCGCGATCGGCAATAAACCGCTGTAGATCATCTTCCGCTTCTTGAAAGAGGCGCTCTCCCAATTTTTCAACTTGTTCAAAGCAAGACTGCAACCGATCCAACAGTAGATCTTGGTCTGCTATCCATATCATAGCTTGAGGGTCCAGCACATCTATAAATTTGACCTTTTGATCAATTTTGTAACTCCGGTTTACATGTGGAATAATGACTATCCTACTCACGTTTTTTTGCGACAATTGGGTCATTGGATCGAACAAACGAATACTCTCTACCTTGTCACCAAACAATTCGATACGGTAGGGCCATTCATTGCCATGACTGAATATATCGATGATGCCGCCCCGAACGGAAAAATGACCTGGCTCATACACAAAGTCAGTGCGCTCAAAACCAAAATCCACCAATATCTCGATGATGGAATCCATATCACAAACCTCATCCTTTACAATCTTGATCTGATGGGCCTCCATGACTTGCGGGGACACCACCAACTCAAACAATGCCTCAGGATAACTGATGATCAGTTCACCCTTAGGGTTGCCATCGGTCATCTGATTGATGATTTCGGTTCGTTGTAGTACTTGATGGGAGGAAACCTGCTCAAAGAATCCAGGACGCTTGAAAGAATCACACAAAAAGTACACCTTGGCATCTGGCAAAATATTGTCCAATGTGTTGTGCAAATATGCGGCCTCTTCCTGATCATGCGCAACAATCAGCATTTGCCTGCCAGAGTTTTGCCATGCGCCAGCTATCACGAATGCGTTGGATGAAGCTTTTAAACCTTTGAGATGGACAGAAGTGGGCATACTATCCCCTGTCAATTTCAATAATTGACTTATTTTAGAATCATTGCTGTAAAGCCCTATAATCGAATTCAATTCTTCCACCGTCACAAATATAGCAGCTTATAACTGTCTAGACTTAACTTTGGTTCAGCAATGCACACCATTCCTTCAGAAATCAACAACAAAAAGTATCCAGCCAAAGTGCTCTTGCTCGGCGAATATACCATTTTGCTGGATGGTCAGGCTCTGGCTGTGCCTTTCCCTGTGAAATTTGTGCAATGGAATCATGGACAAATTGATCAGCGGTTGGTGAACTGGTTGAAATATTTGGAGCAACAGCATGAAATATTGGACTATTTGGATTTGCCCAAGATGGCGGCCGAAGTAACAAAGGATCAATATCTGTGGAGTAATATTCCTAGTGGTTATGGATTGGGAAGTTCAGGTGCTGCTACAGCTGCGGTATTTGATCGCTACGCATACCCAAACAAAAAGAAGATTCCATTAACAGAACTCAAGACTGTACTTGGCATCATGGAATCTCACTTTCATGGCAAAAGTTCCGGTTTGGATCCACTTGTTTCCTACTTAAATGAAGCAGTCCTCGTAAAGTCCAAAACAGAAATTGAAATCCTCAACTGGCATGAAATAGCCCTCAACTTTGAACTCTTGGACAGCGGAATGCCAAGATCTACTGCCAAATGGGTTACCTTATTTCATGAAAAATCCAAACAAGCAGCATGGCTGACTCAAGTTCAAAGTAAACTGCTCCCGCAGGTTAATAAAGCAATACTTGAATTGCGCAGCAAAGATCATACGTCACTTTATCAAAGCTTGAGTACCATCAGTACCCTTCAGTTAGAATTAATGCCCGAATTTATCCCCGACGGAATTCGCCAGCAGTGGGTTGAAGCCTTGACTGATCCGGATTGTATCATAAAATTATGTGGTGCAGGTGGTGGAGGTTATTTCTTAAAATTTAATCTTGCTGCCCAATTAAAACAATAGAGATGAATATCGAATCCAAATTGCCCAATGTAGGTACAACCATATTTGCAGTGATGTCAGGCCTAGCTACAAAACACCAAGCCATCAACTTGAGTCAGGGATTTCCTGATTTCATGTGTTCGGAGCGCCTGATTGAGCTTGTCAATCATTTCATGAAAGCTGGCAAAAATCAGTATGCACCCATGCCAGGAGATCCTGCCTTACGCGAAGCAATAGCCACCAAAATTCAATTGCTTTACAACAAAACGGTCTCTGCTGATCATGAAATAACGATCACCGCCGGAGGTACCCAAGCTATCTTCACCGCCATTGCTGCGCTTGTTCATCCAGGCGATGAAGTCATTATTATTGAACCGGCTTATGATTGTTACAAACCTACGATTGAATTATTTGGTGGAATTTGTGTGCCTTACGCTTTAATAGGGCCTGATTTTGAAGTGAATTGGCAAGAGCTTGAGGCCTTGGTGACACCTCGTACCAAGATGCTTATGGTGAATAATCCCCACAATCCTTGCGGTACCACTTTTGATGCAGCCGATATGGCAGCCTTGAAAAAAATCGTTCTGGATCATGATTTAATCCTTTTGTCGGATGAAGTATATGAGCATTTGGTTTATGATGGTCGGGCGCATTTGAGCGTTTTGGCAGATGATGAATTGCGCGACAGAAGTATTGCGATCTATTCGTTTGGGAAAACATTTCACAATACAGGCTGGAAGATGGGCTATGCCGTTGCAAACCCGATAATAACCAAGGAATTTCGCAAGGTGCACCAGTTCAATGTATTCAGCGTCAATACACCCATGCAATCAGCCTATGCAGCTTTTATGGAAAATCCGCAGGAGTATTTGAGCCTACCCGCATTTTATCAGGAGAAGAGGGATTTGTTTCAAGCGTTGATGCAACATTCTCCCTTAAAGGCACTTCCAAGCCGAGGTTCCTACTTTCAGTTATACGATTATAGTGCCGTCAGCCAATTGGATGATCGGGCTTTTTGTGAATATCTGGTGGAGAAGCACGGTGTTGCTGCAATTCCCTTGAGTGCTTTTTATACGAAACCTCCTGATCAACATTACATCCGATTGTGCTTCGCCAAGAAAGCGGAAACCCTCGCAGCGGCAGCAGCCCGTTTGGTAAAATTGTAGTGGCTTTGATGAATCAGTTGTTTGATTTATCGTTGATAAGCTCAACATGTATTAATATCCTAACTGCCGCCAATACAGTTGTTAACGAGCATTGTAACGAACTACTTAGAGCATAAAATAGGATATGGAAAATATACTTTTTGACTTCATTTCAAAATACATCTCTATTTCGGAAGAAGAAAAGAGTACAATGGTGGCTTTGGACATCTTTCGGACTTTAAAAAAAGGAACAATTTTACTCAAAGAAGGACAGCATTCCGTTGACTGCTATTTTGTATTAAAAGGATGTATAAGGACGTTTTACATGATTGATGGCGAAGAAAAAACAACTGAATTTTACACAGAAATGGAAGGCATAACGCCTAATTGTGTCTTTAGTAAGCAAGGTTCAGAATATTTTATTTCGTGTGTTGAAGATTCAATTATCACTGTTTCAAATCCTGAAATGGAGGTAGATATTTTTGAAAAATTTCCAAAATTCGAAACTCTTTGCAGGATCCTTAGTGGAAAACTTTTGGCTAAAAATCAAAGTTCTTTTGATGAATTTAAAACTTCCTCACCTGAACAGAGGTATGTTAATTTTTTGCAAAACAGACCAGATTTATTGCAGCGTGTACCTCAACATCAATTAGCGAGTTATCTAGGTATTAAGCCACAATCTTTAAGCCGGATACGCAATAGAATACTTGAAAAAAAAAGTAGCCTCCATACCTTTATTAACTTAAGTGAAGCATTTTAAGCTTAGCATCAATCCACTTTTGCAGTATCATTTAATTTAAAAACGAGATACATGCAAAAGAAAATTTTAGTCGTTCTGTTAAGCTTGTTGTTGGGATTCTCCTTACAACTTAAAGCACAATATGCAAAAGAAGATACGACTTATAAAAAGTGTTTTGTCGGCAGTACCCTTTTTCTGCTTGGAAATCTGTCCTCACAAAACCGACCTGATTTCGTACAACTGAACTTAGGCTATCGTATCACGGGCAAAGACGTTGTATCACTTGAATTAAAAACTTGGAAATATGCTTGGTCTTTAGGCCTTCCTTGGAAATCTTATGAAGCAAAAGAATTAGAATTCCCTGGATATATTAGAGAGTATGGATTTGCGCTTGCATATCAACGATTTTGGTGGAAAGGTTTATTCACAAGTATTCACGTTATGAATGCTTGGCAGTCGTTTGTTGGTAATGACGGTAAAAAAATTGATAGTGGGTTTCAGATTTTCAATACTTACAGAGTAGGTTATCATTTCAAACTATTTAAAGATAGATTTTTATTGAGCCTTCTGTCGCTATGACACATCGTCCTTATTATACTGAAATGCCTAAATCTTATAAAGTGCTAGACGACAAATGGCCGAAAGTCTTTTTTGGGGAACCAGGACTTCATTTTGGGTTTAATTTTTGATAATATTGCATCAATTTTGTGATTAAAATAAAGTATGACAACAAATAGAATTCATCAACTATCAGGTTTGACAATTACCATCTTTGTTGGAATTCATTTGTTTAACCATATTTTTGGCATATTCGGTGCCGAAAAGCATATTGAATTGATGAACTCATTGAGGGTTTTCTATCGCAATATTTTCGTTGAGTCCATTCTATTGAGTGCTGTAATAGTTCAAATATTTTCAGGAATTAAACTTTTCAAGACCAATAGAAAAATAGCATTATCAGACTTTGAACAAATGCACATTTGGACAGGACTTTATTTGGCAATTTTCTTCATTATACATTTGAGTGCTGTTTTGGTTGGTCGATATTATTTGCACCTTGACACAAACTTTTACTTTGGAGTTGCCGGACTAAATTCATTTCCTTCTAACTTATTTTTTATACCATATTATGCACTCGCCATTGTTTCCTTCTTTGGACACATTGCCTCTATTCACAACAAGAAAATGCAACATATCATTTTTGGTTTGACACCAAATGGACAATCCAAAGCCATTTTAGTGTTCGGTATTTGCTTGACAATCGTAATATTTTACGGACTTACAAACCATTTTGGGGGAGTGGAAATTCCTGCGGAATACAAGGTACTAATTGGAAAATAAAAGGGAGATTTAAAAAAAGAAACACTGACAATATGAACACACCAATTTTAATAGCAAACATCCTGACACTTTTAGCTTTCTTCATTCATGCTTTTATTGGAGACCGAGAACTAAAATCAATTGAGCCAAATACAGGCACAGACAATTGGATAACAAAACAAGAAAAATGGACAATGGCTCGGTGTGGTTGGCATTGGGTTTCTTTTGACCTACTGTTTGCAAGTGTTGGACTTGCATTAATAAACTTTACTAACTTTTTTGACAACGAAAAGACCTTATTGCAAATACTGACGATTTACTTTTTAGGCTATACAATTGCTTGGGCCTTTACAATTGTAATTTCAAAACAGTTTCCTAAAATTTATTTTAAACTGGGGCAATGGATATTACTTTTATTAATAAGCGGACTCATTTATTATGGAACAAATTAAGCCAAGATGACGGCCAGTAAAGATTACCTTTGGGACCTAGCCCTTTTTTGCTTGCTTATCTAGGGCCATGATAAAAAGAGATTGCCCCGCGCTCAGCTGAAGCCAAGTGATGACTACAAATAATTGACATAAAATGAATCCAGAATCTAAGTATTGAATAAAAACTCACTTGATGCGATGGCACATTTTATGCTTTAGAAATATCATGTAATTTATTATTTACCACAGCACTTTACCTTCCATATCCCCTTCAGGCAGACAAACTTCCAGTCCTGCAGAGCTTCCAATTTCATGAAATACCAACTGGTTGTTTTCATAATATTCAACTTCAATTTTTGCCTGCATGCTTTCGTTGATTTTGCCAGTCATGGCACCCGACATGGGCGAAACCAAACTTGTACCTGGAGCATGAAAAGCCTTTATGTGCAGCGCATTGTTTGGGTTGGTGAATTTCAATGAAACGTGGTCATCCTCGATACGAAAAGTTTTCTTTGCACCCGTATAAGTAGCAAATCGGTGAATTTTCCCACGGTACCAAAATCCGCAAATAAAACCTATAAAATGTGAGCCCAGGAATGGTATGTGAGCTACGGAAGCAATGAGTGATGCATCCGAATTTGGGAAATGGTTGCTTTGCATCCACACGTATGCACGTGGGAATGATCGCCCCCAGTCTTTTTCAATGTATCCTTTTCCGCCAGTGAAGTCTACAAGCTTATCATTGATCATAAGTTGACCGCTGATGTTGTGATTCATACTTATTATGCCGTGAAAACACTGCATAAAAGGCAAATAACCGAACCAGCCCATGATGCCAGGTGCTCCCAACATTTTGGGCCATTTTACTGGGTTTTCAAAACTCAAACTTCCTTCAACTTCAGGCAATGACAAGGTGATCCCTGTGTTGCTGAATGTATTTCGCTCCAATTGTAGGTTAAAGTTTTCAGTTGAGGGTTGAAAGTCTGAAAATTGAAACCTATGATAAGCCGATCTATTTTCAGATCCGAACATGATCTGAACAAAAGCATGGGATTCCCCTGTGGCGGGCAGAGAGATGCCAGGAATAAAGGCAATGGCATGTTGCTCATCAGCTGATACACATTTGATGTACCAACCTTCAAAGTAATTCTTAGTTTTTCCCCAACCTTGAAACATTTCGGGGTGCCAAAGGGATTTTAATTTTAATTTAAGCATGCTTGAAAAATAAAAGGTCTGCCAATTGAGCTGACAGACCTCTTCATATAAATTTTTTTTTGGGGTTATTCTAAGCCTCAGTTTGGTCGTCAACTGTTGCTTCTGGAGCATTTTTCATAACAGAAGCGATGCCATTTTCGCGGGAAGTTTCACTCTCATACATTTCGCTTGTCCCAATCACTTGACCGTTGCCAGCTTTGAGGTTAAAATAAGGCTTCTCATTTTTAGAAATCAAGCGATCAAAACGATCACCTTCTGGAGCATTCTTTTTAACAGACTCAACACCATTCATGCAAGCTGCTTTGGTGGTGTAAGCTTCAGAACCAAGAATTTCCTGACCATTTCCTGCTTTGAGGCTGAATTGAAATTGCCCGTCCTTACGGGTTGTGATTACAAATTTTCCCATTTTTTTAACATTTGGTTTAGTTGGACACAAATATAACTCTATTAGATAATAATTGACTCAATTGCATTCATTTTCATGTATCATAATGTTAATGATTGCAATATGATCATGCTGAATACAAATAAAACTCACTTTGAATCACCGACCAGCATTTATGAATTCAATTCCTTACTAAAAACGGTCAAAGCGTCTTCGGGACTCAAGTCACCCTCTTGGACTTTGTTGTTCAAGCTTTTCCAAAGTTCATGGTACTTGCCTGAATTTCGGATCAAGTCTTGGAGTGCTAATTCCGTCAATTCCTTAAACCAGTGTACATCCTGGCTTTTTCGTTTTTTAGTCAAATAGTCGGTATTGTTGATTAATTGAATGAGTTTACTGAGTTCGTCCCATGTGTCTGAAAGGCCATCTGCAGAAACAGCACTGCACAATACAACAGGAACACTTGCACCATGATTTTTCACAGGCAGCAAATGCAATGCTTGAAGGTAGGCTGCTTTTGATATCTTGGCAGATGGTATTCTGTCTTGATCCGCTTTGTTGATGATGACCATATCCGCCATTTCTACAATTCCGCGCTTAATGCCTTGTAACTCATCACCTGAGGCGGGTTGAATCAACAAGAGAAAAAGATCGGTCATCCTTGACACACTTATTTCGGATTGACCTACTCCCACTGTTTCAACAATGATCACATCAAATCCTGCTGCTTCACACAACAATATAGAATCACGGGTTTTTTGCTGAACTCCACCCAAATGTGTTCCAGATGGTGAGGGCCTTATAAATGCGTTTGCCTGATTGCCCAGTTGATTCATTCGTGTTTTATCGCCCAATATACTGCCAGCATGAATGCTGCTGCTTGGATCTACTGCAAGTACGGCTACCTTATGTTCTGCGGCTATGTATTTCATGCCAAGCGCTTCAATGAATGTGCTTTTGCCCACACCGGGACTACCTGATATGCCAATCCGTATACTCTTGCTTGAAAATATTGAGCCTTTTTTGATTAGTTGTCTCGCCAGATTATGATCCTCAGGAAGTTTAGATTCCGCCAAGGTTATGGCTTTTGCTAATGCAAAACGATTGCCTTGCTGCAAACCTTCGAGTAGTGATTCAAATGAAGAATAGTTAACCATTTACTGAAATATTGGCGTTGACAGGCATAAAGCTAAGGAATATTTGCTGCTGTTTGTGTGTTAATGTTTTTGACATGAAATGGATTGCCAAATGTTAAATAAATCTAACAAGTTCATTGTGTGTGAGTTGTATTTTATGAAATGTTAAAATTCGGATTCTAAAAGCTGTTAAAGGTTAAAGTCAAAATGCCTAAATGTTAATCCCTTGTATGGATTGAATGAGGGGCATAGTTTTGTTCAATCGTGTGCCTCTTGTATGAATGGCGCCGGGGAGGACAAACCAAAAGAAATTAATTTCAGACTCCAGGAGTGTACACAGGTTTGACTTAACCGGCGACTTTTTCCGAGGCTTTGTTCCAAGCAGCCTCTGCAATTTTTTCAACCAAACTATCCCAATAATAACTGCCACTAGTATGGTCAGCAAATTTATCGAGGTAAGATTCCATTTCGAACAGGTGGATAATATTGCGTGCTATTCGGCGATCGAAATTTTCTTGCTTCGAGCCAAATCTCGGTAACTCTATTCTGGCAACTCCAGCTATGCGCATGCTCAAAGCTATGGCTGTACAGCGAATTATATTGTAGTTAGGATTTTCAACCAATGCATCAGGATTTACTGAACCATTGATGCTGAGCAATGGTATTTGAGTTAGGCCATGCCCCAAAAGTATATTCCCCCAAACCAATTGGATGGCTTTCAAAAAAGCAACATTATCCAGAAATGCATTGCTTAGTGACACATTGGTCCAAGCGCTTTCTGCAAATATCAATTGATGCTTTGGTTCGCAACTTTGTAGCAGCTGATCAACCTCAACGGCCCAGTCGGCCAACACCAGTTCAGCTTGAGTGGCTTTAGTCAGATTGAGATCCGGCAATTTTACAGCCTTGATTTTATTTAGCTGAAGATTATCTGATTTTATTAAAAAAACGGGATCAGCAACAATCGATATCCAAGCATCAGGGTTTGTATCCGCAGTGTTCCAATTCAATATTTCATGCCAATTGAGGTATTGATCGGTATCATCAAAGTACCAGATACTGGTAACATAATTGAGATCCACATCCTTCAAAAGCAAATTTGCATCTTCGCGACCCAAGGTAGCATTGACATGAAATGCAGGACTATTCACTCCACCGTTCAGATCGTCCATCAACAAAGCTTTGTCCGCTGCCACTGAAAGCAATTGGTAGGAAGCACCAACCAAACATTGTGCGCCAATTGGATATTTGCTTGCCTTATTATTGATCTCTTCCTTGGTATAATACGGCTCTATTTCAATCATTGAGGAAACCTGCCTGATCAAAAATTCATACTGAGAACCTTTCAATTCTTTGGTCACCAATTGCTTCCATTCTTCTTTATTCATAAGATGCGATTTGATCGAATATTGCTAGTTCCGACAAGGGTTGAAAGGCAAAGTTAATACAGGAAGTACGAGCGAGAATAATTCTTAATTACCAAGTGAACATTTTATACAAGAAGTTGTTACCTTTGTATCTAATTAGACATAGTCTAAATACTAACAAGACATGAAGAAGCTTATTTATCTGGATAATAATTCCACCACACCATGCGATCCAAGAGTCGTAGATGCTATGATTCCTTACTTTTATCAGCATCCCGGCAACGCAGCTAGCAGAAACCACCCTTTCGGTTGGGAGGCTGAATCTGCGGTAGATCACGCAAGAGAGCAAATAGCCAAATTGCTCAATGTTGACGACAAAGAAATCATATTCACATCAGGTGCAACTGAGTCAGATAACCTTGCAATCAAAGGAGTATTTGAAATGTACAAATCCAAAGGCAATCACATCATCACATTGACAACCGAACACAAGGCAGTATTGGATTCTTGCATGCGTGTTGAGTCTATGGGTGGAGAAGTAACCTATCTGGAAGTGCTTTCCAATGGCAGGGTGGATCTGGCAGCATTGGAAGCGGCAATTCGCCCTAGTACCATATTAATCAGTATCATGTGGGCCAATAACGAAACTGGTGTTATACAGCCCATGAAAGAAATAGGAGACATTTGTGCGAAGCACGGTGTACTCTTCATGAGTGATGCCACACAAGCTGTAGGAAAAATTCCTACAAACCCTAAGGAAGTTGGTGTGCATCTTATGGCTTTCACCGGACATAAAATGTATGGTCCCAAAGGAATTGGAGTCCTGTTTGTGAATCGCAAGAATCCAAGAGTGAAAGTTACTGCCCAAATGGATGGTGGCGGACATGAGCGTGGTATGCGTTCAGGCACATTGAATGTACCGGGTATAGTAGGGATGGGTAAAGCTGCAGAATTAGCAATGCATGAAATGTCTGCTGATGCTGAAAAAGTTTCAAAGTTGAGAGATCGATTAGAGAAAGCTTTTATGACCAATATTGAAGAAACATACATCAATGGTGACGTCAACAACAGGATGCCACACGTGACCAATATTTCATTCAAACACGTTGAAGGCGAAGGATTGATGATGACTTTCAATCAGGAGATTGGAGTAAGTTCAGGTTCAGCGTGCACATCGGCTAGCCTTGAGCCTTCCTATGTGTTGGTAGCCTTGGGTTTAGGTGATGACTTGGCACACTCATCGATTCGTTTCAGTTTGGGTCGTTTTACTACAGATGAAGAAATAGATTATGCAATTGAAGCTATCACCAAAGGCGTGCAGCACATGCGTGATTTGAGCCCGATATGGGAAATGTATAAAGAAGGAATTGACATTGAATCCGTTCAATGGTCAGCTCACTAAAATATGATTGTTAAATAATTAAATTAAAACATTATGGCTTATTCAGAAAAAGTGCTTGACCACTTCAAGAATCCAAAAAATGTAGGAACGCTTGACAAAAACAGCAAAACAGTTGGCACCGGCTTGGTTGGGGCACCTGAATGCGGAGACGTGATGCGTCTGCAGATAGAAGTAGATGAAGAATCAGGTATTATCAAAGATGCACGCTTCAAAACTTTTGGTTGTGGATCAGCTATCGCTTCCTCCTCTTTGGCTACAGAATGGCTAAAGGGCAAAACACTTGAAGAAGCAGAATCAATTGACAATATGGCAATTGTAGAGGAGTTGGCACTTCCACCTGTTAAGATACACTGTTCAGTTTTGGCTGAAGACGCAATCAAAGCAGCAATTAAAGATTACCAAAGCAAAAACGTTGACAAGCTTGTCAATGCATAGTTAACTCATGATCCATGTAGCTGACAGCGCCAAAGATCGCATTGATTCAATCAAATCCTCAGGTAGTCTGGACGAAGAGTATTTTGTTCGGGTGAGTGTGGTGAGCGGTGGATGCAGTGGACTTTCATACAAGATGGATTTTGACAACGAGTCAAAGCCCAACGACCAGGTTTTTGAAGACAATGGCGTAAAGGTCGTCACCGACTTAAAAAGCTTTTTATACCTATTTGACTCAACTTTGGAATTTAGTGGAGGCTTAGATGGTAAGGGATTTCATTTTGTGAATCCCAATGCATCCCGTGAATGTGGATGCGGTGAAAGTTTCGCAGTTTGATATTATAATTAGATACAAGCAAATTATTAGATAGCTCCTTTGGTTTACCAAGGAGCTTTTTTTTGTGGAATTTTTACAATCCTATCTTTCAAGGGCAATAAAAGTGAAATAATGTAAAGCAGTTTACACTTTTTTCCAATTACTTCTATTGACATCTGCTTAGAATAGCTTAAATTTGCAAATAATATTTTGTCTATGAAAAATTATAAATGCTGTTTGGTTGTAATAATTGCTTTTTACTTTTGGGATC
>JBBQJT010000062.1:0-18030 GCA_038326165.1 Chitinophagales bacterium | reverse complement strand
CTCTATTGGCAAAAAGCACGATTAGAGGTACTTATCAATTGATAAAGCAATAATATAACTAATCCGTCATTTATCCAAATATTTTATGAAATATTTTTAATACTTAACTTTTAACCAAATTAATTAACATTGGAATGAAGTGGGTTTTTGGAGAAATTGATAATATGGAGCTGCTGAAGCGGCTGTTTTTCTTGAACGATTGAACATCTGAACCTTAAACTTGGCATTAGCTTTAGCCTCAATCCCCCTTTTGTCTGAATCCTAACGTGTCTCCAGTCAGGACAGGCTATGATTTTTATGATTTAATGATTATTAGGATTTCTAATGCTCTCAATTTTTGAATAACCCATAAACCATAAACCCATAAACAATTAACCCATAACCCATAAACTATAAACATGTAAACCATAAAACCATAAACCCATAAACAATAAACCATAAACCATAAACAATAAACCCATAAACCATAAACCATAAACCATAAACTATAAACCATAAACCTCTCAACCCTAAACTTCTAAACTTCTAAACCCATAAACACATAACCTATAAACCCATAAACTATAAACCATAAACCTCTCAACCCTAAACTTCTCAACCTTCAACCTCTCAACCCATAACCTCTAAACCATAAACCATAAACTATAACCCATAAACACATAAACTATAACCCATAACCCATCATCCCCTCCAAGCCTTTGTATTTTCTTCATACATGGACAACAACATCAAATTACCATACCTACTTTTCATCCAGATAAAGGTTGATTTATTTTCAAAATGAACTTTCATAAGTGTGGATGAGTTAATTTTACGACTCGATTAAAATTCTATGCAAAAACTCTTAAATTTTGCCTGTGGGCAATGGATAGCAGGTACATCTGATGGAGAACTACTCTCAGATGCCTCAACTGGCGCGCCTATAGCCTCTGCCAGTTCGGCTGGCTTGGATTTTGGCCAAATGATTCATTATGCCAGAACTCAAGGAAATCCCACTTTACGAAAAATGACATTCCAACAGAGAGGCTTAATGCTCAAAGCATTGGCCATGTACCTGATGGAAAGAAAGGATAGCTATTATGAATTGTCTTACAAAACTGGTGCAACCAAAGCAGACAGCTGGGTTGACATTGAAGGCGGAATAGGCAACTTATTTGCAAATGCCTCATTGCGGCGGAAGTTCCCAAATGAATCTTATTACATTGATGGGGAAACTGCTCCTTTGAGTAAAAATGGTCATTTTATTGGACATCATATCATGGTTCCCAAGGAAGGAGTTGCTATCCACATCAATGCCTTCAATTTTCCGATCTGGGGGATGTTGGAAAAAATTGCAGTCAACTTAATGGCTGGAATGCCAGCTATTGTTAAACCAGCTTCTTTAACTTCTTACCTGACTGAAGCCATGTTCAGGGATATTATAGCCTCTGGTATTTTACCTCAAGGATCCCTTCAGTTGATCTGTGGCTCTGCTCGCGGAATATTAGATCACGTCAACTATCAGGATGTTGTTACTTTTACTGGATCGGCTGATACTGGGCGCATGTTAAAATCCCACCCAAAAATCATCAACGAATCCGTACCTTTCAATATGGAGGCGGATAGTTTGAATTGTAGTATTCTTGGATTGGATGCAGTCCCCGGTACCGAAGAATTTTCACTTTTTATCAAAGAGATCAGAAAAGAAATCACAACCAAAGCCGGACAAAAATGTACCGCAGTTCGCAGAATAATCGTTCCCGAAAATTTAATTGAGCCCGTTCATAAAGCACTTGCCGAAATGCTAAACAGCAATACCATCGGTGACCCTCGAGTAGAAGGGGTCAGAATGGGCGCGTTGGCTGGCAGAAAACAACTTGAGGAAGTCAAAGAAAGATTCGAATTGCTACTTACTGAGTCCACTTTGATCTATGGAGACCCAAATCATGTGCAAATCAAAGGAGGAGATAAAGATAAAGGAGCATTTATTTCTCCCTTGATTCTTTTAAATGAAAAACCATTTGAAAAAACCAAAACGCATGAAATAGAGGCATTCGGGCCCATTTCAACAATTATGCCTTATACAACTACTGATGAAGCAATACAATTAGCCAAAATGGGTAAAGGTTCCTTATGCAGTTCAATTATAACTTACGATAACGATATAGCAAGACACTACGTGATAGGAGCAGCAAGCCATCATGGCAGAATATTGGTATTGAACAGAGATTGTGCCAAAGATAGCACTGGACATGGTTCACCTATGCCTATGTTGGTACATGGAGGCCCTGGTAGAGCAGGAGGTGGTGAAGAGATGGGTGGTATGCGCGGTGTAATGCATTATTTGCAACGTTGTGCAATTCAAGGACACCCAACAACTATAACTGCCGTTACCAATATCTATCAAGCAGGTGCAGCCTATATTGAGCCCGATAAACACCTATTCCGCAAACATTTTGAAGATCTGAAGGTAGGTGAAACTGTTATTACACACAAAAGAACAGTAACTGATGCTGACATTGTCAATTTTGCCAATGTAAGCTGGGACCACTTTTATGCCCATACTGATGCAACCTCATTGGATGGGACAATATTTACTCAACGAGTGGCTCATGGTTATTTTGTTCTATCGGCTGCTGCAGGATTATTCGTTGATCCGCTCAAAGGACCAGTATTGTTGAATTATGGATTAGAAGATTGCCGATTCACCAAACCAGTCTATGCAGGCATGACCATTGGCGTCCGTTTGACTGTCAAGGAGAAAATAGATCAAGAGAAGAAAAGTGAAGATGATATTGCAAAAGGAATTGTGAAATTTATGGTAGATGTTTATGATGAAACTGGTGAAACAGTTGCCGTTGCTACAATCTTAACTATGGTAAAAAAATTGGATCAATCAGCATGATACAGGAAGGAAACGTTAGCTATACCATTGAGGGTGGAATAGGTACAATTGAATTTTTTCATCCAAGCCATAACAGCATGCCGGGCTCATTGTTGTCGGCCTTGGCCTCTCAGATCCACCAGGCTGGACAGGATAAAGATTCTAAAGTCTTGATTCTAAAGAGTGCCGGTGAAAAAACCTTTTGTGCTGGAGCGAGTTTTGACGAGCTTGCAGCTATTGAGGATCCTGAAATAGGTCATCACTTTTTTATGGGATTTGCCAATGTGATCAATGCCATGCGCAAATGTCCAAAACTGATCATTGGCAGGGTTCAAGGCAAGGCAATTGGCGGAGGTGTTGGATTAGCAAGTTCCACGGATATTTGCTACGCAACCGAACAAGCTTCAGTAAAATTGAGTGAATTGGCAGTTGGTATAGGGCCATTTGTGGTGGGGCCCGCTGTTGAACGCAAGATAGGGCTCAGTGCCATGTCCCAATTAGCCATTGATGCAACAGGTTTTCAGTCAGCAGAATGGGCAAGGCAAAAAGGATTGTATGCTGAAGTGTATGCAAGTATTCATGAAATGGACCATGCTATTCAATCGCTCGCAGAAAAATTAGCAAGCAGTAGTCCTGAAGCTATGGCTGATTTGAAAGGAATTTTTTGGCAAGGTGCGCAGCATTGGGATGAATTACTCAGCTCCCGAGCTGGTATCAGTGGTAGACTGGTGTTGTCACATTTTACCAAAAATGCGATAGCCCAATTCAAGTCAAAGTGATTTGTATAAAAATCTGAATCGACAGAAAACTAAGGCTCAGTTTCGGTATTTCATGTCATAAAATCTAGAACAAACTTTCAATAACTTGTTCTTCTTTTATGCCTTCAGCTTCGGCCTTATAGTTACGAACAATCCTGTGGCGCAATACCAATTTAGCTATAGCTTGCACATCCTCGATATCCGGCGAATATTTTCCATTCAACGCAGCATGACATTTGGCGCCTAGAACCAAGTATTGCGAAGCACGTGGCCCTGCTCCCCATGATATATAGTTATTGACCATTGTAGTAGCCATTGAAGTGCCAGGTCGGGTCTTTGAAGCCAATGAAACGGCATATTCCAATACATTATCTGCAATTGGGATACGTTTTACAAGCTTTTGAAACTCCAATATCTGATGTGCCGTGACCACATGGTTTAGTTGTGTTGACCTGTCAGAAGTAGTGTTTTTTACCACATCAATTTCCTCCTGATAACTAGGGTAATCCAGTAGTATATTGAACATGAAACGATCCAGTTGCGCTTCAGGAAGCGGGTAAGTACCTTCTTGTTCAATTGGGTTTTGGGTGGCGAGCACAAAAAATGGATTTGGTAATTGGTGTCTTATACCACTCACTGTCACTGATCTTTCTTGCATTGCTTCCAAAAGTGCAGCTTGAGTTTTAGGAGGAGTTCTATTGATCTCATCCGCCAAAACGATATTTGCAAATAAGGGACCTCTCGTAAATTTAAACTGACGACTTTCATCTAGGATTTCAGAACCTGTTATATCCGACGGCATCAAATCCGGAGTAAATTGAATTCTTTTGAACTCGAGATCCAACACGTCGGAAATGGTGCTGACCAATAGGGTCTTAGCCAAACCTGGCACTCCCACCAACAAACTATGTCCATTGGAAAAAAGTGAAATAATCACAGCTTTCACTACTTCGTCCTGACCTACTATCACCTTGCCTATTTCTTTGGCAAGATCCCTGTATGCTTGAGCCAGCGCATCTATGGCCGCTACATCATTGCTATAAACTTGTGTTGACATCTTAATATTTAAATTTCTACCTAAAAATTCGTATTACTTAACGTTGCCGAGCACCTCATTGTTGCGAAGAATGCTGCACTGCTATACAATTGCAAGGCAATTGAATTTCCTCCAACTTTACATTCTTGCTGCTTCCACCATCGAAATGCCACCACTCGGTGCGGATGGTAGTGAATCCTACACTTTTCATAATTGCCTTGAGTTTATTGCGATTTATACTCTGCTGCAAAGATATTTCATCACTGTTGATATACGATCGCTGAGTAAAATCATCATAGGAAGTACCCATGTCTAAAAGCTCATTGTTGCTGTTCATGAGTTCTACATCCAATGCTATTCCCCGGCTGTGATTCGAACCTCGCCATGGTGGTTTAACAAATCGTGCGTCAGGTTTGGCCCGCCACAATTTTGCTTGAGATTCAGTATTTCGATAACAATCCCGAAGTACCAATTTCAAATTATCTTGCTTCAACAAGGGTCTCAACAGATCAAGTTTCTTTGCAATTTTTTCCCTTACAAGACATTTCATGCAGGGATACACTAAAGTTTTCGTGAAATTATTAGTAGTTGCATAGGGCAAATCAACCACGAACTCTGAATCAGATTCTAAAAGTACCCAACCTTCAGGCAAAACACATGTGTCTTGTATCAAAGGATGTTCGGTGGCAGGCACTGATGCTTTTATTTTCAAAGAATCGGGGTCAATCCTTGATTCAACTGGTTTTTTTTTGATTTGCTGGCAGGAACAAATAAATAAAACTCCAATGAGTAGCCTACTTATTGGTCGGAGGGCCCAGAAGTTCATTCAATTTTTGACCTAATTGTTCACCTCTCAATTGTCTAGCTATGATCTTTCCTGTTTTATCCAACAAAACGGTGTGTGGAATACCCGTTATACCATATTTAGCAGCAGCTTCACTTTGCCATCCTTTAAGATCCGATACATGGTACCAGCTTAATTTGTCGTCAGTAATGGCTTTCAACCAAGGCTCTTTCGCCCTATCAAGACTAACACCAAGAATCTCGAATCCCCTGTCTTTGTATGCATTGTACATAGCAACCACATTGGGATTTTCTCTACGGCATGGTCCGCACCAGCTTGCCCAAAAATCAATCAACACGTATTTTCCTTTCAAGTCACTCAATGACATTTCTTTATCATCAGGTGTTTTCAGCTTAAAGTCAGGTGCCATTCCACCAATCATCAGCTGCTTGATACTTTCCAACTTTGGTTTCATTAAGCCTACATCGGAAGGATTAGACATGGCATATTTATCAACAAATATTTGACCGAACTCTGCATACAAAACATCTGATCTGATTCCCAAGCCCTGAATAATTCCACCCAAAGCCAAACGGTATGTATTGGAGTTGTCAGGCATTTTTCCAAGCAATGCTTGCAGTAACTTGGAGATATTTCCTTCTCCTACTCTTAGATCCAAAAGTGTGGATGTATAAGCTTTAAATTGCTCAGATACCCAAGGATTGAATAAATGAGCGGTGCTATTCCATTCTGTAAATTTGAAATATTCGTTCGCAAAATAATCCGTTTCCAACTTCCATCTTCCCTGATTATTAGGAAAACTCAAGTAAGTGTTGATTGCAGCAACTTGGCCCAAGAAAGGGTTTGCCTTTGAGACTGAATCCTTCCAATTTGTTTTTTGCTTGTCCAGTTTTGCCAACCTGAAATTGAAATTTTGAACATCCGTAGCTTCTCTTTTGGTTGCGGTAAAATCTGAGAAAATCAAATTTTCATCGCTTCTCATTCTATTGAGCTGTTGCTTCATATTTTCATACCCAGTGTTGACTGGAGAATTTTTGACAGCTGAATTTTTTACAGAATTGCAATTGACCACTACGGTAACTTCATTTTCACCACCCAAAATCAATAATTTCAAATCGGAGTAACTATAACCCAAGTAATAAAAACGAGGCTGACCAAATTCAAGTTCAAAAGTGACCATTTTGTTGGTTCCTCTTGCGGATTTAATCAAACTAAAGGACATGCCATTGTACTCGTAGAGATTCAATGAATCAGATGTGCAATTGCGTGCATCACAAACCAACTTGGCAAATTGACCTGGCTTCTGTTGAGCTTCAGATAATTGTGAAATGCCAAAGAAGCATATCAATAATAGAATGGTATTTTTCATGCAGAAGGTAATCTAAGGATTAATGAGTGTTAAAAATTCTTGTTCGGTTAAAATATTTACGGTAC
Organism: Chitinophagales bacterium; assembly: GCA_038326165.1. GTDB lineage: Bacteria > Bacteroidota > Bacteroidia > Chitinophagales > Saprospiraceae > JAEUUM01. Next base: position 11,134 of record JBBQJT010000062.1, on the reverse strand, counting down.
CTAGTTTTTTTGCTTTTACCAATTTAGACCCAGCACTTTCTCCAGCTACCAATATATTTAATTGGCTGCTCACTGCGCTGAGATTTTTTGCTCCTGCATTTTCGGCTAATTTCTCTGCTTCTTTACGTCCCAATGTGGATAAAGTTCCAGTAAACAGAATCGTTTGACCGCTCAACGGAAGTCCTTCTGCAAGTTTTTTGGGCAGATCTTCCTCCAGAGCTTTCATATTGACACCCAAAGATGCCATTTTGTCCAACAATAATACATTTAAGGAATTGTTAAAGTAGGATTGAACACTCTCAGTAACCGTAGGACCAATATCCTTTATCGCCAAATATTGCTCAGTTGACCAATTCTTTAAATCCCTAACATCCTCCAAATGCTCGGCCAATAACTTTGACGATCTCTTACCCAAATGATGGATACTTAAGCTATGCAGGAGCCGATGGATGGGATTCAGTTTCGCCTTAATGACTGATTTTCTGAGGTTTTCGGCGGATTTTACGCCAAATCCTTCTAATTGAGCAAAGGCCTCATAGTCCAATTGGTAAAAATCAGATATATCCTTCACCCAACCCAACTCATACAATCGCTCGATGATGGATTGCCCCATGCCTTCAATATCCATTGCTTCCTTGCCTGCATGAAATATCAAACGTTGCAATACTTGGGCTTTGCATAGATAATTGGGGCATCTCCAAGCAGCTTCTCCTTCTTGTTTGACCAGTTCGGTATTGCATGATGGGCAATTTGTTGGATACTCAATCACTTTTTCATTTCCAGTGCGTAGATCGGCCATTGATTTTACGATATAGGGGATCACATCACCAGCACGCTCGACAAGGACAGTATCACCAATGCGCAAATCTTTGGATTTTATAAATTCTTCATTGTGCAAGGATATACTCGAAACCGTTACGCCGGCCAATTGAACCGGTTCAATCTTGGCAACAGGCGTGACAGATCCTATTTTGCCTACTTGGTATTCAACATCGAGAAGCTTGGATGTTGCCTGCTTGGCTTGAAATTTATATGCAATGGCCCAACGTGGATGGTGGCTGGTGTACCCGCATCTATCTTGCAGTTCTTTGTCATTCAATTTGATGACCATTCCATCTATTTCATAAGGATAATTGTCCCTCTTTTGAGCCCATTGATGCACATATTTCATGACAGCAGAGATGCCAGTACAGAGTTTGTTCTCCTCTGGTATTTTAAATCCAAGTGATCCCAGCATGGCAATACTTTCATGATGCGTTTTGATACCATTCAAGCTATCGTTCCCATCCTGATCAGCAGCGTAGCCCAATTGGTAGAAAAAAACTTCGAGACCACGAGCTGCAGTTTCAGCTGGGTTTTTCATTCGCAAGCCTCCTGTTGCCGCATTTCTTGGGTTGGCAAATAAACTCAATCCATCATCTTCGCGTTGCTGATTCAATTTGGCAAAAACGTCTTTTCTGATCAGTGCCTCCCCACGTAGTTCAACTTTGGACATATCGAATTTGGAAAACTGTGCTTGCAAAGGAATAGACTTCAAGGCCTTCATATTGAGGGTGATGTCCTCGCCCTTAGCACCATTACCGCGTGTAGCTCCTCTGAGCATCTTGTTATTTTCATAAACCAAGGCTACAGTGCCTCCATCAAATTTGGGTTCTACACAATATTCCAACGCTTCTTCAGGATTAATTTCGAGTAACCTTTTGATGGATTTATCGAACTCTAAAAGATCGTCTTCATCATAAGAGTTGGCCAGCGAAAGCATTGGAGTTAAGTGGTCAACGCTCGGAAAATCAGAAGTCGTATCCGAAGATACTCTTTGGGTGGGTGAGTCCTCTGGTACGTTATTTGGAAATTTGGACTCAATTTTCTCCAGCAACTTATACAACTGATCGTATTCAAAGTCACTGATAATTGGGTCATTCAGGATGTAATATCGCCACTCATGGTATCTTATAAGTTCGCGCAAGGGATCTGCATCTTTCAAACCTACATCTGTCAGTGAACACTTGAAGAAATATTTAGAAAGTTCTAATTTTTGTGTCTGTTGCTCCTGTGTGAACATAAATTATTTAAAATTGAGCAGCAAATTTATCAATAACTGTCTGCCAATCAGCATTTTTTAAGCTTGATTTTCGTCTTATCGCACTATAAAAAATCCATCTCTCCCTTTATTTTGATATCTGGGCATCAATATATAACCATCCATAGGGCAAAGAAGCTCATGATTCAGTTCAATTCCCAATAATTGATCCTTGGCAAGTTTGTCAAAATTTCTCATGCCAGAGATCAATTCAAACTGTTCTTCGTCCTTTATTTCATGCCGATAGACAAGATCCAATAGCCTCGGCACTTCAGGTCGAAAACTTGACAGAATTTCATCGTGCTTGGATTGAACATCCTGTGGATGAACACTGCCAATACTTCTCAATACGTTTACCATTGCCGAAACACTTCTGTTGACCGCCTGTGTGTCTTCATGTTGACCGGCTTCGAATACAACAGCACAACAAGGAATTCCAATATTCTGTGACGTAAAATAATGCAAAGAGGTACCTTTTAGTTCATGAATAAAACCACGGACAACAGGGCAATGCATCTGACGGGCTATCGCCAAACTTCCGGCATCATCTCCAGGAATCGTAAATATCCCTCCATCTGCACTTGTGGTATGTAGGTCAATAACTACCAAGGAATCGCAATGGCTATCAGCAATCAATTGATTGACAAGATGATAGAATTCGTAAACTTCTCTTTCTTCATTGAGTAAATCGTCATGATTGCTCAAACAAATTTCCGCTATTCGTGCAGGCGTCAACATCCGGTTCATATCCTCATCCAAAAATCGTTGACTCACATGGTAAGCTCTTTCATTTGCAAGTATTGCAGCAAATGAGCCGATAAAATTAAAACTGGGATTTCTATTGGGCTCTTCAAGAAGCATACCATAGAGTTGTTGAGCAGCCAATACTCCTGTTTTCTCATTGCCATGGATTCCGGCTATCACCAATAGAAGTGGTCCAGAATCTTCTCCATTGTATTGACATAAAATTCTAGCCATATCAATTACTCTACACTTTAGTTAAATTTCTTGATTTCCACAACAGACGCGCTGCAATTGATCGATGAGGGCGCCAAGGATCAGCAATTTCATTCATCTTAAGAATCAATTCTTTTCCTTTCACACCCAATCGAAATTGATCCCGAACAGCGAGCTGGACACCCAAATCCCCAGTGGGCCAAATGTCAGGACGATTCAAGGCGAAAATCAACAACATCTGAACCGTCCAAAGCCCAACACCTTTTATTCGGGTCAACAACTCAATTATTTCATCATCCTTCATTTCATGCCAATTCATGGCTTCCAAGTTGTTCTCCTGCCAAAATATTGCGATGTTATGTATGTAATTCGCTTTGGAATTTGATATCCCAACTGCCCTCATATCTTCTACCTTCAATTCAAGTAATCGAATAGGTGTAAATGGTTCTTCATCAGCGAGATGGTGAAGCCTTGCGATCATGATAGCGGCAACTTTAATATTCAGTTGTTGGGACAAAATACTTTCCACCAATTCATTGAACAGACTATCTACTTCAACCAAATGCAATAAATCAATTTGCTCACACAATTGACCCAAAATAAGATCGTTTTTTATGTGTTTAGGAAAACCAGATACCATATTTAAAATCTGTTTTTTTACAGTTTGGACAATTTGACGTAATTTAGCCTCTAATATAGTAAAAATAAAAATCCTACAATGATCAGATTTAGATTATTTGCCCTTTTGGCAGTTGCTATTTTTAGCACTCCTGCTATTTCACAGATCAAACCTTTGAATAAAATAGCAGAGCGTTTGCATGAAAATATGATACAAGCAGGTTCCGTTGACATTCTTGTAATATTAAGAGATAAGGCTGATCTGTCAGCGGCTAAATATTTCAACTCTAAGTCCGAAAAAGGAATATTTGTGTACAACGAACTCTTAAAGACAGCAAGACTGTCTCAACAAAATATCGTCAAATGGGCAGGAAATCATGGCTTAAAATATAAATCTTATTTTTTAGTCAATGCGGTTTGGTTGAATTGCCCGAGCGATTTGGTGTATGAGCTGGCAGAAATGCCAGAAGTAGAAAAGATCATCGCCAATTCCAATATGACTTTTCACAAGCCTGTGGAGGAGTACAAAATAACTTCAAGAGAAGTGACCAGTATTGAGTGGGGTATTGATATGATCAACGCCAATGATGTTTGGGCCTTGGGTTATACTGGCGAAGGTGTAGTTATAGGCGGACAAGATACAGGTTACGATTGGCAGCATCCAGCCTTAAAGAATAACTACAGAGGGTGGGATGGCACTCAGGCTGACCACAATTATAACTGGCATGACGCCATCCATGAATTGAGTCCCTTGAATGGAGACACCACTGCCAACCCAGCAAATAATCCTTGTGGTCTTGATGTCAATGCACCTTGTGACGATCAGCAACACGGCACACACACCATGGGAACAATGATTGGCCATACGGATGGTGACACCATTGGAGTGGCGCCTGGCTCCAAATGGATTGGTGTCCGAAATATGGAACGCGGATGGGGCAAGCCATCTACATATATTGAAGGCTTTGAATGGTTCATAGCTCCAACAGATACCAATAATTTGAATCCAAACCCTGATTTAAGCCCTGATGTCATCAACAACAGCTGGGGTTGTCCACCTCAGGAAGGATGCGATAACAGTAATTTCAGTGTTATGCAAACTGTGGTAGAAAATGTAAAATCCGCGGGTATTGTGGTTGTAGTAAGCGCTGGCAATTCCGGTTCAGGATGTGAATCAGTTGATGATCCGGCGGCAATGTATGAACCGAGTTTTTCAATTGGCGCAATGCGTCAAAATGATACCATTGCAAATTTTAGTAGTCGTGGGCCTGTAAGCATTGATGGTAGCAATCGACTAAAGCCTAACGTTTGTGCCCCAGGTGTTAATGTCCGTTCAAGTATTCCCAATGGAGGATATGCCAACTTCAGTGGAACAAGTATGGCTGGCCCTCACGTAGCAGGAGCAGTGGCGCTATTGATCTCTGCTGCGCCTGAACTTAGGGGCGAAGTAGAATTGATCGAAAGCATTCTTGAAGAAACAGCAATACCAAAATTTTCGGATCAAGAATGTGGAGGTATTGCAGGAAATGCTTTACCCAATAACACTTATGGTTTTGGCCGAATTGATATATTGGCAGCAGTAGAAAAAGCACAATTAACTAGCTTTACCAAAGAAAAAGTATTGGTAGGTCAGTTATTGGCATTTCCCAATCCTGCCAAGGACAAATTGTACCTGAAGACAGCAGAATTAACTGGCAGAGTCGATATTATGATTTCAAACATTGAAGGCAAAGTTCTTTATCAAGAGACCCTCAATAGTGGAGGACAATCCATTTTTACTATCAATATTGACTTTCAGGCAACTGGTATTTTAGTCTGTAAACTTGTAAATCAAAAACAACAGTTCGTAACCAAGTTCGTTAAAAAATAAACTAAAGTTGCTACCAATTAAAAAAGCGAGCCTCCATTGATGATTCCTCAACACCGTCTTGAAATTCAAAATAAGTTTAACCACTCTATCCCAACTTCAGGACCTGCTCTGTTGATATTGACAATGCTCGTAATTTGCACTCATTTGGGAATTGCGCAAAGCGTTCAGATTAACGTTTCGCCAAATATTGAAATGAATGAAAATGCGGATTTGAGAATTTTAGGCCAAGCCCAGCAGAATGTTTTTGCGGCAACATTTGATCCTGCCAAGCTCAATTTCTATAAGTTCGGTTCTGACATGAAAATGGTTTCTAACAGAGAAGTGGTGCTTCATGAAAGAAGAACCAATTTGCACCATATTGCACTTGTCAATAATACTATAGAAATCATTTATAGTTACAGGAACAGATCACTGCTGTGCTTCAAAGTTGAAACCTTTGACCTTGCATTGAATCTAATTGACAGCTCGACCATTGGATTCTTTGACAAGCAAGGTTACTTTCCAAATTTTATCAATTTGCTTTCTCCACAAAAGCATTTTTTGACGATCTACTATGATGATATCAGTAACTACAGGCAATATTTCACAATTGACATCCAAAAAAAATCATTGCTTTGGACTTATCGTTGGGACCACAGTTTAGAAAAAACGGATGCTAGAAATCAAACCGATGTTTTGGTCGACGACAAGGCAATCGTGTACCCAATATTTTCAGATTTTCATGCCAATAATGAAAAGCCACCAGTAAAGTTTATCATTTGTAAACTCACCCCAAAAGGGCAATTGCCCGCATCTGTTATAGATGTGCCTTTTGGGATCAATGAGTTCAAATGGAGCATTGATCAAACCTCAAGCAAGTTAATTTTGACAGGCACTTACTGGACCAAAGAAGAAACGAAGGCGAAGGGTATTTTTTACTCTTCGATGACCCTGCCTGAAGGTTACATCATGAAATACAAGCTTAATGAGTTCAGACCTGCAATAATTGATGCATTGAAAGAGTCCAAAGAAAAAACTGAAAACGGAATTGAAAATTTATCAGCACCAAGTATATTTCACAGAAGTGATGGTGGACTTGTAATGATATTGGAGCGTAATCGACTCGTCGAACGATCACAGCCTACAAGGGCAATCAACGGATCCTATCGCAGTATTTTTGATTATTACTACAACGATATGTTGGCAGTATCTATAGACAGCAGTGGACAAGAAGCTTGGAGTACTCCTATGTTTAAACGTCAATATTCGCAGGATGATGAAGGTATTTATTCCTCCTATGCAAGCATTAAATCACCTTTGGCATTGCGGTTAGCATTTAATGATGAAATCAGAACCAATAATACTGTTAGCTTTTATCAATTGCTGCCCGATGGTACTGTGTCGAGAGAAAACATCTTGAATTTAAACATCAATAAGCTTCGACTTATGTTTAGTCAAGGAGTTCAAATAGGTCAAAATACTTGTATTGTTCCTTCCTTCAACCGAGGAAGGATCAAACTTGCGAAGTTTGTTTTTCATTAACACGACTCAAGGTACTTTGCTTGACAGCCTTCATTGGCAAATCAGCACATCCTTTGGTTATATAGTCTGCAAACCTTGAAAACAATTCAAGTGTATCAGAATCCAAAGAATCCAACTCTTTTTTGAAGACCTGTTTGATAGCTTTGGTCTTTACATCTTGCATTTGGCTAGGAACAGAATCCATTGCCCTCAACAAGGTTCTCTGTAAAAACTCATTCTCAAAGTTTTTAGCAGCTTGATCTGTCAATCCTAAAACCCTTGATACTTCAGATTGTCTGGAATTGAGATTTTCTGCAGCCAGCACTTTCAATTGTGACACCTCAATGAGATTGGCATTGAATTGATCAGCAATGTTGGGATCAATATTATAAGGAACTGATAAATCTATCAGAATTTTACGGTCTAGTTCAGAACCAAGCAGTTGAGCATAAAGTGCTTGGTCAATGATGTAGTTTTCAGCCGAAGTACATACTACCATGATATCAAAACCCAAGGAATAAGCGTGCAGGTCTGCCCACTCAAGCACATTTGCATTGAGCATTGAAGCCAAGCGCTGTGCAGGCCCTATGGATCTATTGCAAACAGTGATATTGGAAAAACCATAATCTTTGATAAATTTACCAAAAAGTGTGTTGGTTTGACCAGCTCCAATTATTAAAACGCGAGATGAATTTGAAGGATGCAGGCTTCGTAATTTTCTGAAGGCCAAGGACACTACAGATACTGGCTTATCTCCAATACCTGTTGAAGAAAAGGCTAATTTTGCTTGCTCAACAACATATTTCATCGCAAGTCGCAATTCAAAACCGACGAAATTCAGATCAGCACTGTATGAAAATGCTTGTCGCATCTGACGAAATATTTCACGCTCACCAATCACCAAAGAATCGACAGAACTGGCCATTCTCATCAGAAAATTGATGGCCTCACTTCCAGAATAATTATGGAAATGTGTAGATAATACATCTTGAGTATTTTCTTTTCTCGCGGAAAGCACTTTGGTAACTATTCTGATTTCCTCTTTTAAATCATACTTACCCTCAGAGTAGTAAAAAAAACATACCCTATTGCAAGTAGCAAGATACATCATTTGGGAGATGCCAGTTTTTTCTTCAATTTCATCATACACTTTAGGAAGGGCATCACGTCCAATGACGAAATTCCCTATTTGCTCCAGACTTGCGTGATGGATGCTTAATGACAATACTCTATATCTTGATAACATCTGATGCAAAGGTAATGCTGCATTAACCAAGACTTTGTCATAAGTTTGTAACGAATTTGGTATTAATGCGCCATCAAATCTTAAATTCAAAGTCTATGGGCAGCTGGTTTTTGGTTGATTTCATGAAAAGTATTTACTTTGTTGACTTTATGCTTAACAATTGAGACCAAGTTCCTTAGCTTTGACTGATTCAGAATTGGTTCGGAAATATATCTCCAGCCAAAGGGAGGACTATTTTGCTACTCTTTATTTAAGGTACTCGGACAAGGTTTACAGCAAATGTTATTCCATGCTCAAGAACGAAGAGTGGGCAATTGATGCTTGTCAGGATATTTTCCTGAAAATATTTTTGAATCTGGCAAAATTTGAAGAAAAATCACAATTCAGCACTTGGGTTTACAGTATAACCTTCAATTACTGCATAGACGCATTAAGAAAAGCAAAAAAGGAATTGTCTACAGCCACAGATTCTGGCTCGGAAATTGAAAACTTAGCTGATGATGACAATTCTTCCGAATTTCTTGAAATTGAGGCTAAGGCATTAGAAAAGATATTGGACTTAATTCCTGCCGAAGATAGAGCCTTTCTCATCATGAAATATGAACAAGGTTTGTCTATCAGAGAAATTGCAGATATTCTCGGCAAAACGGAAAGCGCTGTGAAGATGAAAATAAAGCGGGCGCGGGATAAGGCCCACAGTATCAGCAGAACAATTATTAACTTTTTAATCATTATTATATTATGGAGGAGTTGAATAACCTAGACAAAGAACCTGAAGTTAAACTACCAGTAGATTTGCAAGATTTCCTGAAAGACAATTTGTCCTTTTTTAAGTTTGTAGGCAATACTGTAGATCTCTATATAACGGGATGCTTGAAGATAGGTCCTAAAATGTTGTCTCCTGAAAGTCAATCAGGTCTGAGCAAAAATAAAGAGAATCAAGAAGATATAACCGATAAATAAAATATGAATATGTTTGAAATATTACAACAGCTTTTAACAAAGTTTGTACTCGTCATACCAAATATTGTAGGTGCTACAATTCTCATTATTGCAGGGTTGATAATCTGTAAGATTATTGCAAAGTTTATTGAAACAGCCCTAAAACAAATCAAAATTGATAAACTGGCTGACAGGCTCAATGAAATTGATGTTGTCAACAAAAGTGGCGTTCAGATCAAGCTCAGCAAAGTACTAGCCAGTGTAGTATATTATCTGGCTATGCTCTTATTTATTGTAGCTGCTACTGATGTATTGCAAATGATGGCATTGTCACAACTGATGAGTGATGTGATCAACTATGTTCCCAATCTGATTGTTGCTATATTCATTTTGATTATTGGAATATTGGTCGCCGAAAGTCTGCGAAAAACAGTACTGACAATTTTCATTTCCATCGGGATACCCTCAGCCAAAGTATTGAGCTCAGCACTTTTCTATTTTCTATTAATTACCGTGCTATTGAGTGCCTTGGAACAGGCAAAAGTTCAAACATCCTTTTTGGCCAATAACCTCACCATAATGATTGGCGGAATTATTCTGGCATTCAGTTTTGGATATGGTTTTGCAAGTAAGGATATCATGAGCAATTTCATCACCAGTTTTTTACAAAAACAAAAATTTAAAAAAGGTGACATAATTAGAATAGGTCAGTCACAAGGGAAGGTAATAGATATGGACAGCCAATCAGTTACCCTGCAAACAGAAGACAGAAAAATTATAATTCCTTTACACAAACTGACTTCACACGAAATTGAAATTCTTGACTAAATCAAACTTTTTGTATCAATGAAAAAACTTGCATTTATAGCTGTTGCGTTATTGTGTACCTTGCTTAGTACAATTAAACTAAAGGCGCAAGCTGGTGATGACCGATTAAAGGAGATTGCCGATGCAGCAATTAAAGAAAAAAACGGCTGGGCATACGGTGCCGGATTCGGCCTTGACTTTGCAGCACTCAATTTGATCAACCCAAGAGTGGGAGCAGGACAGAACAGACTAGGTTTTGGTGGCTTGGGAAATGTTTTTGCAAATTATAAAGAAGATAAATTGTACTGGAACAGCCGTTTTAGTTCACAATTGGCTATTCAGCGAATTGGTGGAAAAAATGAGCCCTTCCTCAAAAACCTAGATCGAGCCATTGTTAATTCTAAGGCTGGACGCGCCATCAATGAAAAGTGGGCAGCAGCAGTAGAAGCTGAAATCGAAAGCCAATTGACACCTACATACGAAGGCAACTTCCTGAGCAAAGGGGAAAATAGCACTTTAATAGCAAATGTATTCTCACCAGCCATCATTCGTTTGAGCCCAGGTTTGGATTACAAAGCTACCAAAAAACTAACCTTCTTTTTTGCACCTGCTTCAATAAAGGGAATAGTGGTAATGGATGATACCGTTGCCCAGCAAGGCAGATTTATTCCATTCAAGAATGACGATGGAACTTTTAAGAAAAGTGACTGGCAGTTTGGTGGAACGGTAAAGGTCATGTACAACAACAAAGTATTGAACGACAAAATGGTAGTTAGTTCTACATTGGATTTATTCTCTAATTATCTCAGAAATCCACAAAATATTGATGTGCAGTGGCACAATGAAATAGGATGGACCATCTGGAAAGGCTTGGCTTTGAACTGGGTAACTGATGTATTGTACGACGATGATATTCAAGTTCAAGTTGACCGAAACAACGATGGCATCTATGGCAGTGATGAACTGGGCAAAAATACGACTTTCATTTCAGCATTGTTGTTGAAATACAACTTGGTGTTCTAATTTAGCACCTTGTTTTTTTTTGTGAAATGGCAGGTATAAGTTGATTGTACTTGCCATTTTGTTTTGCATGATTTGAGCCCAAATTCAGCTT
>JBBQJT010000061.1:0-18166 GCA_038326165.1 Chitinophagales bacterium | reverse complement strand
ACAAAACTGCGACTGAATGGAATGACACTTTGAAAGAGCATGAGACATGCAGGCGCCACGAGTAATAATAAAAAGAGCCAAAAAAGTTTCTTTGAGCCGTTCCAAACAAGTTTGCCAAGGCCAATAATCATCAATAAAAATGCAAGGAACCAAGGAAATCCTGTAATCGCACCAATGGTATCTGACAAAAAACTAGGCAATCTGCTCCAAACAATTTCACGGGCAAGAGGCGATACGAATTTATTGGCTATCAGGGCATTGGGTCCACTGACAATCATGATCGGCAAGTATAATACAACACTACTGAGCAGTATGAGCAATGAAAATTGAAGGATTTTTTTGAGGGATTGATATCTGAAAAACAATAGAACCCCAGTTATAGTTAAGAAAGGATACAAAAAGGAGGGCATTGTGAAGAATCCCAAAATATTGGAGATGGCCCACACCTGATAATAGAAAAGTTTATGGGGCTGAACGTAAATTTTATACCCAGAATAAGCTGAAATTAATGAAAATATTGTGACAAGCCCATATCCTCTTGACTCAAAACTGTAGAAAATGCTCAAAAATAGCACTGAAGTTATCGAAGTTGACAACAAGGAAGTTTTTGATCCAAAACTTGATTTTATGACATGAAATAAAACCATCCACGTCATGATCGACACCAAAATTGCAGAAATTCTCAAATTGAATAACGCACCAAAAGGAAGCCAATAAGTGAAATTTGTCAACAAAGAGTGAAATACATGATTATTCGGTGCTGGATAGAAACACACGGATGCAATTGGTGTTTTGGAAGTGAAATTCAAATAAGTATATGCCTCGTCATAAGATACTGGAAGGTAAATCATATAAAAAATGGCAGTAACCAATGGAAGGATAAAGATCATGAAATTCGGAAATCGCGTAGCTTGACGCATGACAGTTTTCAAAGATTCCAACAGCTCTTCCAAGAACAACAACAAACCCGGTAACCATTTCGATTGGTACTTCCTCAAACCTATGAAAATCATTAGACAAAGCGCCAATACACCTTGAAGAGCGTAAAATACAATAGGAGTGACCTTGCTTTTAATTTCAAGCAAATTGTGTTCCTGACGAATTGCTTTTATAAAAAACTCCATGCTCGCATCATATCCCAAATAGATCAAGCATGCCCCAAACAGGCCCAAACAAATTGCGCATATATTGAGTATTACCCCAGCTATCTTAACCATAAAGCAAATGTAGTCATACTGAAATCTTTTAAGTGATAATCTGATGATTTATGCAGGAGGATAAACTACCATCAATAAAGCTAATTCAGGATTGAATTTGAACATTAGAATAGCAGCATGATTTAAGAATTCAGCTGTTAAGTTATTTAGCAAATCCTTTTTATTTTGACTTTACCTCACCCATTTTCATTTCGGTAATACCTCACATTTCGTTGTTACCTCACCCCCTGCCTCACCTACGATGAATGTCGGGACAAATTGTCTTCTACGTCCTATCGGATAAAGAGGGGAAGTTAAATTCAATACCCCTCTCCGCTTTGTTGAAGACAAAATTGAAATGGTGGTTGGGGCTGAGGTTAAAACTCAATGCCAGCCCTCTCTGTCCCTAAGGATTGAGAGGATTGGTTGTTATGATATTTTTCTTGATGTTAATGTACCCCGAACGGTTTACCTGCTTTAGGAATTCAAAAGTGTACAAATATTGAAATTGTAAGAGAAAGAAATTGTACTTTTACAAAAGCACGAACTTAAAAGCATTATCGAATTGGTGGATGGAATGTTTTTATAATGAGTGTAATTATATTTTATGATAAAAATCATTTTTTTATGTTCTAATTTTAAACAATTTTGCAAGATCTAGTTAAGTTTTTTAATGCATTAAATCAAATATCATGTTACAATTTCAATCAATTTGTTGCCCCTTGGATTTTTCTGAATCTACAAGTTCAATTTATAATTTAGCTATTCAGTTGGCTGTAAATAGCCAAGCAGAAATTAATTTGATCAGCATAGTTCCCGCTACTTATCAAGGGGATATTGCAGAGTATGGATTTTTGGGTCGATTTGTAGAGGAGGCCTATGCACAATCAGAAGCCGATTTGAAGGTGGTAGTGGACAAAATGAAGGCTGATTATCCCTTCTTAATTGTACATTCCAAGGTGCTGAAGAATAACTTTGTGGCTCCAGCAATACTCGAATATTTGCAGGAAAACAATATTGACTTGGTAATCATGGGTACTCATGGCAGGAGAGGCTTAGAGAAAATCTTTATGGGCAGTGTCGCAGAAGAAGTGCTTAAAAAAGCAACTTGCCCTGTCCTCACACTTCGAATCAAAGCCTAATCTTTACCTTAGCAATACATAAATTTCAATTTATTCCAAATTCAGGGATGGCCCTTGAATAGATGGGATCTTTGGTTATTTCAAAAATTTATCGGGTCTGACGACTCATACAGTCGTATCAGGCTCGTAGGAGGTTAACCCCCTGACGATTTTAAATATCAGGGCTATAAAGTCCAAGAATCAAAGATTTTCGCTGACTCAAAAGGCAAAATCTGTTAAGGCAAATTTTGGGTTTAAAGAAATACTAAACATCAATGGGAACGCATAAACCGCAACCTATGGATTTGTAAAAAAATTAATTCCATTGGAATTCTGGTAGTAATTAATGCAATGTTAGATGAAACGTGAGCAGAATTACGGCAATAAATATTTTCCTGACTCAAGTTATTTTTTATCCGCTGACTTCATTTTTGATAAAATTTCTTTTTGAGGTTTCCATAGCTTAATTTTGCTTGAGTTTCAGTGAATTCACATACTTTAACTATTGAAATTATGAAATTAAAAGTATTTATAATCTTGTTTTTGTTGATTGGTTTTAGTCTCCCACCATTAAAAGCCCAACAAGGAGTTTTTGCTTCTGGTGGCGAAGCACTTGGTGCAGGTTCTGCGAGTTTCACAGTAGGGCAGGTAATGAACAATTATCAAACCGGAACTACAGGGTCGGTTTCACAAGGAGTGCAACAATCGTACAAAATTGTGACTTCAAGTGGAGAGGAATACAACCAAATCAATGTCTATGCTTCGGTATATCCGAATCCAACTGCAAATATCCTTACCATCTCAGTTAAAGATTTTAGTTTTGAAAATCTGAGTTATCAATTATTTGATATTCAAGGTAGAGGTATTTTACATGGAAGAATAAACTCCGAACTAACAATATTAGAATTGGCAAGTATTTCAGCTTCTGCCTATATCTTGAAGCTGACCGTAAATAATAAAGCAATCAAGACATTCAGGATCATTAAAAATTAAGTCAAACGGATACTCCAAACTCCTTAAAAAAATATAAACATGAGAATGATTCAATTTTTTTTCAAAACATCTTTGATGCTGACAGTAACCGCTCTGTTTATCAGCACATCAGTTTTAGCCCAAGCTCCTCAAAAGATGAGTTATCAAGCTGTGTTAAGAAATACAAGTGATGCTTTGGTAACCAACACAAATATTGGCATGCAAATAAGCGTTTTGCAAGGGAGCTCAAGTGGATTATCTGTATTTGTTGAACGACACTTTCCAAGCACCAATTCCAATGGGCTAGTAACTATAGAAATAGGCAGTGGTACAGTTGTTTCTGGTGTTTTTGCAAACATCAATTGGGCCACAGGAATCTACTTTATCAAAACAGAAACTGATTTGAATGGTGGTGCAAATTATTCCATAAGTGGCACAAGTCAATTGCTGAGTGTTCCGTATGCTTTGAATAGTGGCGGCGCTGAAAATTCCTGAAGCAAAACTGGTAACACCTTAGCAGCAAATGATTTTATAGGGACAACCAATGATGTTGACTTGGCTTTTATCAAACAGCTGAATCCTGTTTCTTATACCCGAAATAATGATATCAATCAAAAAACCGAGTATGGCTTTATAGCCCAAGAATTGGAAGCAAGCCTGAACCAGGCGGGTGTAACCCAAAATGGAATCATTTCCAAAGATGATGCAGGTATGTATGGTGTACGCTACAATGATTTGTTAGCCCCGATGGTAAAAGCCATACAGGAGCAACAAAAAATGATAGAAGAATTAAAAGCTAAAGTTGAGCTATTGGAAGCACGAAAATAAAATAACTACACTCATTCTGAATTTGGATTTTCATCTTTTACTAAACTGAACTTATAAAAGTAACAATTTTCTTTATAGTATTTGCAAGCTTATAAATTTACAAATAGTCCATTAGTTTATAAGGATAACCAATCTGTTCATTACTTTGTTAAAAACAAATTTGTCTACTGAGTATGAGGTGCGCAGTTAGTGAAGGTGGCAGAAAATAATTCTACAATTGCATATTCCGGAGACATCTTCTCAATGCATCTTCCCAGTTGGGAATTTCCATTTTGAATTTTGTGGAGAATTTTTCAGTATTCAACACTGAGTAACTTGGTCTGGCAGCTGGAGTTGGAAACATAATGGTAGGAATTGCTTCAGTTTGAATATCAATGTCACTGTATTCAAATATCTTCGATGCCAATCCATGCCATGAGGTAGTTCCGCTATTGGTAAAGTTATAAATCCCGGCAACCGAATCTTTGCTGGAATCTCCACTCCAGTAGCTGCGAATCACCTGAAAAATTCCTTCCGCCAAATCATGTGCATAAGTCGGACTGCCTATTTGATCATTTACTATTTTGAGGGATGTTTTTTTACCAGCAAGCCGAAGCATAGTTTTCACAAAGTTGTGCCCATATTCGCTGTAAACCCAAGCAGTACGCAATATTACTGCGTCTTTATCTTTGGCCACAGCTCTTTTTTCACCCAATAGTTTACTTTTGCCATAAACACTGATGGGATTGGTTGGGTGTGTCTCATTATAAGGAATAGTAGCTTTACCATCAAAAACATAATCTGTGGATATTTGAATCAATAAGGCATCGTTGTCATTGGTCCAATCTGCAATAGCTCCCACTGCATGTCCGTTGATGACATTGGCTAGTTTTTCTTCTGTTTCTGCCTTGTCAACGGCTGTGTAGGCAGCGCAGTTTACAACAATATCTGGTTTGTAGTCATCTAAAATTTCAGCAATCATTTCCAAATTACCCAAATCCAGTTCTTCTCTTCCCAATCCGATTATATTCCATTGTGGTTCGCGGGAACTTGCATCCAGACATTCATTGCCAAGCTGTCCATTGGCGCCCAAGATCAAAATTGTTGGTTGACTCATGAATTTTACGTTAAAGTTTTGTTGGCTTGTGTTGTCCAAAGTAAGGCAATTCTGAATCTTTTTCGGAAAGGATCATTTGCTTGACGTCAATTGGCCATGCAATTTCAAGCTGAGGATCGTTGACATGTATGCCACCTTCAGCAGATTTATTGTAGTAATTATCACATTTGTAGCAAAAAATGGCTGATTCACTCAGCACAGCATAGCCATGTGCAAAGCCTTTAGGAACCAACAATTGCTTTTTATTGCTTTCACTCAACACGATACCAAATGCTTGACCATAGCTTGGTGAATTTTGTCTGAGATCAACGGCTACATCATACACTTCGCCAGTTGTAACTCGCACGAGTTTGGCTTGAGCGTGTTCTCCAATTTGGTAATGCAGACCTCTTACAACGCCGAAAGTTGATTTTGCTTCGTTGTCCTGTAGCCAGTTGTAATCAATACCGTTCTGATCCCATAATTTCTGGCTATAACTTTCAAAAAAGTATCCTCTTTCATCATGAAATACGGTAGGCTCAAATACCAACAGATCTTCAATTGGAGTTTTTATCAATGGCATGGTGCGATCAATTTTTGCTCTTTTGTTATTTTATTTATCTCTGAAGTAAATACTAATGGGCACACCCTTGAAATCAAATTTTTCTCGAAGCTTATTCTCCAGGTAATTGCGGTAACTTTCTTTCATCTCATTGGGATGATTGCAGAAAAAGACAAATGCAGGGTATGGCAATGGCAGTTGAGTAGTGTATTTTATGCTGTTGAACTTTCCGCGGTAAGAAGGCGGCTTAAATAAATCTGTCGTTTCTTTTAGCCAGTCATTCAGTTCAGAAGTTCGGATTCTGCGCATTTTATTTTCATAAACATGCATGGCTACTTCAGCTGCTTTGAATATTCTTTGTTGGTCCTTAACCGAAGTGAAAAGGATTGGAACATCATTGTAAGGAGCGATCTTGCGCTTTATGGCTTCCTCTATATCTCGAGCAGTATTGGTTTCCTTCGGTACCAAATCCCACTTATTAACTAATATAACTACTCCCTTGTGTCTTTGCTTGATGAGATTGAAAATGTTGAGATCCTGCATTTCAATTCCTGTTTCTGCTGAAATCATTAGTAGTGAAATATCTGCATCTTCAATAGCGCGAATGGCACGCATGACACTATAAAATTCAAGATCCTCATGAACCTTGCCTTTTTTTCGAATTCCAGCGGTATCTACCATGATGAAGTTCATGCCAAATTTGTCATAGGTGGCATGGATTGAATCGCGAGTTGTGCCTGAAATATCAGTAACAATATTCCTTTCAACGCCGAGAAGGGCGTTGGTAAGGGAGGATTTTCCTACGTTTGGTTGACCTACAATGCTCAGTCTTGGTATTCTTTCCTCTATCTTTTCATCATCCTCAAGTAGCTCAACTGCCGCATCCAGTAACTCTCCAGTGCCAGAACCTGTTGCGGATGAAAGAAAGAAAGTTTGATCGAAGCCCAAGCTCCAAAATTCATTAGCTTGCAATTGGCGAGCTCCATTGTCAACCTTATTTACTGCCAGTAACACTGGTTTTTTGGATTTTCTCAGCAGTTTGGCTACTTCTTCATCCAAATCAGTGATTCCTGTTGCTACGTCTGTCATGAAAATGATAACATTCGCCTCAGCAATAGCAATTTCAACTTGACGTCTGATTGCTGCTTCAAAAACATCATCAGAGCCATGAACAAATCCACCAGTATCCACCGCTGTAAATGTTTTGCCATTCCAATGGGAAGGCCCATAGATTCTATCTCTTGTGACACCACTTACGTTATCAACTATGGCGCGTCTCTCGCCAATGAGTCTGTTGAATAAAGTGGATTTTCCGACATTCGGTCTGCCGACGATTGCGACTATATTGGACAAAGTATTGTAAAATTTTGCACAAAGGTAGGCTTTATTATGCGGAAATCCTTGAAGCGATTTGTTAACTGATTGCTAATCTGATAAATATGGCACTGACGATCGCTAATATTAGGGCACTCATGACGAATACCACCCGTAAAATCATTACACCTTTTCTATATTCCGTCTCAGCATTTCCTGGAGTAATGTTAGTCAAATAGTTAAATGTATGAGGTCTTTTTATTAAATAATATCCAGCAACGCCAATAATGATCTGAAGTATCGGTAACATCCAGATTGATACTTTGCTACCATATTGATTCACCCTTCCGCCCAATCCTATGTGTGTGGGAATCCGCTCAGGCAATAAGCTGTAATACATGCTGATAATGAGTATTGTTGTAAAACATAATAACAAATAAGCCCATTCAAGTGTGGAATCTAATTTTGTTTCATCCAATTTGATGATTGGTCGGTTTGTCTTCATCCTAGATGTGGTAACATAAATCAAAAATACTTGATATTTATTTAATATGCTATATAAAAATTACCAAAATATAGGTATTGTATTGAATTACAAATGCTTGCAACTTGCAGGCTTATTCTTGAACATATCAAAATTGAAACCCATGAAATTCTCCTTAGGCCAAACTGCGGCTGCAGTTATTGGATTGTTGCTGACGCTAAAAATTCAAGCCAAACTTTTTGAAGCTGGTAATTTTCAACCCAACTACATCACTATTTTTACACTTGGATTTATTGTTCTAACCATTGTTTCTGTTGTGAAAATGGAAACATCGGAGGAAGAGGAAACTGACAATGGACATTACTATGAAGAAGGAATTATGCGTGAAATTTTTGCATAAATGCCATAGGTTAATTCTTTGTTTCTCCTAAGTAAATTCTATTGACGTATTTCCAGTAAATTCTGCACTTTAGTTTAAGTGTATGTCAATTTAAATCATACAAGTAATTGGTTTGTAGATAATTGTGATATTTGTTTTACCAAACCTAGAACAAATCTTAGCTATGAATCCTGAAACCAAAAGACGACATCTTGACGTTCTCGTATTGAGTGACCTTCATCTTGGCACTTACGGTTGTCACGCAGCCGAATTGTGTACCTACCTCAAAACTGTACAACCCGAAATTCTGGTGCTCAATGGAGACATTATCGATATTTGGCAGTTCAGCAAGCGTTATTTTCCGATAACACACATGCAAGTGCTTAAGGAATTCATGAAATTGATTGCAAAGGGTACACAAGTTTACTACGTGACCGGCAATCATGATGAGACATTAAGAAGGTACAGTGATTTTAATTTAGGAAACTTCATGCTCACAGATCAACTTTCTTTGACATTGGATGGTAAGAAAGTATGGTTTCTTCATGGCGATATAATGGATCCTTCTACGAAAGGATTGGCAAAATATGTTGCAAAATTTGGTGGAAAGGCATATGATTGGTTGATCCTAATCAACAGAGCATTGAATTGGTTATTAAATCTGGTAAATCTTCCAAAGTACAGCTTCAGCAAACATGTAAAGGACAATGTGAAAAAGGCCGTGAGCTGGATTCATAATTACGAGCATAATATCGTGAATTTGGCAGCCGACCTTGGCTATCATACTGTTGTCTGTGGTCATATCCATCAACCCAAAATGGAAAATATTAATTTGCCAGATGGAAGAGTTATTCAATATTTGAATAGCGGCGACTGGATTGAGAATCTGACTGCTTTGGAGTACTGTAAAGGCGCATGGGCAATGTACACTTTTTGTGAACCCGTTTCTGTTAAGACCAAGAAAACCGAAGTTGAAGTTAGTATGCCCACAGCATTTTTACTCAGAGAACAAGTATTAGCAGCAGCAAGTCTATGAAGATATTATACGGTATTCAAGGCACTGGAAATGGCCATCTGAGCAGAGCAATGACCATGCATCCCTACTTAAGTGATTATGCGAACGTAGATTATTGTATCAGCGGTATCAATCATCAGTTGCCCTTTGACTTGCCAATTATCCGAAAGTTCAAGGGCTTGAATTTATTCTATTCCAAAACTGGTGGCCTGGACTATTGGAGGATGATGAAGGCTTTTCAAGCAGGTAAGTTTTTTCATGAAATACAAGACGTACCAGTTAAAAAGTATGATCTTGTTATCAGCGATTTTGAACCTATGTCCGCATGGGCTGCACGACTCAAAGGAGTTCCTTGCATCCATCTGGGACACCAGGCGAGTTTTCAGTACCCTGAAGTTCCATTGGGTAAGGAAAAAGATAAATTGGGAAAATATATCCTCAAGAACTTTGTAAGGGCTGAAAGGCATATTGGATTTCATTTTCAAGCCTACAACACTCAAATACTGCCTCCAATTTTATCCGCATTGATATTTGATGCAAACCCCTCAAATGCAAATCATTGCACTGTTTATTTGCCACAAATGAGTTTGGCCCAAATTGTGCATTGGTGCATTCAATCGCGTGATATCAAATTTCATGTTTTTAGCAATGAAATACAGGAATATACCAGTTTGCGAAATGTTGAAATACACAGAATTAGCAAAGAGACATTTCATGACTCACTTATAAATAGTGAACTTGTAATGACTTCAGGTGGATTTGAAACACCTGCGGAGGCCATATACCTAAAGAAGAAGCTGCTTGTAATTCCTATCAAAAATCACTACGAACAACAAGCCAATGCCGAGGCTTTGAGGCTGATGGGAGTTCCGGTTTTCAATAATCTGAATGAAATTTCAAGTTCTATTTTTCAGGAATACTATTTTGGTGACAAGATGATCTCTAGCAATTATTTTATGTCAACAGACAAAATTATTCGAAGTGTTTTTGAAAGAATTGATGGGCATCTTGAGCTACCTGCTTTTGCTGGTAAAATGGTGAAATAATGGCATTTTTGATCCTCGTATTTTGTCTGCCTGAAAGCTGAGGGAATGTATTTTTGACTATAATAGTAGTAAAATAAGTGATAAGTTCTGCTCAGGTCTTTTTACCTTTGTACACTTCAAACTACTATACCCAAAACTCCCATGCCAGAATTTGTTCACCTGCATTCCCATACACAGTTTTCGTTATTAGATGGTGCATCAGGAATTCCCGAGTTGATGCAGAAAGCTGCTGCTGATGGTATGAAAGGTGTAGCAATGACAGACCACGGAAATATGTTTGGCGCATACAAATTTATCCTGGAGGCTGAAAAACAAAACATCAAACCTGTTATTGGTTGTGAATTCTACTTAGTAGAAAATCGGCATAAAAAGGAATTTGCAAATGCCAGAGGTGAACGTGACAAACGCTACCATCAATTGCTATTGGCCAAGAACAAAACAGGTTATCACAACCTTGCCAAATTGTGTTCCATTGGATTCATAGAAGGCCTTTATAGCAAATACCCAAGGATTGACAAAGAAATTTTGGTTCAATATACTGAGGGTGTGATTGCTACAAGCTGTTGCATAGGTGCAGAGATTCCCCAGCATATCGCTCAAGGAAAAATTGAAGAAGCGGAAGAACTGCTAAAATGGTGGTTGGATCTCTTCGGTCAGGACTTCTACATAGAACTCCAGCGCCAAAAAGGAATGGAGAAGATCGATGGCTCCAATATGAGCCAAGAGCAAGTCAACCAACAGCTTTTGGTGTTCGCTAGGAAATACAACATTAAGGTTATTGCTACCAATGATGCCCATTATGTAGATCAGGAAGATTCTTTGCCACATGATATCTTATTGTGCGTCAATACCAATAGCAAACTCAATGATTTGGACCGATTCAAATTTAGCAGCAACGATTTTTATTTCAAGACACAAACCGAGATGGGACGGGTGTTTGCTGATCTGCCTGAAGCACTCGACAATACTGCAGAAATTCTGGATCAAGTAGAATCATATAGCCTCAAAAGCGATGTGTTGATGCCTAATTTTCCAATTCCCGAAGGATTTGTTGATCAAATGGATTATTTGAGGCATTTGGTATTCCAAGGCGCAAAAGAAAGATATTCCGATGTTGATATACTCATCAAGGATCGATTGGAATTTGAACTTGCTACCATTGCTAAAATGAATTACCCGGGCTATTTCTTGGTTGTTCAAGATTTTATCAATGCTGCTCGTGAAATAGGTGTTGCCGTAGGGCCAGGTAGAGGATCAGCGGCAGGTTCCGCTGTGGCTTATTGTCTCAAAATTACCAACATAGATCCCATCAAATACAATCTATTATTTGAGCGATTTTTGAATCCTGACAGAATATCCATGCCGGATATAGATATTGACTTTGATGATGTTGGCCGGCAGCAAGTCATTGATTATGTGGTCAAAAAATATGGTCAAAATCAAGTTGCACAGATCGTCACCTTTGGAACTATGGCAGCCAAAAGTAGTATTCGGGATGTGGCTAGGGTAATGGATATCCCATTGAGTGATGCGGACCGAATTTCTAAACTTGTGCCTACCAAACCTGGCGTTAAGCTTAAAGATATATTGTTAAGGCCCTTGTCAGAAGTTTCCCAAGATTGGGACAAGGATGAAATGTCGCGGATTACACAATTGAGAGACATATTCAATAAGGACGACCAAGAAGGGGCAATGGTCAAGTTGGCAGTAAAACTTGAGGGAAGTGTCCGAAATACTGGCACACATGCAGCTGGCGTTATTATTGCACCTGATGACATATCCAAATACATACCGGTGTGCACCACCAAAGATGCAGAACTCGTTGTAACTCAGTTTGACGGCAGTTTGGTTGAAGAGGCAGGAATGCTAAAAATGGACTTTCTTGGCTTGAAGACTTTGTCAATTATCAGAGATTCTATCAAGAATATCGTACTCCGACACGGTGAAGGAGCCAGTATAAATCCTGATACAGTTCCCTTGGATGATGAACTTACCTACAAGCTTTTTCAAAATGGTGAGATGGTTGGTATTTTCCAGTTCGAATCCGATGGTATGCAGAAATATTTGAAGGAACTGAAGCCTACCAATATTGAGGACTTGATTGCCATGAACGCATTATTCCGTCCAGGTCCAATGGATAATATTCCCAGTTACATCAGACGGAAACATGGCAAAGAGAAAGTAGAATATCCACATCCATTGTTGGAGAAAGTGCTAGAGCCAACTTTTGGTATTATGGTTTACCAAGAACAAATCATGGAATGTGCAAGAGTGGTTGCTAATTTTACTCTAGCCAAAGCCGATTTACTTCGCCGAATAATGGGGAAGAAAAAGGCCGAACAAATGGATGAGCAAAGAGCATTGTTTGTGGTAGGCGCTGCTGCAAATGATATACCTCAAAGTCAAGCCAATGAGATATTTGATACCATGTCTAAGTTTGCCAGTTATGGTTTCAATAGATCGCACGCTGCGGCATATTCAGTATTGGCTTTCCAAACAGCTTATTTGAAAGCACATTTCCCAGCCGAATTTATGGCTGCTGTGCTTACCCACAATAAGAACAATCTTGAAAACATCTACTTCTTTTTGAAGGAGGCCAAACGCATGGGAATTCAAGTTGCAGGGCCGGACGTGAACGAAAGTCAGCTTGATTTTACTGTGAACAAGGTTGGAACAATTCGTTTTGGCTTGTCAGCTTTGAAAGGAGTGGGAGAGGGACCGGTAGAGAATTTGATGGAAGAGCGAATCAAGTCAGGGGATTTTAATTCATTGGTTGACATGGTCAAACGCCTGAACCTTAGAACAATGAATAAAAGATGTTTGGATAGTTTGGTGTTGGGTGGTGCCTTGGATTCCTTCAAAGATGTCTATAGGGCTCAATATTTTGGCATCAGTGGCAAACATGAAACGTACATTGAAGCTTGTCTGAAATTTGGTTCTGTTTTTCAATCGCGCAAGGAATCAGCCGTTGTTTCACTGTTTGGTGATGCAGATGAAGATTTCATGTCAGAACCTGAAATACCCAATTCTTCCCCTTGGACTTTGATTGAAACGCTTGAAAAGGAACGTGAAATGACAGGAATATACCTGAGTGGACATCCATTGGATGATTACAAAAGCGAAGTCGAAAACTTTACCAATTCAACCCTACTAAAATTAGCCGAACCGCGTCAAGGAAAGTTAAAATTAGCGGCAGTAGTTACCGATGTCAAACGCAAGGTTGATAAAAAAGGGAACGATATGGGCAATTTTACCCTCTTGGATTATTCTGGAAGTTATGAACTTGTTATGTTCAGAGAAGATTTTCAAAAATTTCACCATATTCTTGCCGCTGGAAATGTTGTCTATCTTGAAGCTGTCATGCAACAACGTTATATGAGTGAGGAATACATTCTGGTGATCAAAGAAGCAAAATTGTTGGCAGATGTAGCACAACATATGACCGAGACGCTCACAATTCGTTTGAGGGTAGAAGACCTGGATGATATTATGTTTCAGTACCTCGACAAGACTTTTAACCGAAAAACAGGTAAACAAAAGCTGAAATTTTTGATATCTGATCCGGGCCAAGGATTGGAGATTCTCATGAATTCCAATGAACGAAAGGCCAATGTGGACACAGAATTTTTGTCAGAATTAGATAAAAAAGGACTTTTATACACCCTGTCATAAAATAATACGTATTAGTTTCTATGAAAAATATAATCCACCTTATTGTAATTGTGCTTTTTAGCGCATGTGCTCAAGAGAAAAAGCCAGTTGAAGCTGAAAACAAAGTACCTGCCAAGTTCCAGGAAAGTCAAGTGGTAACAGTTGCAACAACTTTTGAAGAAGTGGCCAAAGCCATAGAACCTAAAAATGGAGAAACAGTACTTGTGAATTTTTGGGCATCTTGGTGTAAGCCTTGTGTTGCTGAATTGCCCTATTTTCAAAGACTTTCTGCAGATCCAGAATATAAGAATATCCGCCATGTCTACATTTCACTTGATTTTCTAGATTCAATTGAAGGCAAATTGAAGACTTTTTTGATCAATACACCTCTTCCTGGTGATGTAATTGTTTTGGGGGACCCGGACATCAATAAATGGGCGGAGGACGTGGATAAAGATTGGGATGGTGCAATTCCTGTTACACTTTTGTTAAAAGGAAATAAAAAAACTGCTCATTTGACCTCTTTTGAGAACTTTGAGGACTTGAAAGAGTTTATCAATAAGAATAAATAGCAGTGTGAGATTAACTGAATATTATGTTGATACAGTGAGGCCTCAATTCCTCTAACTTCTTATTAGATAGTGTTCTTTAATCAAGCTCCTATTATTAACAAATCTAAATTATTTAAAATGAAGTACTTATTCTCATTTATCGGCTTGATTTCTTTATTGGTTGCATTCAAGTCAATTGACACTCCACCTGCCACAGGTTATAAAGTTGGAGATATTGCAAGTGATTTCAAACTGAAAGGAACTGATGGAAAAACGCACTCTCTTTCCGAAATTAAAGATGCCAAAGGTTACATTGTTGTATTTACCTGTAATCATTGCCCTTATTCCAAAATGTATGAAGATCGATTGATAGCATTGCACAAGAGCTATGCCAAAAAAGGTTACCCAGTCATTGCAATTAATCCCAACGATCCAACTGTGGTTGAAGAGGACAGTTTTGACGCGATGAAAGAAAGATCCAAGGAGAAGAATTTTCCATTTTTGTACCTGTTCGATGACGGTCAAAAAGTATTTCCTAAGTACGGTGCTACAAAAACGCCTCACGTGTTTCTGTTGGATAAGAAGCGAACGGTAAGATATATCGGCGCCATAGATGACAATGCCCAAAATGCCAAGGATGTTACCAAGAAATATGTTGAATTGGCAATCCAATCCATCGTAACAAACAAGAAAGTTGATCCTAATTTTACAAAGGCGATAGGTTGTGGTATAAAAGTAGCTGCAAGCAACTAAGCATAAAATTTAATGAAAAAGGGCTGACAGTTCATTCACTGTCAGCCCTTTATATTTTTATGAAATAGCGATGCTACTTTATGGTGACGGTTTGGATTGATACCGATGTAGCTCCAAAATACCCCAAGGCACCATTTGACCAGTTTGAAATTGGATTTGCTGGCGCTGCGCTGCCATTTCCACCACCCACAATCAAACCCAGAGTGTTGAAGTAATCGTATGTTTTTTTATCAATAGAAAGCAGTTGGATTTCAACCACTGTATTGAGTTTAAATTGATCGGAGAAGAGAGGAAAACGAATATTGTTGCCATCAGTTAGTCGATCATCCAAAACCACAATATTGTTATCGGGTTTATCCGTTTGCCCGTTGAGGACTGTCTTAACACGGTAGTAATTGAATGTCCCTGCAGGATCTTTGTAATTGCAGAAAAGGATATAATTCGGTTCATTTCCTCCTCCAAATGGTCCACCCTGAATTTTTTCAATCTGCACCGAATCCAAAGGTACTGGGGCATTCATATAACTGGATGCATTATAGGTTTTACCATCAATTGACACGGCAACAGAGTATTCAGAGCTGTTTGCAGCGGTATAATTCGACAAGCTGTAAAATCCGTTGTTGTCGTTAACGAGCTCAATAGGAATATCTCCTGCTTTTTGCAAGGTTACAACTGCGTTCTTCACATCTGTTGGCGCTTCGTTAGAGAAGTAGCTAGATGTTTTGGTAATTCGGATTTTAAAATCTTGTGTACCTTCTTTAAGTTCACCTTCGATTACAAAAGCTGGGATGGAATTGTTCAATTCTAGGTCAATTGCTTTTTCACAAGAGCTAAATGCTAAAGCCAATATGCTCACTGATAAGATAGTATATTTCATGTTTATTTGAATTTGAAATTGTAAGTAACTGATGGTATAAATCTGAATAAAGCTGTTTGTATTGCTTCTGTTTTGCCTGTATCCTCATTCTCTTGAAAGTCAATACTGAAAGCATTTTGGCGTCCGTATGCGTTGTATATGGAGAAGTTCCAACTGCTTTCAAAGTTCTTCTTTTCCTTGCCCATCAATGTTACGCCCAGATCAAGGCGATGGTAATTAGGGAAGCGGTACCCGTTTCGTTCTGTGTAATACGGGACTTGAATACCATTGACTTCGTATTTTCCTGATGGAAATGTTGCAGCATCTCCTGTCCAGAATACCCAGTTGGCTGATACGGTGAGTCTTTTTGTTAAGTTATAAATGCCTACAATTGCCAAGTCGTGAATTCGGTCCTGACGGGCTGAATAAAAATTTCCGTTGTTGATTTTGTCAAATTTACGCAGTGAACGAGCTAGTGTGTAGCTCACCCAACCTGTCAATCTGCCTTTTCTTTTCTTCAGGTAGAATTCTGCACCATAAGCTAAGCCTCTGCCATAAGTCAATGCGCCCTCATATTCTTCATTAAAAATCAAGTTAGCTCCGTTGCGGTAATCAATTTGATTCTGCAAAGATTTGTAGTATGTCTCAAAGGAGAACTCATAGGCATTGTCTTTGAAATTTCTGAAATAACCAACTGATATTTGATCAACCAATTGAGGCTTGACATTATTGCTGCTGGGCACCCATAGATCCGTAGGAGATGATGTTGTGGAGTTGGATAGCAAATGCATGTATTGGTAGTTTCGAGTATATCCAGCTTTGACTGAGCTGTTGTCTGTCAATTGGTATTTTATATTCACCCTAGGTTCAAATCCGCCATAATACTTGATGGTTTCTCCGCTTTTATAGGTTCTTGAAGAAAGTGTATTTCCTTGATCGTCAAAGGTATATGCGGTTCCTTTGCCTATATAGTCGAACATGGAATATCGGATGCCATATTGGATTCCTATCTTTTCATTCAGCTTCCAATCGTTTTGGATATACAATCCTCCCTCAAAAGCAAATTTTCTTGCCGTTTCAGAATTGGTGAAGCTGCTATTTTCTCCTGCTTCTAAAGATGTTGGTAAGAAGGTGTGATGAATGATATTCCAGCCAAATTTGATGGTATTATTGGAATTTGGGAAATAGCTATAATCCTGTTTGAGGTTCCAATCCTCAATTTTTGCTTTTACCCTGAATTCGTTGTCATCCAAGCCTATCTTAAACTGATAGTCGTAATTGCTATATATCATGGAGGTATTTGAGAATAATTTATCGCTGAATAAGTGGTTCCAACGGAGAGTACCGGTTATATTGCCCCAATCCAGACCAAAACCATTGACTCCCAACACATCTCTGCCGAAATAACCTGATATAAAAATCCGGTCATTCTTGCCAAGTTTGTAATTGGCTTTGGCATTCAAATCATAAAAATAAAGTCTTGTGCCTTTAAAAGTGCTATCGGAAGATAACAATAGGAATGCATCGGCATAAGTTCTCCTTGCTGACACAATGAATGATCCTTCATCTTTTTGCAAAGGTCCTTCAACGGTCAACCTGGAGGCTATCAATCCAATACCACCTGATGCATTGATTTTTTTGTTGTTGCCATCTTTCATTTTTATGTCTAACACAGAGGAGCCCCTTCCTCCAAATTCTGCGGGCATTGAACCTTTGTAAAGGGTAACGTCTTTCAAGGCATCAGAATTGAATACTGAAAAGAAACCCAACAAATGTGAAGCATTATAAACAGGTGCTTCGTCCAAGAGGATCAAATTCTGATCAATGGCTCCACCTCTGACATAAAATCCTGCATTTCCGTCACCTGCGGCTTTTACTCCAGGTGTCATTTGTAAGGTTTTAATGATGTCTTTTTCTCCAAAAATAACAGGGATGCTTTCAATTTCTTTCGGATCCAGTTTTACGACTGACATTTCATTTTTGGTAACATTTTTATTCTCTTTTTCTGCTTTTATCAGTACCTCATTGAGTAGCAATCCTTCGGGCTTGAGTTCTTTGTCCATGCGAACGTCTTTGTCAAGTGTGATGCTCAGTTCTTCAGTTAAGAATCCAAGATATTGGAATTTAAAGGTGTAAGAACCTGCTGGGAGCGTTAATGAATAAAAGCCATATGCGTTGGTTGAAGCACCTATGGTTGGCTTTTCTTTCACAATAACTGATGCCCCAATCAGATCTTCCCCATTAGTAGCATCTTTAAGAATCCCACTGATCGTAAAAGTTTGGCCGACTGAATAATCTGAAATGAATAAATTTAGCAGAAGAATTAAACTCGCTTTGTAGATAATTTTTAACATACACTATTC
>JBBQJT010000060.1:0-18290 GCA_038326165.1 Chitinophagales bacterium | reverse complement strand
CAGGAGATTGTTTTGGGGGTTTCAAACGTTGTAAATGTTTCAATGTCTGAGGGAGTAATCCTGGCTGAAACAGTTGTTACAGCATTAGGAAATGAAGAAGACAAGGCGAAATCTGGTACAGCATCTACAAAAGTTGGCGGTGACGCACTTAGAAGCAGTGCTGAGGTTGGTATCTTGAACTCTCTTGCTGGAAAATCAGCGGGAGTTAATATCACATCATCTACTGGTGATCCAGGTGCTGGATCTCGTATCCAAATTAGAGGAGCTTCTTCTATTACTGGTAATGTCCAGCCATTGGTTATCTTGGATGGTATTGCCATCAACAATGATTCTTACTACGGAACCAACGGAAGTTCTAGTTACCTTGGATCAGATGGTGGAGTTGTTCAACAATCAAGATTGAATGATATTCCTGCAGAAGAAATTGAAAATGTAGAAGTTCTGCGAGGTGCTTCCGCGGCTGCGATCTGGGGTTCTGCTGCTGCTAATGGTGTATTGGTAATAACCACTAAAAAAGGAAAATCAGCTGGTCGCAAAGGTTGGACTGTTGATTTAAATTCTTCAGTAGCATTTGATCAAATCAACAAAACAGTTGACCTTCAGAATGAATATGGTGGCGGAAACAATGGTGTTTTCCAGTTTACTCCGGCCGGTGGCCGTTCATGGGGTGACAGGGTGTCTGATAGAACAGGAGGCGCTGATGTTACAAATCAGTCCGGTGCATATTTTCAGGCGAATAGTGGTACAAAATATTATCCTATAGCCAATGGTGATGCTGCAAATGTGCATGGGGGAAAAAATGATAAAACACTTTATGGTCTCTATGATCAGTTATTCAAAACTGGAACTACCTATACAAACAATATTTCCTTGAATAATATTGACAATAGAGGAAATGTTTACTTCAGTTTGAGTAACCTTAAGCAGGATGGTATCATCAAAGAGAATAGTAATTACCAAAGAACTAATGCTCGTTTGAATGTAATTCGCAAACTGACAGACAAAGTTACAATTGACGTAAGCACTGGTTACACACAAACCAACTCGGATAGGATACAAATGGGATCTAATCTGAGCGGTCTATTCCTTGGTGGCCTAAGAACTCCAATTGATTTTAATTCAGAGGATTATGTTGGTACCTATTTTAATGCAGGAGGTGTACCAACTGTAAATAGCCAACGTGCCTACAGAAATCCAATAGGTGCCAATCCGGTATCAATTTATGATAATCCACTGTGGATGATGGAAAACATCAATTCTAAATCAAGAGTAGGTAGATTTATAGGCAGAGGTGATATTCGTTATGAACCAACTAATTGGTTATCATTTACAGGTAGAGCAGGTCTTGATGCTTACAACGATAATCGAAGCGATTTCTTTCCTTTCATATCCGCTGGTTCAAACAACCAAGGCGCATATACAAGAGAAACTATCAATGGCAGGGACTACAATTACATGCTTTTTGGTACTGTAAAAGCTCCATTAGCTGATTTCTTAAAATCTGCGCTGACCATTGGTACCAATTTGACAGAACAGAATTTTGAGACTACTGCAACTATTTCAAAAGGATTTATCAATCCTAATTCTCCACCGGTTTCCGCCAATGCTGCTGATCAAAGAACAAGAAATTACTCAAACCAACAGAGAACAATTAGATACTTTGGAAAGTTGGGTTTGGAATTTTGGGATCAGTTATATGTTAATGGATCAGCAAGTTTAGATTATCTTTCTACGTTAAGTGAAAGTGAAAACGGTGTATTTTATCCAGCAGTAGATGTAGCATGGAATGTCAACAAATACATCAAAATGAATGAAGTTTCTACAGTGAAACTTCGTGGTGGTTGGGGTCAAGTTGGTCGTGGACCAGTTCCTTACGTGGCTACTACAGGTTTTTATATACCAAATGGTGCTAGTTCATTCGGATTTAATGATGGTTGGGGTTCAGGTTTAGATCCCAACGCATACGGAGGTGGTGTTGCAATCAACTCAGTTGCTGGGAACCCGGCTATCAGACCAGAAATCAAAACTGAAATTGAATACGGTATTGATCTAGGTTTTTTCAATGATCGAATCAAGTTTGGAGGGACAGTATACAGCAACGTAACCAAAGATTTGATTCTTCAAGTTCCTGTTTCTGAATCTGCAGGTTTTGACCGACAGTTTAGCAACATTGCAGAAATTGAAAACAAAGGAGTAGAGTTAGAGTTTGGATTTACTCCAATCAAAAAGAAAGACCTTACTTGGAATATTTATGGTAACTGGTCTAGAAACAAAAATGAAGTTACCAAGTTGGGTGTTGATAATTTGTTCCTTGGAGGATTTGAAGGTTCTTCTTCTTATGCAGCTGTTGGCCAACAATTAGGTGTTATTTGGGGAACTAAATTTGACAGAGACAATACTGGTAAATTAGTATTAGATGACAATGGATTCCCTGTTCAAGCTGAAGTAGAAGGAGTACTTGGAGATCCAAACCCTGATTTCAGAATGGGTATTGGCACAACTTTGAATTATAAACGTTGGACCTTAAATGTGTTATTTGATATGGCACAAGGAATGGATATGTGGAACGGTACAAAAGGGGCTCTGGCTTTCTTCGGTCGTGCTGCAGTAACAGGAACCACAACAACTTTAACCGCTGACCAAGCTGCTAGTTTGGTTAATTACAATGGCAACACTGTAGCTGACCAATGGGGCGCCTACAAAAATGCTGACGGTAGCTACACCGTAAGAGGTGAAGTGAAAAATTTTGGTGGTAAGGATGTGTTCTTAGATGAGTACTGGTACAGAGCAGGACCTGGTTCTGGTTTTACTGGACCTACAGAGCAATTTGTAGAAGATGCATCATGGAGTCGTTTGAGAGAGGTAACTTTGTCATACAGCATTCCTGTTAAGTCAGGTTTCATTAAAGGTGCAACGGTATCTTTCACTGGAAGAAACTTACTTTTATTTACGAACTACACGGGTAACGATCCTGATCAAAACTTGACAGGTTCGGGAGCAAATGGACTAGGCGATGGTTTAGGAACAAATGCAATTGGTTTGGATTACTTCAATAATCCTGCTACAAGAAGCTATAGAGTAGCCTTAAACATTAATTTCTAATCAAGAAAAGAACAGAAGATGAAAAAAATATTTCAAATCATTTTAGCTTTTGCGCTGGTCACTACTTGGTCTTGCAAAAGTTATGTAGATGATATCAATATCGATCCAAATATTGCGGCTGATGCACCCATTAGTGCATTGCTTAACTCAGCTATTACCGCTACTATTTTGAATCAAGAGGGTGAAGATGCTCGTTTGGGCTGTCTTTGGTCCCAACAGTTTACTGGTGTTGACAGACAGTATTCTTCATTGAATGAATATACTATATCCAACGGAGGTTTTACTTGGAACAAGTATTACATTCCAGCTGAAAACGCTAAACGCGCTGCTCAAAAATCTGCAGCGATTGGTGATCGTGGAACTGCCGGGCTTGCAAAAGTATTGGTAGCGCTTAATTATGGTACAGTTGTGGCTGGATGGGGAAATGCTCCAATAGCCCAAGCAAATAATGTATTGGACTTTCCGAATCCAGTATTTGATGATCAAGCTAACGCATATGCAATGATTCAAACAATGCTCTCAGATGCCATTACGGATATGGAAGCAGGTGTTGTTCCAGCAATAACTACATTTGGCGGTGCAAATTGGATTCAACTTGCGCACAGCTTGAAGGCAAGATATTATTTGCACACTAAAAATTATGCCCAAGCAATTACTGAAGGTCAACTTGGTATTTTAGATCCTGCCGAGAGTTTTGTATCTCCGCATACAACAGGAACTCAACAGATTGACATGAATGTTTATTATGACTTCGGTAAGGTCAATCGTGAAGGTTATATGAATGCAAGTGCCTCTCATTTGGCTGCAATTCTTGATCCACTAAATCCTCTTACCCGCAACGATGCAAAAACTGATGAGTCAGCTAGATTTGCATCATTGTTTGTTGGAGCGATTGGGGAATATGACCTAAACTACGATGATTATTTTGCAGCAAACGCGTCTATGCCTTTCTTTGATGCTCGTGAAACCCACTTAATTATAGCAGAATCAGCTTCAAGGTTGACTGACGATGTAACAGCATTGCAGTTTCTAAATAATGTGCGTGGAGTTAATCTTGCAGTTTTTGGCGGAAAGTATGATGCATATGATGCTACTGACTTTGATGTTGGTGGAATGGCTGCAGTTGCAGGTAAAACTGCTGCTGAGTCGCTGAGATACAATATTGTCGAGGAGAAATATTGCACTCTAGTGGGTCAGCATGAAGTATTCAATGATATCAAACGCACTAAAAATGAGTTAGGACTTGTACCTGTCACAGGGTCTCAATTACCTGCTAGATTTTTAGTGCCTGTTGTGGAGCAGAATTCTAATTCAAATGCTCCTGCACCCGTAGGCTTATTTGTTCCAACACCGGTTAATAATTAAACAATAAATTTTATTGTGTAGGCCATTACTTAAAAGTGATGGCCTTTTTTATTTTATGATAACAGTATATTCAAAATTGGATTTTTTTTCTGGCGTCAGCGTAGAATTTTTTGGCTGAACAGTTACCACATAATTATATCCAACACTTTGAGGAATCGCTTCCACTACTTCCACTTCTTTTACTTCAATTGTTTTAGCAATGGGTTTGGGTAAATGAAAATGAATGCTGATCTTCTTGTTGAATGTTAAGTTTTTTACTTTGTTGGGTGGAACTGTGAATTTCAAGAGCTTAACAACCTTTATGGCTTCATCATCACATGCATTTCCCAATCCTGATATGAGCTTCACCTCTGTCACCAATCCACGATCATTTACTACATAACTCAAATGAACACTACCTTCCTTGCCAGCATTAAGGGTTTGAGCAGGATATACGAGATTGTTCTTAATGAATTCAAACATTGCCTTTTCACCTCCCTCGTAGTAGGCCATCTTCACAAATCTATCTTTCTTTTCCTTCATGTTGGGTTGACGTTTCGTAATATATACGCAGGAATGAAAAAATATTTGCACAAATACTTGTAAATATTGCAGGAAGGGCTGTACTTTTGCAATCCTAAAGATAATAATAATTCAGATCTATGCTTATCATCGACGTAAAAGACAGTGAATCAATTGATAAAGCGCTTAAGAAGTACAAGCGTAAATTCGAAAAATCAGGTGTTCTAAAAGAACTTCGCAGAAGAAAACAGTTTACTAAACCTTCTGTAGAGCGAAGGCATGAAATGATTCGCGCTGTATATAAATTAGAAAAATATGGAGTGCAAGCTTGATTTGCCGAAAAAAATATACTAACTTGGGACCTGTATCATTTAATTGGTACAGGTTTTTTTTATGCGGATACGAGAGTTCTTAGAGTTTATACAATTTCAAAAAAGGTACAGCCACAATACAGTATTGGCTTACAAGACCGACTTGGAGTCTGCTTCGGACTACTTCGACGTTGAGCTCAACCTAGCACTGGGTTCAGATTTGAAATCTGCCCATATTAGGTCCTGGATTGTTTCATTGAACGAACAGAAGTATACAGCATCCAGTATTCGAAGAAAAATTGCCAGCCTTCGTAGTTTTTATAAATGGCAAATCCTCAAAGGGATAACTTCAAAGAATCCTTGTGACCAGTTGGTCCTACCTAAAATTCCTTCCCGTCTTCCTTCAGCTTATCAATACAAGCAACTTGCCGAAATCTTGTCAATAAAAGATGATTTTGTGCCTTTTGATGTAATGATACCCCTCCTTTATGCAACTGGCATGCGAAGAGCAGAACTTATTGATCTAAAATGGCAAGATGTTGACGGTGGTAAGCAACTGATAAGAGTAAAAGGTAAAGGAAACAAGACCCGCTTGATTCCCCTTGGGCATGAAATGATAAAATTACTTGCTAAATTAAGAGAAACGAACGCAAATATCAATTTGGACGAACATCATTTATTTTATGCCAAAAACGGCAATAAGCTCAATCCAAGAGCCGTTTATAAAGAGGTAAATGAACGACTGAAACAGCTTGGAGATGATCAAATGGCACATCCACACTCATTAAGACATAGTTTTGCTACCCATTTGTTGGAAAACGGGGCAGATTTGATAGCGGTAAAGGAACTACTAGGTCACCAAAGTCTTGCGGCCACTCAAGTTTACACACATTCCAATATTGATCGATTAAAAAATGTTTACGAACAATCACATCCTAAAGGGGCCAATAAAGAAGAAATTGATTCACTTAAACAATAAGAAATGAATATCAGAATAGAATCACTGCACTTTGATGCAGACCAAAAATTGCTCACTTACATCGAAGACAAAATAAATCATTTATTGAAATTCAACGACCAAATATTGATGGTCGATGTAATTCTTAAAATGGAAAGCCATAGTGTAGTAAAAGATAAAATTGCAGAAATCAAGATCAATATCCCTGGGGCGACAATTTTTTCTAAGGAATCTACCAAGGCATTTGAAACAAGTGTAGATGAAGCCATAGAATCTGTAAGGGCCCAATTGCTAAAGCATAAAGAACGAAAACAAAGTAAACATTTTGGGTCATAATACCGTAAAAGTCTTTTTTAAAGCTGATGTTCTGCCTGACAATAAAAAATATTTAAGGTCGCGTATTTTTTTTAATAAAAATATTTGCCATTAATGTTAAAAAGTCTATCTTTGCATCGCTTTTGGAGAAACGTCTCTTAGAGGTGAAAATTGATAGCATGTGTGTGTGGTATAGTCAGGTGATTCTTAGATAGTTATATATTAAGTGTCTAATAAGCCAGTGTAGCTCAGTTGGTAGAGCAGCTGATTTGTAATCAGCTGGTCGGGGGTTCGAGTCCCTCCACTGGCTCAATTGTGATAGCAATATCGCAAACGCCCACACAAAATGGGGGCGCGCCGGAGCTGGAGAGCCGGGCCAGACTGTAAATCTGGTGACTATGTCTGAATAGGTTCGATTCCTATCACCCCCACCAACATGTTGTTAACGTCTTAGTCATGCGGGCGTAGCTCAGTTGGTAGAGCATCAGCCTTCCAAGCTGAGGGTCGAGAGTTCGAGTCTCTTCGCCCGCTCTGATTGAGATCGCTTCTTTGAAAACAAAATTGAACATCACCAGCCAATGTAGCTCAGGGGTAGAGCACTTCCATGGTAAGGAAGGGGTCGGGGGTTCAATTCCCTTCATTGGCTCAAACAAATAGTTGTAAACTCATTCATTAAAAAAAATTAAATTCTGAAAGATGGCTAAGGAAACATTCTCAAGATCGAAGCCTCACTTGAATATCGGCACAATCGGTCACGTCGATCACGGTAAAACTACTTTAACAGCAGCAATCACTTCGGTACTTGCTGATCTGGGTTTGGCTGAGAAGAAAGATTACGATTCAATCGATGCTGCTCCTGAGGAAAAAGAACGTGGTATTACTATTAACACTGCTCACGTTGAGTATTCGACGCACAATCGTCACTACGCACACGTTGACTGTCCAGGTCACGCAGATTATGTTAAAAACATGGTAACGGGTGCTGCCCAAATGGATGGCGCAATTTTAGTGGTTGCTGCAACTGATGGCCCTATGCCTCAGACTCGTGAGCACATTCTTCTTGCACGTCAGGTTGGTGTACCATCTGTAGTTGTTTTCATGAACAAGTGTGATCTTGTTGATGATGAAGAAATGTTGGAACTTGTAGAAATGGAAGTTCGCGAACTTTTATCCGCTTATAATTTTGATGGAGACAATGCTGCTGTGATTAAAGGATCAGCTATAAAAGCTCTTGAGGGTGAACCTGCTGCAGTTCAAGCAATTCTTGATCTAATGGAAGCATGTGATACACAAATTATAGAACCAATTCGTGATGTTGACAAGCCGTTCTTGATGCCTATCGAGGATGTATTTACAATCACAGGTCGTGGAACTGTTGCTACTGGTCGTATCGAGCGTGGAGTAATCAACGTTGGAGATCCAGTCGAAATCATTGGTATGCAGAAGGAAGGTGAGAAATCAATTACTTCTACTTGTACTGGTGTTGAAATGTTCCGCAAATTGTTGGATCGTGGTGAAGCAGGTGATAATGCTGGAATTCTACTACGTGGTATTGAAAAAGATATGATCCGCAGAGGAATGGTTATTTGTAAGCCAGGTACTGTTAAGCCACACAAAAAATTCAAATGTGAGGTTTATGTTCTTGGAAAAGATGAAGGTGGACGTCACACTCCATTCTTCAACGGTTACCGTCCACAGTTTTACTTTAGAACAACTGACGTAACTGGTGATTGCAAATTACCTGATGGAGTTGAAATGGTTATGCCTGGTGATAACGTATCATTGGAAGTAATTCTGATCAACCCTATCGCAATGGAAAAAGGTCTTCGTTTCGCGATTCGTGAAGGAGGTCGTACCGTTGGTGCAGGTCAGGTTACAGAAATTATTGACTAGTCCTAGACTGGTCTTACATTAAACAATGTTGAAGATTAAGCACCTCAAAAGGGTGCTTAATCTTCGCATCTACGGGCATAGCTCAATTGGTAGAGTGGCGGTCTCCAAAACCGTAGGTTGAGGGTTCGAGTCCTTCTGCCCGTGCAACTAAACTAAGACGAAACGATTATGGAGAAGCTTAGCATCTATTTAAAAGAAAGTTATGACGAACTTATTAATAAAGTGTCATGGCCAACATGGGATAACTTGATTGACAGCGCAAAAATTGTTTTGGTATTCGTACTGATTTCAACCTTGTGTGTATTTGTGATGGATCTGATCTGCCACAGTCTCATGGATTTCGTTTACGGAGCATCATAAGAATTTCTAGAAAGTAACCCTCCAATGTCAGAAGAAACAAAATGGTATTCGCTTCGCGTAATCAGTGGTAAAGAAAAGTCTATTCGTGATAGGATAGAACGTGAAATCTTAGCCTGCGGCTGGAAGGAATTTGTTCCTCAGGTTGTAGTACCGTCTGAGAAAGTGTATAAAATCAGAAGCGGTAAAAAGGTAATTATTGAAAGAAATATCTTGCCGGGATATATTTTGGTTGAAGCAGTTCCATCAAAATTTAGCTCTGAGGTGGTCTCTGGAATTTCAAGCCTTCCTAATGTGATTCATTTCTTAGGTATCAATAGACCTATTCCAATGCAAAATGCAGAGGCAAATAGGTTGTTAGGAAAGTTGGATCAATCAATGGAAGCAACCGAATCTATTTTAGAGCCTTTCATAGTTGGTGAAACAGTAAAAATAGTTGACGGTCCGTTCAGTGAATTCATTGGAGATATCCATGAAATCAATGAAGACAAAAAGAAACTAAAAGTTATAGTGAAAATCTTTGGTCGTGGTACCGAAGTTGAACTGAACTTTATGCAAGTAGAAAAGAACAATTAACAAGTTAAGACATTTATAATGGCAAAAGAAGTCCAGTATTTAATTAAGCTACAGGTTAAAGGCGGTGCCGCCAACCCTGCTCCTCCTATTGGCCCAGCTTTGGGATCCAAGGGTGTCAACATCATGGAATTCTGCAAAAGATTTAATGCTAGAACCCAAGATATGCCAGGCAAAATATTGCCAGTATTGATAGAAGTTTATGCCGATAAGTCATTTGAATTCGAAATCAAAACTCCTCCAGCTGCAATTCAGCTTATGGAGGCTGCTAATATCAAAAAAGGATCTTCACAGCCTAACCGTGACAAAGTCGGTTCTGTAACTTGGGATCAAGTTAAAGAAATTGCTGAAGTAAAAATGCCGGATTTGAACGCATACAAAATTGAATCAGCTATGAAAATGGTTGCTGGAACCGCAAGATCTATGGGTCTTACTGTAACTGGTACTCCTCCTTGGTCTGAGTAAATTATATTTTCTAGAGGGAGCCAATACTCTAATATTAGTAATAATTGGCGCTAAACCTAAATGTTTTTATTATGCCTAAAGTTTCAAAAAGAAGAGCAGCTATTGCTGACAAGGTAGATCCGAATAAGCTCTACCCTCTAGATGAGGCAATGAAATTGGTTAAAGAAGTAAATACAACCAAATTCAACTCATCAGTGGACGTACATGTCCGTTTGGGTGTTGACCCAAGAAAAGCTGACCAAGCAATCCGTGGTACTGTAACATTACCTCATGGTACTGGTAAAACCAAAACTGTTCTTGTATTGTGTACTCCTGATAAGGAAGCAGAAGCAACAGCAGCTGGTGCTGATTATGTTGGATTGGATGAGTATATCCAAAAAATTGCTGGAGGTTGGACTGATGTTGATGTGATTGTTGCAATGCCAACAGTTATGGCTCAGTTGGGTAAAATTGGTAGAATACTAGGCCCAAGAGGCTTGATGCCAAATCCCAAAACTGGTACAGTAACTATGGATGTTGCCTCAGCTGTACAAGATGTCAAAGGTGGAAAAATCTCATTTAGGGTTGATAAATTCGGAATAATTCACTCTTCGATCGGAAGAATAGGTTTCTCTCCTGAGAACTTACTTGAGAATGCCTCTGAATTGTTATCTACCTTAAATAAGATGAAACCATCATCTTCTAAGGGAATTTATTTTAAGTCCATTGCTATTGCAAGTACAATGAGCCCTGGTATCAAAGTAGATCCTCGAACAATTAAATAACAACTCCTCAATCTCCCTGATATGATAAAGTCACAAAAAGCAATTGCTATTGACCAGCTGAAAGAGAAGTTCAGTGATGCTAATATTTTCTACCTAGCAGATTCTTCTTCATTATCTGTTGCACAAATAAACATTTTGAGAGCAAAATGTTACGAAAAAGGTATTCAAATGCATGTAGTCAAAAATACTTTGGCTCGTAAAGCGTTAGAATCTTTTGGCGCAGAAAGAGGTTACGAAGGATTATATGATTCTTTGCATGGACCTACTGCAATTCTCTTCACTGAGAATGCTTCTGAACCCGCAAAGCTGATTAAAGCGTTTCGTAAATCTGCATCTGTAGATAGACCAATCGTAAAAGCAGTTTATGTTGATACCGCTGTTTATATCGGCGATGATTTGGATGCATTGATTGCAATTAAATCTAAAGAAGAGTTGGTTGGCGATATCATCATGTTGCTCCAATCTCCTGCTAAGAACGTTATTAGTGCTCTAAAATCAGGTGGTTCAACCATCGCTGGTTTACTAAAGACACTAGAAGAACGTGCTCAATAATTAAGGCTTCCAAGTGTTACACCGCACACTACAGAATAAATATTTGATCCAACTTAAAAAAATTAAAAATGGCTGATTTAAAAGCAATTGCTGACCAACTAGTAAACCTAACCGTGAAGGAGGTTTCTGAGTTAGCTACCATCCTCAAAGACGAGTATGGAATCGAACCCGCTGCTGCTGCTGTAGCTGTTGCTGCTGCTCCTGCTGGCGGTGAAGCTGCTGTTGCAGAAAAGACATCGTTTGACGTATATATGTCTGCAGCTGGCGCTGGTAAACTAAACGTTGTAAAAGAAGTTAAGAATTTGCTGGGCCTTGGTTTGAAGGAAGCA
Source organism: Chitinophagales bacterium (assembly GCA_038326165.1). Lineage (GTDB taxonomy): Bacteria > Bacteroidota > Bacteroidia > Chitinophagales > Saprospiraceae > JAEUUM01. The sequence goes on along the minus strand of JBBQJT010000060.1, from coordinate 6,805 downwards.
AAGGACTTAGTAGACGCTGCTCCAACTCTTGTTAAGGGTGGTTGTACTAAGGACGAAGCTGAATCTATCAAGACTGCCCTTGAAACTGCAGGTGCATCTATTGAATTGAAATAATTAATTTTTCAATAAGATAGATTACTCAAGTATGTTGCCAAAAAGGCAGAACTTCGACATAAATTAGACATAAGGTTTGAGCGAGTGTGCAACATTCGCTTAAACCTATTGTTGTGTAAACAGCTTGTAGAATTTTTGATCACTCCCCCAAGCGAAGTGGTATCATCAAATAATATTGTGGTAAATGACCAATAGTATAGCAATCGCGGCTGACAGCAAGCGCATCAATTTTGGCAAGATCAAATTTCCTCTTGCTCCACCTGATCTCTTAGAAGTACAGCTAAAATCGTTCCAAGAATTTTTTCAGCTTGAAACAACTCCTGAAAACAGAATCGACGAAGGTCTCTTCAAAGTTTTTCAAGAAAATTTTCCTATCACCGATGCGAGAAGTATTTTCGTGCTGGAATTCTTAGATTATTTCGTAGATCCTCCCCGTTACGATATCGATGAATGTATTGAAAGAGGCTTGACCTATTCAGTTCCATTGAAAGCCAAATTAAGACTTTCTTGTAATGATGTAGAACACGTTGACTTTCAAACTATCGTACAGGATGTATTTCTAGGAAATATTCCCTACATGACACCCAAAGGTACTTTTGTAATCAACGGAGCTGAACGAGTAATCGTTTCGCAATTGCATAGATCACCGGGTGTATTTTTTGGACAAAGTGTCCACCCAAATGGTACAAAAATTTACTCCGCCAGAGTAATCCCTTTCAAAGGGGCTTGGATGGAGTTTGCTACTGATATCAATACAGTGATGTATGCTTACATCGACCGTAAAAAGAAGTTTCCTGTTACAACTTTGCTTCGGGCTATTGGTTACGATACCGATAAAGCAATCCTAAATATTTTTGGATTGGCTGAAGAGGTTCCAAATAATAGAACTGAACTGAGCAAATTTGTAGGTAGAAAACTTGCAGCAAGGGTTCTTAGATCATGGACCGAGGATTTTGTAGATGAAGACACTGGTGAAGTGGTAACCATCGAAAGAAATGAAATCATTCTGGATCGTGATGTCGCAATTGATGAAGCTAATTTGGAGCTGATCCTGGAATCAGGTCTCGATACTGTTATCATCCAAAAAGAAGAATTGAATGAAGATTATACAATTATCTTCAATACCCTTCAAAAAGACCCAACAAGTTCTGAAATCGAAGCCGTACAATATATCTATCGTCAGTTAAGAGGTACAGAGCCACCTGATGAAGAAACTGCTCGTGGTATAATCGATAAATTATTCTTTAGCGATAAAAGGTACAATTTAGGTGAAGTTGGAAGATACAAAATCAACCGAAAACTTAATTTGTCTACACCTGATGAAACTTTGGTTCTTACCAAGGATGATATCATTTGTATCGTGAAATATTTGATCGCACTGATCAACCAAAAAGCTGAAATTGATGATATCGATCACTTGAGCAATAGACGTGTTCGAACAGTCGGTGAACAATTGTATGCCCAGTTTGGTGTCGGTCTTGCCAGAATGGCTCGTACTATCCGCGAAAGGATGAATGTGCGTGACAATGAAGTTTTTACGCCAATTGACCTGATCAATGCCCGTACACTTTCTTCTGTTATTAACAGCTTTTTTGGAACCAGCCAATTGTCACAATTCTTGGATCAAACCAATCCTCTGAGTGAAATAACGCACAAAAGAAGGATATCAGCTCTAGGTCCCGGTGGTCTTTCCCGTGAAAGAGCAGGATTTGAGGTTCGTGATGTACACTACAGCCACTACGGTCGTTTGTGTACCATCGAAACTCCTGAAGGCCCGAATATCGGCTTGATTTCTACCTTATGTGTTCATGCCAAGATTAATAAAATGGGTTTCTTAGAAACTCCATACAGAAGGGTGAATACTGGATTGGTCGATCTGAAATCAGAGGTGCTTTATTTGTCCGCTGAAGGTGAAGATACAGCAAGAATTGCACAAGCTAATTCACCAATCACTATTGAAGGAGCTTTTGAATCTGAAAGAATCAAGTGCCGTGAACATGGTGAATTTCCTGAATTGAGCGCATCTGAAGTAGATTATATGGATGTAGCTCCCAATCAGATAGTTGGTGTTTCTGCGTCAATGATTCCTTTCTTGGAGAATGATGATGCCAACCGTGCCTTGATGGGATCTAACATGCAACGTCAAGCTGTTCCGTTACTTAAACCAAGTGCTCCGATTGTAGGAACTGGACTTGAAGGTAAGGTTGCAAGAGATAGCAGAATGCTTATCAATGCCGAAGGTGATGGCTATGTGGATTATGTCGACGCCAACATTATTACTATCTGCTACGATAGAACAGAAGAAGAGCAATTGATTTCATTTGAAGACAATCGCAAAACATACAAGTTGACCAAATTTGCTCGTACCAACCAAGGAACTTGTATCAACTTGAAGCCTATTGTTCTCAAAGGACAACGTGTGGTTAAGGGACAGATTTTATGCGATGGATACGCTACAGAAAATGGTGAATTGGCCCTAGGACAAAACTTGAAAGTAGCATTCATGCCATGGAAAGGTTACAACTTTGAAGATGCCATAGTGATCTCCGAAAGGGTTGTTGTTGAAGATATTTTCAGCTCTATCCATATTGAACACTTTGAATTGGATGTACGTGATACCAAGTTGGGTGAAGAAGAACTTACTTCGGACATTCCGAATGTAAGTGAAGAAGCAACCAAAGATCTTGATGAAAATGGTATCATTCGCATCGGTGCTTGGGTCAATGAAGGAGACATATTAATTGGAAAGATCACTCCGAAAGGTGAGTCAGATCCTACTCCTGAAGAAAAACTTCTTAGAGCAATCTTTGGTGATAAAGCTGGAGATGTGAAAGATGCATCACTCAAAGCGCCTCCATCTACTTCAGGCATTGTAATTGGCAAACAGCTTTTTGCAAGAGCCAAGAAAGATAGAGTTCAAAAAGATCAAGAAAAGGAACAATTGAACAAACTAGATGAAGAGCATGCAGTTAATACCAACGAGCTCAAAACCATCCTAATTGATAAATTGATGGTTTTGCTTAAGAACAAAACCTCTGAAGGTGTTCGTTCGGTTTACAATGAAGAAATGTTGTCTAAGGGCACCAAGTTCTCTCATCAAACTTTGAAAGAAATAGACTTCAGTACGGTCGATTATTTTAACTGGACCAAAGAAGTTGATACCAATGATTTGATTTCTAAATTGCTGCATAACTACAGTATCAAATACAACGAAGAATTGGGTCGTTATAAGCGTGAAAAATTCAACGTTAGTATTGGAGATGAACTACCTGCAGGTGTGTTAAAATTGGCTAAAGTTTATCTCGCCAAAAAACGTAAACTTCGTGTAGGTGATAAAATGGCCGGTCGTCATGGAAACAAAGGTATCGTATCCAAAATCGTAAGGGTTGAAGATATGCCTTTCCTTGAAGACGGAACTCCAGTTGATATCGTATTGAATCCTCTTGGGGTACCTTCAAGGATGAACTTGGGTCAGATCTTCGAAACTGTATTGGGCTGGGCAGGCCAAAAAATGGGTGTGAAATTCTCTACACCTATATTTGATGGAGCTAAAGCACATGAAATTGAAGAATATATCCAAAAAGCAGGATTGCCTTCCTTGGGACAAACTTATCTTACCGATGGTGAAAGTGGAGATAGATTCCACCAACAAGCAACAGTAGGAGTAATCTATATGTTGAAATTGGCTCACATGGTTGATGACAAAATGCACGCTAGAAGCATAGGTCCTTACTCATTGATCACTCAACAGCCTTTAGGTGGTAAAGCTCAATTTGGAGGCCAGCGTTTTGGTGAAATGGAAGTTTGGGCATTGGAAGCATATGGTGCGTCCAATATCCTTCAAGAACTCCTTACTGTCAAATCAGATGATATCATAGGTAGAGCTAAAACTTATGAAGCTATCGTGAAAGGAGATCGTTTGCCAACTCCTAATATTCCTGAATCATTCAATGTATTGATCCACGAATTGAGAGGTTTGGCATTGGATGTGAAGTTCGAATAAAAATCAAGAAACCAGGTTTTTTCATAAAATACCTCAACAACCAGTTATGACACTGCGTAAGAAAATAACAAAACAATCACAGGCTTTTGACAGCATAACTATCAGCTTGGCTTCCCCAGACGAGATTTTGGAGAGGAGCTATGGTGAAGTGTTAAAGCCTGAAACAATCAACTATCGATCATACAAGCCTGAAAGAGACGGTTTATTTTGCGAAAGAATTTTTGGTCCAGTCAAAGACTATGAATGCTATTGCGGAAAGTATAAACGTATTCGATACAAAGGAATAGTTTGTGATCGTTGTGGAGTAGAAGTGACGGAGAAGAAAGTGCGTAGAGAGCGCATGGGGCACATCAAATTGGTGGTACCTGTAGTTCACATATGGTTTTTCAAGTCATTGCCTAATAAAATCGGATACCTTCTTGGATTGTCATCTAAGAAATTGGAAAGCATCATCTATTATGAACGTTATGTGGTTATACAACCTGGCCTAAAAGCTAAAGATGGTATCAACATATATGACCTTCTAACAGAGGAAGAATATCTTGAAATATTGGAAAAACTTCCAAAAGAAAATCACCTTCTTGAAGAAGATCATCCAGATCGTTTCGTTGCCAAAATGGGCGCTGAAGCAGTGAAAGATCTCCTAATGAGATTGAATCTTGAAAACCAATCATACGAATTGCGTAATCAAGCAGCAAACGAAACTTCCCAACAAAGAAAAAGTGAAGCACTCAAAAGATTGCGTATCGTTGAAGCATTCCGCGAGGGTCAATCACGAATGGAGAATAGACCCGAATGGACAATCATTCAGTACCTGCCAGTTGTGCCACCTGAACTAAGACCCTTAGTTCCATTGGATGGAGGACGATTTGCAAGTTCTGATTTGAATGACTTATATCGTCGTGTTATCATACGCAATAATCGACTTAAGAGACTTTTAGAGATCAAAGCACCCGAAGTAATTTTACGTAATGAAAAGCGCATGCTACAAGAGGCTGTTGACTCACTATTTGATAACTCACGTAAATCCAACGCAGTAAAAGCTGAGGGTGGAAGAGCTCTAAAATCATTGAGTGACATCCTAAAAGGAAAGCAAGGTCGTTTCCGTCAGAATCTATTAGGAAAACGTGTGGATTACTCTGGTCGTTCTGTTATCGTAGTTGGTCCAACTTTGAAATTGCACGAATGTGGATTGCCTAAGGAAATGGCTTCTGAACTTTTCAAGCCGTTTATCATTCGCAAATTAATAGAAAGAGGAATTGTCAAAACAGTTAAATCTGCAAAGAAACTTGTTGACAGAAAAGATCCAGTAATATGGGATATCCTCGAAAATATCCTGAAAGGCCACCCTGTATTGCTTAACCGTGCTCCAACTTTGCACAGGTTATCAATTCAAGCTTTTCAACCAAGATTGATTGAAGGAAAAGCAATTCAATTACACCCACTTGTTTGTGGTGCATTCAACGCCGATTTTGATGGTGATCAAATGGCAGTTCACGTACCTCTTGGTCAAGCCGCTATTTTGGAAGCACAATTACTTATGCTTTCATCGCACAACATGTTGAATCCACAAGACGGAAGCCCAGTTACCCTTCCATCACAGGATATGGTCTTGGGTTTATACTACCTTACAAAGGAAAGAAAGCATACTGAAAAGACTCCAGTAAAAGGCGCGGGCAAGACATTCTATTCCGATGAAGAAGTAAATATTGCATTCAACGAAGGCAAATTGGACTTACATGCTGCGCTGAAAGTGCGCGCAAGGGTTGAAAATGAAGCCGGTGAAATGGTGACAGCAATAATTGAAACTACCGCTGGTAGAGTTTTGCTTAACCAAGCAACTCCTGAAAGCGTTCCTTTTATCAATCAATTATTGACCAAGAGAAATTTGAAGGCGGTAATCAGCAATGTTCTTCGCAGAACAAATTTTGCAGTTACAGCTCAGTTTCTTGATGCAATCAAAGAAAAAGGTTTCTACTGGTCATTCAAAGGAGGATTGTCCTTCAACTTGGGTGATTTGATTTCACCTACCGTTAGAACTAAAGTGTTGCAAGATGCTCAAGCGGAAGTAGATGAAATTTGGGAGAATTATAACATGGGTCTAATCACCAACAACGAACGTTATAACCAAATTATTGATAAGTGGACTTATGCGGATAATCGTATTACCGATAACTTGCTAAAAGAAATTAGCAATGACAAAGAAGGTTTCAACTCAGTATTTATGATGTTGGACTCAGGTGCACGTGGATCTAAGCAGCAAATTAAACAGCTTGCTGGATTGCGTGGATTGATGGCAAAACCTCGTAAATCTGGTGACAGTGGCGGTCAAATCATTGAAAATCCAATCCTATCTAACTTCCTAGAAGGCTTGAGCGTACTGGAATTCTTTATCTCTACACACGGTGCCCGTAAAGGTCTTGCCGATACAGCCCTAAAAACAGCAGATGCAGGTTACCTGACTCGTCGTTTGGTGGATGTTGCTCAGGATGTTGTAATTAGAGAAGTTGACTGTGGTACACTTAGAGGTATCGAAACACTTTCTCTTAAAGATGGTGACAAGACAATCGAAAATCTTGCAAATAGAATTCATGGACGATACACTCTTCATGATATTTACCATCCTGATACAGATAAAATCATATTAGGCGTTGGTGAATATATCACCGAAGATATGGCTGAGTATAT
>JBBQJT010000059.1:0-18724 GCA_038326165.1 Chitinophagales bacterium | reverse complement strand
GGTTTTTGGCCTATTTAAAGGCAGAAATGGAGCTGTAAACCCAGCAGCAGGCGTTCAAAACGCAAACAATAATTTCAGTCAACAAGAAAGTTACCAGCCTAACAGACAGGGTGATTACTTAGGCATGTACGCTGGCTGTTTCAGCAGAACCACCAGTGGCAATTTGACTTTAAAATATATTTGGAACCTCATCAATACTACGATCATCACACTGATTGACGAAGAAGATAGCGATGTAAGAATAGATGTTATGATGGAAGACAATTAATATTCTTTTAAATTTAGGAAAGATTAAGAGTTGATTTTATCTTGATACATTGAAATGTAGAAGCATTGTTAAGCAACTATTGCAAACTAACTTATGAGAAGGTAATCTGATTTTTTAAGATAAACTTGTCACTTTTATGCCACTTAAGGATGATAAAATCCAACTATGGTTTCAGATTCCTACTTTTCCAAATCTTTAATTTACGAAATAAATGACTATTTTTGTCAATGAATCGAGGTAATATTCGATGGTTTAACGATATTACTTTCAAAAAGGCGCCAGCAAATTGTTTGCAGCCTAAAAATATTTATAACTAAAAAACTTAAAAATGAAGTATTTAATCATATTGGCAGTATTGATTGGAAGCAATGCGGCAAACGCCCAATGGATTCAACTCAACTCAGGCACCAATGTTAGCCTCAATGAAATAATGTTTCCGACAGCCAATATTGGATATGTAGTTGGCAATAAAGGGACTGTTCTTAAAACTTCAGATGGTGGTTCAAATTGGAACAGCTTAAATACTGGATTAAGCGTAAATTTTCATGAACTTTATTTTATCACAGCAAATGAAGGATGGATTGTTGGCGATTCTGGTAGCGTTTGCCATACTGTAAACGAAGGAATCGGATGGGACTGTTCATTTCTCGATTCGGCAAAATATATCAATCTGCATTCCGTATTCGCACTCAACAGCAATACCATTTTAATTGGCGGAAAAATGAACAACATTGATGGGTACTTGGCGAAAACCACAAATGGAGGATCAACGTGGAAAACAGCTAATATGGAAAGATACCTATGGGATGTTGATATCAAGAAAATTGCTATGGTCAATGATACAGTTGGTTATGCTATCAACAGGGGCTATGTGCTAAAAACTTCTGACGGTGGATCAAACTGGCACATTACCGATACGGCATCGGTGCAAGCTGGCAATATGTTTCACGTGTTAGAGGATTTGGCGTTTTTTTCCAATAATGATACCGTGTACACCTGCGGGTGGTACGGAGCTTACTTTGGCAAAACCGTCAATGGGGGAGATATTTGGCAACACAATAACGACCATCAGAGCTACAATCTAGACTTTTTAAACACTCAAGTTGGCTATATTGGTGGCTGGGGACAAGTTCACAAAACCGTAGATGGCGGAGTTAGCTTTGTTGATGCAAGTGGAGGCAGCAGTGCCTTGTTCGAAGATATTTATTCAATCGATTTTACCGATGAATGGACAGGATACGCCTGTGGAAACAAAGGTAAAATTTTTAAAACAAGCAATGGGGGATCAACCTCTATCCCGCAAATTTCCGATACTAAACCAAGCGTTTTGGTTTATCCAAATCCAACAAGGGGTAAAATTAATTTTTCTGCTAATACTAACGTTCAGTTGACCAACGCAACAGGGAAAATACTTGACGACAGAAAAAATGTTGATTCTATTGACCTTTCCGAACAATCAGCAGGTATTTATTTTATCATACTTACCGACAAAAATGGACAAGTGATTCAACGGAATAAAATCGTGAAAGAGTAATTGTGTACCATTGGTGGATCCCTTGCGCATCCGTTTAGTAAATAACAAAATTAATTTTCTAGCTATAAATTAAAGCATTCCTTGCCATTTGAGCGAATATAAAACACAAATATTGCTTAAAAAAACAGGCTATTCGTTTGGCGTGAAAGAGAAATACCTCAGAACGAAATTGCGCCATTTTATTTTATAGGGACGCAAGAATAATATACCAAGGTGTAATAAAGCCAAATATTGAAATACATACTTTAGTTAATATGCTGGCAATGTAGTTTTGCTTTCCATCTTGTGTTAAATGTAGTAAATCTTATAGCTTAACAAAATATTTTGTCTGAGCTTCATCTATAACTTCAGAGATTTAAACCCACATACCAGACCAATTAAAATATGAAAACAAGATCCCAATTGACGAGTTGGGTATCTGATTTAACTTGATAATGTTCAAAATAGGTAGGCATCTTAATCGATCTTCCTTTGTTGTCGGCAATTTTGAAAGAAACTTAAAGTTATAACAACAAATATGCTATTTATTTACAGCCAATTAGTTGCTTTATGGGAAAGATAACAAAATCCACAAAACCATTCGACACCAAAAGAAGCATTCAAAATGCATCTAATTAAGTAATAAGAATTAGAAAATCCACTTTAAATTCTGATGGTAAAACAAATATTAGTATTAACAAACTTGAACGCGTTGGTAAGAGAAGAGCCGGCATTCCCTATGATTCTATTGAAGTAATCAGTAGAAGACTTAATAATCCTGTTAAATCTGTCTTAGCGATTGTAGGAATCCCTCAAACTACATACAATAAAAAGAAAAGCGAACACTCATTATTGGATAGCAGAGATAGTGAATTAGTAATTTTAATTAATGAATTGATTGATTATGGACTGGAAGTCTTTAATAATAAGGAAGAAAAATTTCAACGTTGGTTGAAGAAATCTAATTTATCAATTGGTGGAAATTCACCAGAAAGTTTGCTTGATACCATCACAATAATTAATGAAGTTAAATTTAGTCTAAATCGATTGGAATTCGGAAATCTCGCCTAATGATCGTATTTAGGATTGAAAGACAAAAGCATTTAGAAACTACTTTAACAGGGATTGGAGCATCAATGGTAGAAGGTTATCGTTGGAACAGTATCTGCACAAAAATAGTATATACTTCCGAAAGCAGAGCACTAGCCACGCTTGAGGTTTCAGTTCATTTGGATATCAGTGAAGATTTACCTAATGATCGATATTATGTTGAAATTGAAGTCCCTGATGAAATTATTCTTCAAGAGGTAAATTTGGAAGACTTACTTGAAGGTTGGGATTCTAAACCTCCAATTTTAATTACTCAAACCATCGGTGATGATTTTATAAATTACAACGAAGCAGCAATTCTAAAAGTTCCAAGTAGTATTGTACCACAAGAATTCAATTATATGATAAATCCAAACCATCGAGATGCGTCCAAGATAAAAGTGCTCAGCACTGCAAAAATGATGTTTGACACAAGATTAAAAAGCTATAAAGTAGAAGTTTTAGTAAGTTGAAACTTTAAACACATCTTTAATCTTGACTGAATAAAAAGTTATAATATGGTAAATACGAGACTTGGTTATTCAATCATAGAAATTAGAAAACCTAAAGACCTTGTAAATTATGGAAACGACTATTAAAGTAAAACAGTTTGACGCTGTGAAAATGATGAGAGACAGAAGAAATAAAATAAGTTCTGAAACTCCAAATATGACATTTGACGAACTGAAAGCATTTATCAAACAACAACTTTCATAGGGCAAAGCTAAGCTGGTAGGAGACTAGAATGGGTTATAGAAAGCACAAAACACAATAACCTGATTTCCGTTTTGTGCCAACCAAAAGTATTGAAATGTGCAGGGCGAATAGAAGTGTACCCATAAAAATTGAAAAGATACATAACTAACCTCTAATTGAATCCCACAAATTCATTTCACAATTGAGCCAACAATTAGTATTGGTGTCAAGTCAGGTCGGACCTGCTAGAGCAAACCCAAAACCACATAAACGAATAAGGCTAGTATCATTATCGTAAACTTTGCATTCAAAATGACAGCAAGCCTCAATCTAAGTGTGGCAAGGAATACAGCATTGCATTTAACCTGCCTACAACTTTGGGAAGTTGATGATGTATCTCAATCTGCGCACAAATGGATCATTGATATTGGCTTTGGCATTGGTTGAAAGCATGATGAAAATGGGTGAATCTTCAATAAGCTTTAATAAATGTTCCATCTCGGTAGTCCTGAATTGAGTTCCTGAGGTTTTCATCTTTCCTCTTTGCCCAAAAATAGCATCTGCCTCATCAAACAAAAGAATGGCTCCTTTCTCTTCCATTTTATGGAAAATATGCTCCAAATTCTTTTCTGTCTCGCCGGCAAACTTTGAAATGACATCCTGAAGCCTGATAGCAAATACCGGCATGTTCATTTCCTTTCCCAATAGCGCAGCAACGTGATGTTTCTCAGAGTTGGCAGGACCGTGCAGCAACACAACTTGCTTACCTGGCTTCTTCATCCCTCCCAGTTTTGCTGAGTAGGAGGCTTCAATCCAAGTGCGCATTTCATCCAACTGAACCATCGTTTCATCACTCAATTTCAGAGATTTCCATGTCTTTTGACTTGCAATAGGTTTAGGCGTTATTTCATTCATGATTCAGGAATTGATCTTATACAATTGATGCCCCAAATTAGAACATTCTTTCTTCCTAATCCAGAAAATTCGCTCAGTTAACTTTGATCTTGTAGTTTGTAATTTGATTCTCCTTAAACAAGCTAATTTCTTATCTTCCATCATTTATATTTACATTTGATTTAAACTCTGCAGATTTCATGAAATATACCTTCTTCCTCATTTTCATCGTTTTTATTACAGTATCGAGTATTACTTGTAGCGTCCAAAAACGTGCTGATCAAATAAAAATGCTGTTTGGGCAAAAATGGATCCTGTATGAACTCAATGGCAAATCAATTTCAGAAATAACAGGCCTTCAAAACCAGGCATTTATACAGTTTGAGCAGAATGAAAATAAAGTAAGCGGCAACGGATCTTGCAACAACTTCTTTGGAACCTTGACCTTGAAGGAGAATCAAGGTATTCAGATATCTAAGCTCGGGGCAACACGCATGTTTTGCGAACAAATGCAAATCGAAGTTGAATTGATGACTACATTGGAAAACACTGTCAGCTACTCCATTGCCAATGAACAACTTACGATGATCTCCAACGAAAAAACAAAATCATTGCGATTCGAACTAGAATCAAAAACCAAGAAATAACTCCATCATAAAATATATGTCGCAATCACTTTTCTCACCAGATGAAATACTTCAATATCAACGGCATTTTGTGCTAGATGGGTTTGGTGAAAAAGCTCAGGCCAAACTTAAATCCTCGCGTATATTGGTTGTGGGTGCAGGTGGTCTGGGATGTCCCGCTTTATTATATCTGGCTGCCGCTGGGGTTGGCAACATCGGCATCATCGACTTTGACATTGTGGAGGCTAGCAATTTGCACCGTCAAATATTATACGGGGTAAAAGATATTGGGCAATTAAAGGTGGACATAGCCTTTAATAGACTTACTGATCTGAATCCTAATATTGAAATTACAAGATTTCCTTTGCGATTGACTGCTCAAAATGCGCTTGATATCTTTTCTAAGTTTGATTTGGTGCTGGATGGAAGTGATAACTTTCCAACTCGTTATTTGGTAAATGATGCCTGTCTAATTCTAAAAATACCCCTTATTTATGGAAGTATCTCCCAATACGAAGGGCATATTTCTGTCTTTAATTATTCATACCCTGATGGATCAAATGGACCAAATTACAGAGACCTATTCCCTACTCCTCCAATGGAATCCCTCGTTAATAATTGCGCCACAGCAGGAGTTCTGGGAGTATTGCCCGGCATCATTGGAGCAATGCAAGCCAATGAAGCGATTAAGTTACTTGCTGGCATTGGAAAGCTATTAGCAGGTCGCCTGCACGTTTTGGATGCACTTACCCTTCAGAGCAGAACATTGAAGATCAACAAAATATTTCCCGAATCAAGTATCATTGAACTCATTGATTACGAACAATTTTGCAATGCTGAATCAATAGCTGTTCCATCAATTTCTGCTGAAACATTTCATGAATGGCAAAAAAACAAGTTTGGTTTTCAATTGATTGATGTTCGTGAGCCCGCTGAATATGAAGCCAACAATATCGGTGGAATCCTTATTCCTATGAATTCGATCAAAGATAGAATCACAGAAATTCAACGTGATAAGACCTTGGTGATTCATTGTGAAACAGGTGCACGCAGTTTGCAGGCAGTCAAAGCCCTAATACGCGACTATGGATTTGCAGATGCATATTACTTGGACGGAGGAATCAAAGGATTGAAATACTATGAGTCCAATCAATCCATTTCACGGTAATCCATTGGCTCGTCTGGCTCAACGGCACGATGTTCATCTTCCGATTTTAAGTTTTGTTCAACAAGAGTCCACGTGTCCGTTTTGGTGGTTTGCATCCAAACTCTTCCGGATTTTCGATAGACTTGAACATCTGCTCCCGTAATTTCATGAAATGACTTTTCAAAATCGGAAACCTTTACATTACCTGTAATCATCAGTTCTCCTTGATCAAAGTTCGCATTCACTTCACCAATGGTTTTGGTAAGTGGCAATGCATTTGCGGGAATATGCGCCACTTTGGATTGGCTTGCACCCCCATAAAATTCCAATTTCAAGTAAGGATATAAAGCGTGAAATCCATCCTGAATTGATTGAAAAGTTTGGTCTTTACTTAAAGCTATTTTCATCTCTTTGTTGTTATTATATCAATTTTTCTATCAGTTAAAGTTAAGGCTTTCTGAATTAATTTGACAATCATTTTACTTTTAATTTGACCTTGCACGATAAATAAAGCGTCCTACTAAAATTGTTTAATCTGTAAATATCCCCTTTAAGATTAAAAATCCTCATCCAAGAAACGAATAAGAGAGAATTACTCATAAAACGCTTATCTTGTTTACCAAAGACGTGCAAAATGAAACTACTAACTGAAATACTAATCGGATTTATAGCATTTGAGCATCTGGGTTTCTTGTGGCTTGAAATGTTTGCCTGGGAAACAAGCGGCAAAAAAATATTCAAAGGTGCATTTCCCCCTGAACTCTTCAAACCAACCAGATTTATGGCAGCCAATCAGGGATTGTACAACGGATTCTTGGCAGCGGGCCTTATTTGGTGCTTGATAATTGAAAATGCCGAATGGCAAGCGAATGTTGGCATATTCATTCTTGGCTGCATCATTGCAGCTGGAATATTTGGAGCCTTCACCGTGTCGAAGAGAATTTTTTATATCCAAGCCTTGCCCGCTATCATTGCATTAGCCCTCCTATTATACCAAGCCTAGTCCTTAGTATTCAGTTCAAAATTCCACGCTTGCTGTTGAATTTCATTTTGAAAGGTCCAGGCAACAATCCGACTTATTTTATGTCCTTGCGACATCTCGATGGTCTTGAACTCAAATACGCCAACCTGATCCAAAGATTTATAAATACTTTTGAGATTATCTGCCTTAGATACCAGACAGGTAAACCAAAGCACTTCCAGTGGATAAAATTTACTTTCATGAATCATTCTATTGACAAAAACGATTTCACCTCCCTCAGTCCAAAGCTCTGAACTTTGACCTCCATGATTCAGAATGGGTTTGGATATTTTCCTTTTTGTCAAATTGGAAATCTTTCGAATGCTGCTTTTTAGAGCTTCTGCTTCATTGGCATGAAATGGTGGATTACAAATGGTAAAACTGAAACGGTCTTCGTGTTGAATGATGTGTTTGAATACATAACTGGGATCAAGCTGCTGCTGAAAACTGATTGCCTCTTTCAAAGATTCATTTTGAGTTACAATTTTTACACAATTTTCGATGGCCTTTTCATCAATATCAGTTGCTACAAAACTCCAATCATAAAGAGAATGACCCAATATTGGATAAATACAGTTGGAACCAACACCAATGTCCAAGCCCACTACTCCATTTCCTTTTGGCACTTTGCCATGGTTATTAAGTGCCAAAAGATCGGCAACATAATGGATATAATCTGCCCTGCCAGGTATGGGTGGACACAAATAATTGTTGGGAATATCCCATTCTCGTATATTATAATAGCTCGCCAACAAGGCCTTATTCAGAGACTTAACGGACTTCGGATTGCTAAAATCTATTGTTTCAATGCCATGTGTATTGATAAAAATATGCTCCACCAATTCTGGATGATTTTTGATCAAGAGTTCAAAATCGTATCTCTGACGATGTATATTTCGTGGATGTAAGCTCTGCTTTTCTCCGATTGATTTTTCCTTTGGGTCTTTCATGTTGATACAAAGATATTGTTCTTCAATACGAATGAATCAACTAATTCGATAATCTGTTTATTCAAGTGAATTTGGAGAGATATTATTTCATTTTAAGTCTGGATTTTGACTATATGACTATATTGTGTCCAATATGAAATTAAAAGAAATTCATCCAGAAATCCAGAAAGCAGAAACAATTGAGCGTGACTTTTATCTGTCACCCTATTGGTTTGAAGCCTCGAAGGAAAAGATTTTCGCTGATTCTTGGCAATATGTAGGCCACAGCAATCAACTCGATGGAAAAGGAACTGCAAGCCCAGTCAATTTATTGGAAGGCTACTTGAATGAGCCTCTTGTACTAACCCGTGACAATGATGAAAATTTGCACTGTCTTTCAAATGTTTGCACCCATAGGGGAAATCTTTTGGTTTATGAGCCATGCAGTAAACTCAGGCAATTGACGTGTAAGTATCACGGCAGATCCTTTGACTTGGATGGTCAATTTAAGTTTATGCCAGAATTCAAAGAAGTTGAAAATTTTCCTCGTCCTTGTGAAGATCTGGAGCAATTGCCCTTGGCCAATTGGGGACCAATATTGTTTACCCGCTTAACTGGAAATCATTCGTTTGCTTCTTATTTTCATGAAATGATGGAGCGAATGCATTGGTTCGATATGAGCAAATTGAAATACAATCCTCAAAAACATCAGAGCTTTGAAGTCAATGCAAATTGGGCATTGTATTGTGAAAATTACTTGGAAGGTTTTCACATTCCTTTTGTGCACAAAGACTTGAATGAGGTTCTAGATTTCAATCAATATGAAACCATATTGTTTTCATATTCTAACCTCCAATTGGGAATTGCCAAAGAGGGAGATTCAATATTTGACTTGCCAACAAATTCAGCAGAATACGGAAAGCAGGTAGCTGCATATTATTTTTGGGTTTTCCCCAATATGATGTTCAACTTTTACCCTTGGGGATTATCTCTTAACATTGTTGAGCCAACTTCGGAATCAAGTTGCCGGGTCCAATTTTTGAATTTTAGTTTTAAGAATGGCACTACTTCCGGCGGAGCAGGAGGAGATTTGGACACGGTCGAAGCCGAGGATGAAGAAATCGTTCAGATGGTTCAAAAGGGCATTCGTTCAAGATTCTACAATACGGGAAGGTATGCACCAAAGCGAGAACAAGGTACACATCACTTCCACCGACTATTGGTAAAAGCATTGAACTGTTAAATTACACAGTAGTCTTTTTGGACATCTTTGATTTGACTAAAGCAAATAGAATTGGCAGTAGTGATGCAAAAATAACCCCAAGAATTACCAAGCTAAAATTATGCTTTACAAATTCATTGTTTGCAAATACGTAGCCTGCTGTGCAAAATATACCAACCCAAAGTGAGTTAGCAACCAAGCAAAACAGAATGAATCGTCCGTAATTCATTTGGCCTGCGCCCGCAACGAATGGGGCAAATGTGCGCACTATCGGTACAAATCTGGCAAATATGATTGCCTTACCACCATGCTTTTCAAAAAAAGCTTCCGTTTTATTCAAATACTTTTTGTTGATTACTTTGCTGTTCGAATCGGTAAGCTTTCCACCGACGAACTTCCCAACAAAGTAATTCACGTTATCGCCCAGCATAGCAGCCAAGAAAATACCCGGTGCCAATATTTCTATCTTCAATGCTCCTGTAGCGCATATTGCACCAGCAGCAAAAAGAAGCGAATCTCCAGGCAATAATGGCATAATGACTAGTCCAGTTTCACAAAATATGATACCGAATATGATAATATATGTAAAATCGTTATATTGAGCAGTAAGATCCAGAAGATGCTTATCAATATGCAATATAAAATCAATCAACTGTTTGATGTAATCCATTAGCTGGCTTCAATTGGGGTTTCTAATTCGCCTTCCCACCTTGCTATAACAGCGGTGGCTAGGCAGTTTCCAATGACATTGACAGAAGTACGCGCCATGTCCATCAATTCATCAATTCCGAGTATTATAAATATAGGCTCAACAGGTAATCCAAAAGATGCTGCTGTTCCTAATAAGATCACCAAACTTGCCCTGGGGACGCCCGCAACACCTTTACTTGTTAGCATCAGGGTCAAAACAATTGAAAGTTGCTGGATCCAACTGAGTTCGATTTTTGCAGCTTGAGCTACAAAAATGGTTGCAAGACTCAAATATAGAGTGGTTCCGTCCAAGTTAAAACTGTAACCCATTGGCATCACGAACGAAACAATTTTCCTGGGCACTCCAAATTTTTCCATAGCGGACATTGCTTTTGGCAATGCGGATTCCGAACTTGTGGTAGCAAAGGCAATAGATACGGGCTCAGCTATCGCCTTGATAAATCGAATTACATCAATTCTGCAGAATAACGCAATTGGCAATAATACTAAAACCAAAAAGGCGAACAATGCAAGATAAAGCGTCGTTAACAGCTGAAACAAATTTCCGAGCACTCCTATTCCCATATGCCCCACCGTATATGCTATCGCTGCACCCACACCAAATGGTGCAAATCGCATGATGATTTTCGTGAAATTGAACATGGTTTCAGACAAAGCTTCAGTAAATGCGAGCATTGGTCTTTTGTGCTTTTCACTCAATTGAGCAACGCCAATACCAAATAGAATTGAAAACAGAACGATTTGCAAAATTTGTCCTTCCGCAATTGATTTTGCTATGTTATCAGGGAATATATGAAGAATTACATCTTCGGTAGTTTGCTGTGCAACTGTAGGAAGTTCTTCGTGCATACCTACAGGCAAATCGATTCCCACCCCCGCTTTGGAAATATTAATTGCCAACAATCCAATTCCAAGCGCAATGGTCGTTACTACTTCAAAATAAAGTAATGATTTCCAACCCATTCTGCCAACTTGTTTCAAACTAGAATGTCCAGCAATTCCCATAACCAAAGTGCCAAATAACAAAGGAGCGATGATGGTTTTAATCAATTTCAAGAAAATCTTGCTAACAACTTTGAGATGAACCCCAATTTCAGGAAAGTCATGTCCTATTTCAGCACCAATTAGCATTGAAATCAAAATCCATGTTGTCAATGAATTCTTATAATAGCCATAAACACACATCAAGGTCAGTAACACATACCGAGTTACCATAAGCAAGGATGCGTTTATACTCCACCACAAGTTAGAGTTACCCACATGCAGCAAGGAAACAATCGCCAAGATTGCTATAATTATCAAACTAAATGATGCAGGAAGTTTTGGCTTTTTATTCATAAATTAAAGATACTATAAGAATCTATACCCGGTATAAGCCTTTTAGTTGTTCGCTTGCTTTTCGTGAAATATTTATCGGAACCGTTTCTACTGAAACGTTGGTAAGTTCCAATCCAAAATCCTTCTCCGGAGGCAATGAAACTGACTTTACCAAACGATACAACCTGATTATCAATTGATCCAGAGGACTGATCTTATCATCTACTGAAACTCTACTGTTTATAAGATAAAATTTAAAATCCGCAGGAATTTTATACTTTCTTAAGGATGGATAACGAGTAATACCGTCTACTTCACCGTCTTGAACCATTTGCTCATAGATATGATTTAAAACCAAGTTTATTTTATGCTCAACCTTAAAACCAAATCGAATTGTGACAAAAAATGCGGTGCCTGGAATGATTGTATCAACAGAGTAATTTCTTTCGAAAGGGTCATTTACTATTTCCATGTGTACAAACCAATAAACGTCAGCTCGTTTTGGCTTCTTTCTGAATATTGAATAGACTATATTACTATCGAGCATACCCCTTTGTGATGAAGTGGACATAAACACCAGATTAGTAGCTTCCCTTGCAATGGTATCATCACCTTGAAGTGCATTTAGCTTATCCTTGATATCAACAATAGCAGTAAATTCAGTATGTTTATCTCTCAGAGCTCTTGCTTTCATCAGCACAAACATGACAATGAAGAAGAAGCCAGCTATCATGAAACTGAACCAACCACCATGTAAAAACTTATGCGCATTGGACCAGAAGAAAATTATTTCAATCGTAAAATAAGTTAGGATAAAAGCTCCAATAAAAAACTTGTTGTTATTTCGTTTTCGATAAAACATTGCCATCAAGGTAGTTGTCATCAACATGTCCAATGTGATAGCCAAACCGTAAGCAGCTTCCATATTGGTTGATTCCCTGAAAATTAAAACAACAGTTATACAACCTGCAAGCAACATCCAGTTCACAAATGGTATGTATATCTGCCCCATCATCTGAGTAGGATAATTAACCTTCAAATTGGGCATTAACCTCAATTTCATGGCTTCATTGATCAAAGTAAATGAACCACTAATTAGAGCTTGTGAGGCAATAATTGCCGCCATTGCTGCTATAACAATTGCAAAGGGCAAGAATGACTTAGATATCATTGCATAGAATATACTCACATCAGGATTCCAAACATTACCACTATTTTCGTGAAGCAGGAATGCACCTTGTCCAAAATAACTCAGCACCAGACATATTTTTACAAAAACCCAGCTGATTCTGATATTGTGCTTTCCACAATGCCCTAAATCACTGTAAAGTGCTTCCGCACCCGTAGTGCAAAGGAAAACACCACCTAAGAGCAAAAAACCTTTTGGGTACAATAACAACAAACTAATACCATAATAAGGATTCAATGCTGCCAAAACAGAAGGATATTCAATGATATATTTCACGCCAAAAAATGCCATCATTCCGAACCAAAGCATCATGATAGGTCCAAATGTCCTACCTACAACGTTAGTTCCAAACTGTTGAAAAGAAAAAAGCACAATTAGAATCACAATGACTATGGGCATAGTTTGAATCCCTGGATACAGCACATCCAAACCTTCAATTGCTGAACTTATGGAAATACTTGGAGTCAAAAATCCATCAGCCATTAGGGTACTACAACCAATTATTGCAATAAATATCATCCAATTCTTGCGCTTGCGTCTGACGAGGGCGTACAAACTAAATATTCCACCTTCACCTTTATTGTCAATATTCAAGGCCAATCGAACATACTTAACCGTAGTTATTAAAGTTAATGTCCAAAAGATGCATGAAATAGCCCCAAGCACCAATTGTTCATCAACTACGTGACCGCCAACGATGGCTTTTAGAGCATAAAGTGGCGAAGTGCCAATGTCTCCAAAAATAATGCCCAGTGCCACCAAAACCCCTGCAACACTCAATGAGTGACCGACTTCATGTTGTCTTGCCATCAGATAGAAATAATGTTATGATTAGTAAATTCAGACATATTTTTAAGATTCTCGGGTGCTTGATTTTACTTTGCTCACAATAATCGTGTACAGCACAGGAAGTAAAAATATCAACAAACAAGAAATTGACAATATCCATTCTGATTGTTCTGACTCCATCCATTGACAAAAGTAGCTATCTTCAGGCATAAAATAACAAGGCAAACTAGCCGATAATTTTAAACCCAGAATTCCAATTACAATAAAGGCAACGGACTCTAGGAAGTGAAAAGTCTCCATCAATTTTATGAAATATTGAGCAACAAAACGCATGGCCAAAATACCGATAAAAACACCAATGCAAATCAGAACGATATTCTTGGTGAATGCCACAGCTGCAAATACGTTATCAACCGAGAAAGCCAAATCCATAATTTCTATCATGGCTACAGTGTACCAAAACTTACCCAAAGAGTTCTTAAATCCTGCTGTCGCCTTTTTAAATGGAGAAAACAAGACAGAAAAAACTCCACTAAGCGGCAAGATCAAGTATTTTCTAAAAAAACCAGGCATTTCGACGAAAGTATCATCTTCGATGGTTTTGGTTTGCTTGGACATAAAATAATGGATGCACAAATAAAGAAGATACAACCCACCAAGCACTTTTAACCACCAAACCTTAACAAGCAATGATGCAAATAGCAAAGCCAATCCTCTAAAAAAATAAGCGCCGAGCAGTCCATATTTTAAGGCTTTGGGGCGCTGCTCTTTTGGCAAATCCATAGCCATTGTAGCAAGTACAGCTGCATTGTCTATTGAAAGAAGACTCTCAATAATTACGAGATTAAGTACAACTAAGCCATCGGCATATAAATCCATTGCAAAACAATCAGTAATTGTGCCGCAAAAGTAATGGAATTCGCTAATAATAACCCAAAATTATTAATTCACTATTAGAAATGGAATCGCAATCGTTAAGTGCCTCTGAATCAGAATACTGAAAGAAAACCTATTCTATCTTCAAGCACCAAACAAATGCTGCAAACGATCAATGAAGTTATTATCAGTAGAAAAATACCTTAAGTTGATCTATCTAAGTCAGGATAGTTTGTTGCACCCGAAAGTTAATAATACATTTGAGATAATTATTATGTACAAATACGTAGCAGAAGGAATCTCACAAGCAATTGGACAACTTCGGGCAAATTTGCTCAGGAGTATACTTTCATTAATGGGAATTTCCATTGGCATATTCTGTATTATAACCGTTAAATCTTCAGTTGATTCTTTGGAAGCAAACATCAGGGAAAGTTTTGACAAACTGGGCCAAGATGTGCTGTATCTCTCCAAAATGCCCTGGAATGAAGATCCTTTTACGAACTACTGGAAATATATGCGCAGGCCCAATCCTTCTTTCAAAGATTACCAGCTGATAAAGGACAAAGTACCATCAGCAGCCTATGCGTCATTCGCAACATTTGAAGGAAATCGAATTGCAAAATCAGGTTCCAATTCAGTGGAAGGAGCTTTTTTGGTCGGATGTACAGAAGAATACACCAAAGTGTTTAACCTTGAATGCAGTGATGGAAGGTTTTTTAACATGGCTGAATACAATAATGGTGTTTATTGCTGTGCTATTGGAACCCAAGTAGCAAATAGTCTATTTCCCACATTAGATCCAATTGACAGATATATAATAGTGGGTGGACATAAGCTCAGAATTACGGGTGTCATAAAAAAATCAGGGAATGCAATCATCAATCCATTGAATTTTGACAATTGCATTCTAATGCCTTTCACTTTGATGAAAAAGATAAGTAACTTGAATCCCAATAGCATGTTCTCAAATACTTCAGTCAACATAAAAGCGGCTGAGGGAGTAAGTTTGGATATGCTTAAAGATGACATCATAGCCGTTTTGAGGGGAAAGCATCGATTACATCCAAGTGAAGGCAATGACTTCTCCTTGAATGAAATTAGTGTTTTGGATGACTTGATAAGCAGCTTTTTTGGCATTTTAAACGCCGTAGGATTTATAATTGGTGGGTTTTCAATTCTTGTAGGTATGTTCAGTGTTGCCAATATTATGTTCGTTTCAGTCAAAGAACGCACCAATATCATTGGCATAAAAAAAGCACTTGGAGCGCCTCGCAAAGTGATCATTCTGGAATTCCTTATTGAAGCAATCGTATTATGCATTTTGGGTGGAATCCTTGGCTTGATTCTTGTATTTTTGATGGTATCAATTATCAATACCTTCATCGATTTTGAAATATTCTTATCTGTTAAAAATATCGTTTTTGGTTTAATAACTAGTGCGCTTATAGGAATATTAGCAGGTTTATTGCCAGCAATTCAGGCATCGAAACTCGATCCAGTTGAGGCCATTAGGCAGTAATTTCCGTTTCAGATAGTTTTCCTCCATTTGTCGAATTGCAACAATTCTTTTCCATTTTTTTAATCTTGGATCAATTTTTGATTATTAGATATTGTATTATGTCTCAAAACGAGGCAATTTGGTATTAATTTCAATTGTTTTCCATGAAATATATCTCTTACAGATCCTGTAGATCCTGTTTGATAGTTTGCTTGTTGATTCTGGGAACAACTTCGGTCATTGCTGAAGGATCTATCGATTTAATCAAATATGTCGGGAAAAGACCATTTTACAATGCAGAGCAACAACAACAAATCAAAGTATATGCAGCAGCAGGTGAGTTTATCAACTTTGGTGCAAGTCACGTAGGAATTACAAATGGCTTCGTAAAAATTTATAGACCCAACGGTAGCTTATTTGCTATCTATGACAACACAGGAAACAATGTCGGACTTGCAATTATAAACAATAGCGTTGAGGAAGCCAATGGGCCTAATGGTGGGGGAATTACCAATGGATTGGGTTACACACCTGGAATAGTAAATGTTGGAGCAAATGAAGCTGGAGTTTGGACATTTGAATTGGGTTATCCTACTTATACAAAAACTACTTTTAAAAATCTAGAAATTGGCCAAGCATGGACACGGGCAATAGACCAGCCAATCAATCGAAGAGTCGTACTGAGTTGGGATATTACTGTTTCCAAAAATGCAGGAGGAAATAACGGAGGAATTCTTCAGTCAGGTCGTGTTTTCTCAAACGAGTACATCAGCATAGTCAACGAAAATGCAAATTTCACCTCACCAAAGTTTTACATACTGAGTAAGGCGGGATATTTGTACTTGGTAGAATTTTATGATACAGATCCTTGGGGCTTCCCTCTTGCCTCCAACAACGTAGGTTTGGTAGATCAAAATAAAAAACCAATATATAAATCATTAAAACAAATTGATTACAAAAGATCATCAGATATCACCAACCTCACTGGATCACCAAATTTTCTCTATGACCCACAGGCTAAGGATGACGATCTATTCATAAACAACAAAGTTTTCTTCAATATGCCTGACAACTCAATGCCTTCAGAGGCTTTGATGA
This sequence comes from Chitinophagales bacterium, assembly GCA_038326165.1. Lineage (GTDB taxonomy): Bacteria > Bacteroidota > Bacteroidia > Chitinophagales > Saprospiraceae > JAEUUM01. The sequence goes on along the minus strand of JBBQJT010000059.1, from coordinate 1,838 downwards.
CAGATATATTCAACAAAGAAACTTATGAAACTTGGTTGATTACACCACCAATCCAAAATGGTCCAAGTATTGAAAAAATAGATTTTACGCCTGGGGATATCAATGGAAACGGATGTCCACCTGGCTTCGTAAAAGAGGGCGATGGTGGATACTTTACAGTTAAGTTCAATGCTCCAGGAAACGTGTTTATAGAACTGGACTTAAATAATAACGGCAACTACGGTGATCCATTGGATCAAACCCTATTCAAAAATGTCGATCCTGGGTTGGATACCATCTTTTGGGATGGGAAACTCGGCAATGGTTTAATTGTTTCTGCACAGAAAAATTTCATTGTAAAGTATAAGGCAACATTGCGAACGGGAGAAATACACGTATTATTAGCAGACATCGAAAACAACCCAAATGGAGTTGCAATTACCAGACTAAACGGCCCCAATAGCCCCTATAATCAATTTTACTATGACCATTCTCCTCTCAACGGTGGAGTAAGTGGTGGCGGTACACCTGGTAATCCAAAACTTACTTCATTACCGTATAAATATTCTAAAAACTTTGGTAACGAACGCTTGCTTGACTATTGGTCATATGTAGATGTCTCCTCCTCAGGAGTTGTGGCATACGATATCTTTAAGGAATGTTTGCACCTTTATCCAGATACGGATGGCGATGGAATAACGGACAACTTAGATCTCGATGATGACAATGATGGCATTGCGGATTACCTAGAATTTTGTCCACCAAATGGAGAATTTGCTTGCTTACCAGGCATGAAAGACCCAAGCCACGATGAGGATGGAGATTATATTCTCAATTATCAGGATGCAAATGATCCAGCTATCAATAATAATTGTAGTGATGCAAATGGCGATGGAATATGTGATATTATTTCTTTTGTTTATGACCTTGATAGAGATGGCGTTCCTAATCATCTTGACCTGGATAGTGACAACGATGGCAAACCTGATAGTTATGAGTCAGGGTATAAAGCACCTGATGTCAATCAAGATGGAGTAATTGATACAAGTCCGGGAGCTTTTGGAACCAATGGATTCTACATTGCTCTATCAACCAACCCAAATACGCAAACTGCAAAAGCCATCATGAAGCCATGCGATGATGACAATGACGGTGTCCCAGATCATGATGATCGTGACAGTGATAATGATGGAATATTTGATGTTTTTGAAAATGGCTTCCCAATGAATGATGGGAATAGTGATGGTGGGATGGATGACGGTACCGGATTTGTACCTACAGTTGATAAAAATGGGTACTTGCCCTTTATCAATCCAACATTTACGGGATTTGGAATTCCCAAACCTCCTGACAAGGATATGGACGGAAAGCCTGATTATATTGACTTGGATAGTGATAATGATGGTTTGAATGATATAGCTGAAAGGCTTGGACTCGATCCTGATAATGATGGTATTACTGGAATTGGCGTATTGATTGTAAACGAATTCGGAATTCCAATCTTAGATGCAAATGGCAACCCACTGACCAGCATTTCAATAGTGGTTGATTCAGATGGAGATGGAATGCCAGATTATCTGGATCTTGATTCGGACGGTGATGGCTTATTTGATGTTTTCGAGAATCAATTTCCAGATCCTGACCAAGATGGACTATTGGGCTTATCATTGGTGCTCATTAACATCAAAGGACAGCCAATTCAAAGTGCTGATGGCACTCCTATCCTCTCTTCATCCATTCCAAGAGACTCCGATGGTGATGGAATCCCTAATTACCGTGACTTAGACAGTGATGGTGATATGATAGCAGATATTCTGGAATGTCCTATCGGGGTCCCTTGTGTAGATACAGACGGTGAT
>JBBQJT010000058.1:0-19043 GCA_038326165.1 Chitinophagales bacterium | reverse complement strand
CAAAATAATGTCCACTTATCTCCACCAAAATAACTTATTTTATAAAAATACTTAAAATATTGATTTACAATATATTATTAAAGATTGATAAAATTAAACTTGAAGCTATCCTTTATCGAAAGTGGATATTTTACAATAATTTACAAAAATAATGACCCTCTTGTGGTAAAATGTGGAGACAATTTGTAACTTCGCATCAGATTTAATCGTAAGGAATATCTAAATGAGTCAATTGATCGGTGAATATCAGTGTCGTATCGACGACAAAGGGCGCATAAGGCTCCCTACCGCTCTATTGCGTCAATTGGGTGAACGGCCAAACTATGACTTTGTCATCAACCGCGGCCTCGATTCTTGCTTGAGTCTTTATCCTAAAAATGTTTGGGATAAAATCACCCGAAAGGTGAATCAATTGAATACATTTGAAAAGAAGAAGCGAGATTTCGTTCGATACTTCTTTCGCGGAGCCACAGAATTGATTACTGATTCTTCAGAGCGTGTATTGCTGCCTAAATCCTTACTTGAATACGCTGGAATTCAGAAAGACATCATACTTTCTGCTTACAACGAATACATTGAAGTTTGGGATCCTGAGCGTTACAACAATCTGATAATTGAAGACAGTGATATTTATTCTGGTTTGGCAGAGCAGGTGATGGGTGACAACAATGAGTGATCATTCAAATTACCACCAAGCTGTTATGCTGGATGAGTGCATTGATGCTTTGGACATCCAATCCGATGGAGTTTATCTGGACGTTACTTTTGGTGGTGGAGGACATTCCAAGGCCATCCTCAGCAAATTATCGTCTGATGGAAAGCTTTTTGCCTTTGATCAAGATGAAGATGCTTTGGGCAACACCCTCAGTGATTCGCGATTTACTTTGATTCAAGCCAATTTTAGGCTTATTCAAAAGTTTATGCGCCTTCATGGGATCAAGTCCGTGAACGGAATTTTAGCAGATCTTGGCGTTTCTTCACATCAGTTAGATGACATGAGCAGAGGTTTTTCCTATCGCTCTGATGTAATTCTTGACATGAGAATGCATCAATTACAGGAACTGACTGCCGCAAAAATAATCAGCAAATACACCGCTGACCAACTTCAATTGATTTTTAGCCAGTATGGTGAAATCCGAAATTCCAAAACACTTGCCCAAGCGATAGTTCAAGCTCGATCGGTTAAATCCATTGTTGGAACCAAAACCTTTTTGAGCGTTATTGAACCTTATATTATGGGTGAACGAATGAGATACCTTTCACAATTATTTCAAGCCTTAAGGATTGAAGTCAATGACGAACTTGGAGCACTCAAGGAATTTTTGGAACAATGTGGTTCTCTGCTTGAGCCAAATGGAAGATGTGTTATTATGAGTTATCATTCACTTGAAGACAGGCTCGTAAAAAACTACTTCAAAACTGGCAACACATCAGGGATTCATCAAAAAAATGAATTTGGACATATCACAAGGCCGTTTACCTTAATAAACAAAAAACCGATTAGCCCTAAGGCTGACGAACTGAAACGCAATCCACGAGCAGGCAGTGCCCTGCTCCGGATAGCACAAAAGAACTAAAAAAGAGCGAGTAATTATGTTGAAAATGAAATCCATCATGCGTTGGGCTAGAATACATCCTGAAGACATCTTCAGCCATTTACCCATTATGATCTTGATTTCTGCAATGTTTTTGATCAATATAGCAAATGGATATATCGCGCAATCAAAGATCTCTAAGATCCAGAAATTGGAAAAAGAGCTGAAGGAAAGTCGTTGGAACCTAATATCAATTCAAGCAAATAACCTATCAGAAGCTAAAGAATCTCAAATAGCAAAACGCGTTGAGCCACTGAATTTAGAAGTGAGCAAGACAGTCCCGAAAACAATTGTAATCCCATAACACGATTATAACCATGAATGCCAGGAATGAGTTGTTGTCAAGAGTTTATATTGTTACCGCAGTAATTGTAGTGGCAGCAACTCTTATTCTGGGTAGATTGGTTCAAGTTGCTGTTTTTCAGCGCGCAAAATGGGTAAAACAAGGTCAAGACAAGACCTTTGACATGCAAAATGTCGATGCAGAGCGTGGAAATATCCTAACAGAGTCAGGTGCCATTCTTGCTACCTCACTCCCTTATTATGAATTAAGAATGGATTTGGGCTGTAAAGCAATGGGTGACAATATATTCCATAACAACATTGATTCATTGTCATTGTGTTTGTCCAAAACCATCAGGCCGCATTATGCAGCATCCTATTGGAAAAACAAACTAATTACTGCTCGTGTCACTAAGGAAAGATATTTCCTAGTGGCTGATAATGTACCTTATGAGTCATTGGAAAAAATCAAAAAATTCCCTTTATTCCGAGAAGGCAGAAATGTTGGCGGTTTAATTAACCTACTGAAGTCCAAAAGGACATTGCCTTATGGTTCACTTGCCAAAAGAACTATCGGTTACTACAAAACTGGAATGCAAGGGGTTGGTCTTGAAGGTGCTTTTAATAATTTTTTAAGTGGGGAGCAAGGCCAAAGATTGGTTCAAAAAATACAGGGAGGCCAATGGGTTCCAGTTGAAGAAGTTGCACATGTAACTCCAATAAACGGAAGTGACCTGATAACCACCTTAGATGAAAATATCCAGGATATTGCCCACGCCGAACTATACGATGCACTGTCGCATCACAATGCTCAATATGGCTGTGCAATCGTTATGGAAGTAAAGACCGGCAAAATAAGAGCACTCGTCAATCTGGACAAAGAAAATGGTGAATATGTTGAAAATCTCAACTACGCAATCACCAATGCACTGGAACCTGGATCTACTTTCAAACTTGCATCTGTAATGGCAATGATGGAGGATGGATACATAGAAAGTGTAAAAGATACTGTCGTGTTGAGCAGAGGAAAATGGAAAATCGTGGATCGAATAATGGAAGATTCACATCCTCACAATATTGATTCTACTACGTTGCTGAAAGCCTTCGCTATGTCTTCCAATGTAGCAATAGCCAGATTGGTCAAAAAGCACTATGATGACAAGCATGATGCAGGCAAATTCATTCAAAAATTAAAGGATTTTAGATTGAATGAAACTTTGGGCTTTGATATTGTAGGTGAAGCAAAACCAATAATCAAAGAAGCTTACAGCGTTAAAGATTTCTGGAGTGGTACTACACTGCCTTGGATGTCTATTGGATATGAACTAGCAATTACACCTATACAACTCCTTACCTTTTACAATGCTGTCGCCAACGACGGCAAAATCATGAAACCCTACCTTGTTTCCGAGATTCGCAAACATGACGACAGTGATGTCATCAAAAGTTACGAACCTACGGTTTTGAAGAAACGATTGGCCTCCAGAAAGACAATACGTATGTGTCGAGAATTGCTGGAGGCTGTCGTTGACACTGGTGGAACGGCTTCAAATTTACAAACCAAACAATACAAAATAGCTGGTAAAACGGGCACTGCACAACTGAATTATTCTAAACTCAATGTAGACGAAAAATTTGGTCACCGCTCCAGTTTTGTAGGGTATTTTCCTGCGGATAATCCAATGTATTCGATAATAGTTGTCGTGTCCGAACCCCGTCAAAATGGATATTTTGGAGCTTCAGTTGCTGGTCCAGTTTTTCGCAAAATATCGGATCGAATATTCAGTAGAATGTACGACCAACATTTTGCATACAACGAAACTGAGTCAAAAAATAAACTTCCAATGAACTATGCGACAGCTGGAATCCAGTCCGATTATAGCATTATATTCAAAGAGTTAAATATTCCCTTCAACTACGAAAGCCGTGGCGAATGGAGTAAAATTAAAAAATCAGACAACAAATTCACCCTAATTGAGAAGCAAATGCCTAAGGGTAAAATTCCGAATGTGGTAGGAATGGGTGCAAGAGACGCTTCATATCTTCTTGAAAATCTGGGTATAAAAGTGCAATTTTTAGGTTGTGGAAGAATAAGAAAACAAAGCATAAGTCCAGGTACTCTTGTCCGAAGCAATCAAACAATCAGATTATTTCTTGGATAAACTAAAATTCCTAAAATGATCTGAAATGAAGTTACTAAATGAAATACTTACCGGCCTCTCTTACCAACTGATCGGAATAAATACTCGAGAAATCCATCATCTAACCCTTGATAGCCGCAAAGCGACTCAAGGCAGTATATTTTTTGCAATAAAAGGAACACAAACTGATGGACATAATTATGTATCTGGTGCCATTGCGAATGGTTGCAAAACAATCGTTTGCGAAAATCAACCAGAAAATATCGCCCCGGATATCACGTATATCTGTGTTGAATCAAGCAGTGAACTCGCTGGAAAAATGGCAGCAGCATTTTACGACCATCCTTCAGAACAACTTAAAGTAGTAGCAATTACAGGGACTAACGGAAAAACCACAGTCGCCACTCTACTCCACCAATTGTACACCAATATAGGATACAAGGTTGGCTTACTATCAACTGTCCGTAATAAAATTGGATCAACCTCTTTGCCATCTACCCACACTACACCTGACTCAATCATTTTGCAATCGTTGTTGAGCGACATGGTTAATTCAGGTTGTTCACATTGTTTCATGGAGGCCAGTTCACATGCCATAACACAAGATCGCTTGTCAGGTCTAAAAATTGACATTGCAGCGTTTACGAACATCACACATGAGCATCTGGACTATCACGGAACTTTTGCCAATTATATAAAAGCCAAAAAACAACTGTTTGACAACTTAAGTTCTAAGGCAATTGCTATCTCCAATGCAGATGACCCCAACGGAGGAGTAATGCTTCAAAATTGCCAAGCAAGAAAAGTCAAATATGCACTACATGCAATGGTTGACTACAAAGGAAAAATTATTTCCAACAGTATGAATGGTTTGCATCTTGAATTCAATGGCAAAGAATTTTTTACTGCCATTGTAGGAAGTTTCAATGCTTACAATTTACTTGCTGTCTATGCAATTGCAAATGAACTCGATGACAACATTGATAATTTGCTCGAAGAAATAAGTGGTTTGGAACCTGCAGAAGGTAGAATGCAAGTCGTGTTTAATCCCCACAATGCCACAAAAGCAATTGTAGATTATGCCCATTCTCCTGATGCATTGGAAAAGGTGCTCCAAACTATCAAAAAATCAGTTCCTTCAAGCTCAAAAATAATAACTGTATTCGGTTGTGGTGGCGATAGAGACAGAGCTAAGAGACCACAAATGGGAAAAATTGCTGTGAATTATAGCGATCAAGTCATCATAACATCCGACAATCCTCGCACTGAAAATCCAACATCAATCATTGAGGAAATATGGAATGGAATTGAGACAAAATTTCATGAAAAAGTATTAAAAATAGAAGATCGCAAGCAAGCAATACGAACTGCCTGCAAATTGGCTGTATCTGGTGATGTAATACTGGTAACCGGCAAAGGACATGAAAAATATCAAGAAGTCAATGGCGTAAAATATGCACTTGATGATGTAGAGATACTCACTGAAATTCTTAATCCGAAAAACAGGAGTGTCGCATGAAAAAAGGTATCAATCTCAGATCAAAAATCGGCAGACCACAAAGAGTACTTCTGACAACAGAATGCTCTTTGGGTCTGACTTTAATTGATTTAAAGTGTAACATAAAACAGATAAACTGATGCTCTATTATCTGGCAAAATGGCTGGCTCAATTTGAGCATATTCCGGGCTTGAGGTTATTTCAATACATAACTTTTAGAGCTGGACTGGCTATTCTATTGTCATTGCTCATATCTATGGTGTTGGGTAAAAGGATAGTCAATTGGTTGCATCGGCTACAAATAGGTGAATCCGTCCGGGATTTGGGATTATCTGGTCAAAAAGAAAAGGAAGGCACTCCTACAATGGGAGGTATTATTATCATCATCGCTATATTGGTTCCAACACTTTTGCTTTGCAACCTCAATAATGTCTATGTGATTCTGATGATTGTTTCTACCACATGGATGGGAATTATTGGTTTCATTGATGATTACATAAAGGTATTTCTAAAACAAAAAGAAGGTCTTGATGGCAAGTTTAAAATAGCCGGGCAGATAGGATTGGGCTTGATTGTCGCGATAACCATGATCAACAGTGATGAAACAACCATACGAGTTCCCTTGGAAACAGCAGAAAAATCAGGATACCAAATCATCAATAAATCTGTCATTGAAGATCATAAGCATGAAGGAACTTTCAGTGATGTTGCTTATGTTAAAACCACTGCGACCAATGTACCCTTCCTCAAAGGAAATCAATACGAATACCGCTATTTATTACCAAGACCTTTAAGAGACAGCGCATTATGGGTGGGTTTGCTTTTCGTCTTAATTGTAACATTTATTATTACTGCAGTTTCGAATGCAGCGAATCTAACGGATGGTATTGATGGATTGGCAACTGGAGTTTCCGCAATTATTGGCGGAACTTTGGGCATCTTGGCATATGTATCATCCAATACAATCTTCGCCGAATACCTCAATATTTTTTATATTCCTTATACCAGTGAGTTGGTGGTATTCTGCGCCGCTTTTATTGGGGCATGCATAGGCTTCCTCTGGTACAATTCCTTTCCTGCGCAAGTGTTCATGGGCGATACTGGAAGCTTAACATTGGGTGGAATTATAGCTGCACTTGCAATCATATTGCGCAAAGAACTGCTCATACCAGTGCTATGCGGAATATTTTTGGTAGAAAATCTTTCCGTGGTAATTCAAGTCGGTTGGTTCAAATACACCAAAAGAAAATATGGAACAGGACGCAGAGTGTTCTTGATGGCCCCGCTTCACCACCATTTCCAAAAACAAGGCTATCACGAAGCAAAAATTGTAACCCGATTTTGGATTGTTGGAATATTACTAGCTGTATTGACAATAATAACTTTAAAAATCAGATAGGTTTGACCAAAGATGTCGTCATATTAGGAGGAGGAGAAAGCGGTGTTGGAGCAGCGCTTTTGGCAAAGAAACTAGGTCTATCCGTTTTTCTTAGCGATGGCAAACAGCTATTGCCAGCATTTAAAAAGGAATTGGATCAAGCAGCTATTGAATATGAAGAAAATGGCCATTCAGTTGATCTGGTTTACAATACAAAACTGCTAATCAAGAGTCCCGGCATTTCAGATAATCTGGCCGTCATTCAGCAATTTCATGTCAAACAAATTCCGGTAATATCAGAGATAGAATTTGCCTACAAGCATTGTCAAGGTAAGGTAATAGGAATAACTGGTAGCAATGGGAAATCTACAACTACCAAATTGATTCACCACTTACTGCATGAAAATGGAATCGATGCTGCACTTGGAGGGAATATTGGAAAATCATTTGCAAGAATTGTGGCAGAAGGGATACATCCATGGTATGTAATTGAAATAAGTAGTTTTCAGCTGGATGGAACAAAGGATTTTAAGCCAGAAATAGCAGTTTTACTCAATATTACTCCAGACCACCTTGACTGCTACAATTATGATTTCAGTCTGTACGCCAATTCTAAGTTTTTGATCACAAAGAATCAGAACAAAGACGACCACTTTATCTATTTCGGTAAAGATCAAGGAATTTTGGATCACCTCAATATGGCAAAAGGTCATGCCACTGTGGATGCTTTAGAAATTAAGATCAATCATAAAATGGAATTGGTAGTTGGTGGTTTTGAACTTTCTATCCAAAAAATCCCAATAAAAGGTGAACACAATCTCATCAATTCAAGTTGCGCAATTAAAACCGCCCAGATTGTTGGATTGACAAATGATCAAATAAAAAATGCTATTGTCACTTTCGAAAACCTGCCTCACAGACTAGAATTTGTCCAAAACATTAAAGGAATCGACTTTATCAATGACAGCAAAGCTACCAATGTTGACTCTGTTTCCTTTGCATTAAGAGCTATGGATAAACCAATAATATGGATAGCAGGAGGAACTGATAAAGGAAATGATTACACATTGATTGAAAAATTGGTGGATTCCAAAGTCAAAGCGCTTGTGTGCTTGGGAATAAATAATGCTGCTCTAATCAATGCGTTCAAAGGTCAAATTGATCAGATTGCAGAAACACAATCTGCAGAGAGCGCAGTAAGAACAGCCTATGCTATGGCAAAGGCTGGAGATGTGGTCTTGCTATCGCCAGCCTGTGCAAGTTTTGATTTATTTCAAAATTACGAAGATCGTGGTGATCAGTTCAGAGCTGCTGTCAAAAAATTAGGTGCTCAACAATCGAATAACAATTAAAAAATTGACATGAAATCAATTATAGCAAATGTAGTATCCGGAAAAGCTGGAGATAAAGTAATCTGGTTTGTTATCCTGATGCTTTCAGTTTGTTCTTTGCTTTCGGTGTACAGTGCCTCAAGCAGCCTCGCTTACAAACAAGAAAGTTCCATACATTTGATCATGCTCAAACATGCTCTGTATCTTGTGCTTGGCTTAAGTATAGTTTATTTTACGTCAAGAATACCATACCAACGATTCAAAGCTATTGCCCCCGGGCTATTAATATTTTCAGTATTGCTTTTGGTAATAACCATCATATTCGGAAATACTATCAACGATGCCAGAAGGTGGCTTACCATTCCATTAATCAACCAACAGTTTCAACCATCCGATGTAGCCAAACTGGCTCTGATGCTTTATTTAGCACATATACTTACTACAAAGCAAGAAACGATTAAAGACTTTAAAAATGGTTTTCTGCCAGTAATTTTACCTATATGCATAATATGTATGTTGATTGCGCCCAATAACCTCTCAACTGCCATGTTGATATTTTCTACAAGCTTTATTGTGATGTTCATCGGCAGAGTCAGTACAAAATACTTGAGTTATTCATTTGGAGTGGGAATAGGATTATTTGGTCTTCTTACCATCATAAACTTTATTGCTCCAAAAATGGTGCGTATGACCGTTTGGACAACTAGAGTCCAGGATTTTCTTGGCAACTCTGAAGGCACATTTCAAAACGTACAAGCCAAAATAGCTGTAGCCAACGGTGGTTGGTTCGGCATGGGTGCTGGTGATGGATCCATCAGACATTTCTTACCTTCTGCATTTTCAGATTTTATTTACGCTGCTATCTGTGAGGAATATGGAATTATAGGCGCTTGCTTCATACTCGGACTCTTCATTTTATTCTTCTTTAGGATAATACGTATTGTCACCATCACACCCAAAACTTTTGGAGCACTTTTGGTAATGGGATTAGGGCTTCAAATAACCATCCAGGCGTTGATCAACATGTCAGTTTCATTGCATTTGCTGCCAGTGACAGGATTAACGTTGCCACTTGTAAGTAAGGGAGGAACTTCTCTGTTACTAAATTCAATGGCATTTGGGATGATTTTGAGTGTTTCAAGATACGTGGACAAACATGCTGCTGGACCAGTTGCCAAACCAAGCTCAACGCATGAATTAATAGAAAATACTACTGAAACTGTTGAGCTTATCGAAACTGGAGAATCTGTTACCCAAGCAGAAATTCCATTTGATATTGCCTACACTTTGGATAAAACTAAAGCAGGAAAAAATACCCTATGAAAGTAATCATAGCCGGAGGAGGCACAGGTGGTCATGTTTTTCCAGCCATTGCTATTGGCAAGGAACTAGTATGTCGGGTACCTGGTATTGATTTACTTTTTGTTGGTGCACAAGACAGACTTGAAATGGAAAAGGTTCCTGCAGCTGGTTTCAAGATTATTGGTTTGTGGATCAGTGGCTTCCAAAGAAAACTGAGTCTCAAGAACCTCATGTTTCCGATCAAATTGATACACAGCACTTGGAAATCCAACCAAATCATAAAAAATTTCAAACCTGATGTTGTAATTGGTGTGGGTGGATATGCAAGTGGACCAATATTAAAATCTGCTCAAACAAAAGCAATCCCTACAGTTATTCTTGAATCCAATAGTTATGCTGGACTTACCAATAGAATATTAGGTGCCAAGGCTTCTGCTATTTGTACTGCCTTTTCTGCAATGGACAAATTTTTTCCAGCTTCCAAAGTTTATAAAACAGGCAATCCAGTCCGACAAGAAGTTGCTCATTATCAAGGCACCAAAGAAGACGCCGTTAAATCTTTTAATCTGGATCCAACCAAAAAGACGATAATAGTTCTTGGAGGAAGTCTTGGTGCTGGCACCATAAATCAAGCAATGATAGATAATTCGGATTTGATTAAACTCAACGATAGTTGGCAATGGATATGGCAATGCGGAAGAAGATATATGCAAAAATGCGAAGCATCTGAAACTTTTTATTTGCCAAATGTAAAATTACTACCTTTCGTTGAAAAAATGGACGCACTCTATGCTGCTGCAGATATTGCAATAGCACGTGCAGGGGCACTAACCATAGCTGAAATATGTTTGGTTGGTTTACCTTCAATTTTGGTACCATCGCCCAATGTTGCAGAAGATCATCAAACTAAAAATGCATTATCTCTTACCCATGTCGGTGCTGCCAGTTATATCGCTGATGGTCAAATATCAGACAAAATGATTTCGAAATTGACGGATCTATTGGGTAATAGATCCAAATTAGAGACCATGCGAACCTTACTAAAACAGCTCGCTAAACCCAACGCCACCTCAGATATAGTCTCGATTGTTGTTTCACTTTCAAAAAAAGGAAAATAATGAAGTTGAGCAATGTAAAAACAGTTTTTCTCTTGGGCATTGGAGGCATTGGAATGAGCGGTCTTGCACGATATTTCAATCTGATGGGCTGTATCGTCTTTGGATATGATAAAACATCAACAGAATTAACCAAAAAACTCGAATCTGAAGGGATTACCATACACTACGAAGACAATATTGCCTTAATACCAAACCAAGCGGATCTGATCATTTTTACACCAGCTATCCCAGATACACACAAGCAAAAAATATGGTTACTGGAACAAGGTTATAAACTTTACAAGCGAGCAGAAGTACTCGGAATGTTGTCACAAGAAAACCAAGTTTTGGCCGTAGCAGGAACACATGGAAAAACAACAACAACCAGCATTCTTGCCCACCTATTGAAATTCTCAGGAATAGATTGCACAGCTTTTATTGGTGGTATTTCAAAAAGTCTGAACTCAAATTTCAGCTATGGTACAAGCGAATGGATGGTTGTAGAGGCAGATGAATACGATCGTTCATTTCTTCATCTTCACCCTAGCCATTCAGTCATAACATCAGTTGATGCTGATCATTTGGACATATATGGCAAAGCTGAAGACTTGTTGAATACCTATATTCAATTTGGAACTCAGACTGCAAATAATGGCAAATTGTTTATTCACAACAATCTACCAATTATTGAAGAATTGAATGCACAAAGAGGAATTTCATGCATTAAATATGGGATCAATGCCGGTGACGCTAAGATCAAAAATATCCGTGTTGTAGATGGTAAATTTCTATTTGATTTAGATTACCAAGGAGAATCCCACGTAGATTTCATATCAACAATGCCTGGCAGACACAATATAGAAAACAGTGTAGCAGCAATATTATTAGCCCTTGAGACCGGCATTCCGATCTTAAAACTTAAACAAGCATTAGCCAGCTTTAAAGGAATCAAAAGAAGATTTGAAGTTCATGCTGAATTTCCAAAGATATATATTGACGATTACGCCCATCATCCAGGAGAATTGAAAGCCGCCATTAACGCAGTTCGCGAATTTTACCCCGAGAAAAAAATATTGGGAATTTTTCAACCACACTTATTCTCAAGGACCAAAGACTTTGCCGAAGAATTTGGAGGAACACTTAATACACTTGATGAGTGTTGGTTGATGGAAATCTATCCCGCACGAGAATTACCAATACCCGGCATTACATCAAAAACAATTGGACAATTCATAAAAGACATTCCTTTAAAATACCTTCAAAAACAAGACATACTGGGACAAATACTAACAACTGATAAGGATGTTGTTATGACATTAGGTGCAGGTGATATAGACACCTTGGTACCAGAAATTATTTCAAAACTTCAAAACTTAAACCCGTGAAATCAGGAAAAATAATACCCAAAAAATGGATGTGGCTCGGAACAATTGCAGCTTTCTCAATCATGTTGATTGTATCAATCGCTTCTAGAGATCATGAAATAATTGATGGAATATCAGTCAACATCAAACCAACTTCGGAAGGCCAACTTCTAGTTAACGATAAAGATATTCTTAGAACTATTGAATTGACTTATCAGTCAGGTGTTCAAGGCATGTTGATTAAGGATATTAATTCGGCTGATCTGGAGGAAAAGATACTAAACAATGATCAAGTAGCGAATGCTGAAGTGTATTTGGATGCACGAAACAAACTTTGTGTCAATATCGAGCAAAAAGATCCAATACTCAAAGTTCAAGATAGGACAGGTAGATGCTACTTCCTTGATCAAAAATATAAACCATTTCCAAGCTCAAGACATGCATCTCCAAGACTGTTGGTAGCCACAGGAAACATACCTGCGTATGATTCAACACAGGTTGCAAATGGAACACATATACTGTCACATTTAGGAAAAATAGCTCAATATTTCGCTACTGATGTCTTTGCACACAGTGTTTCAGAACAATTGTTTGTAGATGAAAAAGGAGATATTATAATTATGCCTAAAATAGGTAATCAGAAATATAATATTGGTAACAGTGATAATATTGATCTTAAAAGCAATAAAATGCTCTACTACATGAAAGATATTTGCTCAAGAGAAGGTTGGACCAAGCATGCTCTGATCAATTTAAAGTATGAAAATCAACTAGTTTGTGTAAAAAACTAACGAATTAGTTAAATGATTAATATGTTTTTTCATAATTTAGCGCTTGCAATCACCATGACCAAATAGTTTAAGAACCTAATGAACGACAACAAATCCATGAAAGACATTTACTTAGCCCTTGATATTGGCACCACCAAGGTGTGTGCAATAGCATCCAAAACAAATGAACACAATAAAATTGAAATACTTGGTTTTGGAAATGTACTTTCAGAGGGTGTCCTAAGGGGTGTTGTCTCCAATATTGAAAAAACAGTAAATGCTATTCAAGAAGCAGTAAGAATTGCTGAAGAACAATCTGGCATTAAATTCAGAAAGGTAAACGTTGGTATTGCTGGTCAACATATACGAAGTTATCACCACAGAGGAATTCTGACTCGTGACAACCCAATGTCTATGATCACCCAAGCTGATATTGACAAGTTGATCAGTGATATGGGCAAACTGGTTTTACCACCGGGTGACAAAATTTTACATGTACTACCTCAAGAGTATATGGTTGACAATGAGCAAGGCATTACCGATCCCAAAGGAATGAGTGGCGTAAGACTTGAAGCTAACTTTCATATCATTACAAGTCAACAAGCTGCCTACAACAATATTGTCCGCTGTGTTGAAAAAGCAGGACTTGAAATAGCAAGTATCACATTAGAACCAATTGCATCTTCTGAAGCAGTACTTTCAGAAGAAGAAAAAGAAGCTGGAATTGCATTGGTTGACATAGGCGGTGGGACTACAGACTTAACCATATTTAAGAATGGAATAATTCGACATACCGCTGTGATACCTTTTGGTGGTAACATCATTACAAAGGATATCAAAGAAGGCTGTACAATCATGGAGGGCCAAGCAGAAAAACTAAAGGTAAAATACGGCTCTGCAATGCCCGAAGAAATCACGCAAGGACTTACTATAGCTATACCGGGCATTCGCGGTCATGAACCACGTGAGGTATCGGAAGTGGTTTTGGCAAGAATCATACAAGCACGTGTTGAAGAGATCATGGACTATGTAATGTGGGAAGTAAAAAGGAGTGATCATGAACGTGGACTTATTGGAGGTGTAGTGCTAACAGGAGGTGGAGCTTTATTGCGCAATATCAAAAAATGTGTTGCCTTGCATACCGGATACAATGTCAGAATTGGTACTCCTGCTGAATCATTGGCACAAGGATACAGAGTTGAAATTGGTTCTCCCAAGTTTGCAACCAGCATTGGACTGCTGATCAAAGGAGTACCACAAGCAGTTGAAGGAATACATGTTGAAGATTTGGAACCACTTGGCGAAGAAGTAGTTGGGGGACATATTCCTTATGACGATTCCAAAGACGAAGATCAACCCTACAAAAAGCCAGACAAAACCAAATTTTCATGGTGGGAAGAACTCCGTGAGTCTACTAAAACTTGGTTTACTGATGTAGATGACAAAGAAATAAAGTAAGTATTAACCTAAACCTAGCTAAAACACCCATAATATCACACTAATATGAAATTTACAATGAATAACGATAAGCCTTCGATCATCAAAGTGATTGGTGTAGGAGGAGGTGGCAGTAATGCTGTCAACTATATGTATAAAAAAGGAATAGAAGGTGTTGATTTTGCCGTTTGTAACACAGATGCTCAAGCACTTGAAATGTCCCCAGTGCCCACAAAAATCCAATTAGGCCCAAGTCTTACCAATGGTTTGGGTGCTGGATCAAAGCCACAAATTGGCAGACAATCATGTGTTGAATCTATTGAAGATATCAAAAGTTTTCTGAATACGGGTACTAGAATGTTGTTTATCACCGCTGGAATGGGTGGAGGTACAGGAACTGGTGCAGCCCCCGTCATAGCTAAACAAGCTCGTGAAATGGGAATCTTAACTGTTGCTATTGTTTCATTGCCTTTTTCCTTCGAAGGGAGTAAAAGAATCACTCAAGGCCATGAAGGACTAGCAGAACTAAAAAAAGATGTAGATACCATCATTGTAATATCCAATGACAAAGTAAAATCTATCCACAGAAATCTGGGCATGTCGCAGGCGTTTGCTAATGCCGATGATATTTTGGCAATTGCAGCAAAAGGTATAGCCGAGATCATTACTGTCAAAGGTTATGTAAACGTTGACTTTGAAGATGTAAACACTGTTATGCGTGACAGTGGTGTAGCAATTATGGGAACTGGAAGAGCAGAAGGTGAAGACCGAGCTATCAAAGCGGTAGATATGGCGCTTACCTCACCATTATTGGAAGACACCAACATCTATGGAGCAAAACAGATATTACTAAACATAGCATGTGGTAACAAGGAGGTAACAATGGATGAAATCAGCCAAATTACTGATTTTGTTCAAGTAGAAGCAGGTGCAGATACGAACTTGATCTGGGGTAATTGTTTTGATGATAGCTTGGGAGATTTCCTAAGTGTAACAATCATTGCAACTGGATTTGAACAACATGAGAGAGAAACAGTAAAAACAGGTACAAGAGATACTAGAGTGGCACTGGACGATGATGAACCTATAAGCTTGGGCCAAATAACTGACAGCATCGCCACTGATTCAAAGGGCCAAGCTATTATTGAATTTGACACAAAGCCAAAAAATCCTTTCAGAAACAACCCATATGCCAACGAAGAGCCTTATTTCAAACCAAAAACTCAGCCTGTTCAAAAAGAAACAGTTGGCTTTGATTACGAAGTTGAAAGACCGATGACTGAACGTCCAAAGCAGGATCTATCAAAATTCAACCCACAACAGAAAACTCTGGCTGAAATTGAGGAAATACCTTCATATATTCGTAGAGGCTTAGACCTTGCAAACAAGGAAGAGGCGTCCTATACTTATGGAACAGAATACCTAATAAATGATAGTGGTGAAACTGAACATTTACCAAACAGGTATCTCAAAAATATTGCAGATTAACATTTATCTGATTAAAATAAGATTGCCCAATTCGCTCCTCGCCAATTGGGCTTTTTTATGCCGCAGCAAAATCAATATTGAAAACTACTTACCAATTATACAAATAGAAATATTCTAACTTATTTCTCCAAATAACGTTTCCTTTTGTAACCGAGCAATAAATTTAATTCATAAATGAAGGCATTCCTAATTATAAACCTAGCATTGTTGTGTCTATCACAAGCAGCATACAACCAATCAATTCCAATCAAAAAAGGGATGAAAATAAGCAAATCTTGCAAACTCAATTTCGATGATTATTCGCTGTTATCTACTAAACAATCCGAACCTATCATAAGGATTTCAGGAAACAACATGGTTATAGACTTTCAATATGCAACTATGTCCGGAAGTAAAATTGAATCAAAACCTGAGAAATTCAAGGGGAATTGTATTCTGATTGAGAATGCCCACAATGTTCTAATAAAAAATGTAACCATACACGGCTACAAACTGGCCATTCACCTCATCAACTGCTCAGATGTAACCATAGAAAATACCAATCTCAGTTACAATTTCAGACCACAACTCCAAAGCGGTAGAGAAAAAGAAAATGAATCAGATTGGTTGAGTTACCACAACAACGAAAAACAAGAATGGATAGAAAAAGGAAGCGGGATTTATATTGAAAACAGCAAGAAAATAATCATCAGAAATGCTGTTATAAAGGAATCATTTAATGGAATTATGTTGTCAAAATCTGATAGTTGCCTTATTTATAACAATCAAATTCAATTCAACTCCGGAATTGGTATTGGGTTGTATCGGAGCTCAAATAACGATATCCAAAGCAATTACTTGGACTACAACGTAAGAGGATTTTCATACGGATATTACAAGAGAGGTCAGGATTCTGCCGGAATATTAGTTTATGAACAATCAAGTAATAACAACTTTGCCTACAACTCTGCGACACACTGTGGTGATGGATTTTTTTTATGGGCAGGCCAGTCCTCAATGGACACCGGAACTGGTGGATGTAATAATAATCTCTTGTATGGAAATGATTTTTCGTATGCCATTACCAATGGAATTGAGGCGACATTCAGTTCAAATACTTTTTACAATAATAAAGTAAAATATTGCGAAAACGGGTTTTGGTTGGGCTACAGCTACAATACACTTTTATTCGGCAATCAAATGGCAGACAACAAAACAGATATCGCTTGGGAACATGGACAAGACAATTCCATTAGATATAATTTATTTGATAGGTCCTTCATTGGCATAAAATTATGGGCACGCAATGAACAACCTAAGGATTGGGGATATTCCAAATTCAAAGATGCCCACAGTCAGAATTTTACGATAGAGCGAAATAGATTTTCTCAAACAGTACTTCCCTTTGACATATCCAAATCAACTGGTGTTTCAGTAAAAGACAATTTGATAGATGATGCAGAGATGTTATTAGAGGGTGATGCCAATATCACCTTCAGCAACAATGAATGCCGTAAAATAAAATCCTGGGGAAAAGCAGAGGTTTTCAAATCAGACAATCAAGGCCCATTGGGAAGTTTAACTATACAAGGAACAGCATTGGAAGCCTCTAGACTCCGGATTCCGGCAAAAAGGCCAGATGCCTTGGACACTCCGAAAGATTTGAAAATTAAACAAGGGCTTGATAAACTTAGTATAAATCAATATGGACCTTACAGCTATGAATATCCAAAAATAATCCTTACAAAAATATCAACAGATACATACAGATTTAAAGTAGAAGGTCCTGCGGGCATTTGGACCAACAAAAACACAAAAGGATGCGAACTTGAACGATCTTCAGGTAATCAGGGGCAAGTGATCCAACTAAAAGTCCTCGACAAAGCCAATTTTATGCTGGAACTCGAATGGCAAGGTGCCATGCACAATGATCAATTCGGGACACGTCATGGAGCCAACGAAAAAATCATTCTACAAGAAAGGCTGTGATATAGCTTTATTCAATCTTCATGAATTGCCGCAGAACCTGCTGTCCATTGACCATACCTTTCCAATAGTACAAACCATTACTCAATGAAGTAGCATCGATGTTAATTGGCAAATATTCATCCTTGCTTGAATGTAAAAGCAGCTGCCCCAAAGTATTAAATACTTGCCAATCGGTAATCTCTAAAGAAGTTGATGAAATAAGCCGGAATTGACCATTGGTAGGGTTTGGGACCAATACCATATCCATATTCTCTTGGATTTGTGTTTTTAATGGCTTGGGATTGTCACTCCGCCCAAATTTCCCATTTAATGTCTTATCATCAGTTCCAGTTTGCTGATTGGTCATAAAATCACCTTTACATTCAATTTCATTAATGATCAAGTTAAAATTTGGTTTACATGTGTTGAATGACCCTTGATAAATACCTGGGGATGAGTATGACTTCCCGAGATAATTCAAAGGCTTATTTGAGCACTTTATCAACAGTACGTTACTTGGAATTGTGTCTAGCACAACATTCAAACCAACCACTTGACATGAATCTTGATCACCAAATGTATAATAATAAAGTCCTGCGTCGTCAACATCTAAATTTCCGTATTTCAATGAGTCCTGGTCACAAAGTGTAACAGTAATAAATGCTGTATCTTTTTTAGCAGATCCTTTCTTAACATTAAAAATGATCAAACTGTCACAACCAATATAATTAGGTATGGTAACCATTGCATTAGAAATGCTATCACAGAAAACAACTGGTGGAACTCCACTTCCATTTATTGAAAAACACTCATTTGCACAAATGAAAACATCACCTAAATTATTGACTTTAGAGACATAGTGCTTCACTTTATTTAAAACATAAACTGTACAACCTGCGACTATGTTAAGGGTGTCAAGAAATGATTGTCCATCTTTGTAAAAAGTCCCTTTGTAAAAAACACTATCCCCCACACAAATATTGTAATCCTTTAAGCTTACAGGTATTGAACCATCGAAAACTTGAATTTCAGTACAATATTGCACTGGATCAGAGTCAACGTCTTGACAAAATGTTGCCGCATCCACACACAACATGTATGATCCAGGATTTTCAAAACTTAATTCAATTTCTTCAGTTGCAAACTGTGGATCATCCTGAAGTTCTCCATCTATAGTCCAATACCATAAACTAGCACCTGATGTTTTTGGAACAGAATATAAATATTTTTTTGTTGTACATACTTGTGCTGGACCGCTTATTGGTCCTATGTTTCCAATGGTATCAGGGGCCCCACCTCCTGACAAAACATCCACTTTTATATCACAAACTGAACCCGCACAACCATCAATGATGAAATAGTAAGTTTCACCTACTATAAAGCCACCACTTGTCAGTGTTATAGGGGCTAAAG
>JBBQJT010000057.1:0-21168 GCA_038326165.1 Chitinophagales bacterium | reverse complement strand
TGTTGTGATGACTGGAGTGCCGCAGAGGAGCGACTCTAAAACTGGCAGACCAAAACCTTCATAAATGGATGGATTCAATGTGACTCGAGCGGCAGAATAAATTTGAGTAAGGTCAAACTTGTTGTCGCTTTTGATGAAATGTACCCGCCCGGACAAATCGTTTTTGTGGATAAATGAAAGAACTTTTTCAGCATATTCCTTACCAGTTCCCAATACTACCAAGTGAATTTCTTTGGGCAGGTGAAGTAGTGTTTCAACCAATAAAAGCAGTCGTTTTCTTTCATTGATTGTACCGACATACAACATGAAATGATCAG
Organism: Chitinophagales bacterium; assembly: GCA_038326165.1. Taxonomy (GTDB): domain Bacteria; phylum Bacteroidota; class Bacteroidia; order Chitinophagales; family Saprospiraceae; genus JAEUUM01. The sequence goes on along the minus strand of JBBQJT010000057.1, from coordinate 20,851 downwards.
GTAGTTCTAAGTTTTTTTTGGCTAAATAGTCAATATTTTTAGCATAGAATTCACTGCCTGCACTCTGATAAATTACCTTACACTTGCTTGCAATATCCGGTATCTTATCATGAAATATTTCTATTAAATCTTGCTGAGTTTTGTGACTTATGCAGACAATTCCCGTTGCATTCTTGCATGCATGATGCAATTTCTTCTTGTAAATAAGGTTGTCAATGAAAGGATAAAGCTGAGGAAATTTCAAATTGATTACGTCGTGAACAGTCACTACCGAAGGTATTTTCTTCAATCCGTTTGGTATTTCATGACTCAATCCATGGTAGAGATCCAATTGCTGAACTACAGGATTTTTGCCTAAATTTCTTCTCCACAAGGCAGGAAAACTTACCAATAGTCCAGTTGGAAAATGTGTCTGAACATTGTTCAATTTCTTTACAGCAGCTAGGCCAAGTTCTGTGGATTTGGGTGCAAAAAGATGATACTCATTTAATGGGAAATATTGAACCAAATTGGATAGCAAAGTTCTGGAGTAGTTGCCTAAGCCAGTTTTGTTTTGAAAGAAACGTTTAGCGTCGTATCCTATTTGCATACTGCAAAACTATGCTTTTTATTGTTTTTCCGTACTTTTGAAACGGACTATCAAAAATTATGTAGTTTTGACTACTATGATCATTTCATTATCCAATAAAGCTTTATGAAAAAACTCAATTTTGTTACTTTGTTTTTGGGTCTTAGTTTCCTGGTAAGCGCTCAATTGCCAAAGGTTGATCTGCCAATAATACCTATTCCTGAGGTGAGTATTTATCTGGCTCCCAACGGAAAAGATTCAAACGATGGCAGTGAAGCCAAGCCCATGAAAACCTTTTTTGCAGCCATGCAAAAAATCAATTTTGGAACCCCTGCTATCGATAACGGCAACTTTTATGGTGAGGTGGTTTTGAAGGCTGGAAACTACTACCCGTTGTTGAATACTGGATTTTTTCAGACGCTTAACCAATGGAGGAAGCCTGTTAATGGAGGGTTTGTTTACAGGAATGTAAGCATACGTGGCGAAGGGGAAGTTACGATTCATGGTGATAGTATGTCAACAAATACTCAATTGATTTACTTGCGTGGGAATGGTATAAAAATTAGCAATTTGAATTTAAAAAATCTGCCGCTTCATGGAGTTTTTTTGGATGGCAACGCCATCAAATTTCATCATGATGTGTTGGTGGATCAAGTTAATGTTGATGGCGCAATAGGTTTTGGGATAGTTTTTTTTGGTTATGAAAGGATATTGACCGAATCTTGTAAAGTGAGCAATACTTGTCTCAGCAATAAAAATGAACTCAACAATACCTGTCAATGGGCTTCAGGGCTGAAGACGGAGCATTGCGATCATGTAACATTCAGGAACAATAAAGTTAATCACAATTGGGGTGAAGGAGTCAATACAAGTTACAGCCGATATGTACACGTGCATGATAATATAATTTGGGACAATTATTCGGTGAATCTCTATTTGCATTCTGCTTCCAATGGCGTTTTCTCCCATAATTTGATTTACAATAGTGACAGCACGATATGGCGCTATTGTTATGGCTCAGGTGGCATTTCTGGTTCTTTGAGTATTTCCAATGAGCTAACCTGCACCAATGCTTGTTTTTTTAACACTTACAATTGCAACAGCAAAAAACATTGTTGTAGCAATATAGATTATGACAATATTTTTCCCCAAATCAGTGAGTATTATTTAATTGACAGTGTTTTTATTTTCAACAATATACTGCTTGGATCAGATATTCAAGCTTGGGATGCGTTTTCATCCTTCTTGAATTTTGGCAACTTGAGCAATATTTTTATTGAGCACAATACTGTCATTGGTTGCACTGGAAATGATCAAATACAAAAATCGCCAATCAGTTTCATAAGTGGCACCGGATTTCTAAGTTTCGAAAACAATAGAGTCCGAAATAATATTTTTAGTGCTGATCTCAGCTTGCCAAAAACCAAATTGACTAGGCACTTTTTCAATAATGGGATATGCAATGGCAATTGGAAAGAACAACTGAAGTACGATGGCAATCTTTGGCTTAAAGGACCTATTGATTCAGGATTAAATTTTGATTCCGACTTTGAAAATTCAGCAATTCCTGTATTGGTTGAAGTTACTGAATTGTCTAAAATTGAGCCCAATACGGCCAATAACCCAGCGCTTGTTCAAGCAGTAGTGAAGCCAGATTATATTTTGGATGATTTCTACCATATTGACAGGAGTGCTGCTACCAATTTAGGAGCAGTAGAAATAGTAAGCTCAACAGCCACAAGTGTTCCAAACAGCCAAAGCTTCAAGATTTATCCAAACCCTAGTGTTGGACAGATTAGTATTCAATCAACAGCATCTATCCACAGGGTACAAGTATTTGATCTATTGGGCCGAGGCATCGTCAACAAAGCAATTGATGACCAAGGATTTTTAGAACTTGACTTAAAGGATTTGGCTACAGGATGTTATTTTGTGCAAATCAATGAAGCAAGCAGACAGATGTTGATTATTTCAAACCATTGACGTAAAATAGAATTAATCCAAGCAAGAGCTTTGGCATAAACCTCATGAATTGAGCCCAGATTCTTCCGCTGGATGGTCTTAATTGTAATTGATTTGATTCTTCTAACAAGGATATCAGCGAATCACAATCCCGATTTAAATAAATGTTTAAAACGATATTTTATTCAACGGCTGTAATAAAGTGTACTTAAGCTTGAGAGATATTTAGTTGTCTACCAATTCAAGATAGATCAACATCACAGCAGCAATTGTCATGATTATCAATGCCGCAAAGCCTAATATGTTTGTTCGAAGTCCATTCACATTTTTGCCCATTATTTTTTTGTTATTGGAAATATGAAGGATAATAGCAATAAGCACAGGAGCTGTTAGCCCGTAAAGAATAGCAGTATAAATCAAAGATTGAATGGGTGTTATGCCAATATAGTTCAAGGATAAACCCAATATGAGTGAAATAGAAATGATTGTATAAAATCCCTTGGCCTCATGGAATTTTTTGTTAAGGCCTTGTTCCCAGCCAAAGGTTTCGGTAAAAATGTATGAGAGTGAACCGCTCAATACTGGTATTGCAATAAAGCCTGTACCAATTATACCAACAGCAAAAAGCAGATATGACAAGTTTCCAGCCAATGGTTTTAAGGCCAAAGCAGCTTGTTCAACGGTGTCAATCTGGTGAATTCCACCCTTAAAAAGCACGGTGCCAGTAGTAAGAATGATAAAGTACATTACCAAGCCTGATATTGTCATTCCAAAATCAACATCTTTATTGATTTCATGAATTAATTTCTTATTAACCATTACGTGTCTTTTCTGATCTTTAATTTCTTCAACCTCAACTGAGGCTTGCCAGAAAAAAAGATAGGGTGAAATGGTTGTACCGAGTATGCCTACCAGAATTGCAATAAATTCCTTGTCAAACTTAATGGTAGGAATAAACGTCGCTTTCAGAATTTCCGCAAAATCTTGTTTGTATAAAAAAGGAACAATAAAATAAACAAGCATTACAATGCACAGATTCTTTAAAATCGAAGCAATTTTTTGATAAGGTAGATAAATGATCAAACCTAAAAGTATAATTGTAAAAATTACACTGAAATAATTGGCGTTGATGGCTGGAAATAGCATATTCCCAACAGCACCCATACCTGCGATATCAGCGCCGATATTTAAAACAATGGCAGGAAAGCTGAACAACAACATCAGATAAAGTATAGGCCTTGGATAGTGAGTTTTGAGCGTAGAAGTCAAGCCTTGCTCGGTTACCAAGCCAATTCTCGCACACATTTGCTGAATAGCGGCCATAATTGGAAATGCAAGGATTGCAGTCCACAATGTCGCAAGTCCATAAGCAGCACCAGCTTGAGAATAGGTTGCAATACCCGAAGGGTCATCATCACTTGCACCAGTTACAAGACCAGGTCCGAGTTTTTTCCATCTGGAGAATAGTTTGGATGAAAATATTTTCTTCTTAGTCATTGTTGCGCTGAATTCAAGTTGCAAAGGCTGCTTTTTGGCTAAACAATAGGTTATCTATTTCAAAGATAGACGAATTAACGATATACCGTTTTCTTGGGCTGTGTTTATTTGCCTCACGTGCTCATCTCTTTCAACAAAAAAAGCCCAACCAATTGCTTGATCAGGCTCCTTGTGTTATTTTATGTTTAGTTTTCCAATACCAGGCGTACAGTCTGTCGTTCTCCTAAAGCACTTAAGGTGCATAAGTAAACTCCTGGACCTGCCAACTCTGAGGCATCAATAATTACTTGTTGATAACCCGCTGGCAAACTCATACGCTTTTGGATGACTTGCCTGCCCAATGGATCCATCACAAACAGGGAAACATCGGTATCTTTAGGCAAATAAAAGTCGATTGAGCTTTGGTTGTTAAACGGGTTGGGCCTTGCCCTTCCTACATCAAATCCGCTTTGATTCAATGGCTCGTACTGGTATTTCAATATTGGAGCATTGAGTTCTTCTGCTTCTGTTACCAATTCTCCTCCTTCTTTGGGGAGCTTGATCAGGTCAGAAACATTTACTTCTGCTTTGACTCTAATTTTCAGATTTAAACCTGAAGCTTGCCATCCTTCAGCAGGCTTGGATTTCATGATCCTGACCATGTATTCACTTGATTCATGGTTCAAGTCAGTTTGAGTAATACTTCCGTAAGGCACTACTTCTATTGATTCTATCCAATCAGGTTTGTATCCCAGATTCAGTCGGAATGCAAGATCATCGGCCTTCAATTCTAAAGCAACATTGATGTCGTTGTCTTTATTGGGTTTTAGAAGCAAGTCGGTCAAAGTGATGTTCCAATCGCCTGAACGGACTTCGTTGGTGTTGTCCATTAGGTTAACTTTGGCAGAACCGTTGACATCTCCTAATTTCAAGCCATAAAAATCAGCATCTACTATATCAAATCCCATGCTGTCGAGTTCAATTGACTCAGGCAAATCATTTTTCCACGGATTGTTGGGCTGAGGAAATTGATAATGTTTGTCTATAAATCTCCAACTTAGATCACCTGGAAAAGAGCTAGCATTGTGCAGAAATATTTTTTGCAGCCACAGTAGATCAGAGCTATTGATCTGGCCGTCACCATCTAGGTCAGCGGAAATAAGGTGATATGCTGTTGGCAGGAGTTTCTTGGCGAGAATGTGATTTTGAATCATGATAAAATCCAAGGTGTTTACTCCGTTCAATACAGGTGATTCCATTGAAGGTTTTATGTTGAAATTCTGAACTCCTGACAAATCAGCAAAGGCATATTTCCCAAGAACAGAGGTTTTTTTCATGTCATATTTTCCGCCTTCAAGCTGAACTTCAACATCTTCAACAGTTTTACCTGAAAGGGAGCTAACGGTTCCGCTTACATTGATATTCTTCATAGCTGTACATGGGAACATATTGTCCTGCACGTCAATGAATGTGACACAAAAGTCTTGATTCCCTTCTAAGTCTGTGACCCAAACTTGAACATTATTGATGCCTTTGTCGCTGCAATCATAAATGCGTTTGGTATCGCTTGTGTCGGGTGAAAAAGAGAAAATTAATTTGTCGGTAGGTGTACAATTGTCTATGCTTGCTACATTGAAAGCTTTGGCAGGAATACAAACCATTAAGGTCGGTACGCCCATGTATCCAAGGTCCGTTGCCAGTCCAAAAAGACACTTTGGCGTTGGTTTCTTGATGTCTTTCACCACAATTAAAGCAGTACAAAAGCTGAAATTTCCACATCCATCGCTTGCAGTGTATTGGACTTTAGTCTCTCCTAAAGGATAAGTTCCTGAAGCGTCAGGACCTTTTAGAATTGAATAAAATGAATTGTTTGTGATCTTGATATTTTCACCACAATCAGTCGCCATTGGCAATGGAACATTGACAAATCCTTTTTTGCAGTCGGGGCCTACATTGGCCACAATTGTGTCAACACAAGTCAGTACTGGTGGGATTGTATCCTGAATTTTTAGCAATTGGGTAAACGTCCAGATGCCTTTCGGATTGGCTGCATTGGGATCGTATTGGCACCAATTGATGACTCTCCAATCGCGCATGATTTTATAACATGAAAAAGGATTGACCATGAACACGTGATCTTTGTGATCGACCGTGATCAATGCACAAGGATCGTCGGTTGGCAGAATTGGTTCTTTGAATGGTTGAACCAGATCTTCAGGGTCAAAATTGTCAGGTGTTACACAATCGTAACTGATGAAATCTTGCGGCCAAACAATCTTTGTTCCATCAAATGGATCTTTGTTGTCGATAAAAATGGTGTGCGTACATTGTCCAGAATTTCCAGCAGCATCAATAGCAGTAAACACACGTTGAATATTTCCAATTTGACAATTGTCCTGATTGTTGAATACTGTTACAAAAGACGTATCCAAGCAAGTTTCAATCAACTGGGGCAAACCATACACATCCAGGTTGCCAAAATCACTTGAACAATCTACCGTAACATCAACAGGGCAGATCAAAATTGGAGGCAATTTGTCTTGAACGGAGAGCTGCGTTTCACAAGTACTGGTTAAGCCACTTGGGTCAGTCACTTGAAGTACCACGAGAAAATTTTGGTTTACTTGGCCACAAGAGATCAATAAGCTATCTTGAAACAGTAAGCCGTCTCCCAGCAGGTCCAGCTGATAACTTACGATACCGCAATTATCAAAACTGCCTTTGTTTACAATTTCGGGGTACAATACCTGCGGAGCAATATTATTCAATGAAACGACGATCGCACTTTTGCAAAGCGCAACAGGTTCAATATTATCAATTATGGTTAAATTGTAGCTACAAGTCGCAGTGTTTAAGGCAAAATCCGTTACCGTATAAGTTACATTATAGGTACCAGAAGGAATATTTTGATAAGGACCAAGACCGTCGTCACCAAATGACCAATCAACTGTCAAAGGTGGGTTGGCAGCACAAGCATCAAAAACTATTGGTGCAGGCAATTGCAATGGATTTGGGCAAGTAGCGTTGGTAGCTGTAAGGGTTAAGTCCGCAGGGCAGGTTATGGTAGGTGGAGTTGTGTCCGGAATTGTGAATACTTGAAGGGCAGTTCTCATTTCGCCAGTGCAATTATCGCTTACTTTCCAGGTTCGTTTGAAAGTAGTACCTGTTAAGGGAGCCATTGCTACCATGGTAGTATCAAATTTTTGTGACGTGAAATTGCACAATCCGTTCAAATCTATCGGGTTGCCAGCCAATGTCGGCTGACCGAAGAAAACCAAATCCTCAGGATTGGCCGAACAGAGCGCTACAAATCCGGTTGCTAAGTTGAATTGAACTTCGCTGATATTGGGGCGAATTAAATTGATGGTGGTCAAGCATGTTGCAGAATTTCCACTGCCATCTGTAACTCTGAACAATCTCCGAATTTTCTGAGGTGCCGGGCAAGGAGCTGATATGGTTACATCAGTGATGACAGGAATAAGCGGGTTGGTACAATTGTCAGTAATAATTGGAGCCGGGAAGTTAGACGGAGCCAAGTTTGCATTGCAGCTGACATTGATGTTTTGCTGGCAGATGAGTGTTGGCTTGGTAGTATCGACAACACTTATGGAGGTCATACAGGTATTGCCGCTCGTGATGTCCAGAATAATCACATTCAATGTTTGGCCCAAATGAGCACTGGTGATCGTATTGCCAATGAGCATGCCTCCGCCCGTGAATGCTGATCCAGTCTTGAACCCAGGACAGTCAGTAGGTGGAGTAAGCAATAGATTTGCAGCCACAATATTGGCCTGACATCCATTTCCAAGTGGAAATTGAATTGGTCCAGGCTTACAGGTGAGGTTGCAAGGTTGAGCATAAGCGTTGACAGAACATAAAATGCTGAATGTTATCAACAAAAAAGTTGACATGAAAGTGGGAAGGCCAAAAGTGGCATTCCGAGGGGTCTTGTTTTTCATCCTTCGGTTTTTGGTTTTCGGAAATAGTTTTGTATGCGGATGGTAAGTCCGCATTCCGAATCTTACGACTCGTTAAGGTTTTTGGGATGGTTTACAAGTGCTGGATATTACCGGACGTAAATCTGGCTTTTACCATGGGGCTTTGGCAATGGTTTGCCGTGTGTGAAGTTTTGGATGAACTGTAACATATTACGAGAAAATATCATGCCAAAAAATTAATTGGGGAATTTAGAGGGTATGATTGGTATGGTGGGTATGGGTTTATGGTTTATGGGTTTATGGTTTATGGGTTATGGGTTTATGGTTTATGGGTTTATGGTTTTATGGGTTTATGGGTTTATAGTTTTTAGGTTTATGGGTTTATGGGTTATGGGTTTATGGGTTTATGGGTTTATGGTTTATTTCCTAAACGACTAAACGCCTAAACAATAAGAATCAGTGAAATCATTTTATCACAAGAATCATTGATTCAGACAAAAGGAGGGTAAGACTAAGGCAAAGGTTTATGGATTATCTGTGGAATTCCAAAGTAAGTTTCCCCAAGATTCCAAAGAGTTCCGTAACTTCACGGCTCAATTTGTTAATTTGTCCAAGAGCTACGGTAAACCCAACAATATTTATGCTATGATCAGTATGACGCTGGTCTTGTTCAGTATAGGTGTTTTAGCTGTTAGCATTTTACATGCCGATTTTGTTCTCAATGCATACAAGGAGCATCTTGATGTTATCGTAGAGCTCAAGCCCGATGCTGTAAGAGAGGAGTCAAGAGTTTATCTGCGCCAATTGGATCAATCGACTTGTGTCAAGCCGGCATCTGCAATTTTCATCAGTAAGGAGGAAGGCTTTAGTTTTTTGCGGAAGGAAATGGGCCAGGTAACGGAATTCCCAGTGATTGACAATCCCTTGTTTGATGTTATTGTGTTCAACGTTTCGGCCAATTGTTTTATAGACGGTGGTTTAAAGAAGTTGACCGATCAAGTAAGCAAATGGCCCTTGGTAGAATCTGTATATTTTCCTGAAGAATTAATGACTGGGCTGCAAAGCAATATCGCTCAGGCATCCAAAATATTATTGGTGTTGAGTGTCATTTTTTTAATCATAGCCATCATTATAATCCACAATACAGTAAAGTTGTCCTTGTTCGCCAATCGTTTCACGATCAAAACTATGCAGATGGTAGGTGCCTCTGGCTCTACAATACGTTCTCCATTTGTTCGTTCTGCATTGGGTATAGGAATTTGGTCAGCATTGTGGGCAGGAATATTATTGGTACTTTTGATGGTGTATTTGACGCAGGAATTCCCGGAATTTTTCACCTTTGCTGACAGTTTCCGATTGATGATAACCATGGGAGGATTGGTGGTTTTTGGGGTTTTAATCTCCATTAGCATTACTTGGATGGTGATCAATCGGTATTTGGGTAAAAGTATCGACAGTTTGTATTGAGTATAATTTCAAGATAAAAGAAAAAAAATGAGCAAGACTCCACCGAAACGAACAAGTGCTCCAAGTCGCACTGCTTCAAGATCATCTGGCAAATCATTTGGTTCAGAATACATAGGAAAGAACATCTTTACTGCCACCAATTACAAAATTATGGGTGTAGGTGTTTTGTTCATCGCAATTGGTCTGTTTCTAATGCGTGGAGGTCAAATGCCAGACCCCAACACATGGGATCCTAGTTTAATATATAGTCCTATTCGTATTACCCTTTCACCTATTATGATCTTGATAGGTTTGGCTTTGCAAATTGTAGCAATTTTTAAGAAATAAGCGGTGAGTTGGATTGAAGCCATTATAATAGCCGTGGTAGAAGGTATCACGGAGTTTCTACCTATTTCCTCTACAGGTCACATGATTATTGTTTCCTCGATGTTTGGAATTGAACAGGATCAATTTACCAAGCTGTACACCGTGTGTATCCAATTTGGTGCGATATTAAGTGTGGTAGTTATGTATGGTAATAGATTTCTGCTTGACATGAAATATTACCGGCTGCTCTTTCTCGCTTTCATACCTGCAGTGTTTGCTGGTTTATTGCTCAATGACTGGGTAGATGCCATGCTGGGCAGCGTATTGGTTGTTGCTTTGAGCCTGCTTTTGGGAGGAGTCGTATTGTTGTTTGTTGATCAATGGTTCAAAAGCAGAGAAGCAAAGTCAGTGCCGAGCAATTTGGATGCTGTATTGATTGGTTGTTGGCAAGTATTGGCCATGATACCCGGAGTTTCACGTTCAGCTGCTACTATCATAGGTGGCAGGAGCCGTGGGTTAGATATAAAAGCAGCTGCAGAATTTTCTTTTTTTCTGGCCGTGCCCACCATGTTTGCAGCAAGTTGTAAGAAGCTGTATGACTTTTACAAAACGGGTATTGATTTTGATTCTGGTCAATTGTCTATGTTGGTAGTTGGTAATATAGTTGCTTTTATTGTGGCCATGATAGCAATTAAAGCATTTGTTTCAGCCTTAACCAAGCATGGTTTCAAATGGTTTGGAGTATATCGTATAATTATAGGCGGATTGATCTTGATCCTTTTGGCTATGGGCCATCAATTACAATTGGTAGATTAGTGAAAAAAGAATTTCCATTAGATCCTGACTTACTTCAAGCTGGGCATTTGTGTCTAGTTGATAAACCAGTTGGTTGGACATCATTCGATGTTGTAAATAAAATAAGACTGGGTTTAAAGAATTATCGGGGCATCAAGAAAATCAAAGTAGGCCATGCTGGCACTTTGGATCCATTGGCAACAGGTCTTTTGGTGATCTGCATAGGCAAAGCAACCAAGGAAATAGATGGTTATCAGGCGCAAAATAAGGAATATACCGGCACGATCCACTTGGGAGCTACAACACCTTCGTATGATCTTGAAACAGAAGTCGATGAAACCTTCCCAACAGAGCACATTACTCCAGAACACGTGATGGAAGTTGGCAAACAATTTTTAGGTGTGATTGAACAATTTCCACCTATTTTTTCTGCCATTAAAGTGGATGGCAAACGCGCATATAAGCATGCCCGTGCTGGTGAGGAACTGGTTCTCAAATCTCGCACATTGACCGTTGATCAGTTTGATCTCAGTTTTGAGAATTGGCCTGAAATAGACTTCGTACTGCGATGCAGCAAAGGCACTTACGTTCGTTCATTGGCATTTGACTTGGGTAAGGCGCTCAATTCCGGCGCGTATCTGAGCTCCCTGCGCAGAACCAAGAATGGAATCTTTGACATAAAAGGTGCATGGAAATTGGAAGATTTAATGGCAGTAATTCAAAACAAAGATTCTTGAATTAGTATCAGTCTCACTAAACCTCACATTTCCTCAACAGTACGACATAAAAATAAAACTTCTGCTTAGTAAGTTTTTCCGCTACACTGAGCGTCCCAATGGAACCCGTATGGCATTGAATGAAAAAGGCAAAGAAATGGTTTTACGCAAATATAAGCCCAGTTGACCCATTGCAACACATACTACAACTGCTTCAATTCACGCAGCAATTCGCTGATTGCCTTCTTGGCGTCTCCGAATAACATGCTGGTTTTAGGGCGGTAGAAAAGTTCGTTTTCTATGCCTGCATAACCTGCTTTCATCGAACGTTTGTTAACTATCACATTGGTAGCGCCTTCCACTTCAAGTATCGGCATGCCATATATTGGTGAACTTGGATCGGTTTTGGCTGCTGGATTTACCACGTCATTGGCTCCTACTACAAGCACTACATCCGTTGTTGAAAATTCAGGATTGATTTCCTCCATTTCAATAAGTTTGTCATAGCTTACATTACTTTCGGCCAATAATACGTTCATGTGCCCGGGCATTCGACCTGCCACTGGGTGAATTGCGTATTTGACAGTAACTCCTTCTTTCTCCAGGTATTCTTCTAACTCATGGATCACATGCTGTGCTTGTGCAACTGCCAGTCCGTATCCAGGTACGATGATGACCTTGCTTGCATATTTCATGAGAATGGCGGCATCAGCTGCTTTTACTTCCTTGACGGTACCAACAATGGCACTGCTTGTACCAGCTATTGCATTGGAACCACCAAAATTACCTATTAGTACATTGACCAATGATCTATTCATGGCTTTGCACATCACTAAGGTCAATAAGGTTCCTGCACTTCCTACCAATATACCACCAATCAACATCACTTTATTGTCGTACAAGAATCCACCAAATGCTGCTGCTACACCTGTAAATGAGTTCAACAATGAGATCACTACTGGCATATCTGCACCACCAATTGGCATAACAAACAATACTCCATAGAGCAAGCCTAAAGCCAAAATACCATATACATAAGGAGCCAAGTCCGCTGGTGGAGCAATAAGCAAATAGCTGATCATTCCCGTGATAATCAACAACAAACCAATATTTAGAACTTGTTGGATTGAGAAGGATTTGTCATTGACTCTTCCACTCAATTTGCCCCATGCAATAATACTTCCACTGAACGATACACTACCGATGACCATTCCCAATAAGATGATAAAAAATAAGCCAGGCTCAATAGCAGTTGTTGTGCCGGCTGCAATTTTATGCTGAATATGATCAAACTCTATCAATGATATCAACATGGCGCAGGCACCCCCCATGCCGTTGAATAAACTAACCATTTCAGGCATACTAGTCATAGGTACGCGCTTTGCACTGACCCAGCCAAGAATGGTCCCAACTGCTAATCCTGCGAAGATAAAAGGCATATTGCCTAAATGGGTTCCATCTTCAGTTTGGTAGAGGAATATGGTTCCGAATATGGCCAGTGTCATTCCAAATGCCGCCATTAAATTTCCACGACGTGCAGTTTTGGCACTTCCCAATAATTTTAAGCCCAGAATAAAAGTAACTGAAGCTATCAAGTAAATAAGTTGTAAAATATGAAGTTGCATAGTTGAATTCCTTTATGATCAGGCTGCTGCCAATTACTTTTTCTTTTTGAACATTTCTAACATTCTATCGGTCACCACAAATCCGCCCACTACATTCAGTGTGCCAAGTACCACAGCTAAAAAGCCAAGCACAATTGAAAGTGTCGATTCTGCTTGTCCCATCACAATGATACTTCCTATAATTACTACACCGTGTATGGCATTCGCGCCGCTCATGAGTGGTGTGTGTAATACAGAAGGGACGTGGCCTATCAATTCTACGCCTACAAATATCATCAGGATGACCAAATAGATCATTTGTATGTGGGTAGTAAAAAATTCCATTAAACTGCTCATTATCGTAAAATGTGTTGTAGTAAAATTATTTTCTTTTTTGTCCTTGGTGGGTGATCAAAGATCCGTCGGTTATTTCATCAGTCAGATCCCAATTGAATCCATCTTTGGTAGCCATTAATCCAAGAAGATTAAAAATATTCTTAGCGTACAATTCGCTGGCGTTTCTGGCTACAGAACCTGGCAAATTGGCTTGACCTATGATTGAAACTCCGTTGGAACGCACAGTTTCGTTGAGTTTGCTCAACTCACAGTTACCGCCTTGTTCAACAGCCATATCTACTATGACACTTCCAGGTTTCATTGTTGCTACCTGTTCAGCTGTAATCAATACGGGTGCTTTTTTGCCCATTACCAAGGCAGTGGTGATAACCAAATCTGCTTTAACCAAGGAAGCATTAACTGCTTCTTTTTGTTTTTGGAGATAGTCCGCGCTCACTTCTTTGGCATAGCCACCTTCTACCTTTACTTCATCAGTTGAGACAACCTCAATGAATTTTCCGCCCAGTGATTCTACTTGTTCTTTGGTCTCAGGTCGAACATCCGTAACTTCAACCACCGCTCCCAATCTTTTGGCAGTGGCAATAGCCTGAAGTCCAGCAACACCTGCACCATATATCAGGACCCTACTTGGTTTAACAGTTCCAGCCGCTGTCATCAACAATGGAAAGATAGCAGGCAAGGCGTTTGCGCCAACAATAACCGCTTTGTAACCAGCCAAATTGGCTTGGGATGACAAAGCATCCATATTTTGTGCGCGTGAAATACGAGGAATTGCATCCATAGATATTGCACTCACTTTGTGCTGAGTTAAGATATCAATGACTGACGGGATTGAATTGGCATATAAGAATGAAATAAGGGTTGAACCTTCTTTTAAGGCATTGGCTTCAGCTTCTGTTGGTGCATTGACCTTGGCAATGGTATCCGCAGCTGATAAAACATCCTTGTCAGTGGGAGCTATTTGTGCACCTGCAGCTTGATATTGACTATCAGGAAAACCTGCAGCCTCTCCAGCTTTGGTCTCTATTATGATTTCATATCCTGCTTTGACCAATTGGCCGACAACATCAGGAGAAAGTGCTACTCTGTTTTCGCCTGGTTTTGATTCTTTGGTGACCCCTATTCGCATAAATTTTCTCTGATTGATTCAGTTTTGATAAAATAAAGTCCAAATGTACTTCAGTAAGCCCAAAATTTTCAAGCTAAGTTACATTTCATGTCAAAAAACGTGTATCAAATTAATTTGTTCGGTTAGTTTTATTATTCCAAGCGTGAAAGGTGGGATTTACACCCTTAACTTTTGTCTTGAAATGCTTCCTTTTTATCTAAAGAATGTGAATCCAATTCAATTAATTCAAATGCTATCTTACCTTCACAAAATTTTTAAAACCCAGCCGAATTATTATAACCAAATCAAGCATTATGGAACTCATAATTCAAAATCTTTCCAAACAATACAGCAATGGCGTACATGCGCTCAATGATGTGTCCTTAAATATTTCAACTGGCATGTTCGGCCTTTTGGGCCCCAATGGTGCAGGCAAGTCTTCGTTGATGCGTACCCTTGCCACCTTGCAAGATGCTGATAGTGGTTCTGCAAAATTAGGAGATATTGACGTTCTGGATCAAAAGGATGAAGTCAGAAAAGTATTGGGATATCTGCCACAGGAGTTTGGTGTTTATCCTCGAACATCTGCAACGGATTTATTGGACCATTTAGCAATATTGAAAGGCTTCAACAATGGATCCGAAAGAAAGCAAATGGTAGATTATTTGCTTCAAAAGGTAAATTTGTTTGAACACCGCAAGAAAGCTGTTAGCAGTTACAGCGGTGGTATGCGTCAACGATTTGGAATAGCACAATGCTTGATTGGTAGCCCCAAATTGGTAATTGTTGACGAACCTACAGCAGGTTTGGACCCTGGAGAGCGAAATAGATTTTACAATATTTTAAGTGAAATTGGGGAAAATGTAATCGTGATTTTATCCACACACATTGTACAAGATGTCCGTGAACTGTGCACACAAATGGCCATCATGGATAAAGGCAAAGTGTTGTTCAGTGGCAATACCGATGATGCATTATTTCAGATCAAAGGAAAGGTTTGGGAAAGGAAGGTGGATAAAGAGGAACTCCCGATTTTTCAAGAGCAATATCAAATCATTTCAAGCAAGTTGGTTGGCGGTAAACCTTTGATCCATGCTTTTTCTGATACCGATCCTGGCAATGGTTTCATCAGAACAGAGGAAAATCTGGAAGATGTATTTTTTGTTAAACTCAATGAATTGGTGTAATCCTTAAAACTATTTGCTGTATGTGGAAATTCATAAAACACGAATGGAAATATTGGTTGAATTCACCAATGACCTGGATATTTTTCTTGATCAATGCCTTATTGGTTTTTGGTGCAGTTACATCAGACAACATCACCATAGGAGGTGGAGTCGGTAATGTTCATAAGAATTCACCTTATGTAATCCAGACCTACTATGGAGTTATGTCATTGGTTTGTTTGTTGATGACTACTGCTTTCATGAATGCAAGTGCCAATCGCGATTTTCAACACGGTATGCATCAATTTATATTCTCGTCGCCCATCAAGAAGCGTGATTATTATTTTGGCAAATTCATCGGAGCCGTCACTGTGGCAGTGATTCCCTTATTAGGCGTTTCATTTGGCAGCATGATTGGACCACTGATGCCCTGGGTTGAACCAGAAAGATATGGACCTTTTCTGTGGTCAGGTCACATTCAAGGTTTGATCACTTTTGGCTTGCCCAATACCATTGTGGTAGGTGTGCTGCTCTATACCTTGGCCATCATATTCAGGAACAACATTGTATCATTTGTAGGGGCCATGTTGATTTTGGTATTGTATGTTGTTTCGCAAGGATTTACCCAAGATATTGCCAAAGAGTGGATTGCAAACATTTTGGATCCATTTGGGTTTCAACCGCAAAGTATCATTGGGAAATATATGACCGTTGATGAAAAGAATATGCATCCCGTATACTTGCAAGGAGCTTTTTTGCTGAACAGATTGGTATGGCTGGGAGGTGCATTTGTCATTCTGTTGGGAGTTTATTTCAGATTCTCATTCAGTACCAAGAATGAAAAACCTTCCAGAAAAAGCAAAAAGAATTTAGAAGTAAATGAATCAACGCCTTTGCTTGTTTTACCTGTTATGAGTGCCTTAAGTGCGAATAAATTTTCTTGGTCTACTTTGGTTCATTTGATCAAGTTTGAGTGCAAATCACTGATTAAAAATCCAACATTTATCATCATTGTTACCTTGGGGATGGTTGAGCTGGTAACCAATTTGACCAGTTTTACTGGTGGATATGGCACAAAGCAGTATCCGGTAACTTATGATGTAATAGATGCCATCAAAGATGGTTTCTATATTTATATGGTCGCAATTATTACCTTTTATACGGGTGTCTTGGTTTGGAAAGAAAGAGATGCTAAAATCAATGAAATCCAAGATAGTACACCTGTCAAAACTGGCCTTTTGTTTGTTTCGAAGTTGATTGCGATGATGTTGGCAGTAGCATTGATATTAAGCTTGACCATCATAATGGGAATTATTGCACAGGCCATGTTTGGTTATTACAATTTTGAATTGGGAGTTTATATCAAGTCACTGCTGGTATCGGATGTGTTGAAATTTGGTTTCATCATCATGATTGCATTGTTTTTTCATTATTTGATCAACAACCGATACATTGCTTATTTTGCTTTTGTGGCATTTTTGATTTTAAATATTTTCATTTGGAACGCGCTTGAAGTCAATACCAACATGCTACAATATGGCGGACTGCCTTCGGTCACTTATTCGGACATGAATGGTTTTGGTCCCTTTGTCAGAGGATTGACCTGGTACAGTATTTATTGGTTGTTATTCGCTCTGTTGTTGGGATGGGTTATTTTTTCATTTTATGTCAGAGGAAAAGAAACGAAGTTTTCAGATAGGATGAAACATGCAGGTTCTATATTTTCCAAAAACAAATGGATGATTAGCCTATGCTTGTTGCTTTTTATTTTATGCAGTGGATTTGTGTATTACAATACCAAGGTTTTAAACAAGTACGATTCTCAAAAAGAGGCTCAGCGGAAGCGCAAAGATTACGAATTGAGTTACAAGAAATATGCAAAATTGCCACAACCTCGATATTACAGACTGGATTACAACATTGATTTATTGCCGGAGGGAAGGGATATGTCTGCCAGAATTGAAGCTTACGCCTACAACAAAACCAATCAAGCCATCAATGAAATTCATTTCTCTGTAAATGACAATATGGACTCGATGTTCATTCAGATCTCTGGTGCAACTGTCAAGCTTCAAGATGATCGATTGGGCTACAGAATTTACAAGCTCAAAGAAGCATTGCAGCCAAAAGACTCTATGCATTTCACGATTAAAGTTGTTAAAAATACCAAGGGATTTGAAAATGAGGTCTCATTCACCCAGTTGACACAAAATGGAACTTTTTTCAACAGTGGTGATGTACTGCCAATAATAGGCTACGAATCAGGGGCAGAAATTTCAGATAAAAACAAACGCAGCAAACTTAAATTGCCTAAAAAACTCCGTGCTCCGAAGCTCGATGAAAACGATTTGGTAGCAAGAGCCAATACTTACATAAGCCACGATGCGGATTGGGTAGAAGTCAATACAACTATCAGCACATCTCCCGATCAGATAGCTATCGCTCCTGGGAGTTTGTTAAAATCTTGGGAAGCCAAAGGAAGAAAATACTACCAATACAAATTGGATAAATCGTCGTTAAATTTTTATTCGTTTATATCGGCCAGATACGAAGTGGCACGGAAGAAATTCAGAGGGATTGATATAGAGGTTTACTACATCAAGCAGCATGCCTACAATGTTCCGAACATGATTAAAAGCATGGAAAAATCATTGGATTATTACATCACTAATTTTGGCCCGTACTATCACAAGCAATGCCGAATTATAGAATTTCCGAGATACTCTTCATTTGCTCAAGCTTTTCCTGGCACTATGCCTTACAGTGAAGGAATTGGATTTATCGTTGATTTGCGCGAGGTGACCAAGGATGATATAGATCAAGTATTTTATGTAGTTGCTCATGAAATGGCACATCAATATTGGGCGCATCAACTCATAGGTGCAGAGATGCAAGGAAGTGAAATGATGAGCGAGGGATTTGCGCAATATTCTGCCTTGATGGTCATGGAAAAAGAATACGGCAAGGAGAAAATGAACAAGTTCCTAAAGTATGAAATGGATTCTTATTTAAGAGGGCGCAGCTCAGAGTTTGAAGGAGAGCAACCTTTAATGCGTACCGAATCCCAACAGTACATACATTACAACAAAGCGAGTGTGGTGCTTTATTATTTGAAGGAAATGATTGGAGAAGGTCAAGTGAATAAGGCCTTGCAGAGTCTCATTGATTCATTTGCTTACCAGCAGGCACCTTATGTTACATCGCTTTCAGCGGTACGGGCATTCCGACAGGTTACTCCGGATACTCTGCAATATTTAATCACGGATATGTTCGAGAAAATTACACTCTTCTCCAACAGAGTCACTGATGCCACCTACAAGAAGACTACGGCAGGATATGAAGTCAGCTTCAACACCAGCTCCGAAAAATTCCGTTCCGACAGCCTTGGAAAAGAAACACTTATCCCCATTGCTGATTACATCGACATTGGCGTATTTGCCAAACCTAAGAATGACAAATCACTGGGGAAAGCCTTGGTCAATCAGCGGCTTAGGATCAACAAAAAACTGAATACATACAAGTTTACAACCAAGGAAAAACCTTATCAAGTAGGTATCGATCCGCAATATTATTTGATTGACCGAATTCCTGATGACAACCTAAAAAAGCTCATAGAGGAATAAATAACAAAAGCCTGATGGAATTGTATTCTATCAGGCTTTTTTATGAAATATTGACCGAGTCTAGGCCTTTTTGAGGAATTCAGTGCGCAGCACGATACTCTGGCCCCCTACTTTGCAGTCGATTTCTTCCTCATTGTCGGATAGTCTTATTTTCTTTACCATTGTGCCACGTTTGATAACCAGTGAAGAGCCTTTCACTTTCAAATCTTTGATGAGCAAGACTGAGTCCCCGTCGGTAAGCTCATTTCCGTTGCTATCTTTCACAATCATTTTTTTTTAGTGTTTGTAGATGTCCATGGGCGTTAAAGGTAGTGTTTGCTTTATATAAATTGAAAAGTAAGCATGAGAGGACGCTTGGTTCCTTTTTTTTTGTAGAATTGGGGTTTTGTGTTTCGTTGAAATCTGATCGGATTGCGTATACTTATGCTGTGTTGTTACTTTTGGCGTTGTCCCCTAAAGATTCTCAATGGACAAGCTTGTCCATTTTATGATGGATAAGTGGAAAAAGTGGATTTGATTAGATGTTTTCTGCCATTTTGATATTGATCCTTCAAATTTTTTTTTCTGATTTCTCAGTTGCTTTATCGAAGTTTGCATTTCATTTCAATTTCATGAAGGTAGCAGGATTCAGTTTTATTAGAAATGCTATTCGATTTGATTATCCAATAGTGGAAGCCATTAAGTCGGTACTTCCGGTTTGTGATGTTTTTTACCTGGCAATTGGTAAGTCAGAGGACGAAACGGAGACGTTGATACTGTCAATGAATGAACCCAAAATTCAAATAATCCGTACCGTTTGGGATGATTCCTTAAGGGAAGGTGGTAAGGTGCTAGCTGAGGAAACGAATAAGGCTTTCGATGCAATACCGCTTGATTTCGATTGGTGTTTTTACATACAAGGCGATGAAATATTTCATGAAAAGGACTTAGATACGGTCCACGAGGCAATGAAGTATTATCTAAATAATTTTGAGGTTGAGGGTCTACTTTTCAGCTATCGACATTTTTATGGCAGTTATGATTTTGTGGGTATTGCCCGGAATTGGTACCGTCATGAAATAAGAATCATCCGAAATGACAAATCCATCCGATCATACCGCGATGCCCAAGGCTTTCGGAAGCATGGCCGCAAACTTCAAGTCGCAATAACAGATGCATCTATTTATCATTATGGCTGGGTAAAGCACCCTGATTACCAGCAACAAAAGCAATTGAATTTCAATAAATTATGGCACAGTGATACCAAGGTCAATGAAATGGTTGGGACAGCTTCAAGTTTTGATTATTCACAAGTTGATGGCGTAAAATTATTTAAGGACAGCCACCCAAAAGTGATGCAGGAACGTATTCAGCAGATGAACTGGACATTTGCTATAGATCCAAGTGCAAGAAAGCTGTCACTAAAAGTCAAGGTATTGGATTGGATCGAAAAAACGACCAGCTGGCGCCCATTTGAGTATCAGAATTATAGGATTGTTGAGCGTTCATTAGTTGATTATGTACAAGGCGACTCCTGATGTTTTTAAAAGGGCTTTGAACAGTTAATGTATATGTCTTGCGCATATTGGCTTAATCAATAAAATATTTTCAAATCTATTTTGAATACTCCATCTCTAGGTAAATCGATCATATCATTTATTTCACCTCAAATACAATAACCCCCAAATCATCGAACACCTTTTTGGTTACGTTAGCAACTGCAAATCCATTGTAAGGTCCTAATGATTCATAGGTTTCCCAGCTATTGTTTAAGCTATTATTGGTG
>JBBQJT010000056.1:0-22543 GCA_038326165.1 Chitinophagales bacterium | reverse complement strand
ACATAAACAATAAACCATAAAAAAAAAACAATAAACCATAAACCATAAACAATAAACCATAAAACATAAACCATAAACCATAAACCATAAACCAATAAACCATAAACCAATAAACCATAAACCAATAAACCATAAACCAATAAACCATAAACCATAAACCAATAAACCATAAACCATAAACCATAAACCAATAAACCAATAAACCAATAAACCATAAACCAATAAACCAATAAACCATAAACCATAAACCAATAAACCAATAAACCAATAAACCATAAACCAATAAACCATAAACCAATAAACCAATAAACCAATAAACGAATAAACAATTAAATATAAACCCATAAACCATAAACCCATAAACCAATAAACGTATCCACGAATAAACAATTCATCTAGAAAATCTGGATTCACAAAAATGGCAAAATCCGCTAATACTGAATTGAGCTTTAACCTTACTTTCACCAACAAAATGTGCACACTCGTCGTTTAGTACTTCACGCTTGTAAATAAGACAGTAAATTTGCAATTCAATTTGTCATGACTATTATGAAAAGAATAACGAAATATACTCTGGGGCTCATAATTACTGCAACCCTGCTCATGGCAGCTGGCAAAGCGGTCAATGAAGGCAATTACTTTGAAATCACTAAAAACATTGAAATATTTGCCAATATATACCGGGAACTCAATACCTATTACGTAGATGAATTGGACCCCGGTAAGGTGATGCGCACTGGTATCGATGCAATTATGAATTCAATGGATCCTTACACCAATTATGTATCGGAGGCTCAAATAGAGGGATTTCGTTTCATTTCGGAGGGGAAGTACAACGGTATTGGCGTTAATTTCAAGAAAAAAGGTGACTTTATCGTAATCATTGCTCCTATGCAAGATAGCCCTGCTGACAAAGCGGGACTAAAATCGGGCGATGTGATTCTTGAAGTTGATGGCAAAACTGCTGTCAAGCGAACGGAGGAAGAACTGAACGAAATTATGCAAGGTTTTGCCGGAACTGAAGTCATCCTGAAAGTCAAAAGACCGAATGGCAAGGAAGAAATAGTGAAGGTAACGAGAGGTGAAGTCGAATCCAAAAATGTACCACACTTCGAATTAATCACTCCCGAAATTGGCTATGTAGCCCTCACTACCTTCACACGTGGAGCATCCAGCAACATTGCTGCTGCATACAATGATTTGAAGAAAATCAATCCTGCTATGAAAGGTATGATTCTCGATCTGCGTGGCAATGGTGGCGGATTGTTGGACGAAGCGGTAAATATCTGTAATATTTTTATTCCCAAAGGAACCGAAGTAGTTTCGACACGCGGCAAAGTGAAGGACTGGGACAAAACATACAGAACTACAGGCAATTCATTCGATGAAAAAATTCCGCTCGTCATCCTGATTGACAGAGGAAGTGCATCTGCATCTGAAATTGTATCAGGTACACTTCAGGATTTGGATAGGGCTGTTATCATGGGGCAATTAAGTTATGGTAAGGGTTTGGTTCAGAATCATCGTGAAACAGGTTACAACTCTCGTATCAAATTGACAACCGCCAAATATTATACTCCAAGTGGCAGATGCATTCAGGCCATCTCCTACAAGAATGGCGAGCCTGTTCATATTCCAGATTCCCTGCGTCAGGTTTTTAAGACCAAAAATGGCCGTAAAGTCATGGATGGTGGTGGCGTCAAACCTGATGTGGAAATTGAAGTGAGTGACAATCTTAACCTATTAAAGGCATTGGATGCCAATTTTATGGTTTTTGACTTTGCTACTAAATATACGCTCAACAACCCGCCAATAACTAACATTGAAGGATTCAAGTTTACAGATTTTGATCAATTTCAACAGTATTGCAAAGACCAAAAATTTAGCTTCTCCATTAAAAGTGAGGACTTGCTGAATCAAATGGTGGCAGAAGCTAAAAAGGAAAAGATTGACAATCTACTCCAAAACAACGTGGCTGCCCTGAGGGCTCAAATTGAACTGGAAAAGTCCAAAACGCTTTTGGCCAATAAAGAACGCATTCTAAGCTGGATTTCATCCGAGATTGCCTCTCGTTATTTTTATGAGAAAGGCAGGATCATGGTACGTTTGGACAATGATGCTGAGATCAAATCAGCGGTTGAGTTATTGAACAATCCAGCGCGCTACCAAAAAATTCTGAAGTAAATTTGAAGTATTACGTGTTTTCATAAACTCAAAAGGCTATATCTTTCATTTCATGAAATAAAAGATATCCTATTTGCTGTAGAGTTGTTTGTAGTATATTTATCGTTCAAATATCATTCAATGGCAAAGGCAAATCAACAGCAAGATATAGGCTTTGGAAATAAAGGCGGTGGCAGTGCTTCTCGTCTGATCAAGGACAATGGTCAATTCAACGTAAGGCGAATTGGTAGCTCAGGCCACCATCTTTACTTGGAATTGATCGAAATGGGTTGGGCAAAATTCTGGTATATTGTACTCGGATTCTATTTCTTTTTGAATGTCTTATTTGCGCTGCTATTTGCCGTGATGGGCAACAATCAAATCAGAGGTGTACCTGAAATGGAATTCCTTGATCGTTTTATCCAATACTATTTCTTCTGCATCCAGACATTTACTACCGTTGGGTATGGCGCCATGAGTCCCAATACCTTCTTTGCCAATGTTGTTTCTTCCTTCATTTCATTTTTAGGCTTGATGACCTTTGCCATTATTACCGGTTTTTTATTTGCGAGATTAGCCAAACCCACTTCTTTTATCAGATACAGCCGTCAACTGATCCTTGCACCTTACAATAACGGTAAAGCGGTTATGTTTCGGATGGTAAGTACACGTGACACGACCTTGAGTGATATAAAAGTTGCTCTGATTCTGACCTGGTTACGTGTGATTGATGGCGTCGAAAAACGGGAATATCATAACTTGGCCCTAGAGCGGGATAGCGTAGCGCTCTTTCCACTTAACTGGACACTTGTGCACGTGTACAATGAAGACAGTCCCCTTTATGGCTTCACTCCTGAAGAATTTGAAGAATTGCACGCTGAAATTTTGATCGATGTAAAGGGTTACGACGAAACTTTCAACCAACAAGTGCGCAGCCGAAATTCGTATGTATTAAACGAAATGGAAAGAGATGTAAAGTTTACACCAATGTACCATAACAATGATGAAGGTCTATTTATCCTCGAACTAGAGAAAGTCAGCGATGTCGTTTCAGTGATTCAAACGTGAAATTTTTTATTGCTGCTTTAAACCTATGCTTCATGAAATAGTCTTACCATCAAATTAGTAACCAATCAATGCCGTTGACACCTGCTGAGGAGGATATGACGATTGTCACCATGATGTGCAATCCACAGCAAGTGAATGCTGGCTTTAGGCTGCTGATAAAAAAATACCAGGAACGACTGTATTACCACGTCTTGCAGATAGTTAAAGTTCACGAAGATTCTGATGACGTACTGCAAAATGTATTCATTAAGGTATTTAGGAATATTCAAGGCTTTGAAGCCAAATCAGGCTTGTACACTTGGTTATACAGAATCGCAACCAACGAGGCCCTGACCCATTTGCAAGGTCAAAAACGAAGGATGACGGACGATTTGGAGCCGTTGAGCTCAGTCTTGGAAACAGGGAGTCAGGACGGGAACTTAAGCTCAGTGGATCTTGAAAAATTGTTGAAATATGCGATGAGTACACTACCCGAAAAACAAAAATTGGTATTTCACATGAGATACTATGATGAAATGCCTTATGAAGACATTTCGAAAGTATTAGAAACCTCGGTAGGAGCCCTAAAAGCTTCATACCACCATGCAGTAAAAAAAATTGAAGCTATAATAAAACGACAAGACTTGACATGAAATGAACACGGTTGCAAAAGCGATTCAAATGAGCCAAAAATGTGCGCATTGCAGTTTTGTAAGAATGAAGTTTCAAGATAGTTAAAACGAAAGAATAACATGAAGAAGGAAATAAGAGACGAGTTGATTGAACTGGATTCCACTTTATCTGAAATGGACCGACCATTGCAGGATTCGATTCCGGTTATGTATTTTGAAGGCTTTGCGGATCGGCTGATTCTTAAAATGGACATCGAGCCTGCGCAAGTTGTTCGAACAAAACCAAATGCTTGGTGGTTGCCATTATTTGCTCCTAAATTGGCATTTGCAATGGCGAGTATTGCGATACTCATAACCGTTTCGGTGATTTATTTTAGAACACAAAACTCCAATTTGCCAATTGCCGCAATTGCAATATCACAAGAAGACGCCTTTGCAGAAGTAACACAACACATAGATCAGTACGATGTTGAAGCCATAGTAGGCGGCACATTGACTGAGGTTGAAATGGAAAGCATCATGCAAGATTTGGTCCCAATCAACAATGATGAACTGATAGATGAAGCTTTTGAATCAATAGAAATAGAAGATATTCTTTAAACCCAATTTTGAATTTAACAAACATGAAATATATTATCCAATACCTGTTTCTCACGGCTTTTTTTGTCATGGCGGTACAACTTACTGCCCAAATTGACCGAGGCAGTATGAAGGAAAAAGGCAGGGACCGCATCGAATCCATGCGCATAGCTTTCATCACCGAAAAGTTGAACCTGAGCACAGAAGAAGCACAAAGATTTTGGCCAGTTTACAATGAGTTCAAAGCTGATGAAAGAAAAATCAAACAAGATGGCAAACCTGAGAAAAGTCTGCAGGATATGACCGAAAAGGAAGCTGAACAATTCATAACAGAGAGATTCTCCTCACAAGACCGTCAGTTGCAACTTGAAAAGAAATATTATGCTCGAATGAAAGACGTAATCTCCATAAGAAAGATTGCCTTATTGTATCAAGCAGAAATAGATTTCAAGAAAAGATTGGTCGAAGCAGTAAGAAATCGCAAGCTTGATAACAGACCGATGCGACGCAACAATTGAGTTATTTTCCAGTCTTTATGAACTGGTATGGCCCCTTGGTTGCCCCCCAAACTTGTGCATCTTTTGTGTCAAATCCTTGGTCCCAGCTCTCAAGAAGTTTAGGAAATATTTTGACTTTGGAAGTGGCATAATTGGCACCGCGTAAGTTGCTTGGACAGCCATTTTTGCCAGTCTCTCCGGCGTATTGCTTGTGGTCGATTTTGGAAAGTAGGATAGCGCAACCATCTTTAAGCTCGATGTCGGATAGTGTGAGCGTCCGACCAGCTTTCTTTTTCTTCTTCCATTCACCAATAGTTTTTTCAGGATTTTTGAGTGTATAAACCCTGCTTTCAATATGTTGATCATCAATTTGAACCAATTGATAGATACGCTGTCTGTAGGGCTTGTCCATCAAGCTAGCAACAGCTTGTTCCACATACAACCAATATTCACCTTTCTTTTCTTTCCATATTGGAGTCATGATTAGGCTGATATGGTAATAATCACTGTCTCTTTCGGATTGTGCCTTACTATTGAATTTGCCACTCATCATCTTGTAAAGTTCCTTAATGTCAGCTTTGTTTGTGGTAGTTTGTGAGCTGATGTTCGCAATGACCAAAAGGGAAAATATTAAAGCAATTAGAAATTTCATGATCAAAAGTTTTAAAACTTAAAGGCAAAGGTATTAGTTTCATGCCATCATGAATGAACAACCACCAAAAATTAGTCGAAATACATGGCGTCTCATTATTGTTGCTGCGCTTGGATACTTTGTTGACATCTATGATTTGATCTTATTCAACGTCGTAAAGAAAGAATCACTGGAGTCCTTAGGCTACACTGGCGAACTATTCAAACAGTACGAAATCAGCTTGTTTAATTATCAGATGATCGGTATGCTTTTGGGAGGTTTATTGTGGGGAATCTGGGGAGACAAAAAGGGTCGAATCACCGTATTGTTTGGATCTATTTTACTTTACAGTGTGGCCAATATTGCCAATGCATTTGTAACGGATGTTAACTCATACGCTATCTGTAGGTTCATAGCAGGCGTAGGGCTTGCAGGCGAATTGGGTGCAGGAATAACCTTAGTCGCGGAGACCATGCATCGCACGCAGCGCGGTATTGGCACCATGATTATTGTTACCTTGGGTGCCTTAGGCGCAGTCACTGCAAGCTTGGTAGGCAATGTATTCGGGTGGCAAGGAACCTATATTATTGGAGGTTGTTTGGGGCTCGGATTACTGGCTTTACGAGCTGGAACATTTGAGTCAGGTATGTTCAAAGAAGTTAAAATATCTGGTGTTTCAAGAGGAAATTTCCTGATGTTGTTTTCGAGGTTCGACTTATTTACTAAGTTCATCAAGACCGTATTGATTGGATTGCCCATTTGGTATGTCATCGGAATACTCGTAGCGCTTTCCAATCGATTTGGAAGCTATTCTGATGTTAAGGGCGAAATTCTGGTCAGCAATAGTGTTATGTGGGTGTATATTGGATTGTCATTGGGTGATTTGTTGAGTGGAGTGTTGAGTCAATGGTTTAAAAACCGAAGGAAGGTAGTGATGGGTTATATACTATTTTCGACGCTCGTCACCTTGCTTTTCCTATATGGTCGAGGATACAGTACGGACGGCTATTATTTTTTAATCTTTCTGTTGGGATTGTCAACAGGTTATTGGGCGCTCTTTGTTACTATGGCATCTGAGCAATTTGGTACCAATATAAGATCGACAGTTACCACTACAGCCCCTAATTTTATAAGAGGAAGTGTCATTCCAATGACCTTAGGATTCAAGTATTTGGCCGGAAATAATTCAATCGTTTATGCCGCAACTGTAATTGGTGTAATCGCCTTGGGTTTGGCGTTTGTGTGCACTTGGGGAGTAGAAGAGACCTTTGATAAGGATTTGGATTATATTGAAATTTCATGAAAATGGAATTTAAGAATAACTTAAAATAATAAACAATTATGTGGAAAGAAAAAGATGGTAAGCTGGTACAATCGTTCAAATTTCATGATTTTACAGAAGCTTGGGATTTTATGAATCAAGTTGCTCAATTGGTTGAAAAAGTGGACCACCACCCCACTTGGTGCAACACTTACAACAAAGTCCAAATTGAACTCACCACACATGACGCAGGAAATACCATAACCCAAAAAGATAGGGATTTGGCTGACGGTATTGATAAGATTTTGCTTGCAAAATAAAAGTGATTTTATATTCAAACTATTATGAATTTGCTGGGCACTAACTCAGTTGAAACACTCGATTGGGATTGAGTGATAAAAACTTTAACAAATAATTAAACCTATTGCAATAGTATTTGTCAAAGGCTTATATTTGATGAAATTATACCAATCACCTGCATTAAAATCAAGTTGTTATGAACAGGAGATCCTTATTAAGTGCCTTCACGCCAAAAACCAAAACTTCTGCCCAGAGCTTTAATATTGAACAAAAAGCCTTGGGAGGTGGAAGTGGACTGAGTCCATATTCCGGAGTTTGGAATTATGAAAAAGCAAAACATTTGCTCAGCAGGGCGATGTTTGGTCCTAATCACGCTCAAATTAAGCAATCCGTAGCTGATGGCTTAAATGTGACCATTACCAAGCTATTCACACCTACTTCCTCACCTTTGCCACCGTTGAATCCAAATTATACTGCTGACCCTGCTTGTGCAGTTGGACAATCTTGGATCAATGCGGCTTATAGCCAAGGTGTTGACGGTTATCGCCGCAATTCACTTTCAGGCTGGTTGATGAGTAATATCTTCAGCGAAGGGGTGAGTGTGACTGAAAAGATGACTTTGTTTTGGTACAATCATTATGTAACCTCAGATATCAATGATCCCCGTGCTCAGTATGCGAACATCAAATTGTACCGTGAAAATGCATTGGGCAATTTTAGAGAGTTCACCAAATTGGTGACTATTGACCATGCGATGTTGAGATTCCTCAATGGCAACGAGAATACCAAGAAAGCTCCCAACGAGAATTATGCACGTGAACTTTTGGAATTATTTACAATAGGTAAAGGTCCATTGATCGCACCGGGTGATTATACGAATTACACAGAGGATGATATTTTGCAGATGGCAAAGGTGTTGACAGGTTGGAAGGCGCAAACAATAGAAGGAAGTCCTTCCGGCGTAATCAAATCTGTTTTCAATTCAGGTAACCATGACACCACAACCAAAACTTTGTCCCCCAAGTTCAACAGCACTCAAATTACAGATGGTGGAGTAAATGAGTACAAAACACTTATAGATATTATCTTTCAACAGCCAGAAGTTGCTCGTTTCATTAGTCGTAAACTTTATCGATACTTTGTATATTATGTAATTGATGCAGAAATTGAAGCCAATGTTATTCAACCAATGGCAGACAAGTTATTACAGAGCAATTACGATATTGTACCAGCAGTCAGAGCCCTATTGAATAGTGAGCACTTTTTCAATGATGAAATAGGAGGGTGTATGATTAAGCCTCCGATTGATTATGCTACCAGCATGATTAAGATGTTTTCAATCGTAATGCCTGATGCAAGTAACTTGAATAAACAATATTCAGCTTGGAGAAACATTTTCAATACAAGCGTTGCTTTGCAGCAATTCTATTTAGGTGCGCCAAGTGTTAGTGGATGGACACCCTATTACCAAAAGCCAAGTTATTATCAAATTTGGATTAATTCGGTGACTTTGCCTATTAGGATTCGTTTGCTAGAAGGCCTAACAACTATAGGTATCACCATTCAAGGAACAAAAATCATTGTTGATGCATTGAATTTTGTCAAACAATTTGATGATCCAAGTGACATAAATTTATTGATCGATGACTTGGTAAAGTTTTTTTACCCACGACCGATAGCGCAAGTTCAAAAAGACTTCTTTAAAAATTCGATATTAGGTGGTTTACCTGATTTTGTTTGGACACAAGTTTGGACAGATTACATTAATTTTCCGAATGATATACCTAAAAAGACGCTTGCTGAAAATGGTGTAAGAGGGCTACTGTATGTCATGGTAGACCAATCAGAATTCCAATTACAATAATCACCTGATCAAAATTTTAGATGATGAAAAGAAGATATTTCGTAAAGGCTACAACTGCAGCAGTTGCTTTGCCCGCTTTCTTAAATGGTATGCCTGTTACTGCTTTCAGCAAATCTAAGTTGTTCGATTCAGTTTCAGAGGAATCTGACAGGGTATTGGTGTTGGTACAATTAAATGGAGGAAACGATGGATTGAATACCTTATTCCCATTGGATCAATATGATAAATTGGCAAATCTCAGAAGCAATTTGATATTACCCGAATCTTCCATTCTCAAATTGAATGATTTGACTGGATTTCATTCCAGTATGTCTGCAATGAAAGACATGAATGACGATGGTTTGTTGACTGTTGTTCAAAATGTTGGTTATCCTGACCAGAACCGATCACATTTTCGTTCCACAGATATTTGGACGTCAGCTTCGAATGCTGATGAAATATTAACTTCCGGCTGGTTGGGCAGATATTTTGGTTCTAAGTACCCTAATTATCCAACAGGTTACCCAAATACTGAAAACCCTGATCCATTTGCGATAACTTTAGGAGCCTTGGTTAGTGAAACTTGTCAGGGTGTAGGCGCAAATTTTTCAACTGCACTTTTAGATCCAAGTACCTTGTCACAGCTTAATGAAGGACAGGCAGGAGTTGAGGATCCGAGTACTTGCTATGGCATGGAAGTGGCTTTTTTGCGCAATGCGCTGACGCAAACCAATGCTTATGCAGCTGCGATGACTACAGCCAATGATGCCGGAGCCAATGTTGCTACTTATCCTGCCAACAATAAACTTGCAGACCAGTTAAAAGTTGCTGCAAAATTGATATCAGGAGGCCTCAAAACAAAAGTTTACATTACTTCCCTTGGAGGTTTTGATACCCATGCTGACCAAGTCAATGCGAATAATACTGCTACTGGAGTACATGCAGATTTGTTGCAACAAGTTTCGGATGCAGTGGCAGCATTTCAGGCTGATCTTTTGGCTCAAGGACTTGAAAAGCGAGTAATAGGAATGACTTTCTCTGAGTTTGGAAGACAAATTAAAAGCAACGACAGTGGTGGAACCGACCACGGTAATGCAGCTCCTTTGTTCCTGTTTGGTTCATGTGTTAATCCTGGTATAATAGGTAACAATGCTGACATCCCGGACACTCCTGATCCACAAGCTGGTGTTGCTATGGAGGTTGATTTTAGGTCAATCTATGGAACTCTGTTGAATGACTGGTTTGAAATGCCAGAGGCGGATGTGTCGCAGATATTGTTTGATGGATGGCAACATTTGCCTTTGCTTCAGATCTGCAACGCTACCAGTACATTTGATCCAAAAGTTGATGTGCTTGCTGCCAATTTGTTCCCTAATCCATGCACAACTACAGCTCATTTGGTTTTCAATACAGAGGACGAAAATGTGAGAGTGAGTTTATTCAACTCGATAGGTCATGAAATAAGATTATTATCTGATCAAAGATTTACAAAAGGTGAGCATAAAATCAGCTTCCGAGTAGATGATCTTCCGGCAGCGAATTACTATATTCGTATTAATTCCAAAAGAGCATCAACAACCAAGAGCTTGGTGAAGATGTGAACGATTTGTCATTATGAAATTCAAATGGCGTTATACTATTTAAGTACAACGCCATTTTTATGTTGTGCAAAAAAATAAATGTTAAAAAAACTTGTTTAGTTGGTATAAATATTTATATTTGTATAAATAAATACTAACTTAGATGAAAATCCTCAGCTCCTCAGCTCCTCAGCTAGGGCTATTATTTTGAGCCTTATTTTTATTTTATACAATTTAGAAGTGAAGGCCCAATTTGAATGTGGAACGTTAATGAATCCCGATGATTATGAAAATATTATTGAACCAGTAAATGTCAACAACCAGTCTTATACTTTTTTAATTCAAATTCATGTGATAAACAAATCGGACGGAACAGGTGGTGCCACGCTCGCTGAAGTTCAAGGAATCAGAGATAGGCTGACAGAATGTTATAGTCCTTCTCTAATAAATTTTGTTGAAATATGTGAACCTGATGTTATTAATTCGGATATTTTCGCTAACACCGATAAAACATGGATACGAAATAGTATTTTTAATGTTAATAGATTGCCGAATGTAATTAACATATACCTATTTCCACTGAATCCAGCTATACTAGGGGGAACGTCAGATGGGGGAATAGGTGGAACAGCAACTTTGCCTGATGATGATAGATTTCCTGCATTATGGATTGGAGATGATGATGAATTTAATATTGGAAGCTATTTTGTAAACTCCAATATTATTTGTCATGAAATGGGCCACATTTTTAATCTCTTGCATACCCATGCTGAGTTTGATTTTCTTCCACCAGGTGTCCCTACTCCACTAATTTCAACCAAATTAAATGTTGAAACCTTATGTGCAAGGGGAGATCAAGTGTGCGATACAGCTCCCAGTTTCAATATTGGTGCTTTTGGCATATTAAACGACGATTGTGATTTAGTAGAATATAGAATTGGACCTGGTCAATCTGGTGTTATTCCAAATGATCCTGATGGGTTTCTATACACACCCGATCCAAGGAATTATATGTCCAATTCCGACGCAGATTGTATTGAAACTTTTACCTATGGGCAAACTGTACGCATTAGAAATGCGGCCGAGGCCTTTGAAACTGGTATTCCAATATTTGATACACCTAATGATAAGATCATTTTAGGCAATAGTTTCAATACACAATTTACAGGTAATGGAGAATTGAAGTATCAGACCATATACGGTACTATTGTAGTAACCGCTGGTGCTACCTTGATACTCAAGGACAAAACATTTTACTTTGCTGTTAGCAGTGGAATCCGTGTTGAAAGAGGCGGACATTTGATTATAGACAATGCAACTCTTACAAGGGCTTGTAATGAACCATGGAATGGCATTTTTGTAGAAGGATACAGTGATCAAATTCAAGTTGATCCAGTCATAGGTACATTGAGCAGTTCAACTAATGGCACAATAACCATGAAAAATAATAGCATCCTCGAATACAGCTATTTTGGTCTAAACGCCTCTGAACCATTGGTATTTCAAAATCAATGGCAAATCCCAAATACAATACCAATCAAATACCATTCTGCAAAAAATGGAGGGTTGATAAAGTGTGATAATTCTTTGTTTAGGAACAATGGTAGAAGTGCTTTTATTGCAAGATACAATAGAAATTATGACAACAAATCCTACTTCAACAATTGTGAATTCAAGGCCAGCTTGCCAGAACCTTATATTGGAGAAAACAAAGGTCTGGTGATACATGAAACTCAAGAAATAGAAATTACAAATTGTAGATTCGAAGGAATTAAAACTGCGTTTGAGTCTTTTAATGCCTCTGCTTGGATCAAGGGTGGAGATACTGAATTCTCATATAACACTGAAGCCATAAGAAGTATATCAACACATTCAGGGGTGTCCTCAATTACAATTGAAGGTGAAGAAAACAACAATATTCATTTTTTTGATAACAAAAGCCACATACGAGCGGATGCTTTAACTGGATTTTCACTGAATACTGAAGGCTTTATAATGCGATTTTGTCATTTGGCAGGTATCAATAGAAATCATGCGCCTTTAATAGTGGGATCTTCAAAAGTAAGAATTATAAAGAATAGAATAGAAGGAACCCAAATATTTGGCACCAATCTTACACAAACAGGTGAATCTGCTAATGAAGTAAGTTGTAATGACTATTTGAATAACCATAGACCACTTTGGTTGGTGGGCGATGCAGGTGGATTGCAAATTTTGCACAATCAGTTCACAGCAAGCACCAATGTTGACATTTATAGTTCATCTACAAATTTGCCTGATCAAGGAAATTCCGACAATGCCGCAGGAAATTGCTTTACATCCACTCCTAAGTCTTGGTTTAATTTTGGAAATCCAAGTTTAGGATATTATGTTTTGACATCACAGCAAACGGGTTATTTGCCTTGCATGGAGCCAAATACTCAAGTAAATAAAGTCATTACTCAGAATTATAATGAAGAATATTGCTCATTACTTGCACCTCCCCAGTTCAACAACCCCAATCAATTTATACAAGCCAGAAATATAAGAGACAGTCTCAAACTGGTTTGGCAGTTGAATCCAGTCAATAGTATTGCAAAAACAAATTATCAAATAGCCAAGTCTAACTCTTTTCAGATATTTGACAATATTGCCAGACAATATATTTTGAATGGAACAATATCTCTAGCTGCTAATTTAGCTCAACTGGACACAAGTGCCTACATCAAACAAAAACAATTTGGTTTTTATTTATTAGATGGAAATTTATCATCTGCTCAAAGTCTTTTGCCCAATGTTCATTTCGCCTACGAAAGTACAGATACTTTTCAATTGGTCCAAGGCCTAAACATACAGCGACTTTCGAATCCTAATTTTGTGCCGAATCAAGTACAGAAAGAGTATTTGTGTTCAGCTGCAACTAGGAACACAACTGGTGGAACGGTTGCTTTAGGGTTGCTGTATTATTTTGGCTTGACACCTGAATGCAACAACAACAACCTAAGAGAATCAGATGCTGAGTCGATGCATATAAAATCTACCGAAAAATTAGTGAGTTGTTTGTTTCCGAATCCCGCCACATCAACCATAAACATTGCAGGTTGTTTGTCCTCTCAATTGGAGGTACAAGCAAGTATTTATGATCAAATGGGCAGATTGGTACAAGCTAACGCAACACCAATTGGTGATGAAATCAATGTTTCTAACTTAAATGATGGTATATACATTTTAAGATTGCAGCAAGGAGATGACTTGCAAATTTTTAAATTTGTAAAACAATGAACCGCTTATTATTTACATTACTGTTTCTGTTTTGGGCCAGTTCAAACCTGAGTGGACAATATTCATTGAAGTTTCACTTGGATGGAAGTAAAAACAACAATACTGGGTGGCGAATTCATGAGCATGATAAGTCTTATTATGTTTTTGTAGCTACAATTATTGATTCGGTGGATGGTTATACCATTCAGTCTGGTCTGCTCAAACTGGATTTAGATTGCAATATATTGTGGAAAAATCAGTATTTTCGGGATGTTCCACCTTATCAAACGGGCTTTACTACCACAACAAAGGGTGAGCTATTGCTTATTAAGGACACCATATTTTTTTGGGGTAGGGGCACAAATGCTGATGCTACACAAAATCAGCAAATTGTTCTAAAGTCAAGCCTTGATGGTACTTACAATGAATTTAAGATTATTCATCAAGACTCTTTAGCATTTTGGGGCCCTAATCAGGAATTGATAAATACTAATAATGAATTGATTCAACTTTGTATTCAACAAAAGAATGGCAAGTCTGTCGGATTGGCTTTTGTAAAGTTGAGTTCCAATTTTGAATTTTTGGGTAATAAATCCGTTTTGCCCCATACCGAATGGAGATTAAATGGACCATTCGGTTTTGTACAAGCAGATGACAGCACCTATGCCTTGGTAATAGTGGGAGGCAAGCGGCTTACGCCAACCAATCTGGATTCATTTTGGACTTACATTATGCTGTATGATAGGGATTTTAATTACATCAAGCATTATCAATATTTAGCGCGGGATTATTGGTCATACACCGATTACGCGCCAGCCTTACACAAAAGACCCGGTGGTTATTATTTAGTCGGTGAACCTTCTGACAAATACAAAGCATTTCCTATTTATGACAGTCAACCAACAGTAGTCATGGGTCTGGATTCTGCTTTTAATATTGTTTGGAAAGATACAATGTGGTATGAAATTGGCACCTATGTAGCTCATAAATTTAGCATAAATTGTAGTAATGGGGATTTACTTAACGTTTTTTCATACCGGCAGTCACCGGAAACAAAGGCTTATTCCATGATTATGCGAAGAGATAAAGACGGGAATGTTTTATGGAAACGAATAGTTCAGGAACGATATGGAGGTTTTTATAATTTTGGTCAATACATTTACTTGGGAATTGAGGATTCTGAAGGAAATTTTGTATTTGTAGGCACTATAGAGGTATTTGATCCAATCAACCGCTTAAGTGGATGGGTGTTAAAATTAGATGCTGATGGCTGCTTCAACAACGGATGTACTTCAGAGGAGGTTATTATTGACCAATTAACAAGTGTACTGAATGTGTGGGAAAAAAGTGATGTTCCTTTGGTTATGCCTAATCCTGTTCAAGATCAAGCACGAATAGAGTTGCCAACTATGAACAACGGAAAATGGGAGTTGAATATACACACCACTTCAGGTGAACTGATGCAATCAACCAATGGATTAGGGGACGGAAGCGATAACAATATACCAATTGATGCCAGTACTTTGCCTAATGGTGTTTATTTTGGACAAATCAAACTGTCCAACAATTTATTTTATACCATCAAAATTATTGTAATTCATTGATCACTTCTTCTCTAAAAATACATTCAGCCCGCACTCCAGATACTCAGCATAAGCGTCTACGCCTTCTTTGTATCCGCGTGGTTTGCTCATCACTTGCTCATCTGGACTTAACAAGACATAAAGTGGTTGGGTGTTTTGCTTGAAATTGACAATCTGCAGGTCTGCATAAACGTCCCCAACATCGCGTAGCTTTTCCTTTCTGCTCTTGGAGTAGAGAATTTCATCCAGCTTTCTTTTGTCATCAACGTAAAGTGAAATTAGAACATACTTTTCCGATATCAATTTACGGACTTTTTCGGCCACCCAGATGTGTTCTTCGGTTTTGCGGCAATTTACACAACCATAACCCGTAAAATCCAGCAGCACAGGCTTACCAACTTCCTTGGCATAGCTCATTCCTTCACAATAATCTTTGAAGCAATCTAGGTTGTTGGCAGTTTTGGTGAAAGAAGGATAACGCGATTTGATCTTGGGATCTACCGTTCCTTCTTTTAAAAATATATTATAATGTGCTGGTGGCGCCAAGCCACTTAAGAGCAACTTGGAATCGTAACTATTGGTGGTAGCATTGAAGAAGAATCCTGATATCAAATACAACGTCCAAACAACAATCAGGCCTCCAAATACTTTTCTTTTTGGTCCTATCTTTTCATTGGGATTGTCATGTGGGAATCTGATAAATCCGAACAAATACAAGGCCATACCTGCAAACAAGATTACCCAAATGGCCATAAATGTTTCGTATTTCAAAATACCCCAGTGCGAAGTCATATCCGCAACCGATAGGAATTTGAATGCCAAAGCAAGCTCCAAAAACCCTAAAACCACCTTGACAGTTGTCATCCAGCTTCCCGACTTTGGCAAGGAGTTCAACCACGCAGGAAATGCTGCAAACAAGCCAAAAGGCAATGCCAGCGCGATGGAAAATCCCAACATAACTATAAATGGTCCCATGACATTATCAGCTGACTCCACCAAGGCTGATCCAATGATGGGTCCAGTACATGAAAATGAAACTATTGCCAATGTAAATGCCATAAAGAAGGTTCCAATCAATCCGCCTT
The DNA here is from genome assembly GCA_038326165.1 of Chitinophagales bacterium. Taxonomy (GTDB): domain Bacteria; phylum Bacteroidota; class Bacteroidia; order Chitinophagales; family Saprospiraceae; genus JAEUUM01. Next base: position 6,102 of record JBBQJT010000056.1, on the reverse strand, counting down.
GGTCTGCCATAGCGTCACTTTTATTGGAAATCCAACTCGGTAAAGTGATTTCATAATAACCGAAGAAGGAAAATGCGAAGAACAAGAATATCAGAAAAAACAAGGTGTTGGCTATCCAGTTGGTCGATAGGGCGTTGAGGGCTGTCGCTCCAAAAAGTGCAGTGATGATCAAGCCTATAGCGACATAAATGATGACGATACTTGCACCGTATATCAAGCCGTTTTTGATTCCAGATTTGCGGTCTTTGCTGCCCTTTGTGAAGAAGCTCACAGTCAAAGGAATCATCGGAAATACACATGGCGTCAATAATGCAATCAATCCACCCAGAAATCCGAATAGGAAAGTCCAAAACAAACCCAAATCTCTTGTCACGTCCTCAACTCCACAGTCACCAATTGGATTGGCATAGCTGGCAACGATACTAGATATTTGCTGATCCAATACATTTCCTTCCAATTTGTGCGCACTGCAATCTGCCAATTTTACTGTAGCTGGAGCTTTTGACTCCATATTGCCTGCTATCGTTGTCGCCGTGTCAATTTTTGAGGTGGCATCCGTCGCATTTGCAACGCTTGTCTCTATTGGAATAATTGCTGCAACATCTGATTTTAACTGAAATGAAAATTCTACATCCTTTGGAGGCAGGCACATTTCTTTATTGCAGGTCATGAAATTCACCAAACCTGTAACGGGCTTGCTGTCATCCAAAATCCTGAGTTTCTGAGTAAAAATTGCTTTTTTGTAAAATTTAACCACGTTCATTTCAAAAACCTCATCGAATATTTTCTTACGGTTCAATGGATTCTCTTCAGCCTTACCCATCAATTGGTAGTGTTTCCCTTTATCAAATTCAAACAAAGTAGCCGTTGGCCCATCCTGACTTTCCAGAAATTGGCTATAGATGGTCCATTCCTCCTGAATCTTAGCAGTAAAAGTCAAGGTATAGGTATCAGATCCGGTTTTTTTGGATTCAAAAGTCCATTTGACAGGGTCCAATATTTGCGAGTAAACAGGGCTGGCAACTAATGATATTGTCAGAAAAAGTAGAATGTTTTTGATCATCAGAACGTCGTGTTTATTTGATGTCGGCAGTGTAATAGACTGAAGCCGGCGGATAGCATAGCTCATTGTTGCATGTCATGAAATCAATAAAGCCAGATAATGTAATCAATGGCTTCTTACTGCTTATCATTTGGGTGATCACCATTTCATCACTGTATTTGATGAGGTTCATGCCAAAGATATCATCAAATCCTTCTTTCTTTTTGCCCTTTTCAGTGATTTTTTGAACATCAAGATCAGTTTGTTCAATACTGAACCCTGTTCTTACTGGCCCGTTGTCATTTTCAAGAAATTGAGAATACACATAATAACCCTCCTGAATCTTAGCCCGCAGTTCTAATTTGTAGCTGTTGTCTTTAACTTTGGTGGCGGTTGCCGTCCATTTTACTATTTTATCCGATTGTGCTGCAATAGAAATAGTAAACAGCATCAAAATGGGAAGAATGAATTTCATGAAATTAATTTTAATTAAGAGTACCCAAATATGTCACTTTAACTTAGCGAAAATCAAGCCATTCGGAATGATTAACATTAATTTATGACATATACTTAATCAGGAGTTAAGGTGTTTTTCAATAAAGATTGGAATAAAATTCTGCCATCAGTATTTCCCAATATCTCCTCAGAGGCTCTCTCCGGGTGGGGCATCATTCCAAACACATTCCTCCCAGCATTGCAAATTCCAGCAATTGCTCTGGTAGAACCATTTATATTTGATTCAGGTGTAAGCGCTCCATTTTCATCGCAATAGCGGAGTAGAATCTGATCATTCGCTTCCATTTGATCGAGTTCCTCATTTGAAGTATGGAATCTTCCTTCGGCATGTGCTATTGGGATCTTAAGCACTTGCCCAAGTTCAGCTGCACAGGTAAATTCAGAATTTGTAGTCTCCACTTTGATATAAATATTCTTGCAGATGAACTTTTGCTGTTCATTGCGCAACAATACACCGGGCAGCAGACCTGCCTCGCACAAAATCTGGAACCCATTGCATATACCTATTACCTTGCCACCTGAGTTTGCAAAGGCTTTAACAGCTTTCATGATGGGTGACAACCCTGCCAATGCACCGCAGCGGAGGTAGTCTCCATAACTGAAACCCCCTGGTAGAAAAACTGCATCTGATTGGGAATCCATATCCTGGAGCTGCGTCTCTTTATGCCAAACTTTGTTTACTTCCAAGCCCATAACATCCTGCAACACATGAACGATGTCATCATCACAATTGGATCCTGGAAATATTATCACTGCACATTTCATGAAATACTGAATTTTATGTTAAAGCTAAAGGCCCATATTGCCAAAAAAGCACATGAGCTATAAGCAGCAAATGTACCAATTCTGCTGCTGATTTTGACATATTGTGAAATAACATTCCTCCAAATATTGCAAGTGGGAAAATGACTATCGTGAAATAGACGCCTTGCCAGGAAGGAATCAAGAAAAGTGAAATACCTGATATCAACAAAACCCAATATAATACTTCAAGGTATTTGTCGATCTGGATGTTGACTTTGTTGTGCAACAAATTATAGAAAATCAAAGGCAAAGTGCTGAATACCAGTGCTGTGCCCCAACTTAAAGCCTTGGGCCACGGAAAGATCTGTATGACAGGCTGATAGATAGCCCAAGATTGAAGATATGCCAACAAAGTCAGTTCCTCCCCAATTGCAAACAAATAGGTAAACATCAAAATGAGCGGTGACAAAATACCAAATAAAAACGACGCATAATCTTCCCATTTGGGATTCATCAATACTCTTTTGCCTATTAAAACGGTAATAATTATCAATGCCGAAGGAAGCCAAAACAACATTGACAATCCCATTAAAAATCCAATCCGAAGCAAGGGAACCCTACTGTACGCTTTTTTGTATTGGGAGAGCAGCGTCCAAATTGCAATCAAAACGAGTAAGTTGGAAATGATAATTGGAGAATGACAAGCAATGGAAGGATATAAATTGTGAAGGAAAACCCAAATTAAACCTGGAAAGAGGTTTTGATCCCGCATGATTCTCAAGCGATTGCACATGTTGTTGACCAATACTGCACCAATAAATATGAGTAAAATATCAATGAGTTGAGCGGATACTTGATTTTGAGCAAGCCATGAGCTGCTTGGAAAATCCAAAAAACTCAAGTGACTGCTGAACCTGTGCTTCTGTTCAAAATACATAGCCTTGAACCGGAATACAAATAAGTAAACCAGAAATACCAAGTTAACCAATAATTGGTTCGTCCTAAAAATATTCAACAATGCGCTGTGCTTTGATGCAAAAGTAGAAACATTTCATGAATGATATAAAAACTATCTCAGCTAATTGACTTTCAAGGAGCCAGTTGATTGAGTTTCCTGACAACCATGCCGCCTTTTTCTTGTTAATTCCATAACTTGCACCACTTTTCATTCAAAAGGCAGTAGTGAATTTAGATACTTTACAAAGTCTGGTTAAGAAAGAACTTGAGCATTTCGAAAAACATTTTCGGGAAGCCATGCGCAGCCAGGTCCCATTGTTGGACAAGATAACCTATTACATCGTAAAGCGCAAAGGCAAACAAATACGCCCTATGTTTGTGTTTTTGAGTGCTCAACTGGTTGGGAAGACCACTGAAGCAAGTTATCATGGAGCCTCACTGATTGAAATGCTTCACACGGCTACACTTGTGCATGATGATGTGGTAGATGATGCCTTCTTGCGCCGAGGTTTTTTTAGTATCAATGCATTGTGGAAAAATAAAATAGCAGTGTTGGTCGGCGACTATTTGTTGTCAAAAGGATTGCTGTTGGCCATTGAAAACAACCAATTCGAACTCCTCAGAATCATGTCGGAAGCGGTGAAAGAAATGAGCGAAGGGGAATTATTGCAAATTGAGAAAGCCCGTCGACTCGACATTGAAGAATCAGTTTACTATGAAGTTATCCGTAAAAAAACAGCCTCTTTGATAGGAGCAGCTTGTGCAGCAGGTGCCTGTTCCGCAGGTGCAAGCGTGGAACAGATAGCGCGAATTAAGGAATTTGGGCTTGCGGCTGGTATGGCATTTCAGATCAAAGACGATCTGTTTGACTTTGGTGAGGATTTTATCGGTAAGCCACTTGGCATTGACATCAAAGAAAAAAAGATGACCTTGCCACTGATCTACGCATTATCCAATTGTGATTCAGGAATGAAAAGGAGAATGCTGAAGTTGGTTGCCAAGGAACGAGCTTCGCGCGCAGAAATTAATGAAGTGATTTCATTTGTAAAATCATCAGGTGGCATGGACTACGCTACGAGCAAAATGTTTGCATATCGGGAGGAAGCTTTGAACATTTTGGATCAATTTGAAGCCAATGAAGCCGCAAAATCTCTGCGCGAATTATTGTTTTTTGTAACCGATAGGTTGAAATAGTTAGGATATCAGATTTTTTAGCTTGCCACATATTTATTTTTCCAAATTAGATATTTTATTTTATTTTCTTTGTTGTTATTGTGACAATGATCAGCTATAACATTGACCATCATGGATTTCTGTTTGGCAGGAAAAGCATTTTTATTGATAAGCTCTCAAATTAGTAGGCTCAGAACTTGGAAGACTAAAGGTATATTTGTTAGCTTTGGAAATCCTTTTCGATAAAAACAGCTTTATGAAACTTTCCCGTCCTGCTAAGAAGTCCATGTTTATGTTTTGTCTGATATTTGGTTTTGTTTGGACTCTCCAAGCTCAATTAAAAATAAACGAAGTCGCCAGTACCAACCCGGGGTATCTATTGGATGAAGATGGCGATAGTCCCGATTGGTTCGAACTATTAAATGCCAATACTATTACAATATCATTGGATGGCATGAAAGTGACTGATGGAGGCAACACATGGACATTTCCCAATTTGACTTTAAATGGTGGTGAACGGATCGTGGTTTTTGCATCCGGCAAGGATCGTTCAACAATTATCAAGAATGTTGATCACTGGGAAACTGCCACCAAGGAAGATGATCTTTGGCAATTTGATGATGGTACCAATCCGCCTCCTGCTGACTGGACCACATCTTCAATTATTGCAGGCTGGCCATTTGGAACAGGAGGATTTGGCTATGGTGACAATGACGACAATACCCAATTAGCTTCTGGCACAATTACAGCTTATTACCGAAGAACATTTGAAGTAAGTGATGTGTCAGCAATTATTGCAGGCGAGCTCAGTATGGATTATGATGACGGATTTGTAGCATACCTCAACGGAGTAGAGATAGCTCGGGCAGGTGTGCCCGATGGCCAGACAAATACTACACTTGCCAATATTGAACATGAAGCGGAATTCTACAATGGAGGCAACCCCACAGATTTTCTATTGGATCCTGCTTTTCTTGCATCACTATTGGTTCAGGGTGAGAATGTACTTGCAGTTGAAATTCACAATATATCAGCTGGTTCAAGTGACTTGAGTGGCAGGACTTGGTTACACTTTGGTATCAACAACAGCAATATCTACTTTGAGCCAACTCCAAATTGGTTTTTTCCAAGTAGTGGATTTCAAGCTGACCTGCATACCAATTTTAAATTAAGTGGTGGGGAGACCATTATGCTCTTTAATGCAGATGCTACTCTGGCCGATATCATTACCATTCCCGAGTTGGAAAGGGGAGATGTTTATTCGCGTTTGCCTGATGGTCAAAACTGGTGTTACAGCAATGAACCTACTCCCAACAATATCAATCTTGGAACCTGTTATAGTGGGTACAGTGATCTGCCTGTATATGTGAGCACGCCAGGATTTTATGACAATCCGCTGGCATTGTCTGTGGTAGGCGAGGAACTCTATGTAACCAATGATGGCAGAGAACCCAAGATACCAGATGATCTGTATGTAGGAGGAATGATGCTGAACCAAACTATAGGTATTCGCGCCATCAATGTCAACAGTGGCCGTTTGCCAAGCCGAACTGCCAATGCTACTTTTTTTATCAAAGAACCAAGCAATTTGCCTATCGTGTCCATTACCAGCGACCCGATCAATTTGTTCAATGGTCCAGGGCCTGCTATTTATGACAATTCAACCACCA
>JBBQJT010000055.1:0-23399 GCA_038326165.1 Chitinophagales bacterium | reverse complement strand
CAGGACAACTAATTATTCAGGTTCCATCCTCTGGTTCTGTAAATCTAATTGTCAACGATTTAAAATTGCGCGATCCTTCCTTGGGTAGTGTGCGCATTGAGAAGCAGATATCGAGATTCCTGAATGCTTATTTAATCAGTTTTAATGCAGAAGTATTGCCTGAGGCAATGGCCTTAAGAGCTTTTCAAGAGCATCCTGGTGTTGTTGTAGCTCAATACAATCGCATTGCTCACAATAGGGATAGTATTCCCAATGATCCTCAATTGAATGCTCAATGGCAATGGATAAACAATGGCCAGGATAACGGCTTAGTTGATGCTGATGTTGACGCTGAGCTTGCTTGGGATATTACAAAAGGTGGATTGACCGCTTTTGGAGATACAATAGTTGTTTGTGTAGTTGATGATGGAACGGATCTCAATCACCCAGATTTAATTGCCAATCAATGGAGGAATTATGCCGAAATACCAAATGACAATATAGACAATGACAACAATGGCTATGTCGATGATTATTATGGCTGGAATATCAACTCAGAGAATGACAATGTAAATGTAGGGAGTCATGGTGTAAATGTAGATGGAATGATTGGAGCAGTAGGGGGGAACGCATTAGGAGTAACCGGTTTGAACTGGAATATAAAAATAATGACTGTAGTTTATGGTGGTCTTAGCGAAGCCAATGTCATTGAATCCTACGATTATCCGCTTACTCTTCGAAAAAGATACAACGAAACCAATGGAGCAGAAGGGGCATTTGTAGTGGCTACCAACTCCAGCTGGGGTATAGACAATGCAGATCCCAATCAATATCCCTTGTGGTGTTCTTACTATGATACCTTAGGGCATTATGGTATTTTAAGCTGTGGAGCAACTACTAATGGTAACGCTGACATTGACATTGTTGGGGATATGCCTACCGCTTGTCCATCTGATTTCATGGTATCCGTAGGCAGAACTTCCAGGAATGATGACATTGGAGGAGGAATAGGCTTGATCAATGTTGACCTTGGCGCACCTGGAATAAACATCTTTACAACCGCTTCTGGTGGAGGATACACATCTACAACGGGAACTTCTTTTGCTTCACCTTTGACGGCTGGACTTATCGGTCTGTTGTACAGTGCACCTTGTTCTGGATTTATGTCAACCGCACTGAGTAATCCTTCTGAAGGTGCTTTGTTGATTAAAAAGTATTTACTTGACGGTGTTGATAAGAAGGCCTCCATGTCTGGTAAATATCTGACTGGTGGACGTGCAAACGCATTCAATAGTATTGAGCTCATGCTGCAGAATTGCGGTTCATGTTCCCCTCCAGGAGCAATTAAACCTATAGTCACAAATGATACCACTGCCTTGTTAACGTGGAAGTTATTGGATACTACATTGAATGCATTGATATATCTCAGGTTGAAAGGTGAATCTACTTGGCAGGAGATCACTCCAAGCAAAAAGAATGAATACCAGTTTTCAGGATTGACTGGTTGTCAAACTTATGAAGTCCGATTGATAACGGATTGCATTGATTCAGTGAGCAGTTTTTCTTCAATTATTTCTTTTTCTACACTTGGATGTTGCGAGGCACCATCTCAAATAACTACCAATGTCCGATTGGATACCAATGTATTCATTGATTGGAAGTATGTCTATGGTATATCAGAATACAAAGTACAATACAAACCTGTTGGACCAGGTCCATTTACAACCGTAAGTATATCAGTAGATTCACTTTTATTGACAAATTTATTGCCTTGCCAGGAATACCAATACCGTGTTACAACCACATGTCCCAATGGTACTATTTTGGTAACGCCTTTTGATAAATTTACTACAAAAGGCTGTGGCGCATGCAAGGATAAATCGTATTGTGAGGCGGTTTCGGAAAACCCAACTGAAGAATGGATTGGTTCTGTAACCATTGGAGATATAAGCAACAACAGCGCTGCAAGTGCATATACATTTTTTGACAATAAAGGGATAATTATTAACCCTTTGGATTCCCTATTTCTAAGTGTGACACCAACCTACAGCGGAAGTTCTTTTCAAGACTATATCAGAGTATGGCTGGATGCGGATCAAGATGGTGATTTCACGAATGAGGAGTTGATCTGGGATCCAGGAACAACCATTACTGAAATATCAGCAAAAGTTGCCTTGCCTTTGAATACCATAGAAGGCATCACCAGACTCAGGGTTATTCTCAAATTTGTTGGGACTAGCGGTGTTGAACCATTGCCTTGTGAGGGAATTAAATATGGTGAAATTGAAGACTATTGTGTAGAAATAAGAACTCCAGGTGAATGTAAACAAGTTGCTGGCTTGGAGGAGCTTGGCCCTGGAGCCGTGGAAGTAAAAGTGACTTGGGTATTTGAAGCCGGTGCAAGTTCTTATGATTTACGCTATAAAAAAGTATTAGGTACTGAATGGACCTACATAAAGGATATTGTTACTGTTCCAGTTGCTTTGACTGGTTTAACTCAGGTCACTGAATATGAATGGCAAGTATCAAGCAATTGTGGAGTAGATACTTCTTTATACACAGATCCAAAAAAATTCACCACAGTATTGGAGCTTTCCACAACCGAGATAGCGCTTTCAGATCTAAAATTGTTCCCGAATCCAAGTTCAGGTCAATTGTTTATGACCAGTTCCTATGTTGGGAAGTTGAATTTTGAGATATTTACAGTTACAGGAGTTAAAGTATTCAATCAAGAGCTTATTGTTAATTCAAGCTTGAGGGAATTGGAAATTTTAAAATCACTGAGTCCAGGAGCATATTACGTTACAATCTCTGACGGTTCAAATAAACTGCGGCAGCTTGTGATTAAACAATAAGTCAAGCTGAGTTTAGTTGGATTATTTTTGCCTCAATTGGATATCCTTTTAAAGGCTTCTATTACCTTTGTTAATAACTAAATACAAACATGATGAAAAACTGGCTTGCTATTTTTCTTCAAATATGTTTTTTAAATCTTGCGGCTGCCCAAGATTGGCATACTTACTTCCCCTCCAAAGTCGGTACCGAGTGGGATATTACCAACTCTGACGAGAAAGGAAAAGATGCCACAGTGATTACTTACAAAATTGTAGATCGTAAAGCATCAGAGCTCACACTGGATTTTGTAATCATCGACAAGAAAAAGAATAAAGAGATTTCAAAAGGAACCACCACTTATAATTTTGACGGTCAGGTACTTAAAATGAGTCTCAAGGACTTTTTTCCAGCTACAGGTGTTCAAGGAAATCCTGATGTCGAAATGAAGCTCAGCGGTGATGAGCTGACATACCCAAATTCATTGACTCCGGGTCAGTCACTGCCTGATGCAAGTGCTAAGATGGAGTCATTTATGAACGGTATGCGCATTATGAGCATTGTCATGAAAATTACCGAAAGAAAAGTAGGACAGAACACTTCGATAACAACAACTGCCGGTACTTTTGATTGTATAGAAATCAGTCAAAAATCTGAAGTGAAAGCCATATTTCAAGCCACATCAATCACGAAAATGTGGTTGGCAAAAGGCAAGGGAATGATCAAGTCAGAGAATTATAATGAAAAAGGAAAGCTTACTTCCGTTTCAATAGTAACACGATTTATAGAAAAATAGCAGATTAATATGTTCAACTTTTTATTATTGTCCATGCCTGACTTCAGCAGTGCCCAGACATGGATGGCCCTCATCACTTTAACATTTCTTGAAATAGTGTTGGGAATCGATAACATCATATTTATCAGCATTACCGCAAACAAATTGCCGGCGGCTGAACAGCCTAAGGCAAGATTGATAGGATTGACATTGGCCTTGTTATTTAGGCTTTGTCTCTTGTTAGGGATTTCAGTATTGATAAGTCTTAAAGCCGTTTTGTTTGAAATAGATAACCAATGGATTCATGTTGGGGTGACAGGGCAAGCAATTATCTTGTTTTTAGGAGGCTTGTTTTTGCTTTACAAGAGTACCGCAGAAATCCATCACAAATTGGAAGGTGCTGAGGAAGATTTAAATCCTAAGATCGGCAGAGCAAGTACAAGAATGATTGGTGTTATTATTCAGATTGGCTTAATAGACTTGGTCTTTTCGATTGATTCTGTTCTTACAGCGGTTGGTTTAACCGCCGATGTTGCTATCATGATGACGGCAGTTATGATTTCAATCATAATAATGATGTTATTTGCTGGTCCTGTTGGGCGTTTTGTCAACAAACATCCTACCGTTCAAATGTTGGGATTAGCTTTCTTGATACTAATAGGGTTTATGTTGGTTACTGAGGGTGCTCATTTGTCCCATGCCCGAATTATGGGTGAGGAGATTGGTGCAGTTCCCAAAGGTTATCTATACTTTGCCATCGCATTCAGTTTGCTTGTAGAATTTCTGAATACAAAATTAAGAAAGAAAGCCAAGGAACCTGTTGAATTACGTACTTACTCAGAGCAAGCCAAAGATTCTGGATTGTTAGATAAATTATCATGAAATTAGAACTGACCAACGATATCTGTTTTTTTGATTTGGAAACAACAGGACTGAGCGTTTTACGTGATCGGATCGTTCAAATCGCTGTCATCAAATTATTTCCTGATGGCACCCGACAGGATCTTGAAATGTTGATCAACCCAACAATTCCTATCAGTGAGGAGTCCATGAGGATCCACGGTATTACACCTGCCATGCTTGTTGACAAGCCCATTTTTTTAGAAGTTGCAGATCAAATTCATGACTTCATTGGCAACGCTGATTTAGGCGGATACAATTGCGTACGATTTGATATACCAATGTTGATTGAAGAATTTTCAAGGGCAGATATCGATTTTGACATTATAGATAGGAAAATCATTGATGTGCAGCGCCTTTTCTACAAAATGGAGCCTCGTACACTACGAGCAGCTTATAAATTTTACTGTGGAAATGTTTTGGAGAATGCACATGATGCCAAAGCGGACGTTGAGGCAACAATCAGTGTATTGGAAAGTCAGTTGGATTACTACAAAGAAACTGATTTTATTGACGAAAAGGAGAATCTTGTCCCTGCTCCGGTGACAAATGATATTGCCAAACTGCATGAATTTACCAATGACCTCAATATTATTGATGCCACCCAACGACTCAAATACAACGATCAAGGTCAGGTGGTTTTTAACTTTGGAAAATATATCGAGAAGCCATTAGTTGATGTCTTTAAAGTAGAGCCGAGTTATTACAATTGGATCCTTGACAAGGAATTCAGCCACCAAGTCAAACAAATAGTTCGAAAGATTTATGCTGCAATGCACGCCGATAAGCACAATAGAGCATGAGTTTAAGCAGATTGCTCTTCCTGCTAATTTTGCTGTCTGCTATTTCATGTCAAGAAAAGGTGGAAGGATGTCTCGATATTTATGCTACCAATTTTAATCCACAGGCAGACAAATCATGCTGTTGTGTATATCCAGCTTTATCATTTCAAGTCAATTATAACTACGGAACCGAACCCTATTCGTCCAATCAATTTATTCAAGATGGCCAAGGGAATTTCTTTTATCTCAGAGGTTTTAATTTATACGTTAGTGACTTTAAGGCCAAGGATATACAAGGAGGTCAACTGGAAGTAGAAGATTTGGTAAATATTATTTTATCCGACGGCAGTCAGTTGCAAATTAAAAATGATTTTGCTCTACTCAGACCCGGTTCGTCAAATTTTCAGTTTGAAAGCTTCAAAGCAAAATCAGAGCTTACTTCACTTGAATTTACAATTGGATTACCAGCCTCATTGGACGAGATTGATATAGATACTTTGCCATCTTCAAGTGTCCTGGGTGTGCAACCAGACAGCCTTTTTACGCCAGGTGTGGGTTATTTTTCTTGGAGTGTAAGTTACACACAAGACACCGTCACAGGGTCACTACCTCAAATTCTCCGATGGAGGGAACGATCCCTTATTTCCAAACAAGTAGTCATCCCATACTCAATTGGTAGAAATACTTGTTTGAATGTGGATTTAGATTTATTGGTGCTTTTTGAGGATGTTGACATAAAAAATGATACTCCTGAGCAAATCTCCACTAAAGTTAATGGCGCACTTTCCAAAGCCATTAACATAAAGTCATGTCCTAAATAAAACACAATTCAGGTTTGAGCGTTTATTGTAATAGACTAACATAAATTTCATGAAATTATTTTTTTATTTGGGCTTGTCCTCATTACTCTTTGTTCAATGTGCCAAAGAAAAGAAACTTGATCCAACTCCAGAAAGGAATGTTACCCTTAACACGCGCGTAGTGTTCGACGGGCTTGACGCGGTGATTTTGCAATCTTACGATTACCCTCAAGGTTACAAGATTAAGTTCAATAGGATGGATTTCATGTTGAAATCTCCAAAATTGAATGGTTCCGTTACAAAAGAAAGCAAGGACAGTATTTATATCTTGAAATTCACAGATACAAACAATACTTTGGCATCGGCACAAAAAGGAATTGATATCCAATTTCCTGATGCCAATGGTAGCTTTAGTTCGCTCGTATTTGGAATTGGTCTTGACGCTGCAAACAACGCCAAAGAACCAAGTGTATTCCCCAATACGTCTCCCTTAAGCGATTTTTTTTACTATTGGGAAGCTTGGAAAAGTTACATCTTTTTGAAAGTTGAAGGAACATGTGACCCTGATGGAGATGGTAATTTTGATCAATTTTTTGCTTATCATATAGGTTCGGATGATTTGTATAGGCTCATGACCAAATCAATAAGTGTTGGTGGTGACAGTAAAGATCAGGTAATCAAAATGACGATAGATCTCAAAACTCTAATGGCAGCCAATGGTGATTTTATCAATATTCCTGCTACACCGTCAAGCCACAGTCCCAAGGACAAGCCGCTTTCAGAGAAAATTGCCAATAATTTAAATGCTGCCATCTCTATTCAATGATAAGAATTTCTCTCGCATACTCTTTTTTGTTGTCAATCAGTATTATTGGATGTAAGCCTGATCCTGTCGTTGATGTTTGCAAGAATTGTGATCTGACTGGTATTGTTTATCAACCTGCTCCTTACACCATGGTAAAGCCTGCAGGGTTTGGTGAAATGTACTCTCCTCCCGGCAATCCAATGACTCTGGACGGTGTTGCCTTGGGTAAAAAGCTTTTTTTTGATCCAATTCTGTCCAAAGACAACTCCATATCGTGTGGCTCATGTCACTTTGCAGCAGCTGGCATGACCGACAACGAAGTGTTTAGTAAGGGTGTAAACGGCACCCTAGGCACGCGCTCGTCGATGAGTCTTATCAATGTCGGTTATCATTACAATGGTTTGTTTTGGGACGGGAGAGACATGACCTTGGAGGAACAGGCTTTAGATCCGATAGAAAATCCTGTTGAAATGCACAATACTTGGCCTGAAGCCGTCAATAAGTTGATTGCTTCAAGTGAATATGGGCCACTGTTTAGGAAAGCATTTGGTATTTCAAATAAAATTGAAATTACAAAAGAATTGACTGCCAAGGCACTCGCACAATATGAGAGAAGTTTGGTATCCGCCAACTCGAGATACGACGCCTTGTTTTTATCTCAAACTGAATTTCCTACAGATCAAGAATTGCGGGGATATGATATGTTTTTTAATCACAAAGGCAATGATCCAAGCCTTCCGGATGCGCAGTGTGGCCATTGTCACAATGGTTTTTTGCTCACAAACAATCAATACGCCAACAATGGTTTGGACAGCTTCGGAGTTTTAACAGATTATCCGGACAGAGGTAGAGGCGCAGTCACAAATAACTACATTGACAATGGCCGTTTTAGGACACCTACACTTCGAAATATAGGATTTACTGCCCCATATATGCACGATGGGCGGTTCAATACCCTAGAAGAGGTAATGGAGCATTATACCGAGCACATCAAGAAAGTACAAAACTTGGATCCTAACTTGGTCAGCGTGAAGCTAACTGAGAGTCAGAAGCAAGATATTCTTCATTTTTTGAAGACTATGGATGATCCAAGTATCCCCAATAATCCACATTTTAAGGCCAATTAAATAAATTTTGGACTTATTTTATCTTTAAATATCTGAATTAAGGTTCACAATTATTCATCTTACAGACTTGAAAGTAATATATATAGTACTGTTATTCAGTTCAATATAAATCATAATAAGAAGTATTGAATAAATATTAATTGTACAACGCCTATTTTTTGTATTTGAATTGCCCCTAGAAATTTTAAATATTTGTATCATCAAATAAGATAAACGCACAGCGAATCATGTTTGATCAACTAATAGGATATGTTCATGGGATTATAATTTGTGTAGTAAGTCGGCCCTCAGGGCCGGCTTATTTTTTATCCCTCCAAAATTAGGTACACCCCAAGGTTAAAATAATAAGGTTGATGACCAAAAGAGAAAGTTCAAACTTTCTCTTTTTTTTTGTTGTAACACCCCAAAAAGAAAGCCCCTCAGAAATGTTTCTGAAGGGCTTTCATTATTTAGTCAACCGAATGACTCTATCGAATCATAATCATTCTCTTGGTACTATTATTTTCAGCTGTTTTTAACTGATAGAAATAAACACCAGCCGAAGGAAGGTCACCTTGAGTAACTTCAACTTTGTTTTCACCCATGTTGAAAGTATTTTCAAAGCACTTCACCATTCTGCCATTTACATCAAAAATGCAAAGCATTGCATTTTGTGTTCTGTCTAGGTCAAACCGAATGAAGGTGTTTGTAGCAAAAGGATTTGGCTCATTTTGATAAAGTGTTATGCCATTTTCGCTCACAGCGTCATTATCCTCGTTTTGTAAGATTTGGTTGTCTACTGCAGTATTATCAATTAAGTTCAATTTACCTGGATTGGAATCCAACACGGTTACTGTAAATGCACAGGTAACTACGTTCCCACATTGGTCAGTTGCCGAGTAGGATATCAATGTTACTGTTCCTGGTTGGAAAATACTTCCATTTGGAGGTCCAGACTTTTGGACTGGAATAATTTGTCCATCACAGAAATCGCTTGCACTTGGCAATGACCATATTATTGGAAGCGGAACATTAGATGTTACAACTATATTATTAGGGCATTTGATGATTGGCGCTTCTGTATCAACAACTGTAATAATTTGAACAAATTTAATGATGTTGCCACATTTGTCACCAGCTGTCCATGTATATCTTACATTGTAGCTGCTTGCACAGCCCCCAGGTATTCCTAAATACTCTATTTTAAGCAGCACACTTGGGTTTCCGTCGCATGCATCTTCTGCAATTGGATCTTCATTGTTTACGTCATCTTCATCGCATTGTACAGTAATAAAAGCAGGAGGCGTGCTAAGCCAAACTGGTGGCTTGGTATCTCTTACTTGAATGATTTGAGTTCTGTTGGTTTGATTGCCGCAAACATCTGTTCCTGTCCAAGTTCTTGTGATGGTGTATGAATAAGCTTTACACTGATTTGTGAAATTGCTCTTTGTTGAAGTTTGCTTAAATGTTACAGTTACTGCTCCCGTACAATTGTCTGTTCCAGTGACGTTTGGAGGATTTGGTACAGTTTGGTCACATTCTATTGTGATATTGGCCGGAACACCTACTAGCATGGGAGGAGTCACATCATTCACAGTTATGGTTTGTGCACAAGTAGCTGAATTGCCACATACATCTGTAGCGCGATAAGTTCTTGTTAAAGTGTACTTATTGGCACAGGTCTGGTTAGTGATGACATCGCTCACAAATGAATTTGTTGTTGCACCCACGCAATTATCAGATGAAGTAACCGTTGCTGGATTAGGAGTTGGCACAGCTGTTGCACATTCAAATGATAAGTTGGCAGGGCAAGACAAACTTGGTGGGGTTTGATCATTCACAGTAAT
Source organism: Chitinophagales bacterium (assembly GCA_038326165.1). Lineage (GTDB taxonomy): Bacteria > Bacteroidota > Bacteroidia > Chitinophagales > Saprospiraceae > JAEUUM01. Next base: position 13,573 of record JBBQJT010000055.1, on the reverse strand, counting down.
AATCTGTGCGCATATGGCACTATTTCCGCAAATATCTGTAGCTCTGTAGGTTCTGGTCAAGGTGTACCTATTGGCACATGTTTGCCCACTTATGGCGTCACTGACAAATGTAACTACCGCTACTCCAATACAATTGTCAGAAGCCGTAACCGATCCAATATTTGGTGGAGGTATCAATGCAGCGCATGAAACAGTGACTGGCAAAGGACAAGTAATTGTTGGAGGGGTCAGATCGTTAACAGTAATGATCTGTGCGCATGTAGCACTGTTTCCACAAATATCTGTGGCTCTGTAAGTTCTTGTTAGCGTGTATCTGTTGGCACAAGTTTGAGCTGTTATTGCATCACTGACAAAAGTGATTACCACCGCTCCTGTACAATTGTCTGATGCTATTACACTTCCCAAATTAACCGGAGGTACCAATGCTGCACATGATACAGTAACTGGTGCAGGACAGGTGATATTTGGTGCAAGGATGTCATTAACTGTTATGATTTGAGTACAATTGGCCACATTTCCACAAAGATCAGAAGCACTATATGTTCTGGTAATGGTATATCTATTTGTACAGCTTTGGGCTGATATCACATCTCCAGTATGGGTTATTGTAATGGCACCAAAACAAGGTGAGGAAGCCGTGGCTGAGGCTGGATTTGGAAGAGGAACTGCACTGGCACATGATACAGTTGTAGCAGGAGGGCATGTCAATGTTAAAGCACCAGCAACACAAGTAGTTGTCATTGTGAATGCACCAGTAGCTCCTACAAACCCGTGTACCCTAATACGGTAAACAGTTCCAAGAACAGAATTAAAAGTTACCTGCGATTGGAGACTACAAAAATCATCGTTGCCTGCAAAACATATGAGTGATCCACAAGCTCCGGTATAAATTTCTAATTTGGTATCGTAAGCTGATCCGCATAGACTTACAGTGATTGCGGTACCTGTACCCGTTATGGTGTACCAAACATCAGGTGCTACAGAAGCGCCAGAACAAGATGTTGCAGGACCGTCTAAAGTTGCAGTGTTGGTGTTCCCTGTGACGGTTGATCCGCAGGCAACCGCAATAGCATTCGCACACATATCATTAGGCGGAGTTGCAGGAGGACAATTGATCAGGAAGGTTTGAGTTACTGTGCTCGTTATTTCTGGGTCAAATAATATAAAATAAATAACCCCAGCTGTCAGAGGTCCAAAGGTAACACTTTGAGGAGATGAAATATCTTTTATACAAGTCCAGCCTGCTGGCCCACAACCAGCTGATGCTGCTTTCCAGAAATAGTCTACAAAACCACCTGTTGCTGCAGTTACTTGCAAAGTGTGCATCCCTGTACTAATAGGTGTAAAGCTATAAACCTTCTCGTTGCCCGGTGTAGAGAAGCCACAAGAATTAGGGCTCCAGACACCAGTTCCTGAGCTTGTCCTAGTTTTAGATTGAGCACAGATGATGGTATCAATTGGTGCCTGGCATGGATCAGGAGGTGGTTGTGTGCACGTGGGCGTTAAGGTGAAGGCTCCAGCACCGGTGCTGAATCCAGTTACCAGAACGAAATAAGAAGTGCCAGAAACCGCGGTAAAGCTCACCTGTGATTGGAGACCACAGAAGTCATCATTCCCTGTTACACAGACTAAGCTGGCACAAGTTCCTGAAAAGACACCTATTTTGGTATCAAAGGCACTACCACATAAGCTCAGTGTTACAGCACCTACTGCATTATCAAGTTTGTACCACAATCCTGGTGCGGTATTTAAGTTAGTTACACATGTTGGAACGGCGTCAACTGTTGCAGTTGTTGTATTGCCATTTATAACGGTACCACAAGTGATCGGAAGGGCTCCCGCACACAGGTCATTGGGAGGCGGAGGAACAACTGAACAGTTATTGCAGGCTACTGTGCCGGTGTGACAAGTAAAGTCTGTACCACAAAGTGCATCGGTATTGTAGTGCAGAAATAATGGACCATTAGCTGTACAGACGACGGTCTGGGGAGCATTCCCAAATCCGAGTACGGCGCCATTGAATGTGCCTTGTCGGATAGTTATAAAATTACCGGACCCTCCAGTGGCGTTGAAAGTATAGCTATTACCTGCAACACAGTTATTCACCGTACTGTACTCACCCGCAAAAGCGCAGGTTGTAATTGTGATCGGCGTAGAGTTAGTAGGAGCGTTTACAGTTCCAAATTGCGAGCTGTTGAGGCATTGTGCAAAGCTGCTTTGATTATAAAATAGACTCAGCAAAGCGATCAGTAGAACGCCAACTATTTTGGTCTGTCTCTTTGGGTTAGAATTCTCAATTCTTAACCCATAAAAATGGGAGGTAAAGTTTCTCATTTAAATTTCATTTAATGATTGGTTGGTTATTGTTTAATTTGCTGTGTTTTGCAGCGCAAGACAAATATAATAACGGATTTCACTTTTCAAAGTATTTAAAAAAAAAAAGCAGGTCAATTTAGTATTGACCTGCTTTCAGAATTTCTTAAGGAGTAAATAAAGAGAACTATTTTCCTCCGTTTAATTCATCTTGAAGTGTTTTCAATTCATCCCAATTGCCATCAGCAGCTAATTTTGCTTGTTGTGGCCATGTAGTTGGGTTATGAATAGCATACCGTGGTCCAGCTTCATCTAAAATTGCTTTTATAGCCTCCACTGTAGAATTTGCAACATCCGCAAATGTAAGCAAACCGGCATTGTGCAACAATTCCTCAATTTTTGGCCCTACACCCTCTATTTTCTTTAGACTGTCTTTCTTTCCATCTGGTTCTGCTTTAGGAGCTTTTGCTTTCTTTTCAACTGGAGCCGCGGCTTCTACAGGTGCTACTTCTTCGTTTGCAACTGCTGGAGCAGCCTTAGCCTTGGTAGCTTTGGCAATAGGTGCTACTCTTTCTTCAACTGGCTGGGCTGGTACAACAGTAATAAATGTTCTGCCAAGTCTGCGTTTGTTGAAAGTAACAGTACCATCAATGAGTGCGAATAAAGTGTGATCGCGACCAATTCCAACACCAGTTCCAGGATGAAAACGAGTTCCACGCTGTCTAACCAGTATGTTTCCTGCGATGGCTTTCTGGCCACCAAATAATTTTACGCCAAGTCTTTTACTTTGACTATCCCGTCCGTTATCTGAACTACCTGCACCTTTCTTGTGAGCCATGGTATTTTAATTTTTAAAATTTCCGGGTCAATTACCGGGTGATAGAATTGATTTCAATTTGAGTAAATGACTGACGGTGTCCGTTTTTGACACGATAGCCTTTTCTGCGTTTTTTCTTGAAAACGATAACTTTATCGCCTTTCAAGTGACGAATAACGGTTGAGGTAACATGAGCACCTGCTACTACAGGTTTTCCCAATGTTACATCACTGCCGGATGAAATTAGGTGAACTTGGTCAAATGAAACCTTGTCACCTTCTTTAGCATCCAGCTGGTGGACGTAGATCTTTTGACCTTCGCCGACTTTAAACTGTTGACCAGCAATAGATACGATAGCAAACATGATGTTAATATTTGGTTTTTAAATAAGCGGACGCAAAGGTAAGTATTTTTTTTATTTCATGAAATAGCTTAATCAATTTTCCTTTGGATTATTTCATTTAAATTTACTGTAATCTTCTTTTCCAGATCTTTTCTTTTGAACTTCAGAACGACTTTATGTCTCTTAGTGTTGCACAATGCCTTGTTGATTGACCTCAGGTTCAACAACCAATGTGGGATGCCATTCAATTGCAGGATTTTATCGCCGGGTTTAATACCAGCCTTATCGGCTCCACTTCCTTCAAGCACTTCAGCTATCGTAAATTCATCCAGGTCCTTGCCACTAGCAAGCACCATCATTCCGCTTCGGTCAATTGGAATAACTAGGGCTCCTTTCTTTTTGGCTTTTAAATATATATCCGTTGCGTTGTGGTTTATCCTAATTTCAAAATAACTCAGCAGCACATTGCCTATAAGTCCATCGTATTTGAAGATACTACTGTCCCGGTCATAGTTGGAATTGGCTTTGAGTGATATAGGCACCTGCGAAAAGTACGTCTTTCCAACTGATAGTCCATTCAAAATGCCTAATTTGCCTATTAAATATCCACCTAGTCCTATACCTAGATGTCCATTAATGGGTTGAAATTGCGCCTCCTTTGGCATATAATTGATTTCGTTTATGATCAAGGTGGTTCCAGCACCAGTATCTAGCAACATATTCAAGGTATCCAATTGACCAATTGAACTTATTGTTTGAACGGGGACAAATATTCTTCCACGGTATTTGTTCACCTCTACACTTTCAAATTTGCTTGTATTTATTTTTTTGTTGGGATGAAATAAGCTCAGTTTTTTTTTCGTGAAATTAATTTCTAAGCCAAACGCTCCCAGTAAATCCATGCCAATAATACCATCAACCTGAGTTCCAATCAATGATTCAAATTGAAAATATTGGTCAGTCAATGCGATGAAATTGCAGGGCCCAATGATTAAGTTGCCAACTGTTAATTTTATGCCTGAATACAATGCAGCATCAATGGGTTTGGAACGGTCACTCCCAAATACCTTTAATTTTCGGATAGCTTGTTTGCCAAGTGCAAAGGGAATGAGTTCGTTTGTAAAAAGGCTCTGTTCTGCTCCTGTGTCTACAATGAATTTGGCATCAATTAGATCATTTATTCGCAAACTTACTATGATGTATTGTTGTACAAAATTACAAGGAATTTGAACTGATGTGGTACGATTTATAAACTGAAAATTGAGAGACTGTGCGGAGACGAAAGTGCATGACGCAAGCAGGAAAATTACAATAAGTTGTTTTTGGTTCAACCAAAGCTGAAATTTCACGTAAAATGATTTCATATTCAAGTAAATGTAAGCCTCTCAATAATGAAAAACAAAAGTTATTCTCAATTTTACAAACTTCTGCTGTCACTTATTTTTATTGCATCTCTGTCAAATGCGTGCAAACAAAATAAACCAGAAGCAATAAAAGACGCAGCTAGTGAGACCACAAATCCCAAATGGCTGCATATTGCTGTTAGAGATTATACGGATGTTCTGATTGATGATTTATTCAATCCTCCTGTAGCCAGCAGAAATTACGTTTATCCACTTATTGCGTGTTACGAAGTAATGCGATACATGAAACCTGAGTATATGTCCTTGCATGGTCAACTCAAGGATATGCCACTATTGCCTGTTCCAGACCTGCGTGGACCTATTTGCTATCCGATTGCAGCAGTAGAAGCACTGTATATGGCGGGCAACAAATTTGTTTTTAGCAAGGCCTCCTTGGAAGCTAAGCACTCTGCATTAATGGTTGAATATAGGAAAACTGGTCTTTCGGAAGATGTTTTGTCAAGATCAGTAAATTTTGGCAGAAACATGGCTATAGCCATTAACGAATGGGCAGATAAGGATAACTACAGCGAAACTAGAAGTATGCCTAAGTACACAACCACCAATAAGCCAGGCTTTTGGCGTCCCACTCCGCCCGATTACTTAGATGCATTGGAGCCTAATTGGAGTAAAATGAGGCTTATGGTACTGGATTCAAATGCGCAATTTGCAGCAGATCCTCCATTGCCATTCAGTGTAGGTTCAAAAAGTTCATTTTATGATGCTGCTTCTGAAATCAGAGCCATTGGTGTTGGACTAAATCCAAATAAAGCAGAAATTGCAAGGTTTTGGGATGACAATCCTGTAGTTACTGTGCATCAAGGTCATGCCGTCTATGACAAAAAGAAAATGACTCCGGGTGGTCATTGGTTGAATATTGTTCGTCAGGCATGTGAGAAATCCAACAAAGATATATTTAGTGCCTCAGAAGCTTATGTATTGTCTGCATTGGCGCTTTATGATGGCTTCATAACATCCTGGACTGATAAATATAAATATCAACTTGTTCGCCCTGAAACATATATCAACTCTTATATGGATCCCAATTGGAAGCCATTTTTGCAAACACCTCCTTTTCCAGAACATACTTCCGGCCATTCTGTAATTTCTGGTGCAGTAACTGAAGTGTGCACAATGCTTTTTGGAGAAAATTTTTCAATGATTGATAGCACTGAACTGGAGTTTGGGCATGGTGTCAGATCACTGGAGACATTTAGAAAAGCTGCAGAGGAAGTTTCTGTAAGTAGATGTTTTGGCGGAATACATTACAGGCAAGCCTGTGATGCGGGACTGAAACAAGGCAGACAAATTGGAAAGCATTTGATCAATAAAATCAGAACACGATCTGAAGCAATAGGACAAAAATAAAATCCTTCACGTACCTTGTTGCCCATAATTCGAAATTATGGAAAGAAAGTTGCAACGTAAAATGACCTTGACGGGATTGACTCTTATTGCAGTCGGTTCAAGTATTGGCTCCGGAATTTTCATTTCCCCATCTGAAGTTGTCATGAATGTTCCAAGTCCATTTTGGGCTTTGATTGTTTGGTGCATTGGTGGACTTATTGCACTAACAGGATCATTGAGTCTCAGTGAATTGGGAGCAAAATATCCTGCGGCAGGTGGCGTGTATGTATATTTGAGAGAAGCGTTTGGCTTGCGAATAGCTTTTTTGTATGGTTGGGCCACATTGTTGGTGATCAACACAGGTGCCTTGGCTGCACTCAGTCTTGCGTTTGTAAATTTTTTAGGATTCTGGTTCCCAGTGTCCGAAACAGAGAAGCTCATTATTGCCTCAATTTTGATCATTGGTTTAACTGCAATGAACACCTTTGGCGTACAAGTAAGTCAGGCTTTTGCTGGAGTTTTTACCGGTATGAAATTATTTGCCTTGGCATTCATCATAATATGTGGCGTTTTTGTATTTGGAGATTTTGAACGCGTGTTGCATCCTGTTACAAGTTTCAATCCAACGGCACATCCACAAATGTTTTTGACAGGTCTGGTAGGTGTATTGTGGTCATTTGGAGGCTGGCATCATGCGAGTTATTTGTCAGGTGAAGCCATCAATCCACAAAAATCAATACCCAAGGCAATGATTATTGGTACAGTGATTGTGACCGGGGTTTATCTTTTGGCAAATTTGGCATATTTCATGTTGTTGGATATTCCACAAATAATGGCTTCTGATAAATTGGCAGGAGATGCCCTGCAATCTGTCATTTCAAGTGGTGGAAAAATGGTTTCTATCGCGATAATGATTTCAGTATTTGGAACCATTGGGATTTATACCATGTCGGCTCCACGAATTTATTATGCAATGGCCGAAGATGGTGTTTTTTATGAAAAGCTCAGCAAAATTCACCCCAAATATGGTACGCCGTATATTGCAATGTGGTCGCAAGCCATTTGGGCAGTATTGTTAATTGTTTTATGGAGAACTTTTAGTAACCTGATCACATACACTACTTTTATTGACATAATTTTCATGTGTTTGGCAGGAGTAAGTGTTTTAATTTTAAGAAAAAAAAATGGAGTGCCCAAGGAAACTTTCAAAGTGCCATTTTACCCAATAATACCCCTGATATTTATTTGTATCACTGGTGCATTTGTTATCAATACCGTATTTGCAAAATTTTCGCAAAGTATTGCAGGACTAGCAGTAGTTGCCGCAGGTCTGATCAGCTACAGCTATTTTAAACAAAGAAAATCTCAGTTGGGCAATTGATAATTTGATATTTTGCTTTTGGTAACATTTATTGATATTTATTATACAAGATAGACAACGAATAAAGAATTCAAGGTGTCACATATATTGTGGACGAAATAATTTTTTATTTAGTCTTTGTTAAATAATTTTTTTTAAATACCTTTAAGGTTCAAACTAACAAAATAAATGTAAGCCTATGAGACTCTTTACTCGGTTTACTTTCGTGCTACTTCTTGCAATATTCGTTGCTGAAGCTAGAATTGAAGCCCAAAACTCACTTGGTTACCCAAATGATCACACTGTTCAATTGGTTAACAACAGAAAACGTCAATTATTATTGATGCCAGTTGGTATGAATACAATCAAAATTCCAAAGCTTACACTTGGCGAGAAATATCAAATTGTTTTCAATGAAGATGATCCAAATGATCAGTGCGATGCAGTATTTCATTTAAAATGCGGTGTTGTTGATACCGTGTTAAATTTGAAATCTAAATTTATTTTGTTTGCTGATGCATCAATGGCTGAGATAATGACAGACGTGCAGTGTGTTGCAGGATTTGACTCTAGGTATTCATGTTACATAACTGTATCCGCAATTTCCAACATGGCGGATATTTCAAAAACTTTGAATCAGCCCGAAGGTCCGGTAATTGCGACATCGGGTACTTCTGCCACATCATTGATTAGGGATATATTCATCGGTGGTGGATGTTTTGATGTTACCAATGTAACTTCATTAGGAGGCAGCACTCAGATTGGTGAATTTGAAGGAGGTGCTTCTTCTATTCAAATTGAAGCAGGAGTGATCATTGCATCTGGTAATGTTGCAAACGCAAATGGTCCAAATGATGCAGGAGGTACAGGAAATTCTGCTGGCGGTGGTAGTGATCCTGACTTGGTCAGTATCGGTAAAGGTTCTTTAATATTTGATGCTGGTGGAATAGAGTTTGATTTCAAGCCGACAATTCCATTGGTTCAATTTAATTACGTCTTTGGATCAGATGAATATCCAGAATATGCTTGTTCCAGCTTCAATGATGTATTTGGATTTTTTATCAACGGTGCAGGAATTGGATTTAATAAAAATATAGCCTTGATACCAGGTACCACTATACCTGTTAAGATCAATACAGTTAACGCTGGAGTGCCAGGTAGTGCTGGGAATTCTGCAAACTGCTCACCTCCATTGGGTTCCTTGGCTTACTCAGGATTTTATGTTGACAATCCCATAGGTAGTCCAGATGTTGAATATGATGGTTTTACTACCGTTTTTACTGCTGAGTCTGCTGTGATTCCGTGCTCAACATACCACATTAAATTGGCAGTGGGTGATGCAGGTGACGCCATATTTGATTCAGGAGTATTTCTAGAAGCCAACTCATTCAGTGCTGGTGGAAATGCCAATGGAGAAGTTATCGTGCCAAGTTCAGGATCCAACGTGGTTTTTGAAGGTTGTGAGGATGGTTATGTACATTTTTGCAGATCGAATACTGACAATCTTGATGATGATTTGGTTATTACTTTTATCACGGACCCTTCTTCAACTGCTACTCCTGTTGCTGACTATCAGCCATTTCCTACAAGTATTACCATACCTGCAGGAGAAGAATGTATAGATTTGCCATTTAGTGTAATAAAAGATGCAATTGCTGAAGGAACCGAGACGATTCGATTGAAATTGTCAACACCGTGTTCCTGCGAGAATCCATTTATTGAAATTTTAATTAAAGAATCTCCACCAATTGTTTTGGAAGTAAAAGATGTTACGATTTGCGAATCGGATGGTGGTGCAGATATTGGTGTAACAGCCACAGGCGGTGTAGGTGATTTGTCTTATTTGTGGGACAATGGTGGTACAGATGCAAGTGTATTTGTAGTGACATCCACAACAACAATTTATACAGTTACGGTATCGGATGAGTGCGGTAACACAGCCACCAAGTCACTTACTGTAACAGTTATACCTAATCCAGCTGCAACAATTGAGGGTTATGGAAAAATATGTTTTGGTAAGACAGGCAATATTCCATTTATAGTCAATTTTACAGGACCCGGACCTTGGACATTGGTTTACTCAATCAATAATATTCCACAACCTCCGATCACTGGCATTACAATAACCCCTTATACGTTAATAGGTAAAACTCCTGGAACGTATACAATCACGCAAGTTTATGGATTGTTCGGTTGCCCTGGTTTAGGAGATGGTGAGGCTTTAGCTGATGAGGTTAAGGTTGAACTTTTCTCAATTGCTTTGAATCCTAATTGTGCAGGTCAAAGTGATGGGGAGATTGAAATCGATCCTTTTGGAGGAGATGAAGAATATTATGTGGTTTGGAGCACGGGCGCCGAGGGTATCAATTACCTTGATTTGTTGGGACCTGGAAAATACACTGTAACAGTGACTGACGACAATGGATGTTCTGTCTCTAAAACCTTCACTTTGGTAGATCCTCCAGCGGTTGTTCTAGATGCCGTGGTAGTGAATGTAGTTAATTGTAAAAATCCTACTGGAGGTTCAGTTACCTTGAATGTTACAGGTGGTGTAGAACCTTATACTTATAAATGGAGCAACGGATTGGCTCCAACCAAAGATCAACCAAATTTAGGAATTGGTGTTTATTCAGTCACGGTTAGTGATCTCTATAATTGCTCAAAAGTAGCCAATTACATTGTGACCGCAGCGGACGCTCCCAATGCGAGTGCAGTTACTGTTGAAAATGTCGATTGTAAAAATCTGAACGATGGACAAATAAACCTAAGTGTCAATGCAGGGTCTCCTCCTTATGCGTATCTATGGAGCAATGGTGACAATACGAAAGATTTGAGTGGAGTAACATTTGGTGAGTATTTTGTAACCATAACAGATGCAGGTGGTTGTGTGACCTTTGCTTCGTCTATTGTGGCTCCCGATACTACTAAGCCAGTTGTATTAGCTGGTCAGGATCAATTATTCCCATGTTCTATTACAAGTTTACAGCTAGATGCATCTGGAACTGTATTGTTACCGGGTTATACCGCAGCTTGGACTACTATTGGTGGGAACATCATCAGCGGTGCCAATACGCTTACTCCAACTATTGGTAATGCAGGTATTTACTACTTGACTGTTACGAACAGCAATAATGGTTGTAGTCAGGTAGGAGATGTAATTGTTGATCCGGATATCAATACCCCTAGTGTTTTTATTCCACAGCCGCCAATATTAAACTGTAATGTAACAGATATAGTGCTTGACGGAAATTTATCTTCTCAAGGCCCTACTTTTACAACTACTTGGACACTTAATGGAGTGCCAATTGCGAGCAACACTTATTTAATCAATGCAACTCTGCCTGGAACATACCAATTGACAGTAGTTAATGGCGGAAATGGATGTGACAATTCGTTCTCGGTAGTAGTTAACCAAGATATAGTTAATCCATTGGCTCAAGCGGGACAAGTTGTGACTTTGACTTGCAAGGATACCGAATTGAATTTGTCAGGAACTGGCACCAGCGTTGGACCTAATTTTAAATATGACTGGACTACTCAAAATGGATTTATAGTAACTGGTAAAACAGGCTTAGCTCCTTTGATCAACCAGCCAGGATGGTACACCATCAATGTTCAAAATACGACAAACGGATGTGTGAGTGTTGACTCAGTACAAGTGGACGAAGATATCGTTCCACCTTTGGCCGCAGCTGCCGCACCTCAAGTTTTGACTTGCAAAACCGCAAGCGTTCCAGTTAATGCAACAGGATCAAGCACAGGCGGCAATATCATTTATAATTGGAATACGAGCAATGGAACCATTTCAGGAACCAATCAAGGATTTACTGTAAATGTTTCTTCAATTGGTACATACAATGTTTTGGTTACCAACAACAACAATGGTTGCACTAAGATTGCAAGTATCGTTGTAAATGAAGATAAAGCCAAGCCAGTAGCGGTAGCTGGTCAAGATGTTGAATTGACTTGTACTCAGACTACTTCAATATTGAATGGCACAGGTAGCTCAGTTGGTCCAGAATTCACCTACCAATGGGTAACTTCAAATGGCAATATTGTTTCAGGTGGCACCACTCTGAATCCATTGATTGATGATGATGGTACTTATACGCTAATTGTCACAAATGGCAACAACGGTTGTACTTCATCTGATGATATAGTTGTTTCATTAAGTGCAGATTTTCCTGTAATTGTCTTGGCACAACCAGAAAAACTAACTTGCAGTAAAACATCAGTATTGATCAATGCTTCCAGTTCTTCTGCTGGTCCTAATTTCTCATATCAATGGACAACTGCCAACGGTAACATCGTTTCAGGTGCAACTGGCACCTCTCCATTGGTGAGCTTAGCTGGCACATATACATTCACCATTTCGAACTCTGTAAATGGTTGTGTCGAATCAGAGAATATCATCGTTAGTGAGGATAAGAAAAAACCAGTTGCTGACGCTGGTGGAGATTTAGAGGCTGGTTGTTTTGATAAGCCAGTATTGCTGGACGGAAGTGATTCAAAAGGAAACGGTTCACTTACTTATAACTGGACTACCACCGATGGTGAAATTGTAACAGGTGCAGATACTTACGCACCGGCAATCATAAAGCCTGGTACTTATATTCTTTTGGTTTCGGACAACAGCAATGGTTGTACAGATACGGATGAAATAATTGTCACGAGCAATGCACTTTCTGCTGGTGTAATTTCATTGACAATACCTAGCTGCTTTGGCGATTTTGGAAAAGCTCAAATAGTTGATGTAATAGGTGGAGTACCTCCCTATACTTATTCAATAAACGGAGGTCAATCCTTCAGCGGGAATACCGTGTTTGATGATCTGAATCCTGGTCTGTATACCGTTTTAATCAAAGATGGTTATGATTGTATTGTGGATGAAAAATTTGAGATCCCAACTAAGACTGATATTAAGATCAATTTGGAACCTAGAGTTGAAATGTATATGGGAGAAACCTATAAGCTAAAAGCTCAAGTAAATATCCCTAAAAAGTTCGTAAGCAAGGTGGAATGGTTCTCCAGAGAAGGATTGTCACACCCGGATTCTTTGGTGACCTTTACGAAAACTTTAGAAAGTACAGATTACTATGTTGAAGTGACTGACATCAGCGGATGTACTGCTCGTGCTAAAGTTTCAGTGATCGTAAAAGAACCTGAGGTATATGTTCCGAATGCATTCTCACCTTTTGACTTGAATGGCAACAATGATCTTTTCAGAGTTTACGCCAGAAGTGGAGGTATTAAAACAGTACGCAACTTCCAGGTATTTAACCGTTGGGGTGAGAAGATGTTCGCTGCTCAAAATTATGATCCAAATGATCCTAATGTTGGTTGGAATGGATTACATCATGGTAAACCAATGGACCCTGCAGTTTTTGTATGGTGGTTAGAGGTTGAGTATTTGACTGGTAAAAAAGAAATCTTTAGCGGTGACGTTAACCTGTTAAGATAGACAAAGTAAAATAACAGTAAGGCAGGATGCTTTTTGTTTGGTAGGATTGAAATTCAAATTTTGATATTACTAGTATGAAAAGTATCCTGCTTTTTTTTAATATTTTAATCTGAGATATTTTTTATATATTGTGTTGTATTTTGTGTAAATATTTCACTCCAATTTTTTGATAAGTGTTATCAAGGATTATATATCTTGTTTCAATTTTATTGGTAATCAACACTGCCAAAGCACAACAAATATGTGGAGTTCCACCAGATTTATCAACCGCTTGTTCAGATGCTTGTATCCTATGTGATATTGATGGTTTGACTGCTTACGCGGCCCAAGGTACATTGGGCACAATGCCTCCCGGATTTTGCACCATGTTTCAACACGGGATCCATTATATTGGCTTTATTCCTCAGACTACAGATCTCAATCTAAATATTACTGTATTTAATTGTATTCCAATGGGAGGTGGCTTGGAAATGGGAATTTACCAAAGTTCCGACTGCGTCAACTTTACATTGGTGTCAAATTGTAATAC